>NZ_JBHJUI010000019.1:63355-170629 GCF_042268405.1 Kitasatospora sp. NPDC056184 | reverse complement strand
TGTCCTTGATCTGGGCGGCCGTCAGGCGAGAGGCAAGATGGTAGGCCGGGGTGCCGTTCTTCTGCTCCATCCCCTTACGGGCGGCGGGGCCGGCCGCAGCGAGCGCCTTGGCGTAGACGGTGGCGTCGTCGACCCGGTCGTCGCTGTCGGTGTCCGTCGGGCTCCAGGTGCTTCCGGGCTTGGTCTTGTCGCGCGTGTAGATAGCCGTTCCCGTGTTGATCACCTCCATCCAGAGCATCGGCTCGTCGCTGTCGCCGAGTGTCATCTTCGTCTCGCTCCGGCCTTCACGGGTCGGGGTGTTGAAGTTGACCCGGCCGGTACCCGCGATCACGGACCCCTGGCCGTCCGCCGTCGCGGTCGTCTTCATGGTCTCGGTGGCGGCATACGGCGTCCGGTCCGCATTGGCCAGCGCCACCGCGGGGTCGAACGCGCCGGACGCGTCGACCGGCGCGCCCGTGGCGGTCGCGGTCGGGGTCGGCGTGGTGGTCGCGGTGGGCGTGGAGGCCCCCGCAGTCGCGGTCGCGCTCGGAGTGCTGCTCGCACTCGCGGCCGGCGTGGCCGGGGTGCTGCCGGCGGCCGGAGCCGACTGCGCGTCGCCGTCGCCGCAGGCCGCCACGGCGGACAGGCTAAGCAGCGCGGCAGCGGTGATCAGGGTGGTACGGCGGATCGTCACGTCTACTCCGTCAGATCATGGGTGAGCAGGGAGAACACTTGCACGAACCACCGACATCCGCGACAGCGTTTCCCGGCGCGCACACCGAGCACCCGGCGCGAACTGCGACGCGCCGCTACGGCGGACCACCGTGGAGGACGACCACGGTCGGGCCCTGATCGGCACCGTCACGAGCGCCGCGACACAGGACGCCCGCTTCCGTCCCGGGAAGAGGCCTCACGGACCATACAGCCACCACCAACCGCTGCCTCCAACTGGAGCCCGACGCCTTCCGGGCCCGGCCCGCCGACCTGCTGGCGCACATCCCTAACCGCCGACACCCCCGCTGGGGCAAGACCTGGAGGAACCAGCTGCCGACCTGCTCAACGACGGTCAGCACCGAGGCCACGCGCGCTCTCAACCGGCGCCTCCCGCAGACGTCCTTGCCCGATCGGCTGAACAGCAGGTCGCTGCTGCCCCTCGGCCGCCGGGACTACCGGGCCGAGAACATCCCCCAGGAGATCCCCACGGCCTGGCTCGACGTCCTCCGACGAGCTCCTGCGCGACTGCGCGTCCGCGGTCGTCCGGGCCCGGGCCACCGGCCGCGAACGGCGCCTGGCACCCGCCATGCGGCCCCCGCTCTCCCCTCCCGGCCGCCCCGACCCCATCGGACCGGAACACCGCGTGATCAAAGCCCTGACCACCCACGCGCCCACGCAGAGATACCGCCAGCTCATCAAGGCGCCGACGGCGTACGCCGGCTCTCCGGCCCAAGCACCGGAGGAGGGCCCGAGGGCCTTGACTGTAAATGTGTCAAGGTCGTGTCAAGGTCCCCCGGGCCCCGACCGCCGATCAAGGCGGAGAAACATCAGTGCTACGAGCGACCGGCTCTACTCGGTCCGCAGCGCGGTGGCGGTCCGGGATCGCGCCGCCCAGCCGGCCGGCAGCAGTGCCCCGAGCAGGGCGATCGCGATCCCGCCGGCCAGCAGCGGGAGCAGTGTCCAGGCGGTGTAGACGTGGGTCACGCTCGACGGCAGGTTCCTGCCGATCGCGCTCACCATCCGGGTCATCGTCGCGTTCTCCACCGCCATCCCGATCGGGACCCCGATCAGCCCGGCGATCAGGCCGGTGAGGCTCACCGAGGTCAGCACCATCGCGATGGTCTGCTTGGGCGTCATCCCGAGGGCCTTGAAGATCCCCAGGTCGTGGATCCGTTCCCGGGTGTCCTGCACCACGGTGTTCAGCACGCCGAGCCCGGCGACCGCGACCATCATCAGCGTGAGGGTGGCCACCAGGGCGCTCATGATGAGCACCGTGGGGTTCGGGTACGTGATGTTCGGGGTGGCCTCGGCGTGCAGCGGGGTCAGCGCGGGGGCAGCCGAGCGGGACCAGTCCGAGCCGCTCGTGTTGTCGGCCAGCTTGACGTTGAACTGGGTGATGTACGGCGTCAGACCGGCAGCGGTGAACGTGGCATTGTCGGTCATCACGACCCCGCTGCTGCTGCCGTCGAAGTCGACGCCGACGATCCGCAGCGGCAGTCGCTTGTCGTCCTGCCTCACGGTGAGGGTGTCGCCGACGTGCATCCCGGCCGCCGAGGCCAAGTGGTCGTTGACCACGGCTTCACCGGGGTTCTGGTACCAACGGCCTTGCAGCAGAGCCAGATTCGTCCAGGACAGGTCGCCGGTGGTGGTGTCCACAATCGTCAGGTCCCCGTTCGGCGCGCCGATCACGGTCGCGCCACTGTTGCCCCAGCCGAACGCGGCCTTCGTGCCCGGGACCGAAGCGATCGCGGCGGCCACCTTGGTGGAGTCCAGGTGGGGATTGGCAGGGCCGCCGCCAGGGGAGCGGAAGCCGGCGGGCACGCCGGCGGGCACCACGATCACCGACGCGGCGTTGAAGCCGGCGGTATCCGTGGCCGTGTACTTGGTGAACGCGGTCTCCAACCCCACCGCGAAGGTGACGCCGACCGCGCCGAACAGCACCGCGGCGCCGACCAGCACGGCCCGGGCCGGCTTGGCGAACGGCTGGGCCAGCCCCAGCGACATCGGCCGGGGCAGCGGCAGCCTGCTCGCCAGGCGCTGCGCGCCTCGGCCGCGCTTGGCCTTGGGCGCGCGGCCGACGACCAGGGTCTGCACCGCCGGCATCCGGCCGGCCCGAACTGCCGGGACGAGCGCGGTGACACCGACGATGACCAAGGTCCCGATCGGCACGACGAGGCTGACCCACACCGGCAGGCCGGTGTCCGCGGCACCGAGATCCTTGCCGGCTCTGCCCAGGACCGGAACGGCCAGCACGTTGCCGAACAGCGTGCCGCCCGCCACGCCGATCGCCGCCGGGACCAGGGCTTGTGCGGCGTAGGCGCGGGCCACCTGCCCGGGGGTGAAGCCGAGCGACTTCAGGATCCCGATGCGCCGGATTCCCGAGACCACCGCGCCGCTGACCACGATCGCGATGATCAGCACCGACAGGAACAGACCGAGGACGCCGAAGACGACCAGGAACGGCACGAAGGACTTCGCGCTGCCGACGACCTGCTTCTCCACGGCCAGGTAGGACTGTCCGCTCTCGACTGAGCCGGCCGGCGCGACGGCGGCGATCGCCTGCTTGTCCGTGGTGAGGTCGGCGTCGGTCCCGGACTTGGCGAACCGGTAGAGCATCTGCTCATCGGTCTTGGCACCGGCGGCGGTCAGCCGCGCGAAGCCTTCGCCGGTGAGGAAGCCGGTCGCGGTCCTGGTCAGCGAGTTCGCCAGGCCGACGACCTTGAACGAGGGCTTGCCCGGCAGCGAGTCGAACACCACGGAACCCTCTGGGCAGCTACGGATCCATGAGAACAGGACGATCTCGTTCGCGGTGGTCGGCCACCTGCCCTGGACCAGGGCCAGCTGATCCAGACCGGAGGTGGCGGCCAGGTCGGGTCGGGTGGTGGCGACGACCGGCTCGTTGGCGCGACCGGCCAGCGGCATGCCCGGGACGATGTTCGCGGTGCAGTCCGTGCCGTAGGTCGTGTTCAGAGCGGCGGTGACCGGGTACGGCCCGGACGCCCCGGTGACGCCGGCGGCGTGCGCGGTGGCGGCGGCCTGCACGGCAGTGGCCTTCGAGCCGTCGAACCGGACCGACAGGTGCGCGCCGTTCCGGGCCTTGAAGGCGTGCTCGAACGGAGCCTGCACGACGGCCAGCAGACCGAGCGAGAGCACACAGGAGGTGACGGCCGCGAACGTCGTCAGACCCATCACGAGGGACTGCACACGACGCCGGCCGACGCCGGAGCGCACGACCCTACCCAGGGCGCTCATCGGCCCGCTCCCGCCGGCAGCAGACGGGCCACGGCCCGGAAGGAAGCCTCGCACAGGCGCTGGGACGCCAGCGCGGGGAGCCCCGTCATCGGACCGCTCCCGCCGAGCTGGTGGAGGTGGCGCCGCTGACCGCGTCGACCACGTCCCGGGCCACGGCACCGTCCACCAGCTCGATCGTGCGCCGCGCGGTGTTCGCGGCCAGCTGGACGTCGTGCGTCACCAGCAGGACGGTCTGGCCCTCGGCGTTCAGCTCCAGCAGCAGCCGGCGCACGTCCTCGGCCGATTGCGAGTCCAGCGCGCCGGTCGGCTCGTCGGCCAGCAGCAAAGCCGGACGGTTCATCAGGGCCCTGGCCACCGCCACCCGCTGCCGCTGACCGCCGGACAGCCGCTGCGGGTAGGCCTTGGCGTGCCGGTCGATACCCAGCGAGGCGAGCAACTCGATCGCCCGCCGCTTCACCTCGCCCTTGCCCATCCCGGCCAACTGCGCCGGAACCATCACGTTGTCCAGCACCGTCAGGTCGTCGAGCAGGTTGAAGAACTGGAAGATCATGCCGATGGAAGCCCGCCGGTACTTCGCCGAACCGGCCTCGCCGAGCTGGTCGACCCGGGTTCCGTTGACGGTCACGGTGCCGCTGGAAGGCTTGTCCAGACCGGCGATCAGGTTCAGCAGCGTCGACTTGCCGCTGCCGGAATGGCCGAGGATCGCCACGCAGTCACCAGCCGCCACGGACAAGGTCACCCCGGCCAGCGCGGGCGGGCCGTCATCGTACTTCTTCGTCGCGGCCCGGAGATCGATCATCGGCTCATTCGTCATGGCCACGAACCTAGGAACGGACCATGATCCACCGCGTCGGCCGGCGGATGTCACCTCCCCCAGGCCATCGGCCCGGCGGCGTACCCCGCGTACACCCCCGGGACGACGCGCGGAGCCGACGCCGATCCATACGATCTCCGTATGGAAGAGCTGCTCCAGCGTTTCTCGACATCGAAACCCGTGACCTGGCTGACGTCGCGGGCCGTGCTGCTGGCCGCCGCCGGCTTCTACTCGCTGATGCTCTTCTGGACGATGCCGCTCGGTCAGCTCCGGCGCTCCGGCGGCCTGTTCCGGTTCCCCGACCTCGGGCCCGACCAGATGATCGGTCTCTGCGTCGTGCTCGCCCTTCCGGTCCTGCTGGTGCGCCGGCTGCCCGCTACGGTCTTCACGGTGGTCCTGGGCGAAGCAGCCCTCGGTGACCTCTTCGGCGCGAACCCCTGGATCGTGCTCCTCCTGCTCCTGGTCCTGGCCGGACACCTCGCCGCCCGGCGGCCGACGGCTGGCGCCGTCGGCTCCGCCGCGGCCGTCGCGACCGTGTTCGCCGAGCGCACCCTCGGCTACCACAGGGAATCCGTCGGCGACGCGGCCCCGCGGGCCGGGCAGCTCGCGTTCGTGTTCGCGGTCGCGTGGGTCTTCGGCGGCGTGTACCGCAAACGCCGCGAGTACCTCGAAGCCCTGCACGAGCAGACCGCTGCCCGCATCGTCATGGCCGAGCGGCTGCGGATCGCCCGCGAACTGCACGACAGCGTCGCGCACAGCATCGGGATCATCACGGTGCTGTCGGGAGCGGCGGCGCGCGTCGTGGAGACCAAACCCGAGCAGACGCGGCAGGCACTGACCGGCATCGAGACCACCAGCCGGGAGACGCTGCTCGGGCTGCAGCGCATGCTCGGAGCACTACGCCGCGCCGAGCCCGACGACGCCACGCCGCAGGCCGCTCCGCTGGCACCGGGCGGCAGCCTGGCGGACGTCCCGCGGCTCGCCGAACGCACGGCCGACGCCGGGGTGCGGGTCCACGTGACCTGGCGGGGCGAGCAGCGTCCGCTGCCGCCGGAGATCGAGCTGTCGGCGTTCCGGATCGTCCAGGAGTCGGTGACGAACGTGGTGCGGCACTCCGGTGCGCGGACCTGCCGGGTCGCGGTCGGTTACGAGCCGACAGGCGTGACGATCGAGGTGATGGACGACGGGGACGACGGGAACGGCGGGCCCGGCCGTCCGAGGCCCCCGGCGGCGACCGGCGGCAGCGGCTTCGGCCTGCTCGGCATGCGCGAGCGGGTCACGTTGCTGTCCGGCCAGTTCAGCGCGGGCCGGCGACCGGAGGGCGGATTCCGGGTGGCTGCGAGGCTCCCGGCATGAGCGTGCGGGTGCTACTGGTCGATGACCAGCCGCTGATGCTGGTCGGGCTCGCGATCCTGATCGGCGACACCGACGACCTGGAGGTGGTCGGCCAGGCCGGCAACGGCCGCGAGGCGGTGCGCCTGGTGCGTGAACTGCGGCCGGACGTCGTGGTGATGGACATCCGGATGCCGGGCATGGACGGGATCGAGGCGACCCGGCAGGCCACCGCCGAGCCGGACCCGCCCAAGGTGCTGGTGCTGACGACCTTCGACGACGACGAGTACGTCTACGGCGCACTGCGCGCCGGGGCCGGCGGATTCCTGCTCAAGAGCATGGCCCTGGACGCCATCCTGGACGCGATCCGCGTGGTGGCGGCCGGCGACGCGTTGATCGCGCCGAGCGTGACCCGACGGCTCATCGCGGACTTCGCCGCAACGTCCGGCCCCGCGGCCCCCGAACCGGACTCCAGTCTCATCGCGGGGATCACCGACCGGGAGCGCGAGGTGCTGGCACTGGTCGGACAGGGGCTGTCGAACGCCGAGATCGCCGAGCGGTTGGTGATCAGCGCGGCGACGGCGAAGACGCATGTCGCGCGTCTGTTCGCCAAGCTCGAAGCCCGGGACCGCGTCCACCTGGCGATCACCGCCTTCGAGGCCGGACTCGTGCCGCGCAGACGGTAGGGCAGGATGAGAAGAACGATCGAGACCCCGAGTTCGCCGCGCTCCAGATGCGCCGGCATACCCACCTGGCCGCAGCAGGATTCGAGTCGACACCGCCGGGCGGAGGAGACTGCCGGTGTCGAGGCCCCCGTCCCTCTCATGGTCGTTGCAGAGGTCGAACCGGAGCAGCCTGACACCCCTCGGCTGCGCCCTGTCTGACCGTCAGGCGGACTACGCCCCCCTCAGCATCTTCACCGAGCCGTACGATTCGAACGGCTACTACCTGCTGGTCCTCGCTCCGGAGCCCGGCAACAAGGACGCCGACTCCTGGGAGATCGAGATCTGCCGCTGGGAACCCGACGACCCTGACGACGAGGAATGCGGCAGCGCGACCGGCCAACCCCTGATCCGCTGCGAACTGCCCGCGTCACCGACCGCAGCCCGGCTCGCCGACCTGCTGGACACGGTCGAGCGGCAGGCGGACCTTCTCGCCGAGTGGGCCGAGTCACCTGTCGGCGCGACGCTCGACGGAACGGATCTCGTGGTCACCCGCGGACGCGACAACTGAGTTCGACGCCTGTCCGCCGAACCGCCGAGCGGTGGTTCGGCGGACAGGCCGCTCCACCCGGGTCGGCGACGCGAACCACGTGAACCGGCCGCGGGTGTGGAGGCGGGTGGTGTCGGCGGGTCGGGTGGCGATGTCGTGGATCAGGGCCCGTCCGCACAGGAGTTGTCCGGAGTGGTCGGGGTCGGGTTCCTGCCAGGAGACCATGACGGGGGTGCCGGCCGCGAGGCCGGCGAGGCCCTGCTTGCGGGCGGTGCCGTCGCCGGTGGCGAACGAGGTGATCCAGGTCGTCGGGGCCGGGCGCCCGGCCCCCGGCCAGGAGGCCGGCGTCAGCACGTGCCCGGTGTCGACGACCCGCTGCGGCATGGCGGTCCGCACCCGGCCGGCCTTGACGTCGCGGCGCACCACTGTGGCGCCGGCCCGACCAGCCCGCACTCGTACGCGAAGATCACCGCCTGCACCCGGTCCCGCAGACCCAGCTTGGCCATGACCCGGCCGAGATGCTTCTTCACCGTGGGCTCCGCGAGACCGAGGGCGGCGGCGAGTTCCGTGTTGGTCAGGCCGCGGGCGGCCCCCAGCAGGACCTCCCGCTCGCGGGCGGTCAGCACGCGCAGCCGCTCCGCGCCGCCGTCGCCGTCGTCCCCGGCGGCGGGGAGCCGGTGCGCGAAGCGGTCCAGCAGCCGCCGGGTCACCCGGGGGGAGACCACGGCGTCCCCCCGGGCCACGTCGCGGATCGCCCCCAGCAGCTCCTGCGGCCGGCTGTTCTTCAGCAGGAAGCCGCAGGCCCCGGCACGCAGCGCCTCGAAGGCGTACGCGTCCAGGTCGAAGGTCGTGAGCACCAGCACCCGCGTCCCGGGCACCTCGCGCAGCAGCCGCCGGGTCGCCTCGATGCCGTCGGTGCCCGGCATCCGCACGTCCATCAGCACCACGTCCGGCCGCAGCCGCCGCGCCAGCTCCACCGCCGCCGCCCCGTCGGCCGCCTCCCCGACCGGCTCCATGTCCGGCTCGGCGCGCAGGATCAGGCCGAACGCCAGCCGCAGCAGTTCCTCGTCGTCCACCAGCAGCACCCGGATGCTCACGGCGCGCCCCCGGGATCCAGCCGTACGAAGACCCGCCAGCCGCCGCCCGGCCGCGGGCCCGCCTCCAGCACCCCGCCGAAGGCCGCGGCGCGCTCCCGCATCCCCGTGAGACCCCGCCCCGACCCGGCGGATCCGGGGCGCCCGGCGGATCCCGGCCGCCCGGTCTCCGCGGCCCGCCCGTCGTCGGTCACCTCGACCGTGACCGCCCCCGGCGCACAGGACACCCGCACCTCGGCGCGCGACCCCTGCGGCGCGTGGCGCAGCGCGTTGGTCAGCGACTCCTGGACGAGCCGGTGCACCGTCAGCTGCGCCGCGGCCGGCACCCCGGCGGCCTCGCCGTCCACCCGCAGCCGGGTCACGAGGCCCGCCGCCTCCATCCGCTCGCACAGCGCCCCGAGCTGCCCGATCCCCGGCGGCGACCGCCGCTCGTCCCCGGGCCCCGCGTCGGGACCGGCGTCGGGACCGGCGTCCTGGAGCAGGTCCAGCGCCCGCCGCATGTCGGTCAGCGCCTGCCGCCCGGTCTCCGCGATCCGGGCCGTCACGGCGCAGGCGTCGGTCGGCCGCGCGTGCCCGAGCGCGTCCGCCAGCGCCACCACCACCGACAGGCCGTGCGTCACGCTGTCGTGCAACTCCCGTGCGATCCGGGCGCGTTCCTCCTCCACCGCCCGGCGCTCCCGCTCGTCGCGGTCCCGTTCCAGCCGCGCCAGCCGCTCCGCCCGCGCGGCACGCCGGACCCGGGCGTTCGCCCCGAGCAGCGCGCTCGCGGCGACCGCCGCCGTCATCGCGGCGGCCGAGGCGAGGAAGCGGCCCTCGGGCGCCCAACGCACCGCCGCCAGCACCGCCCCGGCCGCCGCCACCAGACCCGCCGCCCACGCCGACCGGGACGGCGCCCGCGCGGTCACCGTCCCGAGGGCGACCAGCAGCGCCGCGTCGGCCGGCAGCTGGACACCCAGCAGCCACTGCGCGAGCGCCGCGGGGGCGACCGCCCCGACCGCGGCCCGGGCCGCCCGCCGCCGCCACACCAACGGCAGCACCAGAGCGGTCTGCAGCGCGAAGCCCGTGCCGTCCGCCACCCGCCCCGGCCCGAGCGTCACCAGGAACAGGGCCGCCGCGAGCGCGGCGTCCGCCACCACGGGCGGCACCCGCCCCGGCAGCCGGGCGAGGGCGCCCGGCGGGCCCGTCCGTACCGCGCCGGTCTCGGTCATCGTGTCCGTCCTCGCGTCCGCGTCGTCCGGCGTCCTCGCCGGAGCCCCACGGTAGGGCCCCCGCGCCCGTGAAGGCGTCCGCCCACCGGCGGAGACCGGGGCTCCTGCGGGACACCGGGGGCTCCTCCGCGCGGAGGAGCGCACGCGCCCCGGGGCGACCCGCGCCCACCGGCGGGATCGTCCCCCGGCAGGGCGCCCCGCACCCCCCGGCGGCGCAACCCTGGTGGCGACCCCGCAACCGCACCGCCCGAGGAGCCCGCCCATGCCCCCGACCCGCCGCGCCCTGCTCGGCACGCTCGGCGCCGCCGCGCTCGCCACCGTGGCCGCCGCCCCCGCCCCGGGAAGCCGCCCCGCCGCCCCGGCCGGGGGACGCGGCCCCGCGCACGCCCCCGACTCCCCCGCCGCCCCCGTCCCGCTGCACCTGCCCGCGCCCACCGGGCCCTGGCCCGTCGGCACCGTCGCGCTGCACCTGATCGACGACAGCCGCCCCGACCCCCTCCTCCCCGCCAAGCCCTACCGGGAGCTCATGGCCGGCCTCTGGTACCCGGCGGAACCCGGCGCCGGCCACCCGACGGCCCCCTGGCTGCCCCCGGCCGCGGCGGCCGACTGGGACGCGCACTCCGCACCGGCCCTCGGTGTCCCCGCCGGCGCCGCCGACTGGCGGGGGATCAGGACCCACGCCCGCACCGGCGCGCCCGTCGCCCGCCGCGCCGGCCGGCTGCCCGTCGTGCTGTTCTCCTCCGGCGACGGCGGCTCGCGCGCCCTCGGCACCACCCTGGTCGAGGAGCTGGCGAGCCGCGGCCACCTCGTCGTCGCCCTCGACTCCACGTACGAGGCCGAACAGGTCGAGTTCCCCGGCGGCCGGGTCGAACGCGCCCTCCCCCTGCCCGACGACCTCACCCCGGAGGTCATCGCCGCCCTCCTCGCCGAGCACTCCCGGGCCCGCCTCGCCGACGCCCGCTTCGTCCTCGGCGCACTCGACCGGCTCGCCCGCGGGGACCGCCCCGACACCGGCACCGATCCGCTCCCGGACGGGCTCGCCGAAGCCGCCGACCCGGCCAGGACCGGCGTGCTCGGGCAGTCCCTCGGCGGCTCCGTCGCCGCCCAGCTCGCCCACGACGAGCCCCGCGTCCGCGCGGCGGCCGACCTCGACGGCGCCCTCCTCGGACCCGTCGCCGACAGCGGCCTCGCCAAGCCCTTCCTGCTGATGGCCTCCGGTACGAAGACCCTGCACACCGAACCGAGCTGGGCCTCCTGCTGGGCGGCGTCCACCGGCCCCCGGCACGCCCTGCGGCTGCGCAACGCCGCCCACGGCTCGTACACCGACCTCCAGGTCCTCCTGCCCCAGCTCGTCCGCCGCTTCCCGGTCCCCGACGCGGCCGGACTCATCGGCACCGTCGACCCCCGGCGCTCCCTGGCCGCCCAACGCACCGCCGTCGCCGCCTTCTTCACGCGGTACCTGACGGGGCGGCCCACCGACTTCCTCGACCGGCCCGGCGACGACTGGCCGGAGCTGGAGGTGCTGCGCTGAACCGGCCCGCCCGGCACCCCTCGCCGCGCCGGGCGGCACGGCCGTCCGGCCGGTGGCGGGGCGGACGTGGGACGGGCCGAGGCACGGAGCCGGCACGACCGGAGGACGGCCGGACCTTCTGTGCCTTCCCGCGACCCCGGCGCCGCGTCCTGATCGCAGACATCCGGCGAGCAGGAGCCCGTCGCCGAGTGCGGGACCGGCTGGGAAGTACGCCCCACCGGGTGGCGAATCCCGAGGGGCCGGGGCGGGAGCGAGAGGGCCGGTTCACCGGTGGTTCATGAGGCCGCCCTCGTAGGCGGCGATGACGAGCTGGGCTCGGTCCCGGGCGCCGAGCTTGGCGAGGAGTCTGCCGACGTGGAACTTGACGGTGGAGTGCGACAGGTGCAGTTCGTCGGCGATCTCCGTGTTGGACATGCCGTGCGCGATCAGGACGAGAACCTCGCGCTCCCGGTCGGTGGTCTCGTCGAGACGGCGGTTCGCTCCGACCGCCACCTGGGGGCGTCTGGTGAACTCGGCCACCAGTTTCCGGGTCACGCGGGGGGAGAGCAGTGCCTCGCCGTCGGCGATGACGCCGATGGCCGAGAGGAGGTCTTCCGGTGGGGTGTCCTTCAGCAGGAAGCCGCTGGCGCCCGCGTGGAGCGCGGTGAACACATAACGGTCGAGGTCGAAGGTGGTGAGGATCAGTATCCGCACCGGTGGTGGGTCTTCGCCGCCGAGCAGTCGCCGGGTGGCCTCGATCCCGTCCATCCCGGGCATCTGGATGTCCATCAGGGCAACGTCGGGCCGTTCCCGTCGGATGACCTCGACGGCCTCGGCTCCGTCACCGGCCTCGCCGACCACCGTGAGGCCCGGCGTGGTGTCGACGAGCACGCGGAAGCCGGCGCGGACGAGGGCCTGGTCGTCGCAGATCACCACCCGCACGTCCCCGCTCACGCCGATTCCCCGGTGGGGAACCGGGCCCAGACGCGGAAGCCGCCGAGCGGGAGGTGGCCGGCGGCGAAGTCGCCGCCGGAGAGCGCGACCCGCTCTCGCATGCCGATCAGGCCGTGACCGACACGGCCGCCAGGGCTGTCGGGCGCGACGGCGGGGCCGGGGCGGCCGGGCGGACCGGTGCGGTCGCGGCCCTCGTCGGTCACCTCGATCTCGATGCCGTCCGGGTGGTAGCTGACCTGGGCCCGGGCGCGGGCGGTCGCAGCGTGCTTGACGGAGTTGGTCAGCGCCTCCTGGACGATCCGGTAGCCGGCCAGGTCGATCGACGGCGGGAGCTGCCGGGCGGCGCCCCTGATCCGCAGCTCGACCTGGAGCCCGGCGCGGCCGGTCTGCTCGATCAGGAAGGGCAGGTCGCTCAGGCCGGGCCTCGCCAGGTCCGAGGCGGCCGCCGCGTCGGCGGCGGGTGGCTCCTCCCGCAGCACATCGAGCAGGGCCCGCATCTCGCGCAGAGCCGTCCGACTGACCGTCTCGATCGCGGTCAGCGCCTTGGCGGCCTCGTCGGGGTGTCCGGTGATGACGTGGCGGCCAACGCCGGCCTGCACCGCTATCACGCTCATGCTGTGGGCCATCACGTCGTGCAACTCGCGGGCGATGCGCAGACGTTCCTCGATGACCGTCCGCTGCGCCTCCTCGATGCGGGCCTGCGCCTGGCGTTCCTCCTGGGCCCGCAGCCCGGCCTCGTAGGCGCGCTGGGACCTGATCATCATGCCGGCCGCCCAGAAGGCCACGATCGGTGCGCTCTGTCCCGACCACATCGCGGCCCACTCGTCGTCGAAGCGCGCCGGGCTGCTGCCCATCGCGATGCCGACGCCGAGGACCGCCTCGGTGAGCACCAGGCCGGCCACCGCCCGCAACCGCGGCTGCGAGAGCGCGAACTGGTAGAGGCACA
Organism: Kitasatospora sp. NPDC056184; assembly: GCF_042268405.1. Lineage (NCBI taxonomy): Bacteria > Bacillati > Actinomycetota > Actinomycetes > Kitasatosporales > Streptomycetaceae > Kitasatospora > Kitasatospora sp. NPDC056184. The sequence goes on along the minus strand of NZ_JBHJUI010000019.1, from coordinate 157,614 downwards.
ACGCGGCCGCCAACGACGGGAACTTGACGAACCCGTAGGCCGCCATCGTCGCGTACGCCGCCAGCGACACCCCGAGGGCCGGCCGGGGCCACAGCCGTCTGACCGCCACCGCGCAGGCCGGTGGGATCAACAGCGCGTACCAGCCCGGGAGCGGGATTCCGGCGCCGGCGAGCTGGGCGTCGGTGGGACGCCCCCACAGCAGGAACGCGATGCCGACCGCGACGTCCAGCCCGACGAGTTGGACGCGGGTCAGCCGTTTGGTGAGCGGCGGCCGAAGATGCACGTCCGGACAGTAGTCGCGGGCGCGTGAGCGGGTCATCCGTCTGCGGTCCCATCTTCGGACCTGTACCTGCGGCCAGGTGCGCAGACGGTGTCCGGGCCCCGGGCCCGGACACCGACTCCGTGCCGCAGCCTGATCCGGCGGACCGGCCGCGACCGCCATCGTGGAAAGCCATCCGATACCTGACGATCTTCGAAGGATGGAGCATCCGCATGACTCTCGACCGAGCACCCGCTCCGGATCAGGCACCGGGTTCCGGGCGGGCACCGGCTCCCGTGTCCGAGCCCGCCGCCCGCGGCGAGAGGATCACCAAGATCCACGGCACGGGCGACGCGAAGGTCACAGCGCTGGACGCCGTCGACGTCGAGATCGAGGGCGGCGCGTTCACCGCGATCATGGGCCCGTCCGGCTCGGGCAAGTCGACCCTGATGCACTGTTTGGCGGGCCTGGACTCCGTGGACGGCGGCCGGATCTGGATCGACGACATCGAGCTCACCGCGCTGCGCGAGCGCGAGCTCACCGCGCTGCGCCGCGACCGGATCGGCTTCGTCTTCCAGTCGTTCAACCTCATCCCGGCCTTGACCGCCCTGGAGAACATCACCCTGCCCATGGCGATCGCGGGCCGCACGCCCGACCGGGCCTGGCTCAACGAGATCGTGGTGGCCTTCGGCCTGACGGACCGGCTGCGCCACCGGCCCTCGGAACTGTCCGGCGGGCAGCAGCAGCGGGTCGCCTGTGCTCGTGCCCTCGCGGGCCGGCCGCAGATCGTGTTCGCCGACGAGCCCACGGGGAACCTGGACTCGCAGGCCGGGACCGAGGTGCTGCGGCTGCTGCGCCGAAGCGTGGAGGAGCTCGAACAGACCGTCGTGATGGTGACCCACGACCCGACCGCCGCGTCCTTCGCCGACCGCGTGGTCTTCCTCGCCGACGGCCGGATGGCCGGCGAGCTGCGGTCCCCGACCGCTGAGGCCGTCCTACAGCGGATGCGCCGAGGCGGGGGGCACCGCTGATGCTGAAGGTGGCGCTGCGCGGAATCTTCGCGCACAAGGGACGACTCGCGATGTCCTGCCTTGCCGTGGTGCTCTCGGTGGCCTTCGCCACCGGCACGCTGATCTTCACCGGCACGATCAACGGGGCCTTGGACGACGCCGCGGCGGCGAGCGCCCCGGACGTCACCGTCACTGCCCCGCTGCCGGCGGGCACGGGGCCGGCCGAGGTCGGCGACGCGGTGCAGCGGGCCGTGGTCGGCGAGGGCGGCACGCTGCCGGACGCCGACGCCCTGGTCGGGAAGGTGCGCGCCGTGCCGGGCGTGGCGGCGGCGTACCCCGACGTGACGGTCGACACCGCGACGCTGACCGACTCGCAGGGCAAGGCGATCGACGCGGCCGGCGGGATGTCCGGCTTCGGCGCCAAGAGCAGCATCCCCGTACTGGCGGGCAACTGGGTCGACTCCGACCGGTCGCCGGTGCGGCTCGCCGGTGGCCGGGCCCCGCAGGGCCCTGACGAGGCCGTGCTCGACCGCATCTCGGCCGACCGCGCCCACGTGCGGATCGGGGACACGATCCGGGTGGTCGCCGTCCCCGGCACGTTCGAGGCCAGGGTCACCGGCATCGCCGACTTCAAGGCCGCCAGCCAGGGCAACACCCGCATCTACGTCGACACCGCCACTGCCCAGCAGCGGCTGCTCGGCAAGCCCGGCGCGGCCACCTCGATCCGGGTGGACGCCGCCGCCGGTGTGACGCCCGCCGATCTCCGTCGCAGCCTGGCGGCCGCCCTGGGCGGCGCGGTCCAGGTCCAGGCCAAGGATCCGACCGCCGTGAGCCCGAACAACGGGGCCGGTCAGGCCACTGACTTCCTCGGCACGGTGATGATGGGCTTCGCGGTGGTGGCCGTCCTGGTCGGCGTGCTCCTCATCTTCAACACGTTCTCGATGCTGGTCGGGGCCCGGACCCGCGAGCTCGGCCTGCTGCGTGCGATCGGCGCGAGCCGCCGGCAGGTGAACCGGTCCGTCCTGCTCGAAGCCCTGGTCCTCGGCCTCGTGGGCTCCACCCTCGGCATCGGCACCGGGATCGGGCTGGCCGTCGGGCTGCACGCGGCGATGGCCTCCTTCGGCCCCGACCTGGGCTCGACCTCGCTGGTCGTCGGGCCCGTTGCTGTGCTGGTCGGCTACGCCGTCGGCACCGTGGCCACGCTGGTCGCCGGGGTGATCCCGGCGCGGCGTGCGGGACGCATCCCGCCGATGGCCGCTCTCCGCGCGGCGGCCGCGCCAAGCACCCGGCCCGGTCGGGGCCGCACGCTGACCGGCGCGGCGCTGCTGCTGACCGGGGCCGGTCTGCTGATCGCGGGCCACGCCGCGACGGTGCCGGGCATGTTCCTGACCCTGATCGCCTTCTTCCCGCTCGGGCCCGCTCTTGTCCGCGGCGTCGTCCCGGTCCTGACGGCCGCCTTCCCGCGGCTGATCGGGCCGATCGGCGCGATTGCCGCCGGGAACGCGCTGCGCAACCCGCGCCGCACGGCCGCCACCTCTGCCGCGCTGATGATCGGTATCTGCGTGGCAACGGCGATGGCCGTCTCGGCGGCCTCCGCCTCGGACTCCATGGCGGCGCGCACCGACCGGATGCTCGGCGCGGACTTCATCATCGGCGGACAGCACTCGCAGGCGCAGTTCGGACCCGAGGCCGCCGCGGCGGCGCGGCGCGTACCGGGAATCGGCGAGGTCGTCAGGGAACGGATCACCAGGGCCACGCTCACCGCGGGAGCGACCACGCTGTCCACCACCGTCTACGGCGACGAGCCCGGCTTCCCCACCGCGATGCACGAGACCTACACAGCGGGCGATCCGCAAGCCGCGCTCGCCCACGGCCAGATCGTCCTCGTCGATGCCATGGCCGAGCGGCTCGGCGTCGGCATCGGCGGCCAGGTCACCCTCGCCGGACCGGGCAGCCCCCCGGTGACCCTGACGATCGGCGCCGTTCAACGCCAGGAACCGGCCGGCATGTCGATGGGCCGGGTACGACTCGCGCCCAGCGTCGGATTCGACGTCCTGTCCGCCCTGGCACCCACCGCCTCCGACACCACCCTGTTCGCCTTCGCGGCCCGCGGCGCGGACCCGACAGCGGTAGGGAAGGCGCTCACCACGGCGCTGGCCGGGTATCCACAGCTGGCCGTGCAGGACCGGGCAGCCTACAAGGCATCCGTCCGAAGCAGCTTCGACCAGATGCTCTCGATGGCGTACGGGCTCCTGGCCCTCACGGTCATCATCGCGGTGCTGGGCGTGGCCAACACGATGGCCATGTCGGTCGGGGAACGGACGCGCGAGATCGGCATGCTGCGTGCGGTCGGCGTCTCACGCCGCGACGTCCGCCGTATGGTCCGCTTGGAGTCGGTCGTGATCACTGCTCTGGGGACGCTGTCAGGCGTGTCGCTCGGCATCGCCTGGGGGATCGCCCTCCATCGCATGGCGGGTGAAGGTCAAACCATCCTGTCGGTGCCCTGGATCACCCTTGCGGAACTGGCGGCGGCTGCTGTGATCGCCGGCGTCCTCGCGGCGCTGACCCCGGCTGTGCGGGCGACCCGCCTCGACATCCTGTCCGCGCTGGCCACGGACTAGCAGCAGCCGGCCGGTCCACCCGCGTGCGCAGGTGGACCGGCCGGTAGCAGGGGTGTCGCGGGCGGGCCCCAGAGCGGAGGAGGACCGCCGTGCCACGGGCCGGCGATCGCAGCCTCGGATGTCGGCGCCATGACGTGCCGGAGGACGGCCACGGCTTCCTGCACGCGGCAGCGGTCGATGAGGCAGTCGGCCAGGGCGTGCCGGTTGGCCGACGTGTGCTGCTGGAGAAGGGCGACGGCTCACCGGTGCGGCCTGCCGAAGCGAGGAGTGCGGCGATGTCCCCCGCGGCGTAGGAGGTGCCGCCTTCGGGGTGGGCGCGGGCCTGGTCGAACGCCTCGTCGACACCCGTGCCGGCGGCGATCAGCGGCAGGCGCAGCCGGAACAGGTCCCACTCCTCCTCACCTGCGCGCCGGGCCCCAACGCGGCGTTCGAACGTGCCCGGCCCCTGGCCCGGGACGGCCGGGGCAGCGAGGCGATCGAGGTGTTGCACGCAGCGGTGGGTGGGCGGAAGGCGGAAGGCGGCAGCCGGGAGCGGGGGTGGTGCGGCGCGAGGAACGCGGGTGCTGCGCCGGGGCGCAGGCCCAGGGTGCGGCCCGTCGGCAGTGGGGCTGCGGCGAGCCGGGCCGGCAGGGCCGGGTGAGCCCTGGCGTGATGCCCGTCGCCTGCGAGGGCATCACGCCAGGGGTGTGCGTGGTAGCGGGCCCCGTGGTCGGCCATGGCCTGTTGGGCGGTGGTTCCAGCCCGGGTGAAGAACGCGTTCGCCCGGGCCCGGCGCGCGGCGGCGGTCTCCTTGCGTTCGTCGGCGAGGACTTCGCGGTCGGCTGGGCGGGAGCGGTCGTCGACGACGGTGTGCGGGTAGCTGTGGGGCCGCGCGTCCGCGGCGGGCCCGCGCCGGCATCGACGCGGGCCCGGCTCCCGTTCGGCGGGGGCCCTCAGCAGAGCGAGTCGACCGAGCTCATCTTGTTGTTGTGGCCGATGTACAAGTTGCCCTTGAACCAGCCGGGCATGGGGCCCAGGTAGCCGCGCTGGTTGGAGTCCTGGAAGATGTTGACGGTGACCGAGGTGCGGTTCCAGGCCGAGGTGGCGAGGTCGTTGAACCAGGTCGGCACGTTGTGCCGGCCGCAGCTGGGTACGATCCAGAGGTAGCCGCCGCCGTCGAACTCGCTGAAGAAGCAGGTGCCGCCGCCGCAGTCGTTGTACGCCTGGGCGCCGAAGTCGCCTCCCTCGTACTTGTACACGCTGTCGGTGCCCGGCACGGGGGTGACCGTGGTCTGCGTGGTGGTCGCGGCTTCGGCGGCTCCTCCGATGCCGAGGACCAGGGCGGTCATGAGGGCGGTGGCGGTGGCGATGCCACGAAGGTTCGGTTTCAACGGACTTCCTCTCCGCAAGGTGGGTGCCAGGGTGCCGATGCCGGTCACCGGCCGGGAGTGAGCGAACTCGCCCCCCGGGCCTGGTGGCCCGGCCGCGGCCCTGGACGGGGAGGTTCCATCGTGCGGCCGGTCGGGTCAGTCGGATTGTGCGCGCGTGCGTGACGCCTTGTGATTCCGTGCGGGCCGGTGGAGACGGGCCGTTGGAGACGGGCCGGTGAAGACGGGCCGCCTCCGCGCGGAACTCGCCCGGGCTCATCCCGTACGCGGCCCTGAAGGCCCGGCTGGACTCGGCCGGCAGGAGAAGCCCCCGGCGGGCGGCAAGGGCGGCGATCGGCAGGCCGTGCAGCCGTGGGTCGGCGAGGTCGGCACGGCACCCTTTCCAGCCGCAGGCGCCGGATGGTTGCCGAGACCGTCGCGGGCTCCTGCCGGAACAACGTGTGGAGGGCCCGGAGCGAGATGGGGTGGTGGTCGGCGATGGAAGCCGGCCGCAGATCGGGGTCCGCGAGGTGGAGGCCGATGAAGGCGACGATCCGGGCGCGCAGCTCCGCCGTGCGGGACTGCGGTGGTGCGGGGTCCAGTCGGTCGAGCGCGTCGGCGGCGAAGCAGGTGACGAGGTCGGCGGTGAGGGCGGCGGTGAGGGCGCCCAGCCGGTGGGCTTCCGCAGGCCCGGGCCGGGACGCCTGTGCGATCAGGGTGGCGAGGTGCTGGCGCAGCAGGACGCTGCTCACCCCGTCGTGGGGCAGCCTCGCGAGAGGAGCCGGTCGGTCCGCGCGGTGGGCAAGGAGAGGGCGTTCCTCGGGACGCGGAGTACGGTCGCCTCGACCGCGGTTGCTCCGCCGCCTCGTCTGTCGGCGTCCAAGGGGGTGGGAGGTGTCGATGAGGACCATGCCGCCCGCGGTGATGAACTCGTTGTTGCGGAGCTGAGCGGAGCCCATGGTCCAGGAGGGGTCTCCGCCAGACGCTGGGCATGAGGAGCAGGGTCACGGGCGTGCCGTCGGCGCTCCGGCTCACCACGGCGCCGATCGCGCGGACGGCGCTCCCGTGGGCGGTGAACAGCCCCTGGACGGCGGACGCCGGCAGGCCGGCCAGGTCGAGGTAGGCCTGGTGGCCGGTGGGGCCCGGCGCCCGTTCACGGCGGTCGCCTTCCCGGCGGCCGGCAGCGCCGGCGCCTCGCCGCCGAACCGCTCGTGGACCACCAGCAGCGCGGGGGCGGCATCGGTGAGAAGGCGGCTCCCGCGAGCGGCCTGCCGGCCGGACACCGGTGTCCCCTGACAGGTGATCCTGACCGCTTGTCGGATGATCTTGACGGGTGGGCCCGCTCCGGGGCGGGTCGCTACCGGGGGAAGTAGGTTCGGTGCTCGCCCTGCAGGGACGCGGTGGCCGCGTCGGCCACGTCGGCGCGGGGGCCGACTGCGCACTCCTGGAGGAATCCGCGGACGCGGGGGCCCGTCCAGTCTGCTGCGGCCGCCGCGGCCCAGAACCGGAGGCCGTCCTGCGGGTCCAGGGGGCCGAGGAGGTCGAGGACGTGGTCGATCGTGGCCGCGTCCAGGGGCAGTCGCCGCATGGCGACGGCGCGCAGGGCGCCGTCGGCGAGCATCGGGGTGCCGGAGCCCAGGCACCAGCGCAGTGCATCGGATGTGTCCTCAGGGGGCTCAGTCGGACGATGGCGTCGCCGAGCGCGACGTACACCATGGTGGCCTCGAAGGGGCGCCGGGCGAGGTCCCGGAGCAGGCCGAGGGCGGGCCGGTGGCCGCACGTTCCGAGGGCCATGACGATCTGGTACCGGGTCTCCCAGGTGCGGGCGTCGCGAACCTCCCGCCGGAGGGCCTCCAGCGGCCGCCGTCCCGGAGCCGTCGCCTGTCCAGCCCGTGCCCCGGCCGCGCTGCCGGCTGTCCGGGCGGTGGCCTGTCGGTGAACAACTCCCGCCCCTACAATGCGAATCCGGCCGAATGCCGACCACGGCGGCGGACCCGTGAAGACGATCGAGGGGCGGGCGGAATGAGCGGCGATCGACTGAGAGTTCCCCACGAGTACCGGGTGGCGACGACGCGGGTCACAGGGCTCGCGCTCACCATCCTGCTGCTGTCCTTCGGGGCACTGCTGCCGATCTGGAGCGACAAGGAGTTCGCGCCGTCCAGCAAGGCGATCGGCTCGCTGCTGGTGATCGGCTTCTGCCTGCTGGTGATCGCCGGCGCCGCCCGGGCCGGCACACTGGTCACCGCCGAGGGGATCACCGTCCGCGGGATGGTGCGCCGCCGCCGGCTGCCCTGGGCCGAGATCACACGGTTCGGCAAGGAACCCAACCCGAACGCGCACACGGGCCGCGGCGCGCCGGCGTTCCTCACCTACGCGTTCCGTGCCGACGGCCGCAAGGTCCACCTCCCCTATGTCGACGACAAGCACGTCCTGGTGGACCGCGAGGTGGAACGGCTGAACACCCTGCTGGCCGAACGCCGCGGCGACGCCGGCTGAGTACAGGGACGGGCCCGGCGCCCGCCCGTTCGCCACCCCGGAGCGCGAACCGGGCCACGGGCGGCCCGTCCGGACGGCGGGCCGCCGCCGGCGGGGCCCCTCGGCAGCCGGCGTCATTGCCGCCGAAACACGGCGGTCGTAGTGATGCTGTCAGAGCCGCTGATGCCGTCGCGCGCGTTGAAGGCGTGCACGCGGGCGGTCACCGGGCGGAATCCGAAGTGTTCCGTCGGCGCCGTTGAGCCGGGGGGCGCGGGCCTTCTGCGCCTGCTTGACCAGTGCCGGGACCTTGGCGTTCTCCTCGACTGTCAGGCCCCGCTCCAGCAGGACGGCTCTGGCGGTCGCCCCGATGGGCTGTTCGGCGCTGCCGACGGCGACCGGGTCACTACCCACATCCCGAAGGACGCGCTGGAGTTCGGCGAGAATTCCGGAGGGCCGCGGGCCGGTGACGTCCTGGGTCCGCGAGCGCAGCGGCGGGCCCGCCCAGGTGATGCGGCCGCGTTCGCTCCGACGCCGGGCCCTCCCGCCCCAAAGCCTCGCCAGGCAACCGAAAGCCCGCCCGCCGAGCAGGCCGGACCCGGCACGCGGCACCCGAAAACCCACCCACCAAGCGGGCCGCCCCGACGCGGAGGTCCGCCGCCACGGCACACGGCCACCCAGTGGGGCGGGCCCGCCCCGGGGCACGGCGGCAAGCGGCCCGCCCTGTCCGGCATCACGCAGAAGCGGCCGGCGAGCCCGGGAAGTCCGCGGGCCGCCCGGAGCACCCGGGAACCGGCACTGCCGCGCGGGGCCGGCCCTCCTGGCGCCGGGTTCCATCGGCGGGCGGCACGGGAGCGCAGCCTTCTGCGGGAGTTCCGGCGCATTCGCCCCTCACGGGCACCTGTTGTGGCCGATGATGGTGATCCGCCCGGCCGCACGACGGCCGGCACGGGCGTGGGGGAAAGGATGTCGCGCGTGGAGTTGACCCGCACCGGCCTGCACGGTGTGCCCTGGCCGGAACTGCTGCCCGACCTGCGCCCCGCCCTCGTCGTCCCCGCCGCACCCGGCCGCCTCCCCCACCCCGGCGACGGCTGGACCCGCCACCTGCCCGACGAGCCCGACCCCGCCTGGACCGCCCACCTGGACAGCCACCCGGACGGCCACCGGCTCACCGTGCAGCGGCCCGGCGGACACCCCTGGTACGACGGCCACCTCACCGCCGGCCGGGAATGGCACCGCGCCACCCGCACCCACCGCGCACTACTGCTGATCACCGGGCCGTTCAGCGGCCCCCACGACTTCCGTACCGCCGCCGCCGCCGGCCACCTCCTCCTCCTCACCACTCCCGTCCGCCACACGTAGCACCCCCGACCCCGCACCCGGTCCGTCGAGACCGCCGGCCGCCCGAAACAGCAACAGACGCGCGACGACGGCCGGGAGCAGCACGGCGGCCAGGGCGAGAAGGGTCTCGCCGACGACGGCCTCCGCAGGCAGCACGGCCGGCCCGATACGACGACCCGCTTCGCAGCGTGGCGGACGCACGGGCGCCGGGAGCAGCGCGGCGCTTTTCGGAGGGGAGGGATCAGCTGTTGCGGCGCATGTGGTGGGCGCCGGCCTGCCAGTCGCTCGGCGTCATGCCGTAGGCCGCGCGGAAGGCGCGGCTGAAGTGGCTGGAGTTGGCGAAGCCCCAGCGGCGGGCGATCCCCGCCACCCCGAGCTGCGCCGCCATCGGCCGCAGGAGGTCCCGGTGGCAGCGCTCCAGACGCTGGGTCCGGATCCACCCGCCGACCGTGGTGCCCTCCTGCTGGAACAGTTTGTGGAGGAAGCGGACGGACATGAAGTTCGCCGCCGCGATCGTGGACGGTGACAGGTCCGGGTCGCGGAGGTTGCGCAGGATGTACGCCTTGACCCGTTCGTAGGAGGCCGCTGTCCGTGGACCCTGCGGCCGGGCGCGGCCGGCCCGGTCGTCGACGAACAGTGCCAGCAGGTCGAGTGCCGTGGCCGCGGCCCGGCGTCCGACGGCCTCGTCCAGCTCCGCCGCCTGGTGCGCCATCCTCGACAGGTAGTCCGTCAGCAGCGCGGCGCTGCCCGCGGCTCCGCTGAACGCCGTGGCGGTGAGTGTCCGCAGGTCCTTCTCGGGCACGTCCAGGTCGGCGCGGGCGAAGTGGAAGGAGGTGAAGGCGAAGTCCTCCTCCATCCTGGTCCGGAAGACCCGGGAGGTGTCGGTGACGGAGAATCCGCCGGGCCGGATGAGTGTCTGCCTGCCGTCCTGTTCCTTGAGGGCGGTGCCCCGTTCCTGGAGGCTGAGGACGAGCGTCGGCGAGTCGCCGTCGGCCAGGTGCCTGTGGCGGGTCGCCGCCTGGGGCCCGGCCTGGACCCTGGAGATCTGCAGGCAGCCCAGCCGGTCGCCGACGATCTCGCCGGGTGAGGGCACCTCCTCCAGGAAGTCCACGGTCATCGGCACGAAGGTGTGGGACACGGCGTCCTGCCACCTCTGCGCCCGGTCGGCGGCGGACAGCGACGCGGTGGACAGCGACACGGCGGAAGAAGATGCGGCGGAGGAAGATGCGGTGGAAAGAGATGCGGGCACCGGGTTCCCCTCGGGTCGATCGGTCATCGGGACACCCGCTCCCGGGTGTCGCGCGGCTCGGACGGCTCGGTGCCGCCGCGGGTGTCGCGCCACCGGCTCGGTGAGATGCCGTACGAGGCGCGGAAGAGCCGGCTGAAGTGGGCCGGATCGGTGAATCCCCACCGCTGGGCCACACCGGAGACCGTGCTGTCGCCGCTGTCCTTGTCGGAGAGGTCCTCGGCGCTCGCCTGGAGCCGGCGGCGCTGGATCAGGCGGCTGACGGTGGTCCCCTCCCCCTCGAAGAGCTTGTGGAGGGAGCGGACGGAGATGCGGTGCGCGGCCGCGATCGTCTGCGGTCCGAGCTCCGGATCCTTGAGGTGCCGGTCCACGTAGGCGTGGATCTCCCAGATACGGGTGTGGCGGGAGTCCTGCGCGGCCGGCGTGTCACGGGCGGGCGACGTGTCACGGGCCGCCTGCTCGGTGACGAGGGTGGCCACCAGGTCGGCGAAGTTGCACGCCAGTCGACCGGCGACGAACGCCGGGCAGTCCCCGGCCGTCTCGGCCAAGGCCAGCAGGGACTGCTTGACCAGGGCGGCCACCGGGCCGCCGGCGTCGGCCACCGTGGCCGTCACCCGTTCCAACTGCTCGTCGCGCACGCCGAAGGCCCGGCGGGGAAGCAGGCACACCCGGACGTCCACTCCGTCCGGGTAGTCGACCACATGGGGGGTCTCCGTGTACCAGAAGGAAACCGCTCCCGCGGGGACCTCGGCCGTCCGGCCGTCCTGCTGCACCACGGCACCGGTGGCCCCCATGACGGCGACCACGACGAACCCCTCGGCCTGCCTGGTGCCCCGGGCGATCTCCCGCAGGCCTCGGGTGAAGCGGCGAGGGCCGGCGCAGGTCGTCAGGAACAGCAGGTGCCCCAACTGCCGGGTCGTCATCCGGCCCGGGTCCGCCCCAGGCTCGTACGAGGCGACCGTCACCGGCAGGGCGGCGATGGAGAGCGCCCGGCTCCAGCGGTGACCGGTGCTCCCGTCCCTCGGGAACCCGGCCGGGTCGGTCACGGATGTCATGGGCCCTCTCCTCGGTCGGCACGGCATCCAGCATGGAACACGCGATGACTTACGTCGGCGGCCGAATGACTGTGAAGCGACTGCGGGCGGTGTGCCGCCGGACACATGACTCTCCGCGCATTCCAACCGTGCAATGCGCGCACCTACACTGCAACAGTCCAGGTCAGAGCACTGGCGTAGGCGGCAGAGGAAGATCGGATGTCAAGCACCACACTGTTCGGCCGGGACGAGGAGCTGGCGGCCGTCGACGCACTGGTCGACGCCCTGCCCGAGCATGGCGACGCACTACTGATCCACGGGGCCCCCGGAATCGGCAGGTCCGCCGTCCTGGACCACGCCGCCGACCGGGCGCGCGCCCGCGGATTCACCGTCCTCAGGGCCTCGGGGGTCCAGGCCGAGAGCGACCTGCCGTTCGCGGGGCTGCACCAGCTGACCCACACCGTGACGGACCTCCTCGCACACCTGCCCACCCCCCAGGCACAGGCACTGCTGGGGGCCTTCGGCATGGCCGAGCCGTCCCCCGCCGCCTCCGGGCCCCCGCTCTTCCTGCTGTCCCTGGCCACCCTCGGCCTGCTCGGCGCCGCGGCCGCCGAAGCCCCCGTGCTGCTGGTCGCGGACGACGCCCAGTGGCTGGACGGGCCGACCCTGGACGTCCTCGCGTTCGTCGCACGCCGCATCGGCGCCCAACCCGTCGGCCTGCTCATCGCCGTCCGCGACGACCGCACGGCCTGGCGGGGCACTCCCGGCATCCGCGAACTGCACCTCACGCCCCTGGCACCGGTGGCGGCCGACGCCCTGCTGGACGCCCGCCACCCCGCCCTCACCCCGGGAACACGCCGCCAGGTCGCGGAGCTGTCGGCCGGCAACCCCCTCGCCCTGACCGAGCTCCCGCTCACCCTGGGGACCGACCCGGCACCCGCCGACTCCACGATGCTGCCGCAGCCGGCGCTCACCACCCGACTGGAACGCGCCTTCTGCGCATCATTGGCCGACCTTCCGCCCGACACCCGGCACGCGCTGCTGGTCGCGGCCACCGCCGACGACGGCGCGCTGACCGAAGTACTCGCCGCGGCTTCGACACTGACCGGCACCACGATCCGCACCGGGTCCCTGGAACCCGCCATGGCCGCAGGCCTGGTACACGCCGACGGGTTCCGGATCAACTTCACCCACCCGCTGGTGCGCTCCGCCGTCCTCGGCTCGGCCCCGCTCGCGGACCGCCTCGCCGCCCACGACGCACTGGCCCGCACCCTCCAAGGACAACCCGACCGGCAGGCATGGCACCGGGCCGCGGCCGGCGGGCGCCCCGACGAAGCAGTGGCGCGACAACTGGACCAGGCCGCGTTCAACGCGAAGGAACGCGGCGCCACCGCGGCCGCCCTGACCGCGCTGGAACGCGCCACCGCCCTGAGCGAGGCGACACCGGGCAGTGTGGCCCGCCTCCTGGGCGCAGCCGAGCTGCACTTCGAACTCGGGCAGGCCGATCGCGTGTCAGAACTGCTCCAGCACGCCGAATCGCTGGGCCCGGACGTACTGCAACGGGCCCGCATCGTCCTGCTGCGCGAATGGCTGGAGTCGGAGTCCGACACCAGCACCTCCCGGATCCACCTGCTGATCGCCACAGCCGAGCAGGCCGCCCAGGCCGGCGACCCCGAACTCGCACTGCGCCTGCTGCGCGTGGCCGCGTGGCGGTGCTGGTGGGCCGACCCGGGACGAGAACTGCGCGAACGCGTCGTGACCGCCGCCGAACGGCTACCGGTCCCGGAACTCCACCCGGACCTGGTGTGCACGCTCGCGGGAGCCGCCCCGCTGGAAGCATCGGCAACCGTGATCGACCGGCTGCGGCGCCTGGAACGCGCGGGCGGGTACGACGTCGTGACCGCCGCCACACTCGCCAACGCGGCCATCATGGTCAACGGGTTCGACCACATCACCGGATTCGCCCGCCACGCAGCGGACGGACTGCGCCGCCAGGGACGCCGGGGCCCGCTGACCAAGACACTGGTCCTCCTCGCCCTCGCCACCGTGCACACCGTCGACTGGGAGACCGGACTCCCCGCAGCCGCCGAAGCCGCCCGACTGGCCGAGGAGACCGCACAACCACGATGGCTGACCGGCGCACGGGTCGCGACAGCACAGTTCGCCGCACTACGCGGAGACCTGGACACCGCACTGGCCGCGATCGGCGAGGCGGAAGGCCAGGGACTGACCGTGGTCGACCCCTCCAAACTCGCCTACATCCAGATCACCCGCGGCCTCATCGCCCTCGCCGCAGGCCACTTCACCGAGGCGTTCTCCTGCGTCTGGCGGGTCTTCGACCCCGCCGACCCCTCCTACCACCCGTTCCTGCAGACCCTCGCCATCACCGAGTTGGCCGAGGCCGCCACCAGCGACGACGAACGCACCACCGCCAAAACCGCCCTCCGACAACTCCTCGCCTCCACCGCAACGAACAACGTCCAACGGATCCGAGTGAACCTGGCATTCGCCCAGGCACTCCTCGCCGACGACGAACACGCCGAAGAACACTTCCGGTCCGCCTTCACCCTCGACATGTCCCGCACCCCCTTCATCCGAGCCCGCCTGATGCTCGCCCACGGCACCTGGCTCCGACGCCACCGCCGCGTGATGGAAGCCCGCACCCCGCTACGGATCGCCCGGGAATCCTTCGCAGCCATGGGCGTGGAACCCTGGCGAGAACGCGCAACCCAGGAACTCCGCTCAGCCGGCGAGGGCAGCAGAAACCAGAGCCGCCCCGACCGGGACCTCCTCACACCCCAGGAGGCCCAGATCGCCCAGCTGGCCGCACAAGGACTCTCCAACAAAGAAATAGGCCGGCAACTCCACCTCTCACCCCGAACGATCGGCACACACCTTTACCGCACCTTCCCCAAACTCGGCATCACCTCTCGCAACCAACTCTGCGACAAACTGCACACAAACTGAACGAAACCCCGGACTCAGCAGGCACACAGCCCCCCGGAGACGGAACCGGGAACACGGACGCCCCCACCCACCAACCCCGAAAGGCGGAGGCGTCGTCGCACCTGACTCACGTCTGGCACTGCCTCGTCCCGGCTCCACTCCAGTTGCTCCACGCCCCGCCCGGCCGGCCCCACATGCACCCGGATGTCGGCGGTGACGTTGACGGGGCCGCAGACGCAGTCGGTGGTGCCGACCTCGAACGGGCCGATCGTGGACCTGCGCTGGACGAGCGTGCGGCCGTTGGCGAGCTTCACCCAGTCACCGCCCTCGCGGACCCGGAACACGACTCGTAGTCGACGTACGTCGCGTGAGCGCGGGAGCTCGAACCGGGCCCGGTGCAGGTGCTGCTGGATGCTGTCCGGGGTCATCCCGGTCACCCGGTGGGGACCGTGCGGCGGATGCTGCCGAGCAGCCCGTGCTCCTGGTCGACATCGTGCTCGTCCTGGGCGTGGCCGGGGCGGTTGTTGGGGTGCCGGGCGAGGGCGGCGCGCAGCAGCGCGCCGGCCTGCCACGCCTCGGTGTGCACGACGGGCTCCGGCACGGCGAAGCCCGGGCGGGCGCCGAGGACGACCCGGCCGTCCACCAGGGCCACCCAGCCGTCCGGGCCGTCGACGTCGCACCCGGTCCAGCGCAGCCCCGTCGAGCCGTGCACCGGCTGGGAGTCGAGGACCATCCAGGTCGTGGGATCGACGCCGATTTCCTCCAGGCACCGGGCGGTGCCCGTGTTCCAGGCGGGTTCGTGGCCGGTCTCGGTGATGCGGGCGAACACGGCGGTGTACAGATGGTCAGGCGTCAGCTGGTGCACGAACCTGACAAGTCGGGGCCAGGGCCTCGCTCCTGGACGCGTCGGAGGGCCGGCGTCCGCGTACTCGTCGAAGTGCTCAGCCCGGTACGGATCAACGTGCACAGCGTCGTGCGGATCGGCGATGAGGCGAGCGGATGCCGAACCGGCGCTTCAACCGACCGCGATCCGGCCACCGGACTCAGCGAGACCCATGAGAACAGTCCGGCGGCCGCCGTGATGTTCCGTTCCCGGCGCCCCGGCATCGAGCGTGTGCCGCATCCGCTTCTGCCGCCTGCATTGGGGACACTGCCGCCTGCCGGAACTGCACCGAGCCGTCCGCAAGGCCGAACATCCGGTGTGTCAGAGCCGTATCGTGGTGAACAGGGTGGTCCCGCGCGCCGCGTCCACTTCCTTCCGCTCGGTCTCGGTGAACCCGACCTTGGCCAGAACGCGGCGAGAAGCGGTGTTCCAGTCCCAGACCGTGGCCCACAGACGTTCGTATCCAGATGATCTCGCCCATTCCAGAACCGCCAACGAGGCCTCGGTCGCGTATCCCTGACACCAAACTCGGCGCAGCAGCTCGAATGCCAGTTCCGGTTCCCCTACCGATCCCCGCCCGCTGTCCACCAGCCCGCAGTAGCCGATGACGTCATGAGAGGCCTTCCGCTCGACCGCCAGCAACCCGGTCGACCACAGCTGGTGGGTGCGGATCGAATCCTCGAGCTCCGCGACCGTGGGATGCCCGTCGGCGTCGATCCGGCGGTGCGGCGGCACTCGTGGATCACGTTCGGTCCACAGCTCACGCTGGACGACAGCCTCGGCTACCCGCCAAGGCCTGAGCAGCAGGCGACTCGTCTCAAGTACAACCTCGCTGCCCGGAGTCACGCCATCTGTCATGACACTAACCATCTCACGGGCGAACGCGCTGTCGTGCCACGGGGTGCGGGGTCGGTCCTGCCGAGCGTGGACGCTCGACATGCGGGACAACCGGGATCAATCCCTGAGCGTCGTCTTGGACTTGTGCACGTTCACCAGCACGTCGCTGAGCACTCGCACATGTCTGACCCGGCACCGGGGCCGTTCCCTGCCCGGCCGGGGCTGGGAAGGGAACGGCCCTGTGGCCGGCCGATCGCCCGTGGACAGGCGGCCCCCACCGGTCGACACGCGCTCCCGACGGCTCAGTCGTCCTGCCCGGGCGCAGGCCGAGCGCCCTGCGCCCGGACAAGCTCCTCAAGCGCCGCGACACGCTCTCGCAACTCCTCCACCTCCTGGTCGAGACGCGGAGAGACCGGGCCGAAACGGGACCTCCTCGGCGCCCCGGGAAGCGGCTCTCCCCCAGGACGGTGGACAAGGCCGATAGCGGCCACCAGCCGTCTGAACGGCGAGATCGGTGCAGGAATCCTGGTCATGTCCGGCAAGGTACCCGGACCCGCCCGACCGGACGGCAGCAGGCGACCGCGCCCACACCCGGCCGTACAACGCCCCCGGCGCAGCAGCACCAGGTGCCGGGGCAGTTCGACCGGTCGGCGCGCAGGCGGGTCAGGCGCTCGGCCGGCCGCGGCCAAGCTCCGCGTCGCGCTCTCGGACGAAGTCCATCGCTTCCCGGAGAGCGCAGCCTGTCGCCTCCCGGTACAGCTTGACCGCTTGGATGATCCGCCCGCTCATGAGCTCCCGGTCCACGCTCTCCCTCAGGTTCTCCATGGGCCGACCGTACCGACAATCGCCCGACCGCGCCGGTCGATTTCACCCGGCAACCGGCCGGGCCCACCTGCCGGAGGTCACCGCGAGCCGCGGGCCCGGCCGCCCGCAAGGTGTCCCCTCCAGGCCGTCCCTGCGCCTGCGGATGGCGGCAACGTCCGCTGCGGGCCCGCCAGGTGCACTGTCACTGGCACTTGGGATGATCGCGTGGTCGGCGTGGCCGCGTCGGCATCACGACTCCGAGGTGGCTCGAATGGAAACGTGGCGGAAGCTGTCGGCGCTGGTGGAGGAGCGGTTGAAGGCGGCGTCGCCCGGTGAGCGCCGTGTCTTCGCCGCCGGTGTCGCGGAACGGCTCATGAGCCGGCACGAGGCATGGCCGGAGGACGAGCAGGCGCCATTCACTCTTGGCCTGCGTCCCCTGCTGAATTCCGTGTGGGAGGGCGTTCTCGGTGATTCCACGGCCTACTCGGCGGTCAACCGCGGTGTCGCCGAGTACATGCTCAGCGAGTACTGCCACAACGACGGCCAGGACGGCCCGGACGACGCGGACGAGTCCGCTGCAGCGGCAACCCTGTTCGCCGCGCACACCTACCTGTTCGGCTGCCACGACTTCGCGATCTGGACCAGCGGCAGGGCGGTGGAAGCCGTCGACGAACACCTTCAGCACCTGGCCGATGCGGAGGAGGACAAACTCGTCATCGACACGGACGAGGCACTGGCCTCCGAACTGCGGCGTCAGCTTCGGGATCTCGACCTCATCGCGGAGTTCTCGGAGGAACTCCGCTACTCCCTCATGGGATTGCCCGTCGACACCTCGGTCCGACTCCGTACGGAGCTGCGGAGTCCCCTCTCCGGCCGGTAGCGGGCGCCCGAGGAGCGGCTGCACGGCCCTCGACGCCGCCACCGGACCGGGCAGCGGTGGCTCGCATCGTGTGCGAGCGAAGCTCATCTACTGGTAGGGAGAAGTGTGCGGTCTCGCCGGGGCCGCCGTGCGCCGTCGGCCGAAGAGCCCCCGTCGGCCGCCCGCGCCGCTGGGCCGCTGGGCTGCGGGCGCGTTCGGCTTCGGCTTCGGCTTCCGGCGGCACGCCGACGGCTGCGGTCAGCCGGTGGCCGTCCCGCGGCGGGACCACACCGACAGTCCGATCGCCAGAGCCGTGCCGAGGAGCAGGACCGTGACCGCGACCCAGGTGGCGTGGCCGACCGCGTAGGTGAAGGCGGCGCGCGGGTCGCGGACCCGGGTGAGGCGTTCCTCGAAGCCTGAGGTGATCAGCGTGCCGAGGATGCTGGTGCCGAGGACGGCACCGATCTGGCGGGCGGCGTTGACCGTGCCGCCCGCCTCGCCCTCGCGGCCGTTCGGGACGTGGCTGACGGCGAGCGCGGTGGACGGGGCGTTGGCGAGACCGCAGCCGAAGCCGAACAGGACGAAGGCGGCCGCGTATCCGGTGAACGCGGTGTCCGGTTCGATCCGGGCGAACAGTGCGGCCCCGGCCGCGGCCAGCAGAAGGCCCGTCGTGATCAGGACCCGCGGGCCCAGTCGGCGCACGGACATCCCGGCCAGGACCGAGGCCGCGATGAACGCCCCGAATTCCGCGAGGAGTTGTACGCCCACCTGCAGGGCTGTCAGCCCCCGTACCCGCTCCAGCCACATCACCTGGAGGAGGGACAGGCCGACGAAGCCGAACAGGACGGTCGCGGCCAGCAGAAGGGAGGCGCTGTAGGAAGGGTCGCGCATCAGCCGCAGGTCGACCATGGGGGCGGTGCGGCGCAGTTCGACGGCGGTGAAGGCGGCCAGCAGGAGGACCGCGGCCACGGCGGCGGCCACGGATCGCGCGGAGCCATAGCCGTGGTGGCCGCCGTCGATCAGCCAGAAGACCAGCAGCGCGAGTCCGGCGATGGCGGTGAACTGTCCTGCCCAGTCCAGGCGCTGGGCCGGGTTGCGGGACTCGGCGACCCGGCCCAGCGCGACCGCCGCGGCGAGGCCGGCCATGACGATGTTGAGCCAGAACGCCGTGTGCCAGGTCGACCAGCGAAGCGCGAGGCCCGCGACGAGGGGGCCGACGGCCAGGCCCAGTCCGGAGGTGGCCGCCCATGCGGCGATCGCCCCGGCGCGGCGGCGCGGATCGCGGACGGCGTGGGTGATCAGCGCGAGCGAGCTGGGGGTGATCAGAGCACCGCCCAGGCCGGCGACCGCCTGGCCGACGAGGACGGTGGTCAGGTCGTCGGCGCGTGTCAGGACCAGGGCGCCGGCGGCCATCATCGCGGTCCCGGCGAGGAAGACGCGCCGGCGTCCCCACCGGTCGGCCAGCGCTCCCGCGCCGAGGACGCAGGAGGCCACGACCAGGGTGTACATGCTCGGCACCCACACCATGTCCGCGGGATTGACACCAAGGTCGGCCTGGACGGAACCGAGCGTGCCGATGGTCTCCGTGGTCTGGAGGAACACCGTGAACAGTCCCAGGCAGGCGGCGACGAGGACCGGCCCCGGGCGGCTGTCGCGGGCGCTGCCACGCTCCTCCGCCGCCACCGCGTCGATGGCGTGCGTACGGGCGGATGGTGAAGCCCTCATTCCGGTCTCCTCATGCGATCAGGCCCGCAGCACACCCGGGCCGGTTGGTTGGAAAGTAGGACTGACTCACTATAGGCGTGTGGGTTTGAAACTCAAACTATCTATCCGCCGGGCCCACGCGGACCACCGGCCGCCCGGAGACGACCGGGCCGCAGGGCCGCCACGGCAGCGCTCCCGCACCTCCGCGGCCGCGGCCGCGGCCCCTGCACCGTGGCGGTCGAACGCGCCCTCGACGGTCCGGCGTTCGCTGCAGTTCCGCGCAACGAGCCAGAGCCGTACCGCAGTCGGGGACACCGGGCGGTCGGGAAGGCATGGGGGAGAGGGCCGGGACACGCCGGTTCGTCACCACCTGGTGATGGTCGTGCCGGGCGTCGGGGGCAGGCTGCTCGCGAGAAAGAGGGCGCCGGACGGGACGACGGCCCGGCGTGGCGGTGGCCCGAGGAACTGCCCGTCCCCGGCCTCGCCGGACCCGCCGCGAGCGCACGCCTCCTCCACCAGGGGCGCCGGAGGGTTCCGGGGGCGAAGGCTCGTCAGGCGGACGACAGACTGCTCACGGCCGTCCACGCGTCCTGTTGACGCGCCGCAGACCTGACCGGCATCGTTCCGATCTGTTCGAACACGTCATCAGTAGAACGGCGCCACCCAGTGATCCCGATCCCCCGCACCAGACGGGCAGCCGTCGCGGCCGGCCTCGCCCTTTCCCTCGTCCTCGCCCTCGCCGCCGCGGGCGCGCGAGCCGGCGACAGCAGGGCGGGGGCGGGCGGCGACACGGCCGCAGCGAGTCCCGGCGAGCGGCTGGAGTCCATGACCGGGCCGATCCTCCTGGAAACCGCGCAGGCCGAGTTCCGCAAGGCCGCCTCGGTCACGATGACGGGCTTCGCCCTGAAGGACGGGCGCCGTGCCGTCTTTACCGTGTCAGCCGATCGCGAGGGCCACTGCACGGTTTCCTCGACCGAGGAGGGCCAGGGCCCCAGCCTGGTCCTGCGCGTCCTGGACGAGACCTTCGTCAGGATGGACCCGCAGGCCTGCGCCCGCGAGTGGGGCGCCGCGACCGCGTCCAAGTTCGACGGCCGCTGGATCCGACTGCCCCCGGACCGGGCACTCGACGACATCGGTGCCTTCTGCGACCTGACGACGGTCCCCGTCGTCGGCGCCCCGGACCCCGCCGGGCAGGCACTCTCCGGCGGGGGCCTGTCGGTGGGCGGGACGCGGACCATGAGCTTCCTCGTCACCAGCCCGGACGACCCGCCGTTCCTCGGCTACGTCGCCACACAGGGCCCGCCGCGCCCCGTCCGCGTGGAGACACAGGCCTACGACTTCCAGGTCGACTTCGGCGACTACGACAAGCCCGTGGCGGTGACCGCCCCGCCCGCCGACCAGGTCGTCGACCTCGCGGCGCTGACGGAGAACACCCCGTAGCCGCACCCCGCACACCAGGGGGACCGCCTCCTCGCGACCCGCGCCCGGCAGGCCGGTGCGGCCTGAGCAGGAACTCGCTCACCTACCGGGACGTCGCCTGGGCCCTCGACCGGACCGACTGCCCCTGGCGGCCCGACGAATCCCTCACCTTCGCAGCCAGTGCGCTCCCACGGCCTTGGCCGGCAGAGCGACCTTCACCTTCGAGATCACCCGAGGAGGGGAGCCGGTCCTGAACGTCGTAGGCCTGCCGGGCGACTCCCGTGACTGCCCGGCCACGCGTCGCCGGACGGCACCCTGACGAGGTCCTGGGGGGCTACTCCCCCACGGTCTGTGCAAGGAGCCGGAGCCCCCCGGTCCGCGGGCAGTCCGCTGTGCGCAGCCAGGTGTCGAACCGGGTCGAGGCCCTTCTGGCCGTTGTGGCAGGCTTCCACCAGCTGAGAGGAGTCATGGTGATGGCGAGCGACGCGGTGTCGGCGGAGGCTGATGCGGATGCGGATGCGGATGCGGAGTGGGACCCGGACGAGCACGTGCGGTTCGCTCGCTACCGGAGGGCGTTCGACGAGGTGGCGCCGGCGGATGCAGCGGCCCTGGTCGCCCGGGTGCTCACCGATCCCGACCGGGGGATGGCGAACAGTGCCGTCTGCGAGTACCTCGGCCGGCGGGCCGCCGAACTGCTCGTGGACCCCGGCTATCCCTCCTGGTGCCGGGAGATGACCGGCGCCGTCGCGGTGGACGACTTCTCCGCACGACGCCTCGGCGAGTGGACCCTGCTGCGGGCGATGACCCTGGACGAGCCGTGGGACACCGAGAGCCTGCTAGCGGCCTCCAACTGGCTCCAGCTCCACACCGCCGAGGAGTCCTCGGCCGCGGCCGTTCTGGACGTCCTGGTCGAGGGTGGCCGCACGCGCCGCATCCGCAACATCGCCAAGTCCCGGCTGTCCGCCCTTCAGCGGTCGACGCGGGCCGGATCGGGACGCTGAGCCGCCGCCGCTTCGGCGCGGGCAGGCGGGCAGCCGGGCAGGCTCAGGGGGCGGCCCGGCACCGGAAGGCGCGTAGGCCCGCAACGGCCGTCAGGACTCCGCCCGCTCACGAGGGGCGTCGACGACGCTTCTGCCGACTCTTCAGGGCGGACGCGTAGGAGGCGGCTCGTTCGTCATCGGGCTCGATCAGCTCGATGACGTCGATGGCGAGTCCGGCATCGCCCTCGAAGCCCGCGTGAAGGATCGGCCGGATCGCGCGGGGTCGCAGTGGCCGAGCACCTCCGCGGCGGGCCATTCCTCGCGCAGGATCCGGGCGAGGAGCGGGTGCTCGGAGCCCAGCACCTCGCTGGGGCTGATCCGGCCGTTCGCCCGGATTCGCTGCCCGCCGAGCCGGACGGGGGCCTCGATCAGTTCCTCGCCCCACGGCGCGACGGCATTGCCGAGCCGGCCCTCGAAGCGGTGGCCGTCCAGGGTGCGGTCGTGGACCCGGCGGACGTAGTCGTCGATCACCTCGATCGAGAGCCTCACCCAGACCATGTGGACGACGGTGCGGCCGTCGTCGAGGCGGATCGGCAGCCGGACCCTGAGGAAGTTGCCGACCCCCTGGACGGCCATCACCGCGCCGGTGTCGGCGGTGACGCACTCCGCCCGCTCGGCCGGGGAGAGTTCGGCGACCGAGTGCGGAAGGACGTGGGTGAAGCAGGGGTTCTCCGGGTCCAGGGCGCCGCCGCAGGAGCAGCCGCCGCCGCTGTGGACGTGCCGCTCCCGGCCGGGCCCGGCCGGCAGCACCAGAGTGAAGGACCGGGCGACGGTGAAGGTCGTCGGCTCGGGCAGGCCGAGCGCGGCCAGTGCCGCGGAAGCCGCTTCGTGCCGCTCGCCGTTGACCCGGACCTCGGCCTCCACTGCGCCGGGGGCACCGCCGTAGAAGACCCGGACGCCGTTGAAGCGGGGCGACTCCAGGTCCGGGGTGAAGGTGTCGGCGATCGCCCCGAGCACATCCGCCTCCAGCAGCGCCTCCTGGATGCGCCGGTTCTCCCCCTCGGAGAGCCCGTAGGCCAGGACGCCGGCGGTGATGGACCGCCAGCCCGGCACCCCGCCGGCCCCGGCGGGGCCCGTGGAGTCGGCGAACCGCCCTCGCCCGTCGACCAGTTCGAGCAGGCAGGAACCGGCGGAACGGGCCCACAGGACGGCCGCGTCGCGCGGGGAGGTGACCACCACAGCGCAGTCCACGAAACAGGGCACGTCGGGCTGGATGCTGACGTCCGGGAAGGCGATCAGGTCGTAGTGCCGCTCGTCGCCGTGCCCGGCCGGCCCGACGCCGACGGCCCAGCCCTGCGGGCTGAGCAGCGAGTTGCCCTTGAGTTCCGCGCCCTCCGTGCAGCCGGGGTCGATCTCCTCCAGGGCGTCGCGCACCAGAACCAGGAAGTCGAGGTCCGGCAGCCGGCCCTCGGAGGGCCCGGTGGCACGCGGGTCACGGTGTGTCCAGGACATGCGGATGATCATACGGACGCCGTGCCGGCCGGCGGCCGGCGCGGTCGGCGGCATGCTCGCCGTCCACGGCAGCGGACGGGGCCCGGTCGCGATCGACCGGGCCCCGTCCGGGCTGCCCGTCGGCGCGCCCGGTCGACGGGCGAGCGGGTTCAGCTCACACAGGTGATGATGACCTGCCAGTAGCCGGGCGAGATCACCTCGTTCTCCTGGCTGCACTGGTCATTGGTGTACCCCGCGGCGTGGGCGGCGGCCCAGGCCCGGGGAGCGGCGATGCCCGGGTTGGGACCGTAGGCCTTGAAGTACCTGATCGTGGCGGCCGACGCGCTGGTGGCGGTTCCGGCGAGGCCGAGCAGGGCCGCGGTCGTGAGGGTCACGGCGGCGATGCGGCGAGGGAGCGAACCCATGGCTGTTCTCCACTTTCTGTGGTGGATCGCGAGGGATTCCGGCAGGTGCAAGGTCATTGCAAGCAGGGACTGTAGCAACTGATGTGACTGACCGACAGATACACGACAGATGAAGTCGATCAGGCCGTCGAGGTGTCCCGGCCCGCCCTCCCCGCCGGCGCGCTTCTGTTGGCCGGTGCGGTTGGGGCCCGGTTCGGGGGTTCTCCGTCACGCGCGGATGCGGGGGTGGGACACTTCCGGCCACGGGGGCTTCCCCGGTGGGGAGTTGACGAGGGGCGGGCACGGATGCGTCGACGGGCACGATGGACGGCGGACCCGGGCCATGACGACGTCGACCGGCCGGGCGGAGGCCGGCCGTGACCCCTCCACCGACCTGGCCCTGGCGCAGGAAGCCCGGCGAGCACACCTCCGCACCTGGCGGGTCGGACGGGTCCGGTCCGGGGGCGTCATCCTCCGTGCAGGACGGCGACGGACGCGGCGTCACCCGCAGTGCCGTGGACCAGGGCGACCAGGTGCGTCCTGCGGAGACGGTGAACCGGGTCGAGCGCACCACGGTGCACGGAGACGTGCTCCAGGCCGGCCGCGACATCAGCATCCACACCACCCACCACCACCCGGCACCGGCCGAGCCCGTCCGCGGGCCGGTGCGGGTGGGCTCGGTGCCGCCGCTGGCCTCCGCGTTCCAGCCCCGCGAGGGTCTGCGCGAGGAGATCGACCGGGCCCGGGCCCGGCACGCCACCGTCGTCCTCGCCCAGGTGCTGTCCGGGGGCGGCGGGGTCGGCAAGTCGCAGCTCGCCGCTGCCTACGCCCACCGCGCGCACGCCGAGGGCGTGGACGTGCTGGTGTGGGTGAACGCCGCCGAGACCGCGCAGATCGTCACCGCCTACGCCGCTGCCGCGAAGGCGGTCGGAGCTCGCGCGGCGGGCGGGGAGGACGCGGAGAGCGACGCGCACGCGTTCCTGGACTGGCTCGCCGTCGCCGACCGCGCGTGGCTGGTCGTCCTGGACGACCTCACCGATCTGGAGGGCGCCCGGCCGTGGTGGCCACGCCCGCCCGCCGGCGAGAGCGGGCGGGTGCTGGCCACCACGCGGCGCCGCGACGCGCTCGTGTCGGGCGCGGGCCGGGCCGTCGTCGACATCGGTACGTACACCGTCGGCGAGGCCCACGCCTACCTGGACGAACGCCTCACCGCAGCGGGTGCGGCCCACCTGCTCGACCCGAGCGCCGAGGACCTCGTCGAAACGCTCGGCCGACTGCCGCTCGCCCTCGCGCACGCCGCCGCCTACATGATCAACGAGGACGCGGACTGCGCCCGCTACCTCCGGCTGTTCACCGACCGCTCCTCCCGGCTGGACAGCCTCCTGCCGCCGGACGCCGACACCGACGGCTACGGACGCCGTGTCACCACGTCCCTGCTTCTCGCCCTCGACGCCGCCCAGAGGCGCGAACCCGCCGGCCTCGCCACGCCCGCCATCCGCCTCGCCGCACACCTCGACCCCGCCGGCCACCCCGACCTCCTCTGGGCCACCACCGCCGTCGCCGACCACCTCACCGCTCACCGCGTCCCGCCGCCCGCCGGCACCGCCACGCCCGAAGCGGCCACCCCCGAGCAGGCCCGCGCCGCGCTGCGGCTGCTCCACCACTACGCCCTGCTCACCCATGACGCGCACGACGGCCACCGTGCCGTCCGGCTGCACGCCCTCACCGCCCGCGCCGCCCGCGAGACCACCCCCGCCGCCGACACCCCCGCGACCGTCCGGGCCGCCGCCGACGCCCTCGCCGAGATCTGGCCCGAGCACGAGCACACCGCCGCTCCCGGTCTCACCGCCGTCCTGCGCGCCAACACCAGCACCCTCAGCACGCACGCCGGCGACCTGCTCTGGCGCCCCGGCCCCCACCCCGCGTTGTTCGCCGCGGGCAAGAGTCTGAACACCGCGGGGCTCTACGCCGCCGCCGTCGCCCATTGGCACCAGGTCGCCGCGGACGCCGAACGGCTCCTGGGCCGCAGCCGCCCCCACACCCTCACCGCACGCGCCAACCTCGCCACCTCCTACTGGCAGGCGGGACGCACCGCCGAGGCGATCGCCATCGAGGAGCGGCTGCTCGCCGATCACGAACGGCTCCTCGGCCACGATCACCCCCGCACCCTCACCGCGCGCGCCAACCTCGCCGCGTCCTACTGGCAGGCCAGACGCACCGACGAAGCCATCGACCTTCTGGAACAGGTACTCACCGACAGCCAACGCGTCCTCGGACCCGACCACCCCAACACCCTCGCCACCCGCCACAACCTCGCCAGCTCCTACCGCGAGGCGGGACGCACCCACGAGGCAACCGGCCTGCTGGAGCGGGTCCTCGACGACGCGGAACGCCTCCTCGGCCACGACCACCCCAACACCCTCACCGTCCGCGGTGCCCTCGCCACCGCCCACAGACACGCGGGGCGCACCGACGAGGCGATCGCGATCGAGGAACAGGTCCTCGCCGACCGCGAACGCCTCCTCGGCCACGACCACCCCGACACCCTCGGAACGCGCGCCAACCTCGCGGTGTCGTACCAGAATGCCGGACGTCTCGGCGAGGCCATCGGGTTGCTGCGCTCCGTGGTGGACGATCAGGCGCGGGTGCTGGGGCCGACGCACCTGCACGCAACGAATTCGCGGCTGTGGCTGGCGAGGATCCTGGTCGACCGGGGACGCGCCCTGCTTCCCGCCGACACCTCGGGAGCGTGGCGCGACGCCGCCGAAGCCGTCCTCGCCGTCGGACCCCGTCTGACGGACGATCCGGCCCTGTGCGGAACCGCCCTCGCCCGGGCGTACGTCCTCGCCGCCGACACCCTCGACATCGACGGACAACCCGACGCCGCCGCCGAATTCCGCCGACGCGCCACGGCGGCCACCGCCGCGGCATGGGCCGCGCACCGGCCGGAGGACGGTGCGCGGTGAACCCGCCCAACGGCGGCCGGGCGACTGTAGGCCGTGTTCCCGGCGTGACACCGCCTCACCCGGGGGCCGTGGTCAGGCTCCGGAGGACTCGCGCACCGTCAGGTCCGGCAGGAGGTCCAGGTGGTGCACCGGCAGGGCGGGGCCGGTGGCGGTCAGCCGGCGGACCAGGAGGTCCACCGCGGCGGCGCCGACGGCGCGCTTGGGCGGGGCGACGGCGGTCAGCGGCGGGGCGCCGAGGGCGGCGAACACGTCGTCGTAGGTGACCAGGGCGAGGTCCTCGGGGATCCGTACGCCGCGGGCGCGCAGCAGGGGCAGCAGTTGCAGGGCGTCCTGGTCGTTGTGCACGAGGGCGGCGCCGACCCCGTCGGCGACCGCCTCGGCGAGCTGGGCGGCGACGGCGTCGACGCCGGCGGCCGGGGTGCGGACGTCGATGACGGGTTCGGCGGGCAGGTCGAGGGTGCGGCAGGCGTCGGTGTAGCCCAGGCGGACCTGGTGGGCCGTCCAGGTGTCGGTGCGGGCCGCCAGGGCCACCCGGCGGTGGCCGAGGGCGGTGAGGTGGCGCAGGGCGAGCAGGACGCCGTGGCGGTGGTCGGAGCCGACCGCGTCGAGGGCTGCGGCGGGGCTGCCGGGAGCCGGGCGGCGTTCCAGCAGGACGGCGGGGACCGGGAGTTCGGCCGTCCAGGCGTGGTCCTCGGGGCGGTCGGCGGCGGTCCAGTTCGGGGCGAGCAGCAGGCCCTGGACGCCGGAGGCGAGGAGCTGGTCGACCTGGACGCGGTCGGCGCTGGCCTCGTAGGAGGAGATGCCGAGGACCAGGTGGACGCCGGCCTCGGCGGCGGCGGTGCGCGCGCCGGCGATGACCTCGTCGAAGTACTGGACCACGGCGGGGACGAGCAGGCCCAGGGTGGGGGCCTCGGCGGGCCGGGGCGGCGCGGGGGCGGGGGCGTCCGCGGGGCCGCCGAACGAGACGGAGCCGTGGGTGCGGCGGAGCAGGCCCGCGTCGGCGAGGCTCGCGACGTCCCGGCGGACGGTGACGGCGGGCAGGCCGAGCCGCTCGGCGAGGTCCACCACCCGGACGGTGCCCAGGCCGCGCACCGTGTCGAGGATGCGGGCGCGGCGATCGTCCGCCGGGATCGGCATGGCACTCCCTGTCGGTGGGCCGGTCTGTCGAAGTGGAGAGGTGGAGAAGAGGTGGAGAGGTGGACAGGAACCTACCACTCGGTCACCGGGCGGACGGACGGCCGGTGCGGGGCCCCGCGGACACGGGCCGGTGGGCCGGCGCGCGCCCGCGGGGCGGCAGGGGTCAGGAGCCGTAGCGCTCCTCGGGGACGACGGGGCCGAGGTCGGGGCCCTCGACCAGTTCGACGCGGTCGCCGGGGCGGTGGAGTTCGAGGATCAGCAGCTCGTTGGCGCCGGCCCGCCAGAGCGGCGCGGGGGCGTAGAGGGTGCGCTGCGGGCCGCGGTCCCAGTAGCGGCCGAGCGCGAAGCCGTTCAGCCAGACCATGCCCTTGGTGAAGCCGGGCAGGGCGAGGAAGCCGTCGGCGGGGGTGTCGACGGTCAGTTCGGCGCGGTGGAAGCCCGGACCGTCGGCGGTGGAGGGCGCGCCGAGGGCGAGGGTCGTCGGGTCGTCGAGGGGCAGCGGGCGCACCTCCCAGCCGAACTGGTACTGCCGGTCGACCCGGACGCCGCCGGTGATGCCCTTGGGGTCGTGCAGCAGCGGGCCGTAGTTGATCCGGCCGAGGTTCTCGACGAGCAGGTCGAGGACGGCGCCGCCCTCGGGCACCCGCAGCGGCAGCGCCTGCTCGGGGTGGTTGCGGTCGAGGACGCCGAGGGGTTCGCCGTCGAGGAAGACCTGGGCGCGGTCGGCGAGGCCGTCGACGCGCAGTTCGCCGTGGGCGAGCGGGCCGCGCAGGCGGGTGCGGTAGTGGATGAGGCCGACGTTCTGGCCGAGCCGCTCCATCGGGAGCGGCTCGGGGAGGTGGTGCGCGGTGGAGAGTTCGCCGAGGGCGCCGTCGGCGCCGAGCAGCGGGCGGCTCGCGGTGACGGGGGCGCTGCGGGGGGCGAGGCGGGCGGGCAGCGGCGGCAGCGGGTGGGGGTTGGGTCCGAGGTGGCGTTCGATCACCGCGCGGAAGAGGTGGAACTTCTCGGTGAGTTCGCCGGCCTCGCCGACCGGGGCGTCGTAGTCGTAGCTGGTGACGTCCGGTTGGTAGGTCGTGCCGTCGTGGTTGGCGCCGTTCCACCAGCCGAAGTTGGTGCCGCCGTGGCCCATGTACATGTTGACCGAGGCGCCGGCGGCGAGCTGGGCGTCGAGGACCTCGGCGGCGTCCTCGGCGTCGCGCACGTGGTGCGGCGTTCCCCAGTGGTCGAACCAGCCGCACCAGTACTCCATGGTGACCAGCGGGCCGACCGGCTGGTGGCGGCGCAGGCAGGCGAGGGACTCCTCGGGGCGGGAGCCGAAGGTGCCGGTGGTGAGGAGTCCGGGCACCCGGCCGCCGAGCTGGAAGCCGTCCTCGGCGCCGTCGGCGGTGAACAGCAGGACGTCGACGCCGCGGGCGACCAGGGCGTCCCTCAGGTGTTCGAGGTAGGCGGTGTCGTTGCCGTAGCTGCCGTACTCGTTCTCCACGGCGACGGCGACCACCGGGCCGCCGTGGGAGGAGAGCAGCGGGAGCAGCACCGGCACCAGGTGGTCGAACCAGGCGTCCACGGCGGCGAGGAAGGGCGGGTCCAGGCGGCGCAGCCGCATCGCGGGGTCGGCGAGCAGCCAGCCGGGCAGGCCGCCGAACTCCCATTCGGCGCAGATGTAGGGGCCCGGGCGGACGATGACGTCGAGGCCGAGGTCGCCGGCGGCGCGGACGAAGGCGGCGAGGTCGCGGTCGCCGGTGAAGTCGGCGCGGTCGGGGGTGGGCTGGTGGAAGTTCCAGGCGACGTAGGTCTCGACGGTGTTGAC
The DNA here is from genome assembly GCF_042268405.1 of Kitasatospora sp. NPDC056184. Lineage (NCBI taxonomy): Bacteria > Bacillati > Actinomycetota > Actinomycetes > Kitasatosporales > Streptomycetaceae > Kitasatospora > Kitasatospora sp. NPDC056184. The sequence goes on along the minus strand of NZ_JBHJUI010000019.1, from coordinate 128,048 downwards.
GCCCATGGCGCGCAGCCGGGTGAGGCGGTCGGTCCACTGTTCGGGGCGGATGCGGAAGTAGTGGACGGCGGCGGAGACGATCCGGTGCGGACGTCCGTCGCGCAGGAAGGTGTCGCCGTCGGTGGTGAGGGCGGGGTGGGGGGCCTGGTCGGCCATCGGGTCCTCCGCGGGAGGGGAGCGGGAGTGAGGGGGTGGGACCTCGGTGGGTCCGGGCGCACGGCTGCGCGGGTGGCTGCGGGCGGATCGGCGGCGGCCACCGTGGTCACCCTAGGAGTTCGGTGATCGCACGGTCAATCGATCGGCGACCATCGGCATTATTGATCAATTTTCGATCGAACGATACTCTTCGATCGGAATATCATCGGCTGACCGCTTCCGGACGACGCGTCGGCGGGCACGACAGATGGAGGCCAGGATGGCCATCTCGGGGGAAGAGCGCCGCAGGCTGATCGTGTCGGCCGTCGGCGAGCTCGGCGGACGGGTCCGCCTCACGGAGCTGGCCGACCGGCTGGGCATCCCGGCCGTGACGGTCCGCCGCGACGTCGCCGCGCTCGCCGACGCCGGCCGGCTCTCCCGCTCGCACGGCTTCGTCTCCCTGGAGCGCCCGGACGGCGCCGGGCCGCCGCTCGCCCCCGGCCCCGGGGAGGGCCGCGCCCTCGGCCTGCTGGTGCCCTCGGTCGGCTCCTACTTCGACGAGGTGATCGCCGGCGCCCGGGCCGCCGCCGCGACCGCCGGGGCCCGGCTGGTCCTGGGCATCGCCCCGTACGGGGCGGGCGGCGACCGGCTGCAGGCCGAACGCCTGCTGGAGTCCGGCGCCGAGGGCCTGCTGCTGGCCCCAGGGCTGGTCCCCGGCCGGGCGGCCGAGGACTACGCCTGGCTGGACACCCTGCCGGTGCCCGCCGTGCTGGTGGAGCGCCGCTCCCCCACCCCGGACGGCCCCGGGTCCGGGCTGGACACCGTGGCCTCCGACCACCGGCACGGGGTGCTGAGCGCCCTGCGCCACCTGGCCGGGCTCGGCCACGGGAGCGTACTGCTGGCCGCCCGGGGCGACTCCTGGACGGCCGCCGAGGTGCGGGCCGGGTACCGGGAGGGCACCCGGCTGCTCGGACTGCCCGACCTGCCGGCGCTGGACACGCTCGGCCCTGGCAATCTGCCGGCCGATCCCGAGCCGCTGGTGGCGCGGATCGCCGAGGCCGTGCGGTCCGGGACCCGGGCGGTGCTCGTCCACAACGACCAGGACGCGCTGCGGCTGGCGCCGCTGCTGCGCGCGCACGGCATGGCGGTGCCCGCGGACGTGGCGCTGGTCGCCTACGACGACGTCTTCGCCGCGCTCGCCGCGCCCCCGCTGACCGCCGTCGCCCCGCCCAAGCACGCGGTGGGCGCGACGGCGGTCGACCTGCTGCTGCGCCGCCTGGCGGCGGGCGCCGAGCTGCCGGTGCACCGCACGGCGCTGCTCCCGGTCCTGCACGTGCGCGCCTCCTGCGGGGCCGAGCAGGCGGCACCGCGGACGGGCGCCGCGCCCCTGGGGTGAGGGGCGCGGCGCCTGCCGGAGAGCTCCGGGCTCGACCGGCCGGGCTCTAACCGGGCAGGAGCGCGGACAGGTACCGCGCCCCGCCGCCCAGCTGCGGTGCCAGGGGCGCGGCGCGCGGGTGCCAGGGGGCCTCGTACTCCCAGGCCGCCCAGGTGCCGGGCGGCAGCAGGTGCAGGCAGTCGGCGATCGGCAGCACGCCCGTGCCGAGCGGCAGCGGGGTGAGGTCGTCCGCCGAGGCGACGTCCTTGACCTGCGCGTAGCCGAGGTGGGGGCCGAGCGCGCGGTGGGTCTGTGCCGGGGTCTCGCCGGCCAGCCAGGTGTGCAGCAGGTCCCAGAGCGCGCCGACCGCGGGGTGGTTCACCCGGCTCAGCAGTGGTGCCAGGGCGGCCCCGGCGCGGTGGGAGTCGTGGGTCTCGACGAGGATCCGCACACCGAGGGCCGCCGCCTGCGGGGCCGCCGCGCGCAGGCGGCGGACCGCGCGTTCGTCGGCCTCGGCCGCCGGGCCGGGGCCGCCGTGCGGGAAGACCCGCAGGTGGCGGCAGCCGAGGTCGGCGGCCAGCCGAAGGTGGGCGGTCAGCTCGGCGAGCACCGGCGCGTCCGGCCCGGGGGCGGCGACGCCGACGTAGGAGGCGAGGGTCAGCGGGAGGAGCCCGGCGGTGGACAGCAGGCGGGCGGCGCGCCGGCGTTCGTCCGCGTCCAGCCCGAGGCGGACCGGCTGGTCGGCGGCGCAGCGCAGTTCGAGGCCGTGCCAGCCGTGCTCGGCGGCGAGGGCGGCGGCCCGGTCGAGCGGCAGCCCGGGCAGGCCGAGGGTGGCGAGGGCGAGGGGCACGGCGGTTCAGTCCCCTTCGGCGGGGTGGACGGTGACGGCGGCCGGTGCCAGGCGGATCCGCAGGCTCGGCGCGCCGGCGAGGCGGACGGTCAGCAGGACGGCCTCCGGGTCCCGCTCGTCCGGCCGGGCCGTCAGCGTGGCGGTGCCCGCGAGGGCCGGCGGCTGCGCGACGGCGGTGAGCCGGGCGGCGCAGGCGAACAGGGCCGGGCCGTCGGCGGGAAGCTCGCCGGTGAGCACCGGCAGGGCGGCCTCGGGGCCGAAGGCGGTGCCGCCGGGGACGCGTGCGCTGTCCGCGGCGGTGAAGCCGTGCAGGGGGTGCAGCTCGGAGGAGATCCGGCCGTCGGCCCGGACGCCCGCGGCGGTGTGCTGCTCGGTGCGCGCGCCCGCGACGGCCCAGCCGGTCTGGGTGACCGGGGTGCCGGCCGGACCGCCGGTGACCAGGTGGGCCCGGAGCTCCTCGGCGCCGTGGGCCAGGGTGAGCGAGGTGACGGTGACGCCGGGCAGTTCACGGCCGCCGACGCGCGGGTGCCAGCGGGAGGCGGCCCAGCCGGGCCCGGTGCCGAGCGGGTGGACGCGGCCGCGTTCGGTGGGTCCGGCGCCGGTCAGCAGGGCGAGGTGGTTGTCGGCGGGGCCCTCGAAGGCCGGCCCGGTGGCGGTGGAGTGGGCGAGCCGCGCGTAGTACGGGTCGTCGGGGCCCACGGCGTCGGCGGGCTGGTCGTCGCTGCCGTGGTTGTGCAGCCGGACCAGGCCGTCGGCGGCGGTGGACTGCACCAGCCAGCCGGGCCCGCGCAGGGCGAGGACGGTGTCGCGCTCCTCGGCGGGTGCGGGCCCCTCGGGCGCGGTCCACACCGGGTGGCCGGGCGGGAGCAGCAGGCCGAGGAAGGCGCTGCCGGCCCAGTACGGGGAGGCGGGGCCGGAGTAGACCTGGACGAGCCGGAGGTCGGGGCCGTGCCAGCCGAGGGTGAGCAGGCCCCGGTCGTCGACGGCGCCGCGGTCGAGGAAGTGCCGCAGGGCGCCGGAGGCGAGGCGGCGGGTGGTGCCGGGGGCGAGCGGGATGTGGCCGGTCAGGGCCCCGGCCCAGAGCGGGGCGGTGGCGGCGAAGCGGTAGGTGAGCGAGCGGCCCTGGTGGACGGGCGCGCCGTCGGCCCCGAAGGTGTGGGCGTAGCCGGCCAGGTGGGCGGCGAGGCGTTCGCCGTACACGGTGCGCAGGGCCCGGTCGCCGGCGAGGTGGGCGTGCAGGACGGGGTAGAGGTGCAGGGCCCAGCCGTTGTAGTGGTCGAAGGCGCGGGGGCGGCCGTCGGTGTACCAGCCGTCGCCGAGGTACCAGCGGTCGATGTGCTCCAGCCCGCGGCGGACGGCGGCGCGGGCCTCGGTTTCGGCGATGCCGGCCTCGGCGAGGAAGCCGCCGACGGACAGCGGGAAGAGCTGCCAGTTGTTGTCGTTGGGCGTGCGGCGCAGGGCGTCGGCGAGCCAGCGGCCGACCCGGTCGCGGACGGGTCCGGACAGCCGGTCCCAGAGCCACGGGCGGGTCAGGCGCAGGGCGAAGGCGATGGAGGCGGCCTCGACCATGGCCTGGCCGCGGTCGGTGATCAGCGGCCAGGACTCGCGGTCGCCGTCGGCGAGGTCGCGCTCACCGGTGGGGGTGCGGGTGCCGGCGTCGAGTCCGGCGGCGTAGTGCGCCAGCAGGCCGTGCGGATCGGCGCCGCCCGCGCCGGCCAGCCGCAGGGCGGCGGGCAGGAAGGTGCGGGCGAAGCCCTCCAGGCCGTCGGAGCGGCGCCCGGAGCGGCTCGGACGGGGGCCGGGCAGGTCGATCAGCGCCCCGGCGGGACTGGCGTAGGGGCGGACCGCGGTCAGCAGGCCGTCGGCCGCCGCCTCCCAGTGCTCCCTGGTCCAGCCGGTGTGCGGGCTGAGGTCGCGGTCCTCCGGGGGCAGGCGCATGAGGTCCTCCGTGATCGGGTGGTGAGCCGGAATCTAGGCAGCACCTGATCATTCGTCAAGCTGACGCGATCAAATGAGCGGCTTGATCGGATTGTGATGTTGCCGCCACGGCGGCCCATTGCCCCGATTTTTCGCCATTTTCGGTGGTCACGGGGGCGGCCCCGAGGGTCCGGGAGGCCGATCAGGTCAGATCATTTGATCCAAATCTCTTGACTCCGATCGCCGACCTGCTCAGGATGACAGCCAATCGCCCCCACCCTCTGCGGGTCCCGGCCGGAGCCGACCGCTCCGGGCCCCGCGCACCCTCGTCCTAAGGAGCCCACCGATGCGCTCGACCCCCCTCTCCCGGCGCAGAGCCCTCCGCGCCGCCGCCGCGGCCACCTCGGCCGCGCTCTGCGTCACCCTGCTGGCCGCCTGCGGCAGCAGCGGCGACGGGGCGGCGACCACCGCCGCGGACGACGGCAAGCCGGTCAGCCTGACCTTCTGGGGCTGGGCGAAGGGCACCAAGGACGTGGTCGCCGCGTTCAACGCGAGCCACCCGAACATCCAGGTCACCTTCGAGGAGATCCCGGCCGGCGCGGCCGGCGGCTACGCCAAGCTCTCCAACGCGGTGAAGGCCGGCAACGCCCCCGACGTCTTCAACGTCGAGTACCCGCAGCTGCCGGACTTCGTCAGCCAGGGCGCCGTCCAGGACATCAGCAAGCTGGTCGGCGGCGACCTCAAGGCCAAGTACCTGCCGCAGGCCGTCGAGCTGACCTCGCTCGGCGGCCGGACCTGGGCCCTGCCGCTGGACGCCTCCCCCCAGGTCTTCTACTACCGCAAGGACCTCTTCGCCAAGGCCGGCATCACCGTCCCCACGACCTGGGACGAGTTCCGCACCGCGGCGCAGCAGCTGAAGGCCGCCCAGCCCGACACCCGCATCGCCACCTTCTTCCCCGACGACCCGACCACCTTCGAGGCGATGGCCTGGCAGAACGGCGCCCACTGGTTCGCCGCCGCCGACGAGGCCTGGAAGGCCGACCTGACCGGGCCGGAGACCCGCAAGGTCTCCGAGTACTGGCAGAAGCTGGCCGACGAGGACCTCGTGCGCGTCATGCCGTCCTTCAGCCAGCAGTGGACCGCGTCCCTGCAGAAGGGCGAGACGGCCGGCTACCTCGGCGCCACCTGGGGCGGCGGCGTCCTCAAGTCCACCATCGGCACCGCCCCCGAGGCCAACGGCGCCTGGGCGGCCGCGCCGATGCCCAGCTGGGACGGCAGCCCCGCCAGCGGCATGCTCGGCGGCACCACCTTCGCCGTGTCCAAGGACAGCAAGAAGGCCAAGGCGGCCGTCGAGTTCGCCACCTGGGCGACCACCACCGCCGACGGCTTCAAGGCCCGGATCTCCTCCGGCACCTCCTCCGCGTACCCGGCCGCCACCGAGCTGGTGCCGGTCGCCAAGCAGGCCTTCAACACCGACTTCTACGGCGGCCAGGACCTCTACGCCCTGTACGCGGACGCCGCCAAGTCCGTCAAGCCGGGCTGGACCTGGGGCCCGGCGATGGGCGTCACCAACGGCACGCTGAAGGACTCCTTCGGCAAGGTCGCCGGCCGGACCGGCACCATCGACGAGTCGCTCACCGCCGCGCAGCAGGCCACCCTCGCCGAGTTCAAGAACCGCGGACTGAAGGTCGCCCAGTGACCTCCGGCGCCCATCCCGGCCGTACCGCCCGCGCTGCCGCCGGCCGGCGGCGGCGCGGGCGGTACGGGGCACCGGCCGTGCTGCTCGCCCCGTTCCTCCTGCTCTTCACCGCGTGCACGCTGATCCCGATCGGCTACGCGATCAAGCTCAGCCTGTTCACCGAACGCCGCTCCGGCCTCGGCTTCGGCGACGCCGAGACGGTCTTCACCGGGCTCGGCAACTACACCCGGGCGCTGTCGGACGCGGCGTTCCGCGACGGCTTCCTGACCGCCGCCCAGTACTGCCTGATCTACATCCCGCTGATGACCGGCCTGGCGCTCGTCCTGGCCCTGCTGCTGGACTCCACGCTGGCCCGCGCCCGGCGCTTCTTCCAGCTGACGCTGTTCATCCCGCACGCCGTGCCCGGCATCATCGCCGCGCTGCTGTGGATGTACCTCTACACCCCCGGCATCAGCCCCGTACTGGACGCGCTGGAGGCCCTGGGCACCCAGCCCGACCCGCTCGGCCACCCGCTGCCCGCCGTGGTCAACATGGCGCTGTGGCAGTGGACCGGCTACAACCTGGTCATCTTCTACGCCGCCCTGCAGGCCATCGACCGCTCGGTGCTGGAGGCCGCCGTCGTCGACGGCGCCGGACCGCTGCGCACCGCCCTGAGCATCAAGGTGCCGCTGATCCGGCCCTCGATCGCCATGGTCGGCCTGTTCACCGTCATCGGCTCGCTCCAGCTGTTCACCGAGCCGATGATCCTCTACGGCACCTCGCCGGGCGTCACCTCCTCCTGGACCCCGAACATGTACGCCTACACGGCCGCCTTCGAGCGCCACGACTACGGGCTCGCCGCCTCCGCCTCGGTGCTGCTGGCCCTCGCCGCGGCGGGGCTCTCCTTCGCCGTCACCCGGCTCACCCGGGGCCGTTCCGAACGCCGCCGGGAGGCCGACGCATGACCACCACCGCCACCCGCCCCAGCGGCGCCCCGCCCCGCCCCCCGGCCCGCGCCGGCCGGCCGCGCCGCCCCTGGACGCTCTCCAAGGCCGCCGTCAACGGCACCCTGGTCCTGGCCACCGTCTACACCCTGTGGCCGCTCGGCTGGCTGCTGACCGCCTCCGCGAAGAACACCGCCGACCTCCTGGGCGGGAACGCCCTGGGCGCCGACAACTTCCAGCTCGGCCGGAACCTGAGCGACCTGGCCACCACCGGCGACGGCATCTACTTCCGCTGGTACCTGAACTCGCTGCTGTACGCCGGGATCGGCTCGCTGCTGTGCGCGCTGGTGTGCGTCGCGGCCGGCTACGCCTTCCACGTCTACCGCTTCCCCGGCAAGGAGAAGCTGTTCGGCCTGGTGCTGCTGGGCGTGCTGGTGCCCACCACGGCGCTCGCCCTGCCGATGTACCTGCTGGCCTCCGAGCTCGGCATCGTCAACACCTTCTGGGCGGTCTTCATCCCCTCGCTGGTCAACCCCTTCGGCGTCTACCTGGCCCGGGTGTTCTGCGCCGGCTACGTGCCGAACGAGGTCCTGGAGGCCGCCCGGATGGACGGCGCCGGGGAGCTGCGGACCTTCTGGTCGATCGGGCTGCGGATGGTGATGCCCGGCTTCGTCACCGTGCTGCTGTTCCAGTTCACCGCCATCTGGAACAACTTCTTCCTGCCGCTGGTGATGCTCTCCGACAACCGGCTCTTCCCGGTCAGCCTCGGCCTGTTCAGCTGGAACGCCCAGACCAAGGCCTTCCCCGAGTACTACCCGCTGGTCATCACCGGCTCGCTGCTCGCCGTCGTGCCGCTCGTGCTCGCCTTCGTGCTGCTCCAGCGGCACTGGAAGGCCGGCCTGACCGCAGGGAGCGTCAAGTGAACCCGAACCCCGCCACCGCCGCGACCGGCGCCGCCGCCGCGTCCGCCCCTACGCCCGACCGGGAGACCACCGTGCCCGACGGCCGGCCCGCCTGCCGCCCCCGCGCCGTCCTCGCCATGCACCGCGAGCTCGCCGGGCGCCTGATCGACCCGCACACCATGGCCCGGCTCACCGCGCTGGCCGACCTCGACCCGGCGCTCGTCCTGGACGACTTCACCACCCCCGGGGCCCGCGCGGCACTCGCCGACGCCGAGGTGATCGTCTCCAGCTGGGGCTGCCCGCCGATCGACGAGGAGGTGCTGGCCGCCGCCCCGCGGCTGAGCGCCGTCATCCACGCCGCCGGCTCGGTCAAGCACCACGTCACCGAGGCCTGCTGGCGCCGCGGCCTGCAGGTCACCTCCGCGGCCTGGGCCAACGCCCTGCCGGTCGCCGAGTACACCGTCGCCGTCGTCCTGCTCGCCAACAAGCGGCTGCTGCCGATCCGCGAGGAGTACCGGCGCCGCCGCGCCCCGTACGACTGGCAGCTGGCGTACGCCACGGCCGGCAACTACCGGCGCACCGTCGGCATCGTCGGCGCCTCCCGGATCGGCCGGCGGGTGATGGAACTGCTGCGCCCGCACGACCTGGACCTGCTGCTGCACGACCCGTACGTCGACCCCGCCGAGGCCGCCCGGCTCGGCGCCCGCGCCGTGGAGATGGACGAGCTCTGCGCGGCCTCCGACGTGGTGAGCGTGCACGCCCCCGAGCTGCCGGCCACCCGGCACCTGATCGACGGCCGCCGGCTCGCCCTGATGCGCGACGGCGCCACCCTGGTCAACACCTCGCGCGGCTCCCTGGTCGACCAGGAGGCGCTGCTGCGCGAGGCCGCCTCCGGGCGCCTGGACGCCGTCATCGACGTCACCGAGCCGGAGGTGCTGCCCGCCGACTCCCCGCTCTACGAGCTGCCGAACGTCTTCCTCACCCCCCACGTGGCCGGCTCGCTCGGCGGCGAGCTGCACCGGATGGCGGCCGCCGCCGCCGACGAGCTCGCCCGCTACACCGCCGGGCAGCCGTTCGCCCACCCCGTCCTCGCCGAGGACGAACACCGCACCGCGTGATCCCGCGCCGCGCCCCTGTGCCGCGCGGCCCCGCACCACGCCCCTCGCACCACGTGCTCCCCGCACCAACAACGAATCGGAGAACCCCCATGCCCCGCAGGGTGATCGGCATCGTCATGAACGGCGTCACCGGCCGGATGGGCTACCGCCAGCACCTGGTCCGCTCCATCCTGGCCATCCGCGACCAGGGCGGCCTGCCGCTCGCCGACGGCGACACGCTGTGGCCCGAGCCGATCCTGGTCGGCCGCAGCGCCGACAAGCTCCAGGACCTCGCCGACCGGCACGGCCTCACCCACTGGACCACCTCGCTCGACGAGGCCCTCGCCCACCCGCTCGCCGAGATCTACTTCGACGCCCAGGTGACCCCCGCCCGGGAGAGCGCGCTGCGCACGGCGATCGCCGCCGGCAAGCACGTCTACACCGAGAAGCCCACCGCCGAGTCGCTGGAGGCCGCGCTCGACCTCGCCCGCCTCGCCCGCGCCGCCGGCGTGTGCAACGGCGCCGTGCAGGACAAGCTCTTCCTCCCCGGCCTGCGCAAGCTCAAGCGGCTGGTGGACGGCGGGTTCTTCGGCCGGATCCTCTCCGTGCGCGGCGAGTTCGGCTACTGGGTCTTCGAGGGCGACTGGCAGCAGGCCCAGCGGCCGTCCTGGAACTACCGCGCCGAGGACGGCGGCGGCATGGTCCTCGACATGTTCCCGCACTGGCGCTACGTGCTGGACGGCATCATCGCCCCCGTCCGCTCGGTGTACGCGCACACCGCCACCCACATCCCCGAGCGGACCGACGAGCGCGGGCAGGTCTACCGGGCCACCGCCGACGACGCGGCGTACGGCGTCTTCGAGCTGGAGGGCGGCATCACCGCCCAGATCAACTCCTCCTGGGCCGTCCGGGTGGACCGCGACGAGCTGGTGGAGTTCCAGGTCGACGGCACCGAGGGCAGCGCGGTCGCCGGGCTGCGCGAGTGCCGCTTCCAGCACCGCGCGGCCACCCCCAAGCCGGTCTGGAACCCGGACCTGCCGGCGACCGAGCCGTTCCGCGCGCAGTGGCAGCGGGTGCCGGACAACGAGGAGTTCGACAACGGCTTCAAGGCGCAGTGGGAGCTCTTCCTGCGCCACGTGACCACCGGCTCCCCGTACCACTGGGACCTGCTGGAGGGCGCCAAGGGCGTGCAGCTCGCCGAACTCGGCCTGCGCTCCGCCCGCGAGGGACGCCGGATGGACGTCCCCGAGCTGTCCCTGTGACGGCCCGCCGGCCGCATCCGGGCCGGCCACCGGGCACCCGGCCGCCGGGGAACCGACCGCAGGGGGTCCGACCGCCCCGAAGCCACCCGCCGACGAGACGAATGCGCTGACACCATGACCGAGATCGACCTGCCCGGCCACGGCCGGCTCCGACTGCGCGAGCCCGCCGTCCAGGCGGTTCCGCCCGCCCCACCCGCCCCCGCCCGCTCGCGGACGGCCTTCGCCGCCGCCCACGTGGTCGCCGACCCGCTGGGCGACAACGCCCCCGGCGCACCCGCCGCCGTCGACTGGGACGCCACCCTCGCCTTCCGCCGGCACCTGTGGTCGCTGGGCCTCGGCGTGGCCGACGCGATGGACACCGCCCAGCGCGGCATGGGCCTCGACTGGCCGGCCACCCGCGAGCTGATCACCCGCTCCGGGGCCGCGGCCCGCGCCTGCGGCGGCCTGCTGGCCTGCGGCGTCGGCACCGACCAGCTCGCTCCCGGCCCCCACCCGCTGGACGCCGTCCGGGCCGCCTACGAGGAGCAGCTGACCGTCGTCCAGGAGGCCGGCGCGCAGCCGATCCTGATGGCCAGCCGCGCCCTGGCCGCCGCCGCGCGCGGCCCGGAGGACTACCTGGAGGTGTACGGCGGGCTGATCGCCGCCTCCGAGCGGCCGGTGCTGCTGCACTGGCTCGGCGAGATGTTCGACCCGGCGCTGGCCGGCTACTGGGGCTCCGCCGACCTCGACGCGGCCGCCGCCACCGTGCTGGAGCTGATCGGCGCGCACGCCGACCGGATCGAGGGCATCAAGATCTCCCTGCTGGACGCCGACCGGGAGATCGCCCTGCGCCGCGCGCTGCCGGCCGGCGTGCGGATGTACACGGGCGACGACTTCCACTACCCCGAGCTGATCCGCGGCGACGACCGCGGCCACAGCCACGCCCTGCTGGGCGTCTTCGACCCGATCGCGGCCACCGCCGCGGCGGCGCTGCGGGCGCTCGACGAGGGCGACCTCGACCGCTACGAGGAGCTGTTCGCGCCGACCGTGCCGCTGGCCCGGCACCTGTTCGCCGCACCGACCTTCCACTACAAGACCGGTGTGGTCTTCCTCGCCTGGCTGGCGGGCCACCAGGACCACTTCACCATGGTGGGCGGTGCCCAGAGCGGGCGTTCGGTGCCCCACCTGGTGGAACTGTTCCGGCTCGCGGACGCCGCCGGGGTGCTCCCCGACCCGGACCTCGCGGCCGACCGGATGCGCCGGCTGCTCGCGGTCGCGGGGGTGGCGGCATGAGCGGCGCCGACGCGGCGAACGGCCTCGCGAGGCTGTCGCTCAACCAGATCACCACCCGGGGCTGGAGCCTGCCGGAGGCCGTGCGGGGCTGCGTGGACGCCGGCATCCCGGCCATCGGGCTCTGGCGCGACAAGGTCGCCGAGACCGGCCTGGCCCGCTCCGCGAAGCTGTGCCGGGACGCCGGACTCGCCGTCAGCAGCCTCTGCCGGGGCGGCTTCCTCACCGCCGAAGGCCCCGAGCGGCGCCGGGCCGCGCTCGCCGACAACCTCCAGGCCGTCGAGGAGGCCGCCGAACTCGGCACCGACACCCTGGTGCTGGTCGTCGGCGGCCTGCCGGCCGGCAGCCGCGACCTGGTCGGCGCCCGCGCCGCCGTCGCCGACCTGCTCGCCGAACTCGCCCCGCACGCGGGCGACTTCGGCGTGCGGCTGGCGATCGAGCCGCTGCACCCGATGTTCTGCGCCGACCGGGCCGTGGTCTCCACCCTGGGCCAGGCGCTCGACCTCGCCGCCCCGCACCCCGCCCGGCAGGTCGGCGTCGTCGTCGACAGCTACCACGTCTGGTGGGACCCGGCGCTGCCCGAGCAGATCGCCCGCGCCGGCCGGGAGGGCCGGATCGCCTCCTACCAGGTGTGCGACTGGACCCTGCCGCTGCCCGCCGACGCCCTGCTCGGCCGGGGCCACGTCGGAGACGGCCACATCGACTTCCGAGCCCTCACCGACCTGGTCACCGCCGCCGGGTACGAGGGCTGGATCGAGGTCGAGATCTTCAACCAGGAGATCTGGGACACCCCGGGCGAGCTGACGCTGCGCACCCTGATCGAGCGGCACCTGACCCACCTGGCCTCGCCGTGAGGGTCGTCGTCGCGCCCGACTCCTTCAAGGGCACCGTCACCGCCCGGGACGCCGCCCTGGCGCTGGCCGCCGGCTGGCGCTCGGTGCGGCCGGACGACGAGCTGCTGCTCCGTCCGATGGCCGACGGCGGGGAGGGCACCCTCGACGCGCTCGCGGCGGCCCTCCCCGGCGCCGTCCCGCACCTCGTCCCCGACTGCACCGGCCCCGACGGGGGGCCGGTCACCGGACGCTACGCGCTGCTGCCGGACGGCACCGCGCTGGTCGAACTCGCCGACACCGGCGGCCTGCCGCTGCTCGGCGGCGCCCTCGCCCCGCTCACCGCCGGCACCCGCGGCACGGGCGAGACCATCGCCGCCGCGCTGGACGCCGGCGCGCGGCAGGTGACCGTCGCGCTCGGCGGCTCCGCGTCCACCGACGGCGGCGCCGGACTGCTGGCCGCCCTCGGCCTGCGGCTGCTGGACGACACCGGCGCCGACCTCCCGGACGGCGGCGGCGCCCTCACCCGGGCCGCCCGGCTCGACCGCACCGCGCTGCGCGCCGCCCCGCCCGGCGGCGTCCGGCTGCTGACCGACGTCACCAACCCGCTGCTCGGCCCCACCGGGGCGGCCGCGGTCTACGGGCCGCAGAAGGGTGCCGACCCGGCCCGGATCGCCGTCTTGGAGGCGGGGCTGCGCCGCTTCGCCGACCTGCTCGGGGGCGACCCGGCCCTCCCCGGCTCCGGCGCGGCCGGCGGCACCGCCTACGGCCTGGTGGCCGCCTGGGGTGCGCAGGTGGTCCCCGGCGCGGCGGCGGTGGCCGAGCTGACCGGCCTCGACGAAGCCCTCACCGGGGCCGGCCTGGTGATCACCGGCGAGGGCCGCTTCGACCGCACCAGCCTGCTCGGCAAGGCGGTCGGCGAGGTCCTGACCCGCGCGGAGCGGGCCGGCGTCCCCTCCCGGGTCGTCGCCGGGGAGGCCTCCGGCCCCGGCGCGCTCACCCTCACCGGGCTGTCCGGCGACCCGGCCGACGCCCGCCACCGGGCGGCCCACTGGCTCACCGCCGCCGGCGCCCGCCTGGCCCGCGCGCGGACGGCCGGCTGACCGCGGGGCCGGTGCCCGCAGGCGTCGGCCCCGCGGTTCACCCGGACGCCGCCGCGTGGTGCCCGTGACGGAAGCCTCGGGTCACATAAACGGTTCGTATGAGAAATGCTCACTACGCACAGGCCGGCCTCGCGACCTCCGCCGCGCTGGCGGCCCTGCTCGTCTGCTCCCCCCAGTACACCGCGGCCGCCGCGGGGACCCGCACCTTCGCCTACACGGGCGCGCCCGAACAGTACGTCGTTCCCGCGGGCGTCTGCGAGATCGCGGTGGACGCGTTCGGAGGCGCGGGCGGAAGCGCCGTCTACGGCTCGCCCGGCGGCAAGGGCGGCGAGGTCCGGGCGACGCTCCAGGTCCACGCCGGTGACGTCCTCACCGTCGACGTGGGCCAGGCGGGGAGCGGCGGCGACCTCCTCGTTCCCGACAGCATGGCCCACGGCGGCTACGGCGGTGGCGGGCAAGGAGGGTCCGCGACCGCCGAGCACCGCCCCGGCAATGGCGCCATCGGCGCCGGGGGCGGCGGCGCCACCACCGTGACGGCCGCCGGCACCGCCCTGGTCATCGCCGGCGGCGGAGGCGGCGGCGCCGGCAGCTTCAGCGACAACGGGACCGGACGCGGCGGTGACGGCGGACAGGACGGGACCGACGGCGCGGACACCGGGGCGGCCCAGGCCGGCAAGGGCGGCAAATCCGGCGGCCACGGCGGCGCGGGAGGCGCGGGCGGAACCGCCACCTCCGACTCCGACCACGACGGCTCTCCGGGCGGCGCCGCCGTCGGCGGCCGCGGCGGCGACGCGGCCGTCAACGTCGGCGACATCCACATGGGAACCGGCGGTGGAGGCGGCGGCGGGGCTCACGGCGGCGGAGCCGGCGGCTCCTCCACGGGCAGCACGCTCGACGCCGGCGGGGGCGGCGGAGGCTCCAGCCTCGGTCCCGCCGGTGCGGCCTTCACCACCGGAGCGCGCAGCGGCGACGGCGAGGTCCGCATCGAGGAGCACGCCTGCGCCACTCCGTCCCCCTCGCCGACCGCCACCACCAGCCCCTCACCCTCGCCGTCCCCGACCGCCACCACCAGCCCCTCACCGACCCCGACCCCGACCCCGTCCCCGACCGCCACCACCACGACCGCCACGTCCACGCCCAGCCCCACCCACACCGCGAGCCACGGCGGCACCGGCGCCCCCTCCCCCACCGGAGGCCCGAGCCACCACCCCGCACCCACGCCGCGACCCGGCGGCGGAGGCGGCCAACTCGCCGAGACCGGAAGCAGGACGCCGGCGCTGCTGCTCGCCGGGGCGCTTTCGCTGGGGGCCGGAGCCGCCGTGCTCCGCCGCGCCCGCCGCAGGGACCGCCGCTCCTGAGCCGCACCTGAGCCGCTCCTGAGCCGCGTCTGACGCCAGTACCGGTGCCCGGCCCCGCCCCGCGCGGGGGCCGGGCGCCTTCCCTTCCCCGGGGCGGACGAAGTGCCGGGTCCTCCCGGACGCACGCGGTCCCGGGCGAGGACCTCGACCGCGCGGTTGATCCACTGCCTCTCGCACGGCATCGGCGCGCAGACCTCCTTGTCCTTGCCCGCGACAGTGGCGCGGCTCGACCGGTCGGCGGTGCCGGGGTGTTCCCGTCGAGGAGCATCCGCCGGTACTCGGCCGGCGGCAGAACGGGCAGGAGCCTCCTCGGCAGATGCGGCACGATGCCGCGCGACCGCCCGCCGTCGACGCCGCTCCTCCCCTGACCGGTACAGGGGCGGGAGGAGCTCCACATGACGAAGTCGCCCGGGGACAGCACGGCCTCCCGCCCCCCGGGCACACACCGCGGCCGCCCCACGGCAACCGCGCGGTACCGCCCGCCGGTATGCCGCGTCCGCGTGCCGTGGACGGGCCGGCCTGCACGGGCGTTCCCCCGCCACGCCCGGCCCGTCGGGGGAGAACGCTCAGACCGACCCGCCGAAGAACACCTGCACCTCCCGGATCAGCCCCTCCCGCACCGTGATCGCCTCGACGTTGCGGTAGCGGCCGCCCGTCGCCGGCTCGTACTCGTAGTAGGCGAAGACGAGCCCGTCCCCGGCGGGCGTGACGCGCAGCAGCCGCTGCTCCGTGAAGCGGTCGGCGGTGGGGAAGCAGCGCCGGAAGAACGCGGCCCGGTCGATGCGGTCGTCCTGCGGGCTGGTGAAGGTGAAGTCGTCGGCGTACAGGGGCAGGGCCGCGTCCCGGTCCTGCGACCGGTAGTGGCGGAAGGCCGCCTCGACGACGGCCACGGGGTTCTCGTCCATTCGGTCTCCTTGTCCGCTTCCGGGAGGCTACCGCGCGGTTCGGACACACCCGGGCGCCATCGGGCCAGGCCGACGGCGAACGCCCCTCCGTCAGCTCCCCGCGGGCGTGGGCGTGGGCGTGCGGGTGCGCAGCAGCTGCCAGGTGGACGGCCCGATCAGGCCGTCCGCGGTCAGTCCGCCCTGCTGCTGGAGTGCGACGACGGCTTCCTTGGTGCGCTCGCCGTACCAGCCGTCGACGTTCCCTCTCCCGAGGTCGAATCCCAGGCGCTGGAGGAGGCACTGGGCCTCGGCGACGTCGTCCATGCCGGTCCCGGGGGTCGGGGGCGGGAGCAGGGCGGTGGTGGTCCGGCTGAGACCGGCGAACCACCGGCCGTTCTCCTCGCGGAACTCGCAGCTGTACGGCGCGTAGGGCAGGACGGTGAACGACGCCCACGCGGTGCGCCGGTGGGTCGTCTCGTCGGTGACGCGGGCCTGGTAGGTCCCGGGGGCGTCGGTGCGGGCGCAGGGCCATTGCCAGTGCAGCGAGCCGTTCTCGGCCGCGATGTTGCTCTCGCGGGTGCCGAGCGGCACGAGGTTGCCGTCCGGTGAACGGATCTCGTTGGTGTAGCGCCCTCTGGGCGTGAACCCGGACGACTCGTTGCCGAGCTTCTGTCCGGGCTGGTTGCAGACGCCCACGACGCGGAAGCGCAGGGCCGGGGGTGCGGTGAGGCGGTCGGTGACGAGCCACGCGGTCAGGGCGAGGACGAGTGCCCCGGTCCCGGTCCCCAGGAGCAGCCACGGGTCGCGCCACCGGGGTGCGGCCGGTGGCAGCGCGGTGGTGACGCCGACGGCGCGCAGCGCAGCGCGGCCGGCCTCGTCGGCCGCTGCGGCCCAGGTGTCGGCGCGGCTGACGGTGAGGGTGCCCAGTCCCTCCTCGCGGCGGTGCAGGGAGACCACGCCGATGATCCGGCCGTGCGCCCACACGGCCGATCCCGACATGCCCTCCCAGGGCGAACGGTTCGGGTCCGGGTCCTGTTCGGGCTCCTGGACCCGGAGTTCCAAGGTGCCTTCCCTACGGTCGGCCAGCGGCGCGATCTCGCCGCGGGCGTGGCAGGAGTCCCGGTACCGGGTGAGGCCCCCGGGGTCGGCACGCCGTTTGAAGAAGGGGAAGCCGAGCGCGCTGGCGCGCAGGCCCGCGTCCCGCTCGCGCACCGCGGCGAAGCGCGCCGGCCTGACGCGCCGTCCGCCGTTGCGCGCGCCCTCGGCGCGGGCGTGGCCGTTCGCCTCGCTCCCCGGTCCGGTGCCGCGCCGCGCGTCGCCGTCGTCCTGGTGGTCGCCGCCGTCGCCGTCGTCCCGGTGGTCGCCGCCGTCGCCGTCCTCGCCTTCGGCCGGCTCCAGGGCGAGCAGGGCCGCGTCGACCCGCGCGTCCGACCACAGGACGCGTGCCCGCGCGCTCCACTGCGCCGGCCGGTCGGCCTCGAAGCGCACCGTGACGAGGGCGGCGAGCCGCACCACGTGCGCGGCCGTCAGCACCACCCCGTCGCGGACCAGGTAGCCGGAGCCGCGTGTCTGCCGGTCGTCGGTGTGCCGGACGATCACCTCTGCGGCCCGCTCGCCGCGCAGCCCTGTCATCGCCCTGTCCCCGCCTCCCGGGCACTGCTGCCCGACCAGGCCTCATGAAGTCTCAACGTGACTCGCATGCCCGGGAGTTGCCCTTCGCCGTGGAGCTTCATGCGCGGTTGCGGGAAGTCCTATAGTGAGCCCGCCTCCCCCACCCGAGTCGACCTTGGAGCGACCAATGATCGAACTGTCGGATGTCATCCGCGACCTGCGGGGACAGCTGGAGACAGCCGTGGCCGACGCCGCCGGCCAGGCCATCGCGTTCGAACTGGGCGACATCGAACTGGAGGTCTCCATGGCGGTCGAGCGTTCGGGCCAGGCCGGCGCCAAGGTGCGGTTCTGGGTCGTCGAGCTGGGCGGCGACGCCGCGCGCGGACGCACCGACACCCAGCACATCAAGCTCACCCTGCGCCCGCGTGTCGCCGCGACCGGTCGGCGGCCGGAGGTCTCCGGGGAGGCCCTGCCCCAGGAGCGGTGACCCCGACGCCGCCCGTGCGGCCCACTCGTCAGCCCAGGATGCCCGCCAAGCCGTCCCCTCCCCGCGTGCACGCGAACGTGCCCGCGCAGCAGCGGTCCCACCCGGTGGGGGTGTCGAGCAGGGTCAGTCGCGACCAGCGGTCGGCGGCCCGCGGGTGCCGGCGCAGCCACAGGCCCAGCCGGGGCACCGTCATGTCGTCAGCGGTCGCGCAGGACGGGTGGACGGGCCCCGGCAGCACGGAGGCGACGTCCCGGGCCGGATGCCCGAAGAGGTCGACCCCGTCCCACACCACCTCGGTGGTCGCGGGCGTGCGCGCGGACGCAGCGGCGTCGACGGCGACCAGGGTGAGGCGGTCGGCGCGGCCGGGTCCTCCGGCGGCGACGGTCAGCACGACGCCGCCGAAGGAGGCGACCGTGTTCCACGCGTGGTCGAAGAGGATGCCGCCGAGCCACGCGTCATGGGCGTGCCGCAGCTCCGCGTAGTCGCGGCGGGTCAGCGTCATGCACTGCCTCGACCGGTGGCCGCCCGGTGTCGCCGCGAGCACCGCACCGGCCTCCTCGGCCGTCATCCCGAACCTGAGCGTCCCGGCTCCGTCCGGCAGGACCACGCCGGTCCCCGGCAGCAACTCCAGCATCGGCCCAGTGTGCCCCTCCCCCGCGCCGCGCCACGAAGGGGGGTGCCGACGGGCCGGGGCCGGGGCGCGGCGGCCCGGGGCGGTGTCAGGTCGCCCCGGTGGGCGGGCTCCAGCGCAGTGCGGTGAGGTCGGGCACGACCAGGTCGGCGCCGGCGAGGTCGCCCGGGCCGTGGGAGGTCGTGAGGGCCACGCAGCGCAGTCCCGCGCTCTTGGCGGCGAGCACGCCGGCCGGGGCGTCCTCGAAGGCGAGGCCGTCGGCGGGGTCGATGCCGAGGGCTCGGCAGGCGGCGAGGTAGCCCTGGGGATCGGGCTTGCCGACGCTGACGTCCTCGGCGGTGATGACGGCCCGGAACAGGCCTGCGCCGCCGACGCGGTCGAGCATCCCGGTCGCGTGGACGCGCCGGCCGGAGGTGACGACGGCGAGCGGTACGCCGCGGCCGTGCAGGTCGGCGAGGAACTCGGCGGCGCCCGGGACGGCGGTCGACGGCGGGCTGTCGGGGGCGGCGAGGTAGCCGCAGGCCTCGTCGAAGAGTTCGTCGACGGTGCTGCCCGGGAAGCGGTGGACGTGCTCGGCGAGGACTTCCTGGCCGCGCCGTCCGGCGAACGTCGCCAGGACCGCGTCGTCGCAGGGCACGTGGTGCGCGGCGAACAGGCGCTTCCAGGCGGCGCGGCTGCGGTGTTCGGTGGCCACCAGCGTGCCGTCGAGGTCGAACAGCGCGGCCTTGGCGTGGAGGTGGTGGAGTTCGGTCATCGCGGTTCGTCCCTCGGTGTCGGGATTCGGTGGGCCGGCTCAGGTGGGGGTGGGCTCGGGGTACCAGCGGTGGATCCCCAGGACGAGCAGCGGGTCACGTCACCCGATCGGAGGAAAGTTCTCAGATGGGTCGCATACGGATCCGATGCAGAGGGCAGCGGGAAACCTCACGAACGGAGCACAGCCAGATGCGCCGGATCAGCACCGCACTCGCGGCCCTGGCCGCAACGGCCACCGCCCTTCTGCCGACCGCCTCCACGGCGGCCGACACCCACCGACCGACGGCCGGGACCGCCGCCCAGGCCTTGGACTTCACCGTCACCTGCCTCACCACCCTCGGCGGCGTGCAGCAGACCGAGAGCTGGCTGTTCCGGCCGGCTCCGTCGACCCTCGGCCGCAGCGTCTCGGCGACCCACCGCACCAGCTACCGCGGCTGTTCGGGCAGCGCGAGCAGCACCCTGAACCAGAACACACCGGCCACCTGGATCGCCACCTGTGCGGAACCGTTCCCGGTGTTCAGCACCGAGACCGTCACCTACACCTGGGACACCGGCGACACCACCACCGTGACGTTCGACCGGGTCACCATGACCCACGAGGCCGGCGGCAACGTGATCCGCTACCGGATGAACAGCAAGGGCACCGTCACCGCCGGCAGCGGCCTCGGCAAGGCGGTCACCCGCAGCACCCTGTTCGACCCGATCGGCACCGGCTGCAACCAGGACTCCACCGAAGCGTTCGGCACCACCGACCAGTTCCGCATCGGCTGAGCGGCGTCTCCCGTCCGGGCCGGCCCCGCTCCGGGGTCGGCCCGGACGCACGGCAGGCCCGGAGGCCGCTGCCGCTGCCAGGGCCGTGCGGGTCGGTGAGGAGGAACCGGGCGGTGGGCTCGCCGCCGCCCCTCGAAGCGGGGACCGGGGACCGATCGGCGGGCGGACACGAGCGGGAGCACGCGGCCGGTTCAGGGCAGGATGGAGTCGACGTAGCCGCCGTCCACGCGCACGGCGCCGCCGGTGGTCGCCGAGGCGAGCGGCGAGGCGAGGTAGACGACCAGGTTGGCGATCTCCTCGGGCTCGATGAGGCGCTGCAGCAGGGACTGCGGGCGGTACTCGACCATGAATGTGTGCTGTGCCTCGTCCCAGGGCAGTTCGTCGCCGACGAGTTCGCGCACGAGCCCCTCGACGCCACCGGTGCGGGTCGGACCGGCGATGACGGAGTTGACGGTGACGCCGGTGCCGGCCGCGTCCTTGGCGAACCCTCGGCCGACCGCGAGCAGCGCCGTCTTCGTCATGCCGTAGTGGATCATCTCGGCCGGGATGACCACGGCCGAGTCACTGGCGAGGTTCAGGACGCGCCCCCAGCCCCGCTCCTTCATCCCGGGCAGGTAGCCGCGGATGAGGCGGACCGCGGACAGGACGTTGACCTCGAAGTAGCGCCGCCACTCGGCGTCGTCGATCTCCAACGGGGCGGCGGAGCCGAAGATCCCGAGGTTGTTGACGAGGACGTCGAGCGCGGGCACGGCCTCCAGCACGGCGGCGGCGCCCTGCTCCGTCGCGAGGTCCCCCACCGCGCCGATGACGAGATCGCTGCCGGACTCGGCGGCGACGGAGCGCACCGCCCGGGCGACGCGCTCCTCGTCGCGGCCGTTGACGGCGACGCGGGCCCCCGCGCGGGCCAGGCCGACGGCGATCGCGTGGCCGATGCCCTGGGTGGAGCCGGTGACCAGAGCGGTCCGGCCGGAGAGATCGATGCGCATGGCGGCTTCCCCTCGTCGAGGCCGTGGAAGTGGAAGGTGACGGACCCGCCGACCACGATGCCGCCGATCCGCCCCCGGCGCAGCGCGGGCGGCGCCGGGTTGCTCCGTGCGCCGCGGCCGTTCCCGCGGTTCGCGGAATTCCGGGGCCGTTATACAAAAGCCCGCCACATGCGTTTTATACGTTGCTACGGTCATCCCCGGAACCACTCGAACAAAGGACGAGGGAATGTTCACGCTGGAATTCTTGCCGGAATCCCGCATCGCCTTTCTGCGCCGCACCGGGCCCTACGGCGAGGCGAACGGCCTGCAGATGGAGAAGCTGAAGTCCTGGGCCGCCGCGCACGACCTGCTGCGCGCCGACTCCGCCGTCCTGGGCATCGCCCGCGACGACCCCGACCGCACCCCGCCCCACGCCTGCCGCTACGACACCTGCCTCGTCCTGTCCGGCGACACCGATGGCACGGATGACGCCGGTGACGCCGGTGACGCCGGTGGCAACGAGGCCGCGGGCACCGAGGTCCGGGTCGACCGCCTCGCCGGCGGGCGACACGCCGTCCTCACCGTCGCCCACACCCCCGAGGGCCTCGCGCAGGCCTGGGCCGGCCTGTTCGGCCGGCTCGCCGCCCAGGGACTCGTGTTCGACACCACCCGCCCCGTGGTCGAACGCTACCGACCCGGCCTGCTCGCCCGGCACCTGTGCGAGATCTGCGTCCCCGTCCGGTAGCCCGGGACCGGCCGCGCCGACCTCAGCCGAAGCCGAAGCGGCCGGCCGTCGTCACGTCGAGGGTGTCCTTGAGCATCGCGAGGGCCGCGCCGACCGGGCTCGAACGGCCCCCGCTCACGGTGATGTCCCCCGCCTCGGGACAGCCGTAGACGACGGCCTTCTCCGGCCCGGCCAGGGCGTGGAGCGGATCGCCCGGAACGGTCTCCTCCAGCCTCACGGACACCACCAGGGGCTCACCGGCGTTCGCGCCCGCCACCGCCCGCAGCCGGTTCCCCCGCGCCGCCGCGGCCCGGGCCGCCGACGCGGTGCGCTCGTCCACCGGCTCCGTCCGCACCCGCACGGCCGACGGCTCCCACCCCCACAGCAGGGCCGCCAGCAGCCGTACCTTCGTCGCCGCGTCCTCGCCGGAGAGGTCGGCCGAGGGATCAGCCTCGGCGATGCCGCGCCGCTGCGCCTCGCCGACCGCCTCCGCCAGGGACTCCCCCGCCGCCAGCCGGTCGAGGACGAAGGTGGCGGTCCCGTTGGGACACGCCCGCACGGAGGCGCACCCGAGGCCGCGGACGCCCGCCCGGGCCAGGTCGGCCGCCGGCAGCGCGGCGCCGGTGGCCCCGGAGATCCTGATCAGCCCGCGGCCGGCCTGTGCGGCGTCGCCGAGTTCACTCCAGTGGGTGAGCAGGTGGCCCTTGGCCGCCGTGACCACGTGCACCCCGCGGCGCAGTGCCGCCACGGCCTCCTCGGCGGCCTGCCCCCGCACCGCCGGCGAGGAGGGCAGCGCCTGCACCAGCACGCGCGCGCCAGCCCGGTCGAGGCTCCGCTCCAGCGCCACCGGCGGACCCCAGGCCGGGCGCGGCGGCACCCGGCCGTCCGGGAGCGGGAGGCAGTGCGCGGAGCCGGTGCGGACGGCGCCGAGCCGCAGCCGGACGCCGTACCGGTGGGCGAGTTCCGCGCCCCGGGTCCGCAGCAGTTCGGCGTAGGCACGGCCGACCGGACCGTAGCCCGACAGCACCACCGCGACGTCGTCCGGCGAACCCGGCACACTGGCGGCCGTCATGGCGGTGTGCCTCCTTCCACGGGTGGACGGTCCTGGGGACCGCCGCGGAGCGGGACCGACGCACGTCGGCTCAGTACTCGCCCTTGATCACGAAGAACGATCCGCGAATGGTACCGGCGAGCTTCGACTTCTGTCGTGCGAACTTGAACCGCGGGGCGAGCTCCTCCGGGACCTCCATCCCTTCCGCGAGCTTGAACCCGACCGCCCGCTTCCTGGCGTCGTCGACGGTGTACATCACGTTGACCGCCAGGCCGCTCTCGTAGAACACGAAGGCCATGCGGATGTTCTCGACCTGGAAGGCCGTGGCCTCCAGCGGCTTGGACGCGATGGCGATCTCGCGTTCCTCCCTGAGGATCCGGTGCACCCAGTCGACGGCGTCCGGGGCGTCCTCCGCGGCCTCCACCGTGAACACGTGGTCGTACTTGTTCTTGAAGTACCGGGCCTCGTTCGCCCGCAGCCCGGCGAGCGCGTCGGCGACGGGCGACGACTCCAGGCCGACGGTCGAGACGGTGGTGAAATCCACGATGTAGGTCATGGCCGTTTCCTTCTCAGGGCGTGGACGGGGCGTGGACAGGGCGTGGGCGGACGAGCAGACGGACGAGCAGCCGCCGGTCGGGGCCGAACGCGAAGGCCCTCGGCCACGCCCCCCGGAGCGGTGTGGAGCAGCTCGACGGGACGGCGTGACGTGCGGCGACGGGGCGTCGATCGTACCAATCCGAAGCGTCCCGGCCAGGGAACGGTTCGACCGGCGCGTCCGGGGGGGCCTGAGGCGGGGGCCTACCGCAGGGTCGGGACCACGCCGCCGTCGGTGTGGGTGACGTGGACGCCGGGGAGGCCGCGGGACCAGGGGGTGGCGAGGGCGGCGAGCCGGCCGGCGTCCGGCGGGGTGGGGCCGAGGCCTATGGCGAGCGCGGTGCGGCCGTCGTCGGTCCGGTAGGGGCGCGGCCAGGCGTGGAGGCCGGTGGTGCCGTCCTCCTCCAGGGCGGTGAGCAGGGCGCGGAGGCGGCCGCGGACGATCCCGAGGGACTCGGGGCCCGTGGTCACCACCGCCCAGGCGGCGTGCCGGCGGTGCAGCGGGGGCGGCGCGAGCAGACGGGGCCAGGGGTCGGCGTGCTCGGTGGTGAGCTCCCAGGCCCGGTAGAGCTCCTCGCTGAGCAGGTCCCGCGCGTCGGGGCCGAGTTGGGTGGTGCAGCTGCGCACGGGTGCGGACGGGGTGAGGACGGTGACCGGACCGGGGTGACGGTCCGTCCGGTCGCCGTGCAGGCTGATCGGTTCGCGCCAGTCCCAGCCGGCCCAGGTGCCGGCGAAGCACCGGAAGAGGTCGCCGTCGTGGGCATCCGTCCGGAGCACGGTCCGGGCGGCGAGCACCGTCCAGGCGAGCGAGGGGAGCTGGCCGAAGGGGGCGGAGTCCAGACCGCGGGCCCGGGCCCAGGCCTTGACCTGCCGGGCGAGGCGGACGAAGCGGTCGTGCCGGTCCCCGACCGCCGACAGGATCGCCCGCGCGTCGGTGACGGCGCTCAGCGCGACGGCCGCGGCCTCGCCCAACTCCGCGCGGCGGGCCACGGCTTCGGCCGGGACGACGGCGCCCGAGGGGACCACCGCGAGGTCGACCTCCAGGCCGTCCACCGTGAACCGCAGCCCCGGCACCCGGGCTCCGCGCACCTCGCGCAGCTGCCGGGCGTGCGGCAGCCGCGCCGCCAGCCGGGCGCGGATCCCGGCGAGCTCGGCCCGGCCCGGCAGGATGGCCACCAGGTCCAGGTCGGCGCCCGCCAGCGCGCAGCCGAGCCGGCGCGAGCCGACGGTGTGGACCACCCCCTCGGGCAGCGCGGCGGCGATCAGCCCGGTCGCCGTGCGGGCGGCGGAGCGGAGCCGGAGCGGCTCGGGCCCCAGCGGATCGGGCCCCAGCGGATCGGGCCGCGACGGATCGGGCTGCGACGGATCGGGCTGCGGCAGATCGAGCTGCGGCGGATCGAGCTGCGGCGGATCGGACTGGCGCTGCTCGGACTGCCGTGGGAAGTCCGGGACCTCGGGCAGGAGCCGGACCTCGCCGGTGCCCAGCGCCACCACGGCGCGCGGGCGCATCGGCTCGTCGCCGCGGCGGGACAGCACGACCAGCTCGCCCACCCGGACCGTGGCCGCGTCGAGCCGGGCCGCGCAGTCGGCGGCGGCCCGTCGCGGGTCGGCGCTGCGGCCGAGGGTCAGATGGGGGGTGTAGCCCTCCGCCCGGCCCCGGCAGCGGGGGAAGCGCCGTTCCAGGGCGTGCCGCAGGGCCGCCCAGGGGGCGGGCGAGGCGGCGGCCGGGTCGAGCCAGAGGGTGGCGTCCTCGCGGTGCCCGAAGGTGTGCACGCCGTCCAGTCGCGCGACGAAGGGCGCCACTTCGGCGGCGGCCGCGCCCAGCAGGGGCAGGGCCCGGTCGAAGTCCGACTCCGGAACGAAGCCGAACAGCAGGTTGACGTGCGGCGGCCAGCGGTCCAGCTGCGGGTCGTGGGCGGCGCGCAGGCGCTGGATCGGCGGCCACAGCTCCTCGGGGGGCAGCCAGGCGACGGCGGTGCGGGCGGTGGGTGCGGCGTCCAGGAGTCCGGCCGCCCCGTCGTCGCCGGGCGTGTCCTCGCCGAGGGCGAGGTCCACGGCCAGGCCGTAGTGGTCGGAGGGGTGCAGCCCGTCGGCCGTCGGGCGGTCGCCCAGCAGCACGGCCGCGGTGGGGTGGGCGCGGCCGGTCCGGAGCAGGACGCGGTCGAGCCGGCCGGCCCGGCCGGTCAGCGAGGAGACGGCGGCGAGCGGGTTGGCGGCCGGGTCGAAGGTCGGGGTGTCGTCGCCCGGCCCGTGCACCTGCGTCCAGGCGTCCCGCACGCCGAGGGCGGCGGCCGGGCCCGGGCGGCCGCCGTCACCGCCACCGCTGCTGTCACCGCCAGCGCGGCCGTCGTTGAAGTCGCCGAGGACCAGCAGTTCGCCCTCGACGCCGGCCAGTCCCCCGGCGAGCCGGGTGAGTTCGGCCTGCCGGCGGGCCGGGCCGTCCGGGGAGTGGTCGCTGCTCAGGTGGACGGCGGCGACCGCCAGCGGGCCGGTGCCGGTGTCGACGACGAGGGCGGCGACGGCCTTGTGCGGCCCCAGGACGTGCCGTCCGGCCTCCAGCACCGGCAGCCGGCTGAGCAGGAGCAGCCCGTAGTCGTCGATGTCGGGCCCGGACGGGTCGGTGCCCAGGGTGTAGGCGTCGCGGACCCAGGGCGCCGCCAGCAGCGCGGCGACCAGGGCGGGTTCGACCTCCTGCAGGGCGATCACGTCGGCGCCGGCCGCCTCCAGCGCGGCGAGCAGCAGCGGCCGCCGCCGGGCGGTGTGGATCCGGTCGGCGTCGTAGCGGTCCCACAGGGTGTTCCAGGTGACCACCCGCAGCCGCGCGGCCGGCGCGGCGGCGGTGACCGGGCTGTTGACCGGCCGGCTGTCCGGTCTGCTGACCGGCCCGCTCGGCCGCGGCTGCCAGCCGCTGTCCGGGCGCCAGGCGTACGCCGTCCCGGCGGTGAAGAAGGGCGCGGGCAGGCGGCGCGGTTCGGTGCGCCGTCCGGCCCCGCCGGTGTCCAGCAGGTCCGTGCCCGAGGCGCGGTCCCACACCACCTGGCCGTCGGCCTCGACGAAGCGCACCCGGTGCCAGGGGATGTCGCCCGCGGCGGTGAAGGCCTCCAGCGGAACGCGCTTGGTGCGGTCGTCGCGCTGCCGGACGCCCAGGGTGAACCGGGCCGGGTCGAAGCGGGCGTCCCAGCGGATCCACTGGCAGACCTGTTCGATGGGGCGCATCAGTCCTCCTCGCCGTCGAGAGTGCCCGCCGTGGACTCCACGGTGCCGCCCGCACCGACGTACCAGGTGCGGTGGGCCTGGCCGGGGTAGGGCGGGCTGTACCGGTGCAGCTGTGCGGTGAGCACCTCCGGCGGCACCGGGTGCGGCCGGACGGCGTTGCGGCGCAGCAGCTCCGCCCCGTCGACGACCAGCACCACCTGGGTGAGCAGGGCGTCCCGGCGGCGGGCGACGTCCTGGACGTGGGAGCGCTGGTGGCGGTTGAGCGAGGTGGCGTCCCAGACCACGGTGGCGGTGCCGGTCAGGGCGGTCTCCAGCTGGTCCAGGCCCGCGCGCAGTACCTCGGCGTTCGCCCGCTGGTCGGCGCGCGAGCCGCGGGCGGCACGCAGGTCGTCCAGCGAGATCCGGGCGTCGACGCCGGTGAGGGCATCGGCGAAGGAGGTCTTGCCGCTGCCGGCCGGGCCGGTCAGGTGGAGCAGCCGGGGGAAGCGGCCCTCGCGCGGCCGCCAGGCGGCCGCGACCGCCTCCTCGACGGTGGAGATCCGCCCGAGCGCGTACGCCTCGCGGGCCTGTGCCCAGCAGCGGTCGGCGGCGTCGCGGTCGAGCTCGGCCCACTCCGCGCGCAGGCCGGTGCGCAGCCAGTCGAGCGGCGCCTCGGCCAGCAGGCCGGCGTCCTCGGCGTGCAGCGCCGACCAGGCGACCTGGTCGTGTTCCGGCGGGCTCTGGGCGGCCACCGCGGCGAGGGCGTGCAGCACCCCGAGGTCGGCGGCGGCCGTGAGCCGGACCAGCCCGGCGCGGCGGTCCTCGTCGGGGTGGGGCTGCCGCAGGCTCGGGTGGAGGCCGACCAGGTCGGCGATCCGGCGGGCCAGCGGCAGTCCGAGCCGGCCGGCCAGCGCGGGTGCCAGCTCCTCCCGGCGGGCGGTGCGCAGCGCGGTGGCGAGCACGCCCGCGAGCCGGGCGTCGCCGGTGCGGCCGAGCGCGTCGAGCCGGTCGGACATCTCGGCCAGCTCCTCGGGCGGGCGGAGGAGTTCGGGAAGGCCCGGGAGGTCGCCGAGGGCAGCGGTGAGGATGGCGGCCAGGGCGGCCTGGTCGGGCGGGGCGCCGGAGCGCACGGCCCACAGGGCGGCGTCCGGCCCGAGGCCGTTCTCGACCACGGCGGCGTGCATCCAGTGGGTGTCCGTCCGCACGTGCCGGGGGCGCACCCACTTGGCGACCCGCTGCCCGAAGTCCTCCCGGGCGAAGCCGCGGACGGTCCGGACGACGTACCCCTCCTGGCGGTCGACGTCCGGGCGGAGGGCGCGCAGCGCCCGTTCGTCGTAGCGGCCGCGCCACAGCTCCCGCGGCGCCGGGATGCCGAGGCGGCGCAGGAAGCGGACGGTGTCGTCCCAGTCCAGGCAGTGGTCCCGGTCGGTCCAGACCGAGAACCCGTAGAACCAGCTCGCCAGGTCGGTGTACGGGATGGAGTGCCGGGCGAACAGGTTCTCCCCGCAGACGCGCCACCCGTCCGGGATCCGCCCGCCGATGCGTCCTTGCAGGCCCTTGACCCAGGTCCGCGAGGGGTGGTGCGCCGAGTCCGGCGACCGCGCGTGCAGGCCGTCCCGGTAGAGGGTGGTGTTCTCGCCGTCGAGCTTCTCGGTGACGACCACCTCCGCTCCGGCCAGCCCGGCGAGGCTCCCGGCCCGCACGTCGTCCGCCGCCGCCCCCGGTGACCAGGGCAGGTGCGGCGTCCGAGGGTAGTGCACGCGCATGGCCGCCTCCCGGGAAGATCCGTGGTCAGCGCACACCGTAGGAGGGCTCGGAGGCATCGGCCACCGATTTTTCGGGTGCCTCCCGCGCTACCGGAGGCGGCGTCAGGCCCGGGGACCGGCGTGCGCCGCGCGGGCAGGGCGTGCACAATCGGCCGCACTCCCCCGACGGGACCGCGCCGGGACCGCGCCGGACGGAGTGCGGGCCCCGCTGCGGCGGGTGGCCGGTCCGGGCCCCGCTCAGCCGCGTGCGGCGCGGACGGCCCAGAGCAGGCCGGCCGCGAGGAGGCAGTCGGTGACCGCCATCACGGTGCCGGGGACGGGGCTCAGCAGCAGGGACGGTCCCGGCAGGAAGTCCGCGGCGAGGACCTGGCCGCCGACGGCGACCGGGACGGCGATCAGCGGCGCGGTCCAGCCGCTGAGGGCGACCCGGGCCGGGACCAGGCCCAGCACGGCGTTGGCGCTCACCGCCGGGATCGAGAAGAGCACCGCGCCGGCCACCGCGCCGAACGGCGCGAGGCCCACGGTGTAGCCCAGACAGGCGACGAGGGTGCCCCAGCAGGCGCCCAGGACCAGGCCGACACCGAGGACACGGTGCCAGAGCCGCTTCCACGCGTCGCCGGTGAGCGGGCGGTTCGGGCGGGCGGTGGCGGACGACATGGGCGGAGGACTCCTCGGTTTCGGGGGTGGACGGGGCCGCTCCGGGTCACCGGAGCCCGGTGTCACTCCATGTCACTGGCCCGGGCGAAGTGGTCCGAGTTCACGTACTCCTTCGCGGCCGCGATGATCATGTCCTGGGCCTTGGAGATGTTCCCGTTGGACTCCCGGGCGACGCGCTTGCCGAGTTCCTGGCCGAACTCGTTGTTGAGCAGGTCCGCCCGGTGGTCGGCCTCCTCCTTGTCCGCGTAGTACATCTCGTGTGCCTCGCCGAACGCCTGGGCCTTGGTCTGACCGAGCTTCAGGGTCAGATTGGCCTGCCACAGCACATGGCGGAAGGCGTTCGCCTTCTCCCCGTCGTTGGTCCCCAGCCACAGCTTGGTGTTGGTCATCGAGACCACGGCCTCCTTCATGTAGGTGACGCAGTCGAGCAGGTCGCGGTCGCAGGTCTCCCGCTCGGCGGAGTTGAACTGGACCGCGAACGAGCGGTTCTCCTTGTCCATCTGCTCCCGGGTCATGGTCTTCCGGTAGTACTTGTCGGACCTGGACTCGATGCGGGACAGGTAGTCGGCGCGGGCCTTGCGCTCCTTCGTGTCAAGGTTGCCGTTCTTGTTGCTGACCGGCGGGGGCGGGCTGCAGTCCACCATGACGCAGTACGCGGGCGCCGGGGTGCCGCCCTCCCGGAAGGTGACGCTGAGGTAGTTCGAGCCGTACCCGGTCGGGCGGGTGCCCCTGTTGTCGCAGGTGTACTGGCCCGAGTAGCACTCGGGCAGCGCCTCGCCGGAGGGGTCGCTGGTGGCCAGGGGGTTGTTGTTGGCGTAGGTGTAGGCGCCCATCTCCTGGGAGGCCGTGGCGTCCATCTTCGGGTCGACGCTGATGAACCGGCCCGTGTTGGGGTCGTACTCGCGCGCGCCGAGGTGGGTCAGGCCGGAGTCGCCGTCGCGGGTGCCGCCCAGGAAGCCGCGGTCGCCGACCCAGCCGGTGCCGGGGGCGGTGCCGCGCTCGGCGCCGAACAGGGTGGTCTTGCGCCGGGTGACGGCCTGGGTGGCCGCGTCGACGTGGACGGTCGCGGTGCCGTGCGGGTCCGCGAGGACGAAGGACAGCCGGCCCGCGCTGCGCACGGCGGCGGTCCTGCCGTTGTACGCGTAGTAGCGGGTGCCGACCGGCGTGGAGCCGCCGCGCGCGAGCTTCAGCTCGTTGCCGCCCGGCAGGTACACCGTGGTGCCCGTGGAGTCCTTGCGGATCAGGCGGTTGCCGTCGGCGTCGTAGACGTAGGCGTTGTCCGTCCCGGTGCCGGTCAGCTTGGCCAGGCGGCCCTGCGGGTCCCACTCCAGCGTCTGCGCCGGGGCGCTGCCGACGGTGCGGCGGGTGGTGTTGCCGGTCGCGTCGTAGGCGTACGTCTCCTTCAGGGTGCCGGCCGGGCCGGTCTGGCTGACCTCGGCGAGCGCGTTGGGCCGGCCCGGAACCGGCGTGTAGCCGCGCACGGTGTCCGCGGCGCCGCCGAGGCCGTGCCGGACCTCGCTGCGGCGGTTGCCGACGCCGTCGTAGCCGAAGCTGGTCCAGTAGGCGTCGGGGCCGCCGACCGCGCTCGCCGACGGGGCCGGCGCGCAGGTGCCGGAGGCGGCCGTCCAGGCCTCGGTGATCCGGCGCAGCGCGTCGGTGACCACGCATTGGGTGTCGGTGACGGCGGCGGCGTCCTGACCGGACCTGGTGGAGGTGCTGGTCACGTTGCCGACGGCGTCGTAGGTGTACCGGTTGTCGTCGATGCGCTGCGGCGCGGTCTCCCGGTCGGTCACAGCGCGCAGCAGGCTTCCGGTGTGCTCGTCGTACTCGTAGGAGGCCCACAGGTGCGAGCCGAACGCGCCGTACTCGTCACGCAGCGTCCGGCCGTAGTGGTCGTAGGTGCTGGCCGAGACGATCGGGTCGCTGCCGGCGTAGCTGGTGGCGGGCAGCCCGGTGGTCGGGGTGTAGGCGGTGGTGACCCGCTCCGCCGGGAGCCCGCCGAGGGCCGGCTGCTGCTGCCACGCCACCTGGCCGGTGTTCGCGTTGTACGCGGTGGTCCACTTGTAGGTGCCCGCGAGCGCGCCCTCCTCGACCGGGATCGTCACCTGGGTGGCGGTCGGCTTGTAGAGGCTGTTGTAGGCGGTGACGGCGGTGGTGTACGCGGCGCCGCCGGCGTAGCGGGTGCTGGTGGCGGGCTGCCCCTTGGCCACGGTGTCGTACGTCCACGCGGCGAGGGTGGTGGCGCCCTGCTTGAGGGCGGTGGTGCGGCCGAGCGCGTCGTAGTCGGTGTGCAGCACCACGCCGCGGGCGTCCTTGACGTCGGTGACCCGCCCGCCGATGTCGACGGTCAGCTCGGAGGTGCCCTTGTCCGGGTCCTCGGCCCTGACGAGCTGTCCGCGCACGTCGTAGGCGTAGCGCCACTCGTTGCCGGCCGGGTCGTTCATCCGCACGACCTTGCCGCGCTTGTCGTACTGGTAGGTGACCGACTGCCCGGCGGTCCGGGCCTCGTCGGTGTACTCCTTCATCTCCACGACGTTGCCGCGCACGTCGGACCAGGTGGTCTTGGACGTGCCGCCCTTGGGCGGGACGACGGTGACGGCATCGCCGTGGTAGGTGGTCGTGGTCCGCCTGGTCTCGTCGCCGAACCTCTTGGCGACGACGGCGGTCGGCCGGGCCGCGCCGTCGTAGAGGGTGTCGGTGGAGGCGGGGTACTTCAGCTCCTGGCCGGTCACCAGGACGCCCTCGGCGGCGCCGTCCGCGTAGTAGCTGCCGGAGTCGCGCCAGGCCAGGCCGCGGGTGTCGTAGGACTGCTCGGTGACGAGCCGTCCGGAGCGGTCCGGCGAGGTGCGCTGGGTCTGGCGGGCGCGCAGCAGGCCGTCGTAGAAGGAGTAGCCGGTCTCGTAGGTGGAGTCGTGCTGCAGGGTGCTGCTGGTCACCACGACGGGGCCGTCGTTGCGCACCTGGTACTCGAACCGGTGGTTCGGCGAGTCCGGGTAGGTGCCGATCAGGCGGGTGGGCAGCCAGATCCCGGTGACCCGGCCGAGCGCGTCGTAGCGGGAGCTGGTGACCTTGTTGTTGGCGTCGGTGATGGTCAGCGCCTGCCCGCGCAGCGGGTCGTACGCCGTGGTGGTGGCGTGGCCCAGCGCGTTGGTCACCACCACGCCGGTGGCCGGTTCGCCGGCGGCGGGGGTGAACCGGGTGGTCGCGGTCTTCCCGTACGCGTCGGTGGCCGTCAGCGGGCGGCCGTAGGCGTCGTAGCCGGTGCGGGAGAGGGTGTCGTAGCCGGTGCCCGCCCCGTTGACCGCCCGGGTCTCGGTCAGCAGGCCCTTGGTGGGCGCGGCGCCGACGGCGGTGGTGTCGTCGTACAGCTGGACCGTGTCGGAGACGACGTCCGCCGGGCGGTTGACGGGAAGGCCGCAGGCGGCGCCGGTCACCTCCACCCTGGAGGGGAGGTTCAGCAGGCCGGTCGCGGTGTTGCGCGCGTAGGAGGTGGTGGTGCACCGCTCGTCGCCGCCGACGGCCTCGTCGCCCTGCTCGGAGACGGTGCTGACCATGCCGTGGCCGTCGAAGGTGCGGCTGAGCGAGGTGCGGCGCTCGCCGCCGCCGGTGGTGCTCCTGGTCCGCTCCTGCTCGACGCCGGTGAAGTAGGCGCTGAGCGCGGGCAGTCCGTCCCGGGTCCGGCTCGCGGTGGCCTCGGCGGAACGCCACGGGGTGTAGGAGGTCGCCGACACCAGGGCGCCGCCGTCACCGTTGTAGACGGCCCTCTCGCGGATCTGGCCGGCGAACTCGGGCCGGTCGGTGACCGCGGCGCCGGCGGAGTCGCTGACCTGGGCGCCGTCGATGCCCCGGAGGAAGCGGGTCTCGGTCAGCGTGCGGGCGTCGTAGCCGGCGCCGGTGCGGGTCTGGACCCGCCCGTAGCCCCGGCCCACCGAGTAGGTGCGCAGGTCGGCGCTGGTGAACTCGTCCTCGTTCTTCGCCCAGGCGGCGCCGTCGAGGTAGGCGTACTCGGTGACGGTGTCCGGGGTCGCGGCGAGGTTGTCGCCCTCGACGACCTTCTCGACGACGTAGCTGTTGAACCAGTCGTCCTTGACGGTGTCGCCCTCGCGGCGCTTGACCGGGTAGCAGCGGGTGGTGTTGGAGGCGTTCGCGGCCGGCAGGCTCGTCACCGTGCAGCCGGGGGCGGAGTAGTAGGCGCCGATGGTGCCGCCGGTCTCGGTGGTGACCTGGGACAGGCGCAGCCGGACGAAGGGCGCGAGGCCGTCACCGGTCCTGTCGACCCGGTTGGCCAGCTGCTCGCCCGCGAAGGTGACCGGGGGCAGGGCCAGCGAGCCGTTGGTCCGCCCGGAGCGGGTCAGCGAGGACAGCCACATCGGCGTGGAAACGCCGTCGCCCGCGGGCGGGAAGCCCTGGGCGAGGCTCCAGGAGTCGACGTCCTGGTGGGCGCCGCCGGTGAGCAGCCGGGTGGTGACGGCGGTCAGCCGCTTGCGGGACCAGAAGGTCGGCGAGGCGTTGGACTTGCAGTCCGCGCCGTCGGCGCAGTACAGGTCGAACGGGACGTCGGGCCAGTTCCTGGCGTTGGCCTCGTCGAAGGTGCCGCAGTTCGCCAGGCAGCGCTCGTCGACGTCGAACTTGACCACGCCCATCGGCTTGGCGCTGTAGACGGTGTCGGAGCGCAGGCCGTACTCGACCCGGTCCAGCCAGCCGCCGCGCACGTACGGCGTCGCGGTGCCCTTGCCGGTGGTCGAACTCCAGTTGCGGGCGTAGTTGTTGGACTCGGTGTTCCAGTAGTAGGCCATCGCGTTGCCGCGCGGGTCGACCACGTAGTCCAGCTGCCAGCGCCAGGCCTGCTGGCACCAGGCGCCCGCGAAGGAGGCGTTGTAGCAGGGCTCGCCGGACTGGTTGCCGAACACCGGCACCGTCCACGCCGACTTCGTCTCGGCCGCGCCGGCGGTGTACCCGGGCAGCCGGTTCAGGCCGAAGAAGTACTGGGTGCCGTCGGTGGCGGTGACCTTCCAGTGCTCGCCGTCGTTGTCGCCGTTGGCGGCTCCGGTCAGCTTCTCGACCTTCTCGCCGGAGTCGTTCGCCGGGTGCCAGCCCTTGCCGGCCTGGTAGACGAGTTCGGTGTTCTTGCCGCCGAGGGAGAGCACCGCGTTGTCGGTGTACCAGCACAGGTCGCCGACCTTGGCGGTGTTGGTGCCGCCGGACCGGTCCTCGTCGCAGGCCTTGTAGCGGCGCTCGATGAAGCCCGGCTCGTAGGACCAGCCGTCGCCCAGCCAGCCGCCCTGGTTGTTGGAGGCCGAGGTGCGGCCGTCCACCGACTGGGAGTTGTAGCCCAGGGCGATCGAGGGCTGGAGCCCTCCGGGCACCGAGGGCACGTTCATCGGGTAGGACCAGGTGAAGGCGCCGGTGGAGCCGCCGCCGGACCACGAGCCGGAGGGCGCGAGCGAGGTCGCCCGGTAGTCACCGGAGGGGCCCGACGCGCCGGCGGTGGCCGCCAGCACCATCGGCGCGGCGAGCGCGTTCTTCGCCACCGCGGCCGGGCGGGCCGGTACCTCGACCTCGGCCGAAACGGTGCCCCGGCCCGGCTCGTTGGCCGAGGCCAGCGGTTCCGGCGTCCGGCACTCGGCGTTCTCCGGGGTGGTCAGCGCGCAGCCGGGAAGCCGCACCAGGGTGAGGCGGGACGCCCAGTCGCCGCCGAAGGCCTTGGCGAAGGACGAGTAGTCGAGGGAGACATCGACCGTGACCGCGTCCCCGGTCCCCGGCTCGGCGACCGAGAACAGAACACCGTCGATCCCCGCCGCCCGGGCCTTCTCCCGGCCGGCGACCGTGACGTCCAGCCCGCCGGATTCCGCGCCGTCCGACTGCTTCCGCAGCGCATTCGCCCTGCTTTTCCGCGAGTTGACGCCGTCACCGTGCACATGCGCGGAAATGCGCCCCGGCCCCGGCCAGACCGCCTCGGCGGCCGGACTCCCGGGGACGGCCTGGTCGGGCCGCTCGTCGCCGCCGAACCGCACCGGGCTCACCGGCACCGGCTCGACGTCCCGCAGAACCGGCAGGTCCGGTCCCTTGCCGCGCGGGTTCGCGGCCGCCGCCGCTCCCGGCAGCGCGCCTATCAATGCCACGGTGGCGACTGCGGTCGCCAACCAGCGGACAGCGGAATGATCCACTCCGGTTCCCTTCGAAGATTCTGAATGAGCCGACGAAGGCTAGCAAGGGCCGCAGGCGAAGTTTTTGACGAATCGACGGGCGAAAAGGCCGCGATGCCCGATTGCATGACCATTCATCATGGATAGGCCGCGAAAAGCACTGAATGGCACTCAACAGGATTGCGGGGACCGGGATCCGGGTTACGGCCGCCCCGTCCTCGGCGCCGGGGATTTCACGGACCCGGCGCCGTCGTCGGTATAGTGCGCCACTGCTTCGGGCAAAGGAACCACCTGGAACACGGATGACGGGACGAGGGGTTGGACGGCGGATCAGACATCGAGGTCACGGCGGAGCTGGTCCGGGAACTGCTGCACGACCAGCACCCCGACCTGGCCGACCGTCCGGTGCGGCTGGGCGCGCGGGGGTGGGACAACCAGCTGTGGCGGGTCGGCGACGACCTCGCCGTGCGGCTGCCCTGGGCGACGTCGGAGGCGGACGCGCTGCTGCGCAAGGAGCACGCGTGGGTTCCCGTGCTCGCGCCCCGGCTTCCGCTGCCGGTCCCCGTGCCCCAGCGCATCGGCGAACCCTCCGAGCGGTTCCCGCGCCCGTGGATCGTCACCACCTGGGTGCCGGGGACACCTGCCGACCGCGCCCCCGCCACGCGCGGCGCGGAGGCGGCCGAGGCGCTGGCCGCGTTCCTGACCGCGCTCCACCGGCCCGCGCCCGACGGGGCGCCCGACGGGCGCGACCGCGGGGGACCGCTGGCCGACCACACCGACGGGGTCGGCCGGGCCCTGGACTCGGCCACCGGGCTCGGGCTGGTCCCCGATCCGGCCGCCGTCCGCGCCGTCTGGGAGGACGCCGTCGCCGCGCCCGCGTGGGCGGGCCCGCCCCTGTGGCTGCACGGCGACCTGCATCCGGCCAACGTCCTCACGGCCGACGGCACGTTCTGCGGCGTCATCGACTTCGGCGACCTCTTCGCCGGCGATCCGGCCTTCGACCTCGCCGCCTCCTGGATCCTGCTGCCGGACGGCGCCGCCGACCGCTTCCTCGCGGCGTACCGGCCCGCCCCGGACCCGGCGACCGTACGCCGGGCGCGCGGCTGGGCGGTGTGGCGCGCGCTCAGCTGCATCCTCATCGGCGAGGCGGGCGTCCGCGGCCGGCCCGGCGGCAAGGCCACCTGGGGTCCGCCCGGGCAGGCCGCGCTGCGGCGCCTCACCGCGACGGCGCCGGGGCGCCGCCCGGATCGGCTACCCGCCGCCGGCCTCCGGCAGGGCGGTCAGCTCGGCGAAGACCGCGCGTAGCGCCTGCGGGCTCTCGATCCAGGGGAGGTGTCCGGCGGCCACGGTCCGCGCGCGCCGGGTCGCGTCGCCCGGCTCCCGGGCGGAGGCGCCGGCCGCTTCGTCGAGGCCGGGCAGCGGGTGGGCCCGGCCCACCGGGCGAAGGAGCCGCTCCGGGTCGTCCTCCCAGGAGCAGACCGGGCAGATGCCGTAGGAGCCGGGCCAGCCGTCGGCCGCCTCGAAGACGAGGTGACCGCAGCAGGTGCACGGACACTTGGTATCCACCGGGGCACCCAACCCCCGGCACCCCGCGACCGACTTGCCGCGGGGCGCCGGGGGTTGGGTGCCTCGCTCCGGGTTCCGCCGGCCGCTCAGAGGATCTGGATGGAGGCGACCATCGGCGGCCGGTTGGGGAAGGTGATGTCGTGCCAGCGCTCGATCTTCACCGAGTCGCCGTTGACGTCGTAGTAGATCAGGTCGTTGTTGCCCGTGTAGATCCGGTCGACCCACCAGGACCCGAAGTCGGTCCTGCCGGCGTTCGCGTAGCAGTCGACGCTCTCGCGGCCGTCGAGGTGCGACCAGATCTTCAGGAAGTCCTCGCCGCCGACGCACTCGATGTGGTCGATGGCGTAGGCGCTGCCGCTCGGCACGCCGAGGGTCAACGCGGCGGCGGCGGCGAACGCCACCACCCCGGACCAGACGGTCCGCACGCTCTTCGAGATCACGGGATTCTCTCCTTCTTCCACCAGGACCGGCGAACGGCCGGCCGAGGACCGGGTGCCCCAAGCTAGCGACCGCCGTCCGCCGTTCGGGCGCAACACTCCGGGTGCGAACCGCGGGATCGCAGCATCACCCGATCGTGGAACAGCCCTCCGCAATTGACTGACAGTGCGTCATGGTTCGTTCATTGCACGGCCGATCACCGCCCGGGCGTTGACCCCGGGCCGGTCCCCGCTTTTGGCTCCGGACACCCGTGCGGCCAACGAGGAACGGAGGGCGGCCTGTTAGGGAGGATCCTTGTCCACACCGCACCGCACCCGATTCCGCTCCACCGCCACCGCCTGTGCGGTGGCCGCCGTCCTCGGCGCAACCGCCATGGGACCGGCCGCCGCGCCGGCTGCCGCTCTTCTGATCCCCCGGGCGGCGGGGGCGAGGGGTCGCGCGCCGCCGGGCGGGGTTCACCGTCGACCGCGTCCTCGACCGGAGCACCGACTTCGCTCCCACCTACGACCTCATCCCCCACGTCCACGCCGGACGTCGTGAGCTGATCGCTCGCGAACTCGGCCCCGAGGTCGCCGGACAGCTCGACACCGCCTACCCCCCCCGATCCTCCCCCTGTGCCGGGACAAGATGGGATACGTGATGGTGAGCGCCCGGAAGTCCGGCCTCTGACGGCCGCCCGCCGGCGGCCGGTAGGGTGCCGGGATGACCGGAGCTACGGGGAGGCCGCTGCTGTTCCTGGACGTCGACGGACCGCTCATCCCGTTCGGCGGGCCGGGGCCGTACCCGGTGTACGCGGGTGCGGGTGCCGAGGGGAATCCGCTGCTGTCCAGGATCGACCCCGGCCACGGGCCGCGGCTGGCCGCGCTGCCGTGCGAAGTCGTCTGGGCCACCACCTGGATGGACACCGCCAACCTGTGCATCGCCCCACTGCTCGGCCTGCCGCCGCTGACCGTCGTGGACTGGCCGGAGCCGTCCGACGACGAGGAGCCTGATCCGTACGACGGGGTGCACTGGAAGACCCGCCCGCTCGTGACCTGGGCGGGCGGGCGCCCCTTCGCCTGGGTCGACGACGAGATCACCGGCGCCGACCGCGCCTGGGTCGCCGCCCACCACCCGGCACCCGCACTGCTCCACCGGATCGATCCGCGGGTCGGGCTGACCGACGGCGACTTCGCGGCGCTCGACTCCTGGCTGCGGCAGCCGTTCTGACCGTGCGCCGGGCCCGGTCGGTCGCGGGTGCCGCGCTGACGGACCGCGGGCAGGAGGCGGGCCCTTCCGCAGGACGGCGGACGCGGGACGGAACGGGCGGATCGGGAACTCAGCGACTGTCGATCTCGGAGGGATCGCGGGCCGGTGCGGCGGGCCGGGCGGGCATCGACGGGTCGCGGCCGGGTACGGAGGGCTCCGCCGGCCTCACCAGGCCGGGCATGGTGGCCCATCCGGGTCTGAGCCCGAAGTCGGCGCCCGGGCCTTCGGACCGCTCGGTGTCCAGGCCGTCCAGCAGCCTGTTCTGGGCCGCGGTGACCGTCGACAGGAGCTCGCGCTCGAAGCGTTCCCGCCGGACGTGGACGCGAAAGAGCGGCTCGGGCCCGGACCGGTGCAACCAGGTGCGCGCGAACACCTCGCGCACCCCCTCCCAGAGCCGGGCGCGCGCCGGACCGGACGGCGGGTCGTCGGAGCTGTCGGGCAGCAGGACGACGGTCACCGGGTGGTTCTGCCGGTCGAAGTCGCGCAGCGCCTGCCGGTAGGGCTCCCGGCCGGCCGCCCACGGGTCCACCAGCAGGACGCTGACCTCGTTGTTCTCCCGGGCCCGGTCCAGCGCCTCGCCGAGGCCGGGGGCGATCTCCTCGACCGAGGTGGAGTGCCCGGCGCGAGTGAGCACCTGCTGGGCCTGCACCACCAAGGACGGCACGGCGGGCGGATGGTAGGGCGCCCAGTCCCAGGCGTGGGTGCCGTAGCGGCCGCCGCCCGATCCGGTGTCCTCGGAGGCGCGTCCGGCCGCGACGAAGAGCCGGACCAGGCTGCCGCGGCCGGCGGCGGCCACCATCTCCGGCACCGGGAAGAAGCCGTCCACCCGTCCGAGATCGAGGTCCCGCAGCTCGGCGACCCGCCGGGCGGCGGCCTCCCGCACCCGCTCGGCGACCCTTCGCACCACCGAGCGGTACGCCGCGCCGTGCGGGTCGGTCCGCAGCAGGTGCCGCAGCCCGCCGGTGGCGTACCCCGCGCCGAAGTCGTCCTGCAGGGAGTGGGTCTGTCGCACCTCGGCGGGCAGGTCGTCCGGTAGCGGTTCCCACAGTACGGGGATGAGCGCCGGGACGCTCTCGCCGGTCTGCTCCTCGTGGCGCCGCGTCCGCAGGTCGAAAGCCGTCCATTCCTTGCCGCAGTAGACATTTGCGAAGTAGGCGGGTGAGTAGAGCGCGACCATGGTGCGGCTGGCGCCGACCATCCGGGAGAGCTGCCGCTCCCAGTCGTCGCCGACCCGCAGCCGCTCGGTGTCGCGGTAGGCCAGCTCGCCA
The DNA here is from genome assembly GCF_042268405.1 of Kitasatospora sp. NPDC056184. Classification (NCBI taxonomy): domain Bacteria; kingdom Bacillati; phylum Actinomycetota; class Actinomycetes; order Kitasatosporales; family Streptomycetaceae; genus Kitasatospora; species Kitasatospora sp. NPDC056184. Next base: position 88,573 of record NZ_JBHJUI010000019.1, on the reverse strand, counting down.
GGTCCGGCCTCCGGCGCGATCCGTGCCAGTTCGTCCCGCAGGTCGGTGAAGAACTGGTCGACGAAGGCGCCTCCGGCCAGATGGTCCCGCCGCGCGTAGCTGAAGAAGAAGTACGGGCGGCGTGCCCCCCGTGCGGCCGAACCGTCGGCCGGGGCGATCGGAGCGGCCGACATGGCCGGCACGGCCGAAGCCACCGACGAAACCGGTGCAGTCGGCGCAGTCGCCGCGGCCTGAGCGGCCGGCGCCCCGGGCTCCGGCAGTCCGAGGGCGCGGCGCAGCGGTTCGGGGGCCCAGGCGAGCGGGGCGGGGCCGTCCTCCGCGGGTGGTGCGAGCCAGGCCGGGAAGCGCGGCGAGCGGCCGGCGAGGGAGCGCAGCCGGTCGGTGATGTGGCGGGCGCAGGCGAGGTACTCGGAGAGCGGGACGGTGCCGAGGAGGTCCCGCCGGGCGTCGGGGGCCAGGAGGTAGCTGCCGCGCCGGGCGCCGGACGCGGGGACGAGCACGCCGGTGACGGCCAGTTCGGCGATCTGGGCGAGGTCGGAGGTGCCGTTCACGTACCCGTTGACCAGTTGCATGACCGGGACGGTCAGGTCGTCCCGGGCGGCCAGGTGTGCGGCCAGCAGGTGGGCCTCGGGCGACAGTTGGTGCAGGGTGTCCGGCCAGGAGGGGTCGTGGCCGGAGGGACCGGTCCACAGCCGCAGGGGGGTAGGCCCGGGCGCGCGGGTGACGGCGCGGGTCCAGTCGGCGAGCGCGGCCGGGAGCAGGGCCACCACGGGCGGTGGCAGGTGGCGGTCCAGCGCCGGGGTGATGTCGGCGTGTTCGGCGGCGAGCGCGGTCTGCGGCCAGAGCCTGGGCGGCAGGGCGTGGATCAGGGCGGTCGGCCCGCTCCTGGCGGGGCGGCCGAGGAGCGGGCCCGGCGCCGCGTCCCGCCAGGCCTGGCCCAGGCCGTCGGTCATCAGCAGGGTCACGGTCCGGCCGTCGGCCGGGCCCAGACCGGGGACCCGGGCGGCCGGGTGGTGCGTGCGGTGGCGGCGGGTCTCCCGGAAGGCGCCGGTGCGGCGGAGCAGCCCGTAGAACTCGTCGGCGGACCGTTCCCACAGTTCGGGCCGGCCGGAGTGGTCCGCGACGAAGGCCAGGCGCCAGCGGGGTTCGGGAGCGGGGCGCAGGACGGGGAGGAGGGCGCCGGTCCGCGCGATGGCGTCCGCCGTGGCGGCCTCGTCGAGCTCGACGGGGTCGCGGCCGGTCGCGCGGCGTCCCAGCGGGCGCAGGGCCCGGCCGAGGGCCCGGGTGTGCGGCAGCGTCCGGGGGGCCGGCAGGGTCACTCCCCGCGGGTCCTGGCCGCCTCCCGGGCCCGGCCCGCCGGTGGTGCCGCCGTGGGGGTCGCCCGCGTGGAGGGACGGTAGCGGCGGCCCGGGTCCGCGGGCGGGCGCCTCCTCGTCGGTTCCGGACCCGCCGGGCGCCGGTGGTCCGCCTCCGGCGGCCTGCGGGCGGTCGCGTCGCCGGACGAGGGGTGCGGCCGGACCGGTGGGAACGCGCCGGGCCAGCCACAGGACGTCGCGCAGGGATTCCGCGTCGAGCCCGGGCGAGGCCGCCGTCAGCGTCTTCCAGAGGTCCTCGTACACGGTCAGCCCGTGCCGTTGAGCGGGTGGAAGACGGTCCTGAGCAGGTCGCGGCCGTCGAGGTCCGCGCCACCGGTGCGCAGGTGGACGGCGTTGAGGATCTGGTCGGTGGCGAGGTCCTGGCCGTTGCGCAGGCTCAGGAACTCGGAGATGAGGCGCTCGGTTTCGGCCAGGTCGGCGCCGGGCAGGTGGGCGCGGACGATCTCGCGCAGCCGGTCGCCGTCGGGCTGCGGCAGGTCGAGCGGGATGCAGCGGCGCAGGAAGGCGGGTGGGAAGTCCTGTTCGCCGTTGCTGGTGATGACGACGACGGGGAACTCCGTGCACTGGACGGTGCCGTCGGTGACCGTCGCCGAGCCGCCGCGGTCGCCGGTGCGGACCTGGACGACGGGCACCGTGTCGGCGATCCGGGCGAGTTCGGGGATGTCGAAGCAGCCCTCCTCGAAGACGGTGAGCAGGTCGTTGGCCAGGTCCAGGTCGCCCTTGTCGAGTTCGTCGACGAGGAGCATCCGCGGTCGGTCGGCGGGCACGAGGGCGGTGCCCAGCGGGCCGAGCCGGACGAAGCGGCCGATTCCCGCGTCGGACGGGGCGTCCTGGTCCCCGCCGGGCAGGCCGCGTTCGTGGAGCCGGCCGATCGCGTCGTAGTGGTAGAGCGCGGACTGGAGCGTGGAGCGGCTGTTGACGGACCAGCGCAGGACGTCGCCCAGGCCCAGTTCGCGGGCGACGGCGTAGGCCAGGGTCGACTTCCCGGTGCCCGGGGCGCCGGTGACGAGGAGGGGGCGGCGCAGGTGGATCGCCGCGTTGACGACGTCGATGTGCGTCTCGTCGCGGAAGACGTAGCGGGCACCGCGCTCCGGGGCCGGGGCGGTGTCGGCGTCGCGGCCGTCGGCGGTTCCGGTGGCGAAGGTGCGCCAGGGCGGCGGCTGCGGCAGCGGTGGGCGGCCGGCCTCGCCGGTGCCGTGGAAGACCCGCCACGGCGGCGGTCCGGCGGGTTCGGGCCGTCGGGGGTCCGCGGACGGGCGGGCGGCCTCGGTCGGGTGCTGGTCGCTCACTGGGGGCTCTCACTCTCGTGGCGGCGGAGGGCGTGCGCCTCGCGGCGGACCTGGCGGGGCAGGGGGCGGTCCGGCGGCTCCCACAGCACGGCGAAGGCGACCTCGCCGGGGAAGCAGCGGTGCTCGCGCAGGCGGGCCGGGAGCCGTTCCAGGTCGCCGGCCGGTTCGAGCGGGTCGAACGCGGCGCGGGTGATCGCGGCGGCCGCGTCCCGGGCCCAGATGACCACGGGGTAGCCGCGTTCGTGCGCCGTGCGCACCAGGTGCGAGCGGCGGCCGGGCCCGGAGACGACGACGGCGCGCGCGGCGTCGTGGTGCTTGGTGAGCTGGAGGTAGGCCAGGTCGGCCTCGGCGTCCTCGTCCCGCAGCACGATCAGGTCGGTGTTCCCGGAGCCCCAGCGGAAGGTGCGGTCGCCGGTGAGGTCGACGGTGGTCGCGAACCGCAGGACGACCGGGTGCTCCGCGCCGAGGATGCCGGGTCTGGGGCTTCCGGGCAGCTCGGCCCGCCAGTCGTCGATCGGCAGGTGGCTCTCGCTCGGTCGCACCACGACCTCGACGATCTGCTCGGCGTCGGACCGGTTGCCGCTGACCTCCCGGGCGGCGGCCAGGATCCGCCGGACGGCCTCCTGCTCCGAGCACGGTGTGTCGGGGTGGGCCGAGTGGAGCGACAGCTCGCCGTCGCCGGTGTCGACCCAGACCCAGCACTGGTAGCGGCTGCGGGCGCGGTCCAGCCTCTCGTACGGCTCCAGTTCCACGACGACCCGGGTCGGCCTGGTGGGTGGCCCGGTCTCCCGCGCCCAGTGGGTGGCGGCGAGCCGCAGGGTGGCGAGGGCGTCGGCCGACACCCCGCGGACGGTGGTCGCCTCCCTGGTCCAGGCCTCCAGCCGGGCGTCCGTGACGGTGCCTCCGGCGGCGAGGGCCCGCAGGTGTTCGACGAACCACACCAGGTACGGGATTCCCGTCCGGTCGTCCTGACCGCCGGGGAGCGCGTCGAGTCCGCTCAGGCGGTCGAAGTGCTCGACCGCGGCGGTCAGCAGCGCCGGCCCGTCGTCACCCGCGGGGTCGGTCCGGCGCGACAGCAGCCCGGCGGGCTGCGTCCGTTTGGCGCAGCTGCGGATCTGCTGGGCCGTCACCGCGGGCAACGCCGCCAGCGCGGCGCGGAGTTCGCCGTACTCGCGCGGAGAGAGGACCAGCGGGGTGAGGTGCTGGGAGAGCACCCAGGAGAGTGCGGTGAGTCTTCTGGCCTCGGCCGGGGCCGTCTGGCCGACCAGTTCGGTGAGGGCCGCCAGCCCGCGCGGCTCGCCGATCAGCAGCGCGGCCAGGGCGGCGGCGGCCTCGTCGGGGCCGGGCGATCGCCGGCCGAAGGCCGCGGCCAGGTTGCGCGCGTAGGGGGCGAGGTCGTGGCCGGGCAACGCGTGGAGGAGCGCCCGGACGACCCCGCGAACGGCTTCCGGGTCCGGCGCCGGGGCGTCACGGAACGTGTGCAGGTGCTGGTCACGGCCCCAGTCCTGGATCCACAGGTAGGTGGGTGTCTGGCCGGCCGACGACGGTCGGGGCGCCACCAGGGTGCCCAACTCCTCGCTGAGGGACAGGAGATCGGGCATCAACCGGTCACGGCCGGCCAGCCGCAGCCACTGGAGGAGGGCCCCGGAGAAGAGGCCGCGTCCCAGGGCCTCGCGGGCGGACTGCCCGGGCCCGGCCGCGCAGGCCGCGAACTGGCAGACGTCGTCGCGCCGGACCGAGCCGAGGGGGTAGACGGTCGGCTTCGGACCGCCCCGGTAGGCCTCGGCGTACACGGCGCAGGCATCGACCAGGTAGATCTGGTGGGCGGCCTGCCACAGGTTCGGGTCGCTGGTCAGTTCCAGGAGCTCCGTGAGGTCGAGACAGGTCGGGTTGTCGTCCGTGCTCTCGGGAAGGAGCAGCAGACGTCTTCCCCCCTCCGCCATGACCCCGTGGCCGGCCCAGTAGACGTAGAGCAGGTCCCAGCGGTGGGTGCCCTGCGAGCGGAGGAACCCGAGCAGGCGTGACCAGTCGTGGCGGCCGAGTTCCGCCGGATCGATGCCGAGGCCGCGGGCACGCTCCGTCACGGCGGCGCGGCGGGTCCCGGTCGGGGCGAGCCAGAGCGAGATGTTCCCGGCCGGGACCCCCCGCTCCCGCAGCCAGGCGCAGAAGTCCACGGCGTCGGAGGCGGGCCCGTCGAGCGGGAAGTCCGGGTAGTCCTCGATGCCGACCACCACGGCGCGGACGGATCCGGGGTCGGGGTCGGGGCCGGGGTGGCCCGGGCAGCCGCGGACCGGGGCGGCGGGGCTCAGGCCGACCATCCGGCGATGGCCTTCCACATCTGCTCGTTGCCCCAGTAGGCGCTGTGGGCGGTGGGGAACGGCTGGCGGTTGTCGACCTCGGCGTCGGTGGCGCGTCCGGGGAACACCGGGGCGGCGGTGAAGGACAGCAGGTCCCGCGGATCGTAGACGTTGAGCCAGCGCGCCCGGAAGTGCGCGGGCGGGTCGGCGCCGGGCTCCAGCGAGACCAGCGCCCCGATCTCGTGGAAGTGGGCGGCCTGGCTGCCCACGGTGATCAGTTCGTCGACCCGGGGCACGTCCTGCTGGATCAGCAGGTCGACGGCGGCCACCCCGCCGAGGCTGTGCGCGATGACGGTGACGTTCTCACCCGGCGCATCGTCGACAGTGCGGCGGATCAGGTCGCGGACGGCGCCGCCGCGGGCCTGGTAGCGCAGGATGTCACCGAGGAACGGCAGCGAGGTGTCGCCGATCCGGCCGCGCCGGCGGGTGAGCAGCGAGGTCAGCCCGAGCAGCACGGGGGCGGAAGCCTTGCGGAGCAGCCCCTTCGCCGACCGGCCGTCGGTCGCCAACTCGGCGCCGAGCAGTGCCATCAGGTGGTCGCGGGTTCCGCCGTCGAGGACGGTCGGGCCGTCCTCGGCGGCACCGGCCAGGGTGCGCGCGAGAACGGCGCGCGCGGCGGCGCGGCGGTGCTCGTCACCGGTGCTGTCGGCGGTGCCGGCCGCGTCGCGCAGCTCAGGGCGGTCCCGGAGCTCCGCGAGGGCGGCCTCGAAGGAGGGCAGCAGCTCCGCGGACTCCAGGGCCTCCCGCAGCTCCGGGCCGGGGGCGTAGGTCCGGACGGTCCGCAGGAACGCGGCGGACGGCGGCTCACCGGCTCGCATGAGGCCGCCCGCAGGCGGCGCGATCAGGGTGAGCAACCGCAGCTCGTGCCACGGGTCGTGGTACAGCACGCCCCAGGCGGCGACCTCGTCGTCGGCGGCGCTTCCCCCGCCGGTTCCGTCGTAGTCGGGTATCGAGGCGCCGCCCAGGGCCATCGACGAGCCGAGGGCTTCGCCCCAGAAGCAGCCGTGGACCGTCGTGCCGGGCCGCATCCCCGCCACACCGTCACGGACCGCCCGCAGCGTCCGGGTGTACGACGCCGCCCGCACACCGGTGCCGTGGACGAAGACGATCGATCGGTTCATGCGCTCCCGCTCCGGCATCAGGTCCGACCGTGCCCGGCCGCACTGCGCGGTCGCTCGGATTCTAGGCCGCGGGCGCCTGCACGCGTGCGGGGTTGTGGATTTCCGGTCTTCGTCCTGTGGACTGGATCCCCCGTCTGGAAGGGGCCTTCGCCGCCGCCCTCGGCTCCGCCTGAACCGCCGCGGGCGCCCGGACCGTTCGCCCGCCCGCACGGTCCGGGTGCCCGCCGAGGGAGCGCCGCCCGCTCACCCTCGCCGCTGGAAGGACTCCCCGGCGGGGCTCGTCGGCGGTCGGGCGACGTACTGCGGCCGGGCGAAGTGCTGCTGCAGCCGGGCGTGGCGGAACTGGTAGACCGCGCCGACCTGGCGCAGCACGCCCCGCCGATGGGCGTCCTCCAGGAAGTCCATCGCCGCACGGGGCAGCCGCCCCGTCAACGGCAGCCAGAGGCGCGCGAAGACCGTCCACTGGCCCCAGGCGCTCAGGCTGAGCGCCGCGCCGAGCCCGGCCCCGAAGGCCGTGAGGAGCCCGAACCGGAGGCCGGCCGGGAGGTTCCAGTAGAGCCGGATGCCCCACAGGTGCCCGTCGAACAGCTCGACTCCGAGCCAGCCCGCGACCCCGACCGCAAGCCCGAACAGCGGGGCCAGCATGCACCACTGCAGGAGCACGGTCCTGCGGTTGCGGCCCAGCAGTTCACGGGGGCCCGGCGCCGATTCGATGGCGACCGGCGCCTCGCACCAGGCCATCACGGCGCCGCGGGCGCGCCCGCGACGGCGAACACGCCCCCGTAGAGCACCGCGCCGGCCAGCCCCACCCCGAGCGCGAGCGGTTCGTCCCAGAGGAGCCCGCGGACGATCCCCTGCAGCAGACCGATCCCGATCCCGCCTGCCAGCCCGCCGACGATCCCGAGCGCGGCTCGGGCGAGGATCTCGCGCCCGGACCTGGCCCTCCCCCGCCCCGCACCGCGGCCCAGTCGGATCCGGACGCGCGACGGCTCCGGGGCCCCGCCCCTGAACGCGAAGCCGATCCCGTGCGCGAGGCCGAAGGCCACGGCCGCCGGAACGGCGTTGATGAGGATGTCGGCCACCCCGATGACGATCCCGTGCAGCAGCCGGGGGCCGAGACCGGTGCCGGGCCCCGGGTAGCCGAGGGCGGCCCCGACCCCGTCCACGGGGCCGACGACGGCCCCGACCCACACCGCGCAGACCAGCCCGGTCACCACCATGCGGGGTCCGAGCCGGACCGCGGTGCCCAGCTCCCACCACGCGAGATCGGGTTCACCGCGCCGCTCCAGGTGCCGTGCGAGGAAGCCCAGCCACCGGGACACCCGCTCCGGGTCCGTCCGCCGCCCCTCCCACGGCGCCTCCCGCGCCTTCTTCCGACAGGCCGGGGGCGGCGGCAGGGGTTCCCTGCGGTAGACGGACGGCACCAGGGAGTCCAGCAGATGGCCCTCCACGGCCACGGTGTCGGGGAAGCGGTCGCGGTCGGCGAGCTCCCCCGGGTACCCCGTCGCGTCCCCGTCCGCACGGGCGCCCCGGGGCGGACGCGCGTAGGCGGTGCGGCACAGCCACAGCATCAGCGGCACGGTCAGCACCTCGGCCGCGGGGCACGACGGGTCGGCGCGCAGCGCCTCCGCGAGCGGACGCCAGCGCTCCCGGTGCTGCGGTGTGGCCACCCTGAGCAGGTACCGCGCCGCCTCCTCGGCGGTCAGCGGGTCGGCCTGGACGACGGCGGCCCTCCGCAGGACGGAGGATGCGCGGACCGCCACCCGGTAGTCGTCGGTCCGGCACGTCAGGATCAGCGGAACGCCCTCCGCGAGGGCGTCGTTGAGCGCGTCCAGAGCGTCCGGCCGCTCGCCGGCCGGCAGTTCGTCGAGCCCGTCGAGCACCGGCAGGATGCGCTTGCGGCGGATGAGTTCGCGCAGCGTGCCGCGCTCCAGGTAGGGGTACCCGCGCAGCAGTTGCCGTTCCAGCCATCCGTCCAGGTGCTCCTCGGCCGGCCGCCAGGAGGCGAGCGACAGCAGGACCGGCACCGGTTCGCCCGCCCCCATCCGCAGCAGCAGTTCGATCACCAGCAGGACGGCCAGGCTGGTCTTGCCGCTGCCCGGCCCGCCCAGGACCACCAGCCTGCGGCGGTCCGGGTGCGAGAGCTCCGCGGCGAAGGACGCCAGGTCGGCGGTGCTCGCCCCGCCGGGGTGCCCGGTCCGCTCGGCGTGGTCCGCGACCTCCCCGCCGCTCGTCGCACGCCACCGCACCGGGATCGGCTCCGGCCCCAGCAGGTCGCGCGAGGCGGCCTCCCGCGCCCACTGCTTCAGCACCTCCCGTCCCAACTGCTGCGCCCCCAGCTCCACCGGATCGGGAACGGGAACGGTGAAGTAGTTGTTCTGGACGCTGTGGTCGCCACGGAGCAGCGCGACCGGTCCGTTGGAAACGACGGGACCGCCGCGACCCGGGTCGGGGTCGGTCACGAGGGGCCGAAGTGGTTGTCCTGCCGGGCGTGGTCGCCGACCACGAGCGCGGTGGGTCCGTTGAAGGTGTTCCCGCTCACCGCCTCCCCGCCGCGGCCCGCACCGGCGGCGGCCCGGGCGCCCGCCGCGACCGCCTCCACGGCCAGGCGCAGCGCCGCGGCGAACCCGGTGTCCCGCGCGGCCGCCTGTTCCAGGGCCAGCTCCAACTGCTCCCGGGTGCGCGCGGTCGGCTCCGCCAGGCCGGAACCGGCCTCCTCCCTGATCCGCTCCAGGGCCGGCTCGTCGGCCCCCAGCCGGGAGACCACCACCTCGTGCAGGTGGTCCATCCCGGCGTCCAGCGCCTGGTCGACCTCGGCATCCACCCGGCCCGCCACCCGCCGTGCCTTGCCCACGGCCCACGCGAAGAGGTAGCCGACCGCCAGCTCCACACCCACCATGCCCGCTCCCCTGCAGGACCCTCGCCAGTGCAGCGACCCTAGCCGCGCGGCACCCGCCACGTGCCCGGAATCCCGACCCCCTCCCCCGGAAGGGTGAAACCGCCGAAACCCCCGTCCCCGCCTACGCATCCGCCCCACCTGGTTCGACCCGGCCGACGCGGCCGTCCTCGAAGAAGGCCCTGGACGGCATTCCTCGACGACCACGACCACGAGCGTCCGGGTCGACGACGGAGCGTGCCGGGGGACAGCGCGGGCCGGCGGTGCGGGCTGACAGGATGGCCCCATGGATGCAGTGGACCTCGGCGGACTCGTCGTGCGGCGCGCCGGGGAGTCGGACACGGATGCGCTGGCCGGTATCGACTCGGTCGCGCTTCGGGGCGACGGCGCTCGTGTGGCGAGCATCCGGAGGTGGTGCCGGCAGGGCCTGGCGATCGTCGCGGAGGGCGCGTCCGGCCCGCTCGGCTACTGCGTGGTCGAGTACACCTTCTTCGAGCAGGGATTCGTCACGATGCTGATGGTCGCGCCATCGGCTCGGGGCGGCGGCGTCGGCCGCCGGTTGCTGGACACCGCGACGGCCTGGTGCGAAACCCCGAAGCTGTTCACCTCGACCAACGTCTCCAACCAGCCGATGCAGCGGCTGCTCCGGCAGGCCGGGTGGAGCGCGGTCGGCCTCCTCCACGGCCTCGACGAGGGTGACCCCGAACTGTTCCACCTCTGCCCGCCGCGGACGCTCGGCCGCCCTGACGACAGGCCCGCCCCACCGCCACCGCGCTGAACCGTCCCGGGCACCGGGAGGAGGCCGAACCGGCCGGCAGGGGGCGTACGGGTCAGTGCGGCCGCTCGGTGCCGGGAGCCGTGCGCTGGGGCGGGACGGCGGCGCGGTCGTTCTGCAGCTCCCACAGCTCGCGCAGGCGGCCGGGCCGGGCGACGAGTTCGGTGAAGGTGCCGTGCTGGATGACCCGGCCGTGTTCGAGGACCACGATCCGGTCGGCCACCGAGACGTTCGCCAGCCGGTGGGTGACCAGGACGACGGCCCGGTCGGCCGCGAGGTCCCGGAGGTTGGCGAAGACGCGGTGCTCGGCGCGGGGGTCGAGGGCGGAGGTGGGCTCGTCCAGGATCAGCAGCGGCGCCGGGCGGTAGAAGGCGCGGGCCAGCGCGAGGCGCTGCCACTGGCCGCCGGAGAGGGCCTCGCCGCCCGCCCAGTCCCGGGTCAGCAGGGTGTCGAGGCCGCGGCCGAGTCCGTCGACGACCTCGTCGGCGCCGGAGGCCTCGCAGGCCCGGCGGATCGCGGCGTCGCCGCCCGGCACGGGCTGGCCCTGGGTGATGTTCTGGCGGGCGTTGAACGGCCAGCAGGCGAAGTCCTGCGGGACGACCGCGGTGTGCTTCCACGCCAGCTGCGGGTCCAGGTCGCGGGTGTCGACGCCGTCCCAGGCGACGGTGCCGGCGGTGGGCAGGTACAGGCCGGCGAGGAGCCGGGAGAGGGTGGTCTTCCCGGAGCCGTTCTCGCCGACCAGCGCGACCACCTCGCCGCGCCGGACCGTGAGGCTCACGTCGCTCAGGGCGTCGCGGTCCGCGCCGTCGTACCGGTAGGTGAGGTTCCGGACGCGGACCTCGCGGACCTCCTCCGGCACGACCCGGCCGCGGTCGATGCGGTAGCCCCCGGCCTCGGCGAGGAAGTCGGTCCAGTCCTGGAGGTACAGGCCGTCGCGGAACATCCGGGCCCCGGCGTTCGCGACGCCCTTGGTGCCGGAGGCCACCGACCGCAGGGCGAACGCCGCCGCACCGCCGGCGGCGGCCGAGAGCCGGCCGGTGGACAGCAGCCACACCAGCACCGCCCAGACGACGCCGGAGCCCAGTCCGCCGAACGCCGCGCCGATCAGCGCGGACCGGGCGCCGAGGGCGGCGGCGCGCCGCTGCGACTCGTAGAGCCCGGTGGCGACCTTCCGGTAGCGGCGCATCAGGAACGGGGTCATCGTGCCGGTGCGGATCTGGTCGGCGGTCTCCCGGGCGGACAGGTGCCAGCGCAGCATGTACTTCATCCGGGACAGGCTCATGGTGCTGGTGAACGCCAGGCGGGCGGTGCGGGCGGCGTGGATCTGCGCCCAGGCCTGCGGCAGGCCCGCCAGGATCAGCAGCGGCAGCAGGAGCGGGTGGAACGAGGCCAGCACCAGCGCGCCGGCCGCCGTCGTGGCCGCCGAGGCGATGAGGTTCTGGCCGGTGGCGAACAGGTCCCCGGCCCACTCCGCCCCGCGCTCCGCGGCGTCCTTGCGGTCCCGGAACCCGGGGCTGTCGTAGGCCGACAGCTCGACGTCCAGCGCCGCCTCCAGGAACAGCACCTCGGCCTCCTGCTGGGCGGCCGGGACCAGCCGGGACGACAGCCAGTTCGTGGCGATGCCCAGGACGGCGTGCAGACCCGCCGCGGCCACCAGCGCCAGGACCGGCACCCAGGCGTCCAGCAGCCGGTCGACGACCTGGCCGGAGGAGAACAGGGCTCCGATCGTGCCGGCCATCGCGAGCAGGCCGGTGGCCTCGGCGACGCCGGAGACCACCTGGCAGGCCAGCAGCCCGAGCACCGCCGGACGGTCCACCCGCCACGCCAGCGCCACCGACCTGGCGGTCAGTCGCGGCAGTCTGGCCACCATCTGCCGGAAGGTCATCGACGCCAGGCGCGCCGAGTACTCGTCCCCTTCCTCGACCAGGCACAGCTCGTCGTCCTCGGCGGGATCGTGCGGCAAGAGGTCCTCCTTCGCTCGGGCGGGACAGGAACAGCGGCAGCGACAGCGACAGCGACAGCGGGGTGCTACGGCGCGACCGGTCGCGGAGGTGTGCGGGCGGCGACCATCCGCAGGTGCTCCTCGAAGAACCAGCGGGGGTCCCCGCCCATCCGGACCAGCAGGACGAGCGCGGTCACGGCGACGTCGCAGGCCTCCTTCCGCACGTCGTCCCAGTCATGGGAACGCCCCTTGCGCGGGTTCTCGCCGAGCGCCCCGATCGCGGCTTCGGCGACCTCGCCGACCTCCTCCTGGAGCTTCACGATCTGCACCAGCCAGCGCTGCTCACCGAGCATCGCCGAGTGTGAATCAAGGTGTTGAGCAAGGGAGTTGAGCGTCTTCCAGGTGTCGTCCATGGCGCGGGATCCTGCCGCTGTTCGAACCGCTCGTTCAACACGGGCGGTTCTCGGCGAGCCTGTGGCGAACGCGGCGTTTTCGAGCAGCAGTCCAGGACGCCTCCGCCCCTGGTCCACCCGGCGTTCCCACGGCGGAACCGCTCCCCCGCGGATCGGCACCTTCCCGGAAGTTCACCTGACCGGGTGCATGCCGGGCCCGGCCGCGCCACGGACGACGGGCGGGCCGTCGCAGAGCCTTCTGTGAGTGACGGCCCGTGGTGGGGGACCGCGCCCGGGCGCCGCCGGTGCCGGGCCTCCCGTGGTGGGCGGCGTTCTCAGAAGGCTCACAGGTTCTCTGCGGAGGCGGACAGGGAGGGCTGACAGCGTCGGTGCGGTCCCGCGCCGGCCGGTTCGGACGCCCGCCCCCCTGCCGGCCCCGCTCCGCACGCCCGCGCCCGCCCCCAGGGAGACTCCCCATGCCCGCCGCCCCGCCGCGCCGCCCCGGTGCGCCGCGTCCCGCGTCCGCCCGCGCGCTCTGGCGCCACGCGCTCGAAGGCGCGCTGTCCACCCTCGCCGCCGCGGTGGCGATGGCCGCCGCCGTCTGGGCGGCGCTGGCCCTCCTCGGCGCGGGCGCGATCGCGCCCGCGTCCCGGCTGGTGCCGACCGTGGTGGGCATGGCCTTCGGCGGCGGCGTCACCGTGACGTCGGCGGCCTCCGTCGGGTCCGGCGGGTCCGGCGGCGGCGAGGGCCTCGGCGGCCTGGACCTCGGTCTGACCGGCGCGGTCTCGGTGATGCCCCTGACCGTGACCTTCCTGGGCACGGCCGTCCTGGCGCTGGGCTTCTTCCGGCCCCTGTACCGGCGGCCGCAGCCCGCCTCGGAGCTGCTGTGGGCCAGGTTCGGCGGGGCACTGGCGGCCGCGGCGGTGGTCTTCCCGCTGCTGGCCGGCACCGCGCACGGAACGGCCCGGCTGCCCGAGGACGTGGCGCGGCGCTTCGGCCGGGGCGAGGCGGCCGAAGGGCTCGGCGGACTCGGCGGCGGGGGCCTCGCCGACGGGCTGTCCTCGGCGGCCTTCGAGATCGACGTCGCGGTGACCGTGTTCTTCGGCCTGCTGTGGGTCTGCGCCGTCCTCGGCATCGGCTGCGTCGCGGCCCGGCGCACGACACCCTCGCGCCACCTCGCACTGGGGCAGGCGCGCCGGTCGTGGCACGCCGTGACGTCCGCGCTGAGCGGGATCGCGGCCGTGCTGTGCAGCTCGGTCCTGGTCCTCGCCCTGGTGGCCGGCCTCGCGGCCCTGACCGGCCGCGAGCAGGCGGCGAAGGCCGCGGGGGCGCTGCTGCTGGTCGGCCCGAACCTGCTCGTCGTGCTGCTCACCGCCGGCCTGGGAACCCCGTGGGGGGCGGGGGTGCAGCGCCTGACGCCGGAGGGCGGCGGGATGCTGGGCGGCCTCGGCGGCCCGGCGACCGACCGGTCGGTCGACCTCCGCGGCTGGTCGGCCGCCGGCCTGCCGCTGTGGCTGATCGGCCTGCTGCTCGCCCTGGTCCTGGCGGTGATCGCCGGGTACCTCTCCTCGGCACGCACCCCCGCGCGCACCCGGCAGGAGGAGGCGCGGGCGGTCTTCGGCCGGAACGCCGAGATCGCCATGCGGCTGGGGACCGCGGTCGGCGTCCCGTTCCTCCTGCTGCCCCTGGCGGCCCGGGGGTCGGTGGGGATCGGGGTCGATCTCATGGGCCGGGAGGTGGGGGGCGTGGCCGCCGGGCTCGACGGAAGCCCGGGGCTGTCCGCACTCGGCGCGGTCGTCCTCGCCGCCGTCGCCGGCTACGGCGGCATCCTCCTCCACGGGCGGCGGGCCCGCCGCCCGGAGCTCCGGGAGCAGTCCGCGCGGGCCGAGCGCCCGGCCCGTTCCCCGCGCCTGGCCCGCGCGGCCGCCTCCTCCCGGGGCTCCTCCGGCTCCGCCTCCTGAGCGTGTGATCCTGGGAGGACCCCATCCGACCCTGTCCGTGAAGGCGGCACTGCACACCATGGCGGCACCGACACCCCCGGCCCGACCTGCGGGAGAGCGACCGGACCACCTGCTCGTCGTCGACGACGAGCCCACCGTCCGGGAACTGCTGCGCACCGCGCTGCGCTTCGCCGGCTTCGACGTCGACGCCGCCGGCACCGGGCGCGAGGCCCTCGAACTCGCCGCGCGGCGCACCCCGGACCTCGTCCTGCTGGACGTCATGCTCCCCGACATGGACGGCTTCGAGGTGATCGGCCGCCTGCGCGCCCGGCCCCGGGCGTCCCAGCCCGGGCGCGGTGGCGACGTGCCGGTCCTCTTCGTCACGGCGCGCGAGGACCGCCAGGCCCTGCTGCACGGCCTGCGCGTCGGCGGCGACGACTACCTCACCAAGCCCTTCGACCTGGAGGAGCTCATCGCCCGGATCCACGCCGTGCTGCGGCGCACCCGCGGCGACCGGGCGGCCCGGATCACCGTCGGCGACCTGGAACTCGATCCGGACGGCCACCACGTCACACGGGCGGGGCTGGGCGTGCGGCTGTCGCCGACCGAGTTCCGCCTGCTGCACTTCCTGATGACCAACGCCGGGCGGACCATGTCCAAGAACCAGATCCTGCAGAACGTGTGGGAGTACGACTTCGGCGGCGACGCCGGCATCGTCGACACCTACATCAGCTATCTGCGCCGCAAGGTCGACGGCGGCGAGCCCAAGCTCATCCACACCGTCCGCGGGGTGGGCTACGTGCTGCGCGGCCCCCGCCCGTGACGCCTGCCGCGCCCCCGACCCAGCCCCCGCCCGTGACGTCCGCCGCGCGATCGCTGCGGCGAAGGCTGCGCGGCCTGTCCCTCCGCACCCGTCTGCTGTGCCTGTCGACCGCCCTGGTCGCCGTCGGCCTGCTGGGCACCGGCCTGCTCGTCACCGGCGCCCTGCACGGCTACCTCCAGGACCGCGTGGACGACCGCCTCGTCCTGACCGGCCAGATCGCGGCCCGTCTCTCGCCCCCCGCCGGCACCGGCACCCCGACGGGTGTCCAGGCCCTGGGCGTGCTCGGGGACACGACCGTGACCTACCTCGACGACGACGGCGCCGCCGGCCCGGCGTTCGACCTGAGCCCGGCCCCGCCCGGCGGCGGCCCCGCCCTGCCGCCCCTCGACAGCGCGGCCGTCCTCGCCCACGGGGGCCGCCCCTTCACGGTGCCCTCGCACGAGGGCGACGGCGCCTGGCGGGTGATCGTCCTCACCCGGCCCGCCCACCTCGTCGCGCCGGACCAGGCCGGTCCCCTGGGCAGTGTCGCCGTGGCGACCTCCCTCGACGAGGTCGACCGCACCGTCGCCAAGACCCGCGCCCTCTCCCTGACCATGGGGGCCGCGCTGCTGGCGGTGCTGGCCGCCGTCGGGTGGTTCGCCGTCCGTTCGGGTCTGCGGCCGCTGACCCGGATCGAGGAGACCGCCACGGCGATCGCCGGCGGCGACTACTCCCACCGCGTTCCCGAACTCGCCGCCCCGCACACCGAGGTGGGGCGCCTGGCGGCCGGTCTCAACCAGATGCTCGGTCAGATCGACACGGCGTTCCAGGCCCGGTCGCGGGCCGAGGCGCGGACCCGGCGCTTCTTCGCCGACGCCAGTCACGAACTGCGCACGCCGCTCGTCGGCATCAAGGGCTACGCCGACCTCTACCGC
The DNA here is from genome assembly GCF_042268405.1 of Kitasatospora sp. NPDC056184. Classification (NCBI taxonomy): domain Bacteria; kingdom Bacillati; phylum Actinomycetota; class Actinomycetes; order Kitasatosporales; family Streptomycetaceae; genus Kitasatospora; species Kitasatospora sp. NPDC056184. The sequence goes on along the minus strand of NZ_JBHJUI010000019.1, from coordinate 72,748 downwards.
ATGGGCGCGCTGGCCACCCGTGAGGACCTCGACCGCACCATGAGCAGGATCGCCGCGGAGTCCACCCGCCTCGCACGGCTGGTCGAGGAGATGCTCCTGCTCGCCCGGCTCGACGAGGACGTCCACCGCCCGGCGGGCGGTCCCGAGGGGGCGCCGGCCTTCGCCCTCGAACTCGCCCCCATGGACCTGCGCACCCTGGCCGCCGACGCCCTGCGGGACGTCCGCGCGCTGGACGCGACCCGCCCGGTCACCCTCACCGGCCCCGGCGGCGGACGGCCGGCCGACGCCCCCGCCGTCGCCGACGAGGCCCGCCTGCGCCAGGTCGTCACCAATCTGATCGGCAACGCCGTCACCCACACCCCGCCCGGTGCCGCGATCCGCGTCGGCGTCGGCACCGCGGGCGGCCACGCCGTCCTGGAGGTCGCCGACCAGGGCCCGGGCCTCACCCCGGCCGAGCGCGACCGGGTCTTCGACCGCTTCTACCGCACCGACGAGTCCCGCGACCGCACCACCGGCGGCTCCGGCCTCGGCCTCGCCATCGCCCGGGCCCTCGTCGCCGCCCACGGCGGCCGGATCACCCTGGACACCGCCCCCGGCCGCGGCTGCACCTTCCGCGTCCTGCTGCCCCTGCCCGCCGGCGAGCCGCCGAGCACGGATCCGTGAGCCCGCCCACCGACCCGGCGCCACCGGCCCGGCGCCACCGGCCCGGCGGTCGACGGCCGCGATCCGCGAGGTGGGCGGGCGAACCGGCCCGCCATGATCGCGAGGATCGAGTTCCCGGCGGAGCGGTCGGGACGGCGTTGCACGCGCTGCTCGGCCGACCGCCCGGATCCGGCCGCCGAACGCTCTACGCCACGGCCGAGAGGTGCGGCTGCGTCGACCTCGTCGCGTCCAGGAAGGCGGCGCGCAGCGAGGCGAGGCGCTCCATGAGCGGGTCGCGGACGGGGCCGCCGACCATGGCCGACCAGGACGCCGGACAGCGGTCCGCGAGGGCGAGGACCCGGGCGGTCTCCTCGGCCGAGAAGCGTTCGCTGGCTTCGAGGCAGTACTCCAGGAGGTCCCGCTCCTCGCGCCTCGCCTCGGAGTTCTTCGCCGACCACTCCGCCAGGAGGCACCAGGCGACCCAGGCCGCCCCGTGCCGGTCGTGGTCGCAGTCCTCGGCGTCCTCGTCGCACCAGCCGTCCTCCAGGGCCTTCAGGGCCGGGCGCAGCACCGCCCGGTCCAGGGCCAGCTTCTCCAGCGTCCGGCAGTGGTCCAGCAACTGTCGTGCGGGCGCGACGAGTTCCGGCGGTGCCAGCAGTTCCAGCGGCCCGATGGCCGACTCCACGGCGGTGCCGTGCTCGGCGAGCTGTGCGCCGCGCTGATCGGGATCGACGCCGGGCAGCCGCTGGACCGTCGCGGCGAACGCGTCGGCCGCCCGGAGGAAGCCGAACGACGCCTCCTCCAGCGCGCGCCGCTGCCGGATCTCCTGCTCGTTCCGCGCCCGGAGGTCGGACGCGGCGGTGGCGGCGCTCGCCTGGCTGCGTGCCGCGCTCAAGGTCGCCTCGGCCGCCCGCTCCCCGGAGCGCCTCGTCCACCAGGCCGCCATGAAGCCGATCGGAAGGGCGAGCACGGCGGGAACGAGGGTGCCCATGTCTGCCGCGGTCATGAGCCGATCCTGCCCGGACCGCGCCGCCGCGCGGGCCGGATGGCCGCTCATGCCGCGAACCGACCGATGATGATCGATCGGTGTCCGTTCGAGGGCCGGAGAGGGTCAGGTGATCGAGTCGATCACCGGTGACCACCGCCCCCCGATCCGGTCCCCCCGTGCTGCCCGGCCCCGGGGCCCCACCGTAGGCTGATCACCATGACCGGCGATCGAATGACTGTCCACACCGCCCTGGAGACCCTCCTGGCCGGCAACCGGCGATTCACGGCGGGCGCCCCCGAGCACCCGAACCAGGACGCGGCCCGGCGGGCCGCCACCGCCCCGGCGCAGAGCCCGTTCGCGGTCCTGTTCGGCTGCTCCGACTCCCGCCTGGCCGCGGAGATCATCTTCGACCAGGGCCTGGGCGACCTGTTCGTGGTCCGCACCGCCGGGCACGTCGTGGGTTCGGAGGTGCTCGGCAGCATCGAGTACGGCATCAGCGTGCTCGGCAGCCCGCTGGTCGTCGTCCTCGGCCACGACTCCTGCGGCGCGGTCGCCGCCACCCGCGCCGCCGTGGAGGACGGCACCACGGCCACCGGCTACGTGCGGGACGTGATCGAGCGGGTGACCCCGAGCGTGCTGGCCGCCCGCGCGGCCGGCCACACGGACAACGCCGACTTCATCGACACCCACATCGAGCACACCGTCGACCTCCTCCTGGAGCGCTCGCGCGCCCTCGCCCAGGCCGTCGAGGCCGGTACGGCCGCGGTGATCGGACTCTCCTACCGCCTGGCCGACGGCACCGCCCACCTGGTGACGGCCCACGGCCTGGAAGCCCCCGCCGACTCGCCCTCCTGACCGTCCCGGCTCGGCCGAGGACCGGCGGCAGCTTCGGCCCGCGCCTCCCGAGCACCTCCGGCCGGAGGTGCTCGGCCGGAGGTGTGGCGCGCCGCCCGGTCCCGCTACCACCGCCCGCGCCCGGGCCTCCGGGCGTGGACGCCGAGGATCAGCCCGCGACGGCGACGGCCTGCGGCCTGAACGGGCGGATCGCGTCGCGCCCCTCCCGCACGACCGCGTAGCTGGACTCGGGAACGGGGTTCCAGGCCCCCGGCAGGTCGCCCAGCGGCTCGGAGACGATGACGCGGGTCTCCTCGGACGCCCGCCGCAGGACGGGGTTGTCCGGGTGCAGGGCGCGCAGCGCGTGGACGCTGCTGCTGAAGAACAGCGAGCGCGAGGCGTGCCCGCTCGAGTACCGGAACGCCCACAGCCGCGCGCCCTCGGAAACGGCCACCGTCATCTGGAGGGGGTCGGCGACGCCGTGCCGGGCCGCGGTCGCCTCGACGAAGCCGGCCATCCGCTCGACGGCGCCCGGCACGTCGTCCCGCAGCCCGAAGGTGAGCGCCAGGTAGAACATCAGCTCCGAGTCGGTGGAGCCCTCGATGCTCGGGAAGAGGGAGGCGTCCACCGCGAGCATCAGGTCGCGCTTGAGCCTCGGGAACTCGTGGATCGCCCCGTTGTGCAGCCACAGCCACCGCTCGAACCGGAAGGGGTGGCAGTTGGTCTGCTGCACCGCCGTGCCGGTGGAGGCGCGGATGTGGGCGACGAACAGCGGCGAGCGCACGCAGTGTGCCAGCTCCCGCAGGTTCCGGTCGCTCCAGGCGGGCCCGACCCCCCGGAAGACCGCCGGCTCCACGACCCGGTCGGGCTCGCCGTGGTCGGCGGGGTACCAGCCGATGCCGAACCCGTCGCCGTTCGTCGTCTCCACGCCCATCCGGGCGTGGAGACTCTGGTCGATCAGCGAGTGCTCGGGCTTGTAGAGCAGTTCCTCCAGCATGATCGGGGAACCGGAATAAGCCAGCCAGCGGCACATTGCGGCCCACCTTCCTCGCGGCATCGCGGCGCGCGGCCCTTCGGGCGGCTCCCTCCACCGTAGGCCGAGGAGCCGGACCGGGCGCGGGGAGCGGTGCGGGGCGAGGCCTCGACGTCAGGCGGACTTGGCGGCCCGGAGGAAGTCCCTGATCAGCGCCGGGTCCTTGACCCCGCGCCGGACCTCGACGCCGCTGGAGACGTCCACGCCCCACGGCCGGGCGACGGCGATGGCCGCGCCGACGTTCGCCGGGCTCAGGCCGCCCGCGAGCACCCACTTCCCGGCCGGCGGCTTGGTGCCCAGCTCGGACCAGTCCCACGGCTCCCCGGCCCCCGCCACCGGCGCGTCGAGCAGCAGCAGGTCCTCGCCGAAGTCCCCGCAGTCCGCACCGGCCGCGGCCGCCGCCGAGGTGGCCCTGATCAGCGGCACCCCGAGGTCGGACAGCTCGCCGAACGCGGACGCCGGGTGGTTGCCGTGCAACTGCACCGCCCGGATCCCGGTGGCGCGCACCGCCTCGCGCACGTACGCGGCCGGCTCCTCCCGGAACACGGCCACCGTCAGCACCTCCTCGGGCACCGCCGCCGCCAGCTCCCGCGCCAGGGCGGCCTCCACCCGGCGAGGGCTCTCGGTGAGCACGAACCCGATCGCGTCGGCACCGGCTTCCACGGCGGCGGCGACATCCGCAGCGGTACTGAGACCACAGATCTTCACGAACACGTTCCCGGACGCTCCCCTCTGGACGGCGGCTGCCAGCGTACAGCCGCGAGCCCCGCCCGGCGGGGTGCGCGGCGGGGAACGCGTCCGCGTCGTCCCCGGTCAGGCGTGCGGCTTCCCGTCCGGGCGCGGGCGGATCGACGGGTACAGGCCGAAGCTGCCTTCCTCGGGAATCCGGACGATCCCCGGCCGTCCGGCGCACACCCAGTGGAGCTCCAGGAACCAGCGGACCTCGTCCCGGGTGGAACGGCATCGGATCACGAACTGCTCCGGGTCGCCGCGGGACACCTTGAAGGGGAAGTTCGCTCCGAGCGGTTGGAGTTCCGGGATGTCGGCGTCGAGGTCGAGTTCGAAGTGGCGTAGCGGGAGCGCACTTGCGGCGAACCAGGAGTGGTGTATCGGCCGAGGTGGACGGCGGGAGAGGATGACGGGTCGCAACTCTTTGAGGACCGCCGCGTGGGCGCTACGCCCCTCGACGAGGACCTCCAGAACCGGAGCACCCGCCGTCATCCGCTCCTCCTCGTCGCCTTCCCTGATGACGACAGAACCGTTCGCATGCCGACTGAGCGTGACCGTGACCGGAACCTCGGGAATGCGCTCCGACTGCGGCAGGTGGATGTTGACCCGCCCGAACTGGTACAGGTCACCGCCCACCTCGACGTCGGACGCGTGGTTCCGGATCGTCTCTGCGGCATCCTCAGGACGCTTGTCCGCCATGGTGACCCATCGTAGGAACGGATCCGCCGCAGAGGAAGACACCTGGGAGCATGGGGTCATGACATCGTCTTCCGCCGCTCGTGACTCACTGGAGGGCCTGGCCCTCGGGGACGGATTCGGGGAGCGCTGGTTCCCGCCGCTCCGGACGCCCCAGGAGGCGTTCGACCAGATCAGGGGCCGCCGGATCCCGGAGGAGCAGCCCTGGCACTGGACCGACGACACCGCGATGGCGCTGTCGGTGTACGGGGTGCTGACCGCGTTCGACGCGGTGCACCAGGAGAAGCTGGCGCTCGCCTTCGGGGCGACCTACCTGGCCGATCCGGGCCGCGGCTACGGGCGCGGCATGCACGGGCTGCTGCCCGGGCTCGCGCAGGCGCCGGGGAGCTGGCGGACCGGGGCGCGCGAGCTGTTCGGCGGCCAGGGCAGCTTCGGGAACGGCGCGGCGATGCGGGTGGCGCCGCTCGGGGCCTGGTTCCACGCGGATCTGGAGGAGGCGGCGGAGCAGGCGGCGCTGTCGGCCGAGGTGACGCACGCGCACCCGGAGGGCGTGGCCGGGGCGGTGGCGGTCGCCGTGGCGGCCGCGTTCGCCGCACGCGGCCGGGCCGACCGGCACGTCCCAGAGGGCTCGGAGCTGCTGACCGAGGTCGCCGACCGGACACCGGCGGGGGCCGTGCGCGAGGGCCTGCGCCGCGCCGCCGGCCTGGGCGCCGGGACGGAGCCGTGGCGGGCCGCCGACGTGCTGGGCAGCGGGCAGCGCGTCCAGGCCGCCGACACCGTCCCGTTCGCCCTGTGGTCCGCCGCCCACCACCTGGGCAGCCTCACCGCCGCCCTGTGGACGACGGCCGAGGGCCTCGGGGACGTCGACACCACCTGCGCCATCACGGCCGGAGTGGTCGCGGCCCGCACCGGTCTGACCGGGGTGCCCGAGGAGTGGCTGACGCGCCGTGAGCCGCTGCCCGCCTGGGTCGCCGACGCCGAGGCCCCGAACCCGGCGTGACGAGGCCCCGGTCCCCCGGACGGTTTCCGGGGGACCGGGGCCACGGGGCTCAGCGCTCGGGCCGGCAGCCCTGCGCGAAGAGGCTCTTGCGGTCGGCGCTGGTCTCGACGCCGTCGCAGAGGAAGGCCACCGCGCCGCGCTCGGAGAGCAGGGTCACCCTGGTCGCCGAGTCGTTGGTGTTCCCCCGGTCCAGGGCGCAGGTGCTTCCGGTGATGCGCAGTTCGCCCTCCGCCCCCACCTCCACGAAGAGGCTGCGGCAGGAGTAGCTGTAGTAGGAGGCGTGCGCGGCGGGTGCGCTGAGGGCGAGGACGGCCACCGCGGCGGTGGCGCAGGTGGCGAGGGCGGTCGCGGGGCGGGGGACCGGCCGGTTCTTCACGTGCTTCTCCATCTGTCGCGATCTGTCGCGGGGGCGGCGCTCGGGGCAGCCGGCGGCTGACACCCTTGCGTTTATCCGTCCACGAATGACAATCACACGATCCCGCCGGTTCTCACCCCTTCGGAGGGGCGCCCCCGCACCCCGGATCCGACCCCTCGACGGCCTGGTCCTCAGCGGGGGTGCCGCCGTCGCCGGCCGGTTCCCGGTCTCCGACCGTCACATGGGCGAGGCCCGGGCATCCCCGCCCGCCGGTCACCTGCGCCGGGACGCGCGCGGGGCCGCCGCGCGCCCAGATCATCGCGCCACCGCCCGGCCCGTACGCCGGTCCCGCAGCTGAGCCGCCGGCAGCCGCCTCGGGGCGGGCCCGTCCTGCTGATCGCTCGTCATGCCGTCGATCCTGCCCGGATCGGGCGCCGTTCGCATGAGTACCGGTACTCAGCTCCGCGCCGGGGACCGCCATCCCGCCGGGCCGCTCCGTCCGATGGCGCGGGAGGGCGGGTGGTCAGCACCAGCCGAGGTCGGCGAACGCCTTCCAGGCGGCCTTGGTCTTCGGTCCGGCGACGCCGTCGATGCCGCCGGTGTCGTAGCCGATGTCGTTGAGGAAGTACTGGAGGGCCCTGATGGTGTTGGGGCCGACCGCGCCGTCGACGGTGCCGGCGTTGTAGCCCTGGTCGTTGAGGAAGCTCTGCCAGGCCTTCCAGCTGTTGGTGCCGAGCTGGCCGTCGATGGCGCCCGGGTCGTAGCCGGCGTCGCGGACGTAGCACTGGACGCTCCTGGCCTCGGTGGTGTTGAGGCCGAGGTTGTTGACGGCCCGGAGGCCGGCGGCACGGACGGGGGCCTGCGGGGAGAGGGCCTGCGGGGCGGTGGCCCTCGGGCCGGGCGCGGCGGTGGCCGCGGTGGCGCCGGCGAGGGTGCCGAGGCCGAGGGCGGCTGCCGTGAGAATTCCCAACAGCGCTTTCGTGAGCGTGTTCGATGCCATGGGTTCTACTCCCTCGTGCGGGAATCGGGGCGAGGGCGAAGCTAGCACCGATCGCATGCGAAGAACCATTTCCACCACGGATTTCCGAAAGGCCGCAGGGAATGCCCCGAGGAGCCCGACCCGAGCCGGTAATTCCGGTGTCGCAGCAGTTCAGGACGGGTGACGGACAGCTCCCGGCACTTGTCCGTACACGGAGCCGGGATTCCTGCTCCCGCACCCGGCAATCCACCGTCCGGCCGAGCGCGCGAGACGGTGAATGCGCGCCGGTTGTCCGCCGGTCACCGGGCGCCTACCCTGCTGCTGTGTCCTCGTCAGCGCGGGATGCCGCGACCACGACCTATGTGCACGGGAAACGGCCCGGGGCGGTTCCGCTGCTCGGCCACCTGCCCGCGCTGGCCAAGAACCCGGCGCGGTTCCTGGGGCGGCTGCACGCGTACGGCGACCTGGTGGAGATCCGGCTGGGAACGTACCGGCTGGTGGTGCCCAGCCACCCGGAGCTGCTGCGGCAGGTGTACGCCGACGACCGCACCTTCGACAAGGGCGGGCCGATCTACGGGCGCTTCCGGGAGATCCTCGGCAACGGTCTCGCGACCTGCGCCCACGCCGACCACCGGCGCCAACGGCGCATGCTGCAACCGGAGTTCCGGCCCGAGCGGCTGGCCGCCCACGCCACCGTGATGAGCCGGGAGGCGGCGGTGCTCGCCGGCTCCTGGCGGCACGGCGAGGTGGTGGACGTCTTCCCCGCCTGCTACCGCTTCACCCTGCGGGTGGTGACGCGCACGCTGCTCGGCACCGAGGTGCCGGACGCCCTGGCCGAGCGGCTGCAGCACGCCTTCGAGACCGCGTTCGCCGGCGCGCTGCGGCGGCTCTGGATGCTGCCCACCGGCCCCGGCTACCGGCGGGCGGTGCGCACCCTGCGGCAGACCGTCGCCGAGCTGGTGCGCGACCACCGGGCCCACGGCCCGGGCCGCACCGACCTGCTGGCCGGGCTCGTCGCGGCCCGTGACGAGGACGGCTCGACGCTCTCCGACGCCGAGCTGCACGACCAGGTCGTGGCGATGCTGCTGGCCGGCACCGAGACCACCGCCTCCCAGCTGTCCTGGACGCTGCGCCTGCTGACGGCCCACCCCGAGGCCCTGGCCGCCGTGCAGGCGGAGGTCGACGCGGTGCTGCCGGACGGCCGGCCCGCCGGGTGGGACGACCTGCCGCGGCTGGACCGCACCGGCCGGGTGCTGACCGAGGCGCTGCGGCTCCACCCGCCCGGCTGGGTGCTGCTGCGCACCTGCTCGCGCGCCACCGAGCTCGGCGGGCGCCCGCTGCCGCGCGGCAGCCAGGTGCTGCTCAGCCCCTACGTCGCCCACCACAATCCGCGGATCTTCGCCGACCCGGCCCGTTTCGACCCCGACCGCTGGCTGCCCGAGCGGGCCGCCGCCCTGCCGCGCTGGGGGTTCGCCGGGTTCGCCAACGGACCCCGGCAGTGCCTCGGCGCCGACTACGCCCGCGCCGAGGCGGTGATCGCGCTGGCCACCCTCCTCGCCCGCTGGCAGCCGGCCCCGGTGCCGGGCAGCCGGCCGGACGACCGTCCCGTGCGGCTGACCACGGTCCTGCGCCCGCAGCGCCTGCGGCTGCGGATGCTCGACCGGGGACGGCTCGGGGCGGCGGCGGACGCCGGCTGATGCCCGCCACCGCCCGGGGCCGAGGCCCGAGGCCGTTCGCGGTCAGTAGGTGATGGTCACACAGCCGTTGCCGCCGGGCTCCCCCGCGGCACCCGGGGTACCGAGACGGGCGGTGCCCTCCCCGCCCCTGCCACCCCTGCCGGTGTCGGCCGGGCAGGTCGCGGGCACGCCCTCGGCCGGAGCGCCGCCCGCACCGCCCGCGCCGGCCGCGCCGGTGCTCCCGCCACCGCCCCCGATCCCCCAGTGGCCCAGCACCCCGGTGGGGTCGTCGCACACGTGGGGGTCGTAGGCCCATTGGCCGTACGTGCCGCCACGGCCGCCGGGTGCGTTGCGGAGTCGGGGGGGGGGGGGGGGGGGGCCGCGCGGGGCGGGCGGGCCCGCGGCGGGCGGGAGGGGGGGGGCGGGGGGGAGCGGCGGATAGGGGGGGGGCGGCCGCGCGG
>NZ_JBHJUI010000019.1:0-63345 GCF_042268405.1 Kitasatospora sp. NPDC056184 | reverse complement strand
TTTTTTACACCCACAACCCGCAACCCCTTTTTTTGTGTGGTCTGGGGGGCTGGTTTTTTTTTATACCACCCCGCGCCCGCCCGGGCCGCCCCCGCCCTGGCCGCCCTCCTCGGAGAAGCTGTAGTCGCCGAGTTCGCCCTTGTTCAGCCAGGATTCCGTGGCCGGCTGCCCGTCGGCGCCGTCGGACCCTCCGCCCTCGGGCATGGCCGGACCGCCCGCACCGCCGCGGCCCCCGGCCGCGACCGCGATGCCCAGCTGCTCGCCGGGGGTGACGTAGAGCGTGCACGCGACGAGACCGCCACCACCGCCTCCGCCTCCCCCGCCGCCGCCCGTCGCGGCGGTGAAGGGAACGGCAGCGGCGGGGGCGCCACCGCCACCGCCGCTGCCGCCGCCGACGAGCGTGATCGTCAGCGTCTCGACGCCCGCCGGCACGGTGAACGTGTACGTCCCGGGGGTGACGAAGGTCGTCGTGGTGGTGGCGGCGTGGGCCGGGCCCGCCCCGGTCAGCGGGCCCGCCAGGGCCCCGCAGCACAGCGAGACGGCGGCGGCGAAGCGCGCCGACCGCGAGGCCGCCCTCCCCCGGCCCGGTGACCCGACGCTCGACGTGTCCGACATGCCGGCTTCCCCTTCCGTCCGAAGGCCCGGGCAGCCGCCCGGGCACCGGCCCAACGACGGCCGGCCGCGGCGGTTTCGCACGCCTCGGCCTTTCGGACGGCACGGGACCGCGGCTGACGCGGCGTCGGGCCGTTGTCGGAGGTCTCCCCTAGCGTCCTTGGGCATGACTCCTGTGAGCGCAACACCACCGGTCACCACCACCGTGCTCGCCCACCGGGACGGCAGCGGGCACCCCGCTCTCGGCGGGGCGCCCGTCGCCCGTCTCACCGGCACGCTGCGCGAGGCGCTGCTCGGGCTGGCGGCCCGCCTCGATCCGGCGGGTACCGCGGCCGAACCCGGCTGGGCCGTGTGCACGGCGCTGCGGCTGGTGGTGGCCGGGGCCTACGACACCGCCGAGCCCGGCGAGGAGCCGGGGCTGCTGTACGTCACCCCGCCGGTCGCCGAGCTGGGCAGCCGGCCGGTGTGGCTGGAGCGGACGCGGCCGGGCGGGCCGGTCACCGCCCGGTTCCCGGCCGACCGCTGCTGACCCGCGGCCCCCGGCGGGCTCAGGCCTTCTTCACCACGCTGGACTTGAGCTGCATGGCGCCGAAGCCCTCGATGCGGCAGTCGATGTCGTGGCCGTCGACACCGTCGACCAGGCGGATGTTGCGCACCTTGGTACCGGCCTTGATGCCGGAGACGCTGCCCTTGACCTTGAGCGCCTTCACGACGGTCACGGTGTCGCCGTCGGCCAGCACGTTGCCGACCGAGTCCTTGATCACCCGCTCGCCGGACGCGGCCTGGCCGTCGCCGGCGGCGGGGTCCCACTCGTGGGCGCACTCCGGGCAGACCATCAGGGCGTCCATCTCGTAGGTGTACTCGCCGGAGCACTGCGGGCAGGCGGGGAGGTTGTCGCTCATGTGATTCAGACTGTCCAGTCGTTCGAGTGATGGTTACCGAGGTGGCGGAAGGCAGGCGGGGAGGGCCGGGGCCGACGGCCCGGTGACGGCGCCGCGCGCCCGCAGATGGGTGCGGGCGTGGTCGATCGCCTCGGGGGTGGTCGCGAAGACGTGGCCGTCGTCGCGCAGCTCGTCGAGGATACCCAGGGCGTCCAGGGGCCGGTGGTGCTCGTCCCGGACGCCGGAGACCAGGACGAGCGTGCCGCGCCGCCGCAGCCGGCCGATCGCGTCGCCGAGGACGGTGGCCCCGCTGGCGTCGACCGCGCTGACCCGGGACATCCGCAGGATGACGACGTCGACCTCGGCGGCCTCGGTGAGCTCCAGCAGGAAGCGGTGCGCGGCCGCGAACAGCAGCGGCCCGTCGATCCGGTAGGCGACGATGTGTTCGGCGAGCAGGGCCTGCTCCTCGTCGTGGTGGTCGGCCGGCGGCAGGTCGGCGTGCAGCGGGACCTGCTCCACCCTGGCCGCCCGCGCGACCGCCGCCAGGGCCAGCACCCCGGAGACCAGCAGGCCGACCACGACCGCGGTGACCAGGTCGAAGGCGAGGGTGGCGGCAGCGGTGAGCAGCAGGACGGCGGCCTCGCCGCGCCCGGTGCGGGCGAGCGCCCGCAGCGAGCCGACCTCGACCATCCTCACGGCGGTGGCCAGCAGCACTCCGGCCAGTGCCGCGAGCGGGATCCCGGCGACCAGCGGGGCCGCGGCGAAGACGATCACCGCCAGGACGGCGGCGTGGACGAGGGCGGCCAGGCGCGACACGGCGCCGGAGCGGACGTTCACGGCGGTGCGGGCGATCGCGCCGGTGGCGGCGACGCCGCCGAACAGCGGCGCGGCCAGGTTGGCGAGGCCCTGGCCGAAGAGTTCGCGGTCGCTGTCGTGCCGCTCCGAGACGCTCATGGCGTCCGCGGCGGTCGCGGACATCAGGGACTCCAGCGCGGCGAGCACGGCGACGGCGAGCGCCGAGGTCAGCAGGGCGGGTACGGCCGACAGGTCGAGGAAGCCGAGCGAGGGCGCCGGGAGGCCGGCGGGCAGGTGGCCGATGGTGGCGACCGGCAGGTCCGCGATCGCGGCGGTGACGGTCGCGCCGGCGACGGCGACCAGCGAGAACGGCACCGAGGGCCGCAGCCGTACGCCGATCAGCATCACCGCCGCCACCGCGAGGGCCAGGCCGAGCGCCGCCCAGTGCGGGGCGGCGGCGAAGGCGCGCACCGCCGCGGCCGCGACGAGCGCGGGATTGTCGCCGTCGGGCTTGCCCACCCCGAGCGCGCCGGGCACCTGCTGGAGGGCGATGACGCCGGCGATCCCGAGGGTGAAGCCCTCCACCACCGGCACCGGGACGTACGCCATCCACCGGCCGGCCCGGATCAGCGCGAGCAGGACGAGGATCACCCCGGCGAGCAGCCCGACGGTCAGCACCCCGTCGGTCCCGTAGCGGGCGACGATCGGTACGAGGACGACGGTCATCGCGCCGGTCGGCCCGGAGACCTGGACGTTGGATCCGCCGAAGACGGCGGCGAGCGCCCCCGCGACGACGGCGGTGGCCAGGCCCGCTTCGGCGCCGGCGCCGGAGGAGATGCCGAACCCGAGCGCCAGCGGCAGGGCGACGATCGCGACGGTGAGCCCGGCGAGCAGGTCCTTGCGGGGCGAGCGCGCCATGGTGGCGAGGATCTCCCGGGTCGGCAGTACGGCGCGCATCCGGCCGAGAGCGGAAGCGGCGATGGTCACCCTGCCTCCTTCTTCCTGTTCCTCACCGGTGCGCGGCGGATCGAGCCGGTCCGACGGCACGCCAGCATGTATGAACATGAAGAATTTTTCAAGTCGCTGATTGAGCACCCGCCGGATCCGGACAGTAGCGACCGGCCCTCCGCTTCGCAGGGGCCGGTCCGGGCGCTCCGCTCAGCGGCGGTGGCGGCCCCGGGGGCGCGCGGCCGGGGTCGGGGCGGGGGCCGGCGCCGGGAGGAAGAGGCGGGCGGCCTCGCGGCCGAGGTTGACGCCGATGGCGAGCGCCATGGCCATCACGGCGGCGTGGGCCACGCCGCGCAGGCCCGCCTCGTCGTCGCCGCGGACGAACGCGAGCAGCGCGAAGTAGAGCACCGAGCCGGGCAGCAGCGGCCCGAGGGCCGCCGTGACGTGCGGCAGGGCGGGGCTGCCGCAGTGGCGGGCCATCACCTGGCCGGCCAGGCCGACCAGCCCGGCGGCCAGGGCGGCGGCCGCGACCGGCTGCTGGCCCGCGCCGACCATCAGGCCGTACGTCGTCCAGCCGGCCGTGCTGTTCAGCACCACCGCGGGCAGCGCACTCGGCTCGGTGTTCAGCATCACCGCGAAGGCCAGCGCCACGACGACGGCCGCCGTGAGCTGGAGCGGCGGATTGGAGGCCCCCACCGGGAGGTCCCGGGCCGCCAGGTCCGCGCCGCGGTTGACGCCGACGTAGAGCACGGCCGTCACCCCGATCACCACGCCGGTCATCAGGTACAGCGCCTCGACCATCCGGGCGGCGGCCGTGAGGTAGCAGCCCGCGAGCCCCTCCTGCGCCGCGGCGACCAGGCGCCACCCGGGCAGCAGCGCGTACAGCCCGCCGGTGATCACCGCCGAGCCGCGCAGGTGGAGGCCGTTGAAGGAGAGCAGGATGCCGATCAGCGCGGCCGGCGTCGCGGCCAGCACGAACTGGTAGAACTCCGGGAGGTCGTGGCGCGCCACCAGCACGGCCAGCCGGTCGCCGACCGTGGCCGCCACGAAGGCGCTGGCGAACACCAGGCCGGCCCGGGCGTCGGTGCGGCCGCCGACCAGCACCGTCGCGGCCCCGGCGAGCAGCCCGCAGGCCAGCGCGACCAGCCACCCCGGGTAACGGTGGCCGCCGCGCAGCCCGGCCGCCAGCCGGCGGTGGGCCTCGTCGACGTCGATCCCGCCCGCCGAGATCATCGTGACCAGCCGGAAGAGCAGCGCCAGCCGGGCGTAGTCGCCGGACGGGCGGCGCACGGACCGCTCCGCCGTCAGCGGCGGCTCGGCCGGGCGGGGCCGGTAGGAGACGGCGACCCGGGTGAAGGTGACCTGCGGGTCGCACGGGTGGACGCCGTAGGCGCGCGCCACGGCGAGCATCGCCGCCTCGACGTCCTCCGCCGCCTCGCCGCTGGCCAGCAGCAGCTCCCCCACCAGGAGGGCGAGGTCCAGCACCGCCGCCACCTCGGCCGGGCCCGGCAGGTCGGGCCCGGGCGGCTCGTGGAGCAGCGGGCGGGCGCCGGTGGGCGTGCGGAGCAGCGGCAGCATGCGGTCGGGCCAGGAGGTCGCCCGCGCGCCGGTGACGACCGGGCCGCCCAGCGGCGTACGGGTCTGGAGCGGCACCTTCTCCGGCCGTGCCGACGCCTTGCCGGGCCGGCTGGACCTGCTCGGCTCGACGGCCCCGGGGACGTCGGGGGCGTCGGCCGATCCGGTGGCTCCGGTGGCGGGGGCCGGGCCGGCGGATCGAGGAGGCCGGGGAGTCCGGGAGAGTCGGGAAGGTCCAACAGATCCGCCGGGCTCGGCACGTGGGCCCAGCTGTTCGTGTTCCGGCATCGCCGCTCCCTGGCCAGCACCCCCCTTTCGGGTCGCCCAGTGTATGCGGACGACTACCCGCTGCGACCACCCGGTGAACGCGCCACGCGCACGCAGGCGCGCCGGGGTGGAGTGAGGGCGAACTGCTCGCGCCGGTCCCGTCCGGACGCGCCGCGACCGTCGCCCTCACCCCCCGCCGGGGCGGCGGACCGTCAGCCGAGGTGGCGGCCGTCCCGGGCGACCACGCGGCCGGCCTTGACCACCAGGTCGCGCGCCGGGAGGTCGACGACGACCTGCGGGAGGCACTCGCCCGCCAGCAGCATGAAGTCGGCGGGGGACCCGGGCCGCAGGGTGGCGCGCGGCAGGTCGAGCAGGTCGGCGCCGCCGTCGGCGGCGAGCGCGAAGCAGTCGGCCAGCTCCTGGTCGGTGCGGGCGTCCGTGGTCCAGCCGAGCAGGTGGGCGCGGTGCAGCATGTCGGCGTTGCCGAAGGGGCTCCAGGAGTCGCGCACACCGTCCGAGCCGAGCCCGACGCGCACACCGCGCGCCTGCAGCTCGCGGAACGGCAGCACCTGGTGGGCCGAGGGGGCGACGGTGGTGAGGCCGACGCCGGCCTCGGCCAGCCGGTCGGCGAGTTCGGCGAGCCGCTCGCCGGCCAGCTCGGGGACGCAGAAGGCGTGGCTGACCACGACCCGGCCGGCCAGGCCCGCGGCCTCGGTCCGGGCGATGATGTCGCGCAGCGGGTCGAGGCCGCGCCCGCCCCGGTCGTGCAGGTGGATGTCCAGCCGCAGGCCGTGGCGTTCGGCCAGGTCGAAGACGAGGTCCAGCTGGGCGGGGCCCTCGCCGTCCGGGCCCCCGTCGAAGCCGGCCGGGTCGATGCCGCCGACCGCGTCGATCAGTCCGCTCGCCGCCGCCTCGGCCATCAGCTCGCCCGCACCGGGGGTCCGGCGGACGCCGTGCTGGGGGAAGGCGACCAGCTGGACGTCCAGCGCCCCGGCCAGCCGCTCGCGCGCCTCGGCCAGCCCGGCCACCCCGGCCAGTCCGTAGGCGGGGGCGACGTCGACGTGCGCCCGCACGGCGCGGGTGCCGGACGCGACGGCGTGCGCCAGCAGCCGGTGGGCGCGCTCGGCGAGCGGGGTGCGCTGGTGGTGGTGGAGGTCGACGTCGCCCCGGACGTACTCGGGCAGCGAGCCCGCCGGGCGGCGGCTGCACCAGGGCTCGCCCCACGCGGTCTTGTCCGGGTGGATGTGCGCGTCCACCAGGGTGGGCAGCGCGATCCGGCCCCCGCCCTCCACGACGACCGGCTCGGCGCCCTCCGGCAGTCGCTCGACCAGGACGCCGTCGACGGCGAACAGGTCGGCGGGCCGCTCGGCGCCGTACGGGCGGACGTTGCGGAAGACGGTGGCGGCGGTTCCGGCCATGGGGAGTCAACCCTCTCTGCGGGCATGGTCGCTGGGGTGGTGCGGTCGCCGCCCGGGGCGCCGGTCCGTCCACGGAGTGTCCGACGACCGTCCAACTGGCGAAACATCCCACCATTTCTTGCAACAGTCTGTTTATCATCCCTGGGTCCCCCGTAGCCCACCCGGAGCCGTTCCCCCATGCCCACGCCGCCCACCGCCAAGGCCCCCCGGCCGCACCCGCTGCACGCCCTGCGGGCGTCCGTCTTCGCCATCGGGGCCCTGCTCCTGCTGGCCGCCATCGGCGTGGTCGTCCACCAGCCGCTGCTGATACCGCCGATCGCCGCCAGCGCGGCACTGGTGCACGGCGCGCCCGGACTGCCGATCTCCCAGCCGCGCAACGTGATCGGCGGCCAGCTGCTCTCCGCCGCGATCGGCTTCGGCACCCTCGCGGTCACCGGCAGCACCGCCTGGGGAGCGGCGATCGCGGCCGGCCTCGCGCTGGGCGCGATGATGCTCTGCCACCTGTCGCACTCCCCGGCCGTGGCCAGTGCGGTGGTGGTGGTCCTCCAGGCCCCGGACGCCTGGCCGTTCCTGCCGCTGCTCGCACTCTCCACCGTCCTGCTGGTGGCGATCGGCCTGCTGCCGGGCCGGATCGGCGGGCATCCCGTGCGCTACCCGCTCTCCTGGTGACGACGGGGCTGCTGGTGACGACGGGGCTGCGACGGCGGGGCTGCGGGGTCGTCCGATCGGATGACCCCGGCGTCCACCGAGCGGCTCCGGCGGACGGGCCGAGCCGCCGATGCGGCGGCGCGGCCCCGCGGCGCAGGCTGGGAGCCGGCCGCGGCACGCCCGCCCGGGCCGCCGCCCGTCCGTGGAGGAACCCCCGATGACCGACCGCACCCTGTCACCGGCCGACCGGGCCCTGCCGGCCGCCGCCCGCGCCGAACGCCGGGGCTTCACCGGGCTCGCCGGGGCCGCCGGCACGGCCGGGACCGCGCGGGTCGGCGGCTCCGTCCGGGGGCAGCGGTGAGCGCCCGGACCGCCCTCGGGCGGGCCGCCGCCGGCGCCGCGACCGCCCTGGCGCTGCTGGCCGCCTGCGGGGAGGCCTCGCCGACACCGACACCGACGCAGGCCACCACCGGGCCCGCGACCACCGCGGCCGCCGCCCCCGAACCCACCGAGCCCGCCACCGCACCACCGGCCGCTTCGGGTGCGCCCTCCCCCTCCCTCCTCGTGACCGACTTCGGCGCGGACACCGTCACCTTCGTCGACCCCGCCGCCACCGGCCGCGCCGCCGACCTCGGCTCGGTCCGCGTCGGCACCGCCCCGTACGGACTCGCCGTCGGCCCCGACGGCACCGCCTGGGTGGCCACCGCCGAGGGCGTCGCCGCCGTCGACACCGCCACCCGCACCCGCACCGCGCTGATCCCGTACCGGACCCGCACCGGCCCGGTGGCCACCGGCGAGTACCGGGGCGGCGGCATGGGCCTCGCCCTCTCCCCCGACGGCAGCCGGGTCTACGTCGGCGTCAACGTGCCGGAGGGCAACGGCACCCTGGAGGTCGTCGACACCGCCACCCGCACCGTCACCCGGGTCGTCCCGGTCGGCCGCCGCCCCTTCGACGTGGACGTCTCCGCCGACGGCCGCTCGGTCTACGTCACCGACCACGACTCCTTCGACGTCACCGTGGTCCCCACCGCCACCTGGGAGCCCCGCCGCATCGAGGTCGCCCCGTACGGCACCGAGGGCGGGCTCGGCTCCTGGCTCAAGCCGCACTACACCGCCGTCCGCCCGTCCGACGGCGCGCTGCTGGTGCCCTTCGAGGGCGAGCGCCTGGCCGTCGTCGACCCGGCCACCGGCCGGGTCGCCGTCGAGCCGATGACCGCCGACACCCACCAGCACGGCGTCACCGTCGCCCCCGACGGCACCCTCTACGTGGTCGGCACCGGTCCGATCGACCCCGCCGTCGACGCCGGCCCGTCCCTCACCGTCCGCCGCCCCGACGGCACCGAGCGCCTCGTCCCGCTCGACGGCCCGCACGAGACCGTCACCCTCTCCCCCGACGGCCGCACCGCCTACGTCTCCGGCGGCTACACCCGCGAGGGCGGCTGGAACGGCCTCACCCTCGTCGACACCGCCACCGGCCGCACCACCCGCCTGCCCGTCGGCCGCCTCCCGCTGGCCGTCGCCGTCCTCCCGTCCGCTCCCGGCCGCTGAGGCCGCTGAGGCCACTGGCGCCCACCGGACCGATGGGATTGGATGGCATCGGATGTCGCCGACGGCAACAGGGGGGCGGGACGGGTCCATGGAGTCCGAGCGCGAACTGGTGCGGCGGGTGCGGGAGGTGGCCGCCGCGAACGGGGGGTCGCCCCTGGAGACCGCACGGTGGCTGGGGGCCGAGCTGGGACTGCCCGGCACCACCGGGGAGGAGCCCCACGGCCCGCGCGCGGCCCTGAGATCCATCGTCTGGCAGGCGTTCCGGATCACCTATGGGCAGGCGCAGCTCGTCCTCGCCCGGTCCGGCCTGGACCGGGGCGGCCGGATCGACGAGGCCGGGCTGGACGCGGAGGTCGGGCGCCTGCTGCCGCGCACCGAGGACCTCGACGTCGGCGTCGTCGACCGGGCGCGGTACTCGGCCCGCCAGCCCCGGCGCATGGAGCTGAGGGCCACCCAGGACGACCTGCCCGTGCGCCTGCCCGGGGAGTTCCGGCTCCTGCGGTACGGGCCCTACCGGATGGTCGTCCTGCGCGGCCGGCCGGCCGGCCCGGACGGTGACGGCCCGTTCCTGGACGTCGAGTTCGAGTTCGTCCACGGGATGCGGATCCGGCCGGTGTACCAGGACCTCGTCATCGGGCACGCTCCCGCGTCCGCCGCGGAGGCCGCCGACGGGGCGGACGCCGAGGCGGTGGCCGCGATGGAGGCGCTCGTGCCCCCGGGAGCCTTCGGATCGCCCCCGCGGCTGCTCCTCAGGGACGGGGACGTGCGCGACTTCGTGGTCTGCCGCTCCGTCCAGGTCTACCGCTTCGACCCCCGGGAGGCCGCGGCATGACGCAGGACGGGAACACCCCGCAGCCCCCCGCCCGCCGGCGCAGGCCGACCCTCGACGAGATCGCCGAGGAGGACAGGCGGAGGGAGTACGCCGAGACCCTGGCGCTGCAGGAGTACGCCGCGCGGCACGGCGGTGCGGTCCACGAGACGCTCCGCTGGATCGCGGCCCGGCACGACTGCACGTGCGGCCCGGCGGAGAAGGCGCACGAGATCGCGGTCCAGCTGGGCATCGCCTTCGAGCTGGACCCGGTCGCCGCCGTGCGCGCCGCCGAGTGGAGCGGCCTCGGCCTCGGCGGCACCGTCTCGGACGCGCTCCTGGCCGAGGCGGTCGGCCCCCGGTTCGTCGCGCGGCCCGAGAGCGTCAGGCTGAACCCCTCGGACTTCTCCAGGATGGCCTCCCGGCAGGCCCGGACCAGGACGCCGCTCAGCGGCGAGGACGGCTTGACCGCCGCGGTGGGCGAACCGGTCGTCGTGCTGGAGCACGTCACCGTCCTCCACGCGTACGCGCCCGAGGACGCCCGGCTGGTCCTGCGGAGCCGGGACGACCGGCCCGGGTTCGGCCTGCTGGAGGTCGAGTTCCGGGGCGTCCGGGAGATGACGGTCCTCCCGCACTACGACGGCCCCCTCACGATCGCCGAAGCACCGGAGCCCGGACCGCTCCGGCGGCTGCTCCTCACGGCCGGCGGCGCGGCGCGGGGCAGCGTCCGCTGCTCCTCCGTGCACCTCTACCGCTCCGAGCCCGCCGGACCGGGCGTGGACGGGGACGAGCCGCCGGACCCCACCGGGGCCTGAGCGTCGCACCCGCGTGCGGGCCGGGGCCGTGGCTCCCGGCCCGCACGCGGGGCCGGTCAGCTGTGCGGCAGGGCGAAGTTGTAGCCCTGGGCACTGTGCGCGCCACCGGCCGGACAGACGCCGTCGGTCGGGTAACCCCAGAAGTACATCGAGAAGCACTTCTGACAGAACCGCCAATTACGCTGCTGGGTCGGGGTCTCCGGGACGTCGTGCGGCAGGGTGAAGTTGTAGCCCTGGGCACTGTGCGCGCCGCCCGCCGGACAGACGCCGTCCGTCGGGTAACCCCAGAAGTACATCGAGAAGCACTTCTGACAGAACCGCCAATTACGCTGCGCGGTGGGGGTTTCCGGGAGGTCGTAGGGCAGGATGAAGTTGTAGCCCTGGGCACTGTGCGCGCCACCGGCCGGACAGACGCCGTCCGTCGGATAGCCCCAGAAGTACATCACGAAGCACTTCTGACAGAAGCGCCAGTTGTTCTGCGTGGCGGCCAGTCTCGCCGGGCCGGGCGCCGGAGCGGCCCCGGCCCGGGCGGCGCCGGCGATCCCCGCCAGGCCCAGCGCGGTGGCGCCGACGGCGCCGCGCAGGAAGGTCCGCCGACCGGATCCGGCGGTCGAGCGCGGTGCGGACGTACCCGACTGATCCATTGTTCGTCCTCCGTTGAGCGTGCCGTGGGAGGTTCACCGCGATTCGGGCGCGGCCCGGGAAATAATCCCGTCAGGGGTATTGGGCCGTCAAGGACGATTTCCATGGGTTTACGGCGGCGGGAATTCCGCTGAGCCGCCGCGGGATCGGCCGCCGTCACGGCAGTGGCGGGTGGGGGAAATGATTCCGCTGAGCCGCGTGAATCCGCTCCGGGCGCGCCCCTTTTCCCCGTCTCGCGCGGGCGCGAATCCGACATCAGGGCGCGCACGGAGGAATTCGCCACCGAAGCGCCCCCACCGTCCGGCGGTGCCGACAGCCGGAGTGGGCCGCGCTCGGCCGCCGCTCAGCTCCGGAAGCCCGCGTGCACGTGGTCGCGGTGGGTGTCGTCGGAGAAGAACTGGTTGGCCGTCGCACCGCCCGACAGCTGCCGCGGTCCGCCGACGTTGTACGAGCCGGCCGCGGCGGCGGCCCGCATGAAGCCGTCGACCAGCTCGTGCGGTGTGGCCGGGTCGACCACGGGGTGGCCGTCGATCTGCCAGGTGTCGAAGGCCCGGCCGGCCGGGTGGTCGCTGGGCCGGTCGGTCCCGAACACGTCCAGCGGGTGGCCGGAGCGGACCACGCTCACCTGGAAGGAGTACGCACCGGCCAGGGTGAGCATGGCCTGCAGCACGCTGTCGCGGACCGAGCCGCTGCGCAGGTCCGCGACGGCCGCCGGGGGCAGCACGATCCGCGGTTGCGCCAGCACCCGGGCGGCGAGGGCGGGGAGCGCGGACGCGGCGGGCCCCGGATCGGCGGGGTGGAGCGCGGTGACCGTCCAGCGGGGGCTCGCGGCGCTCAGCCGGACGTCCACCGTCGTCCCACCGGCGGTGACGGTGGAGCCGGTGGAGCCGGACGCACCGGAGGCGGACCACTGCCGGCACACCACCAGGACGCTCGCCGAGTCCGCGAGGATGCCCCCGTACTGGGCGTCGACGACCTCCACCACCGCCTCGGGGGCTGCGGGCAGCAGCGGACCCGCCTGGTCGGCGAGCTGCGGCGGCAGGCCGAGCGCCGCCACCCGCCCCCGGGCCGCCTCCAGCCCCTGGCCACCCCGCCCCCAGGTGCCCAGCGCCTCGATCAGCTGCACCGCGCGCAGCTTGACGTCCGGCTGGACCTCGCCCGGGCCCGGGAGCCAGGGCGCGGCGGTCGGGAGCGCGAAGGTCGGCAGCGCGGCAGAGGCCTGCGGCGCGGCCGGGGTGGACGCGGCGACGGACACGGTGGCGGCCGGGGTGGACGCGGTGGCGCCGGGCGCGGGGGTCGGGGAGCCACCGCTCGCACACCCGCAGGCGGCACCGAGCACCGCGCCGAGCCCGCCGACCAGGACCGTCCGCCGCCTCACCGGGGGAGCTGGAACACGCACGTGGGCCAGTGTGCCCCGCCATCGGGCCCCGCCGCCGCCCGGCGCACCCACCGGAGGGACCGGCTCCGGTTCCATTGACGTTAATAATGCCCAGTATTAATCTTGGCCCCATGGCAAGGACGTCGGCGGGCCACGAGACCCGCGAGAGGCTGCTGCGGGCGGCGGAGGAACTCTTCGCGACCCGGGGCGTGGAGGCCTCGCTGACCAAGGACATCGTCCGGCTGGCCGGACAGGGCAACCCGTCCGCCGTGCAGTACCACTTCGGCTCGCGCGAGGGCCTGCTCGACGCGATCATGGCCGCCCGCCAGGAGCGCACCGAGCGGGCCCTCGCACCGCGCCTGGCCTCGCTCACGGACGCGGACCTGCCCGCACTGCTGGGCGCGCTGGTCGCCGCCGAGGCCACCGAGCTGCGCACCGACCAGGGCCGGCGCTGTCTGCGGATCTCCGCGCAGATCAGCCACAACAGCGGCGTCCGCACCCGGACCCCGCACCCCACCCTGGCGGGCGGCGGCTACTGGCGGCTGATCGAGCTGGCCGAGGAGCGGATCTCCGCACTGCCGGAGCCGATCCGGCTGGAGCGGCTCGACCTGGTCCTCACCCTGATCGGCGCGGCGCTCGCCGACCGCGCGCAGCAGTACCTCACCGGGGCCGAACCCCTGACCGGCGAGGAGACCTTCCTCGCCGACCTGGTGGCGGTGTCCGCCGCCATGCTCTCGGCCCCCGCCCCCGCCCTGTGAAGGAGCACGTCATGAACGACCTGACCGGCAAGACCGTCATCATCACCGGAGGCGCCCGCGGCCTGGGCGCCGAGGCCGCCCGCCTGGCCGTCGCGGCCGGCGGCAGCGTGGTGATCACCGACGTCCTGGAGGAGGACGGCAGGGCCACCGCCGCCGAACTCGGCGAGCGGGCCCGGTTCGTCCGGCACGACGTGACCTCCGAGGAGGGCTGGCAGCGCGTGGTGGACTTCGCGGTGGCGGAGTTCGGCGCGGTGCACGGCCTGGTCAACAACGCGGGCATCTCCACCGGCACCCCGCTGGTGGAGGAGAGCGTCGAGCACTTCCGCAGGGTCCTGGACGTCAACCTGACCGGGGTGTTCATCGGCATCAAGACCGTCGTCCCGGCGCTGCGCGCGGCCGGCGGCGGCTCGATCGTCAACATCTCCTCGGCCGCCGGCCTGATGGGCCTGGCGCTGACCGCCGGCTACGGCGCGTCCAAGTGGGGCGTGCGCGGCCTCAGCAAGATCGGCGCGGTCGAGCTGGGCACCGAGCGGATCCGCGTCAACTCGGTGCACCCGGGCATGACGTACACGCCGATGACGGCCTCGGTCGGCATCCAGCGGGGCGAGGGCAACTACCCCAACACCCCGATGGGCCGTGTCGGCGAGGCCCCCGAGATCGCCACCGCCGTGGTGTTCCTGCTCTCCGACGACTCCTCCTACGTCACCGGCGCCGAGCTGGCGGTGGACGGCGGCTGGACCACCGGACCGACCGTCAAGTACGTCATGGGGCAGTGAGCCCCGCGCGGCCGCGCCGTCCCGGAGGGTGCCCGGGGCGGCGCGGCCGCGTGCACACCGTCAGGCCCGCGGCCCGTGGAGCAGCACCGGGAGGGTGCGGTGGCCGTTGGAGATCAGCGACTCGACGGGCCGCAGGTCGGCGTCCGGGGCGAGGACGAGGTCCGGGAAGCGGTCGAAGAGCTTGCTCAGGGCGGTGCGGCCCTCCAGGCGGCCGAGCGGGGCGCCGAGGCAGAAGTGCACGCCGTGGCCGAAGGCGAGGTGGTCCTTGTCCACCCGGGCCAGGTCGAAGGCGGCGCCGTCGCGGTGCCGGGAGGGGTGGCGGCCGGCGGCGGCGTAGGAGGCGAGGATCGCCTCGCCGCGGCGGACGGTCACCCCGCCCGGCAGCTCGATGTCCTCCACCGCGTAGCGCAGCGGCAGGTGGGCGACGGGCGCGTCGCGGCGCAGCGTCTCCTCGACGACGTCCTCCCAGGAGACCTTGCCCGCGCGCACCAGCGCGAGCTGGTCCGGGTGGGTGAGCAGGTTGGCGATGCCGTTGTCGATCAGGTTCACGGTGGTCTCGTAGCCGGCCGAGACGACCAGCAGCAGGGTGTCGAGCAGTTCCTGCTCGCTCAGCCCGGCGTCGCCTCCCCCGCCGCCGGCCTCGGCACGGGGCTCGGCCTCGGCCGCGCAGGCGTCTATCAGCGCGGAGGTCAGGTCGTCGCCGGGCCCGCGGCGCTTGGCGGCGATCAGCTCGCCGACCATCGCGTAGAAGGCCACCGCGTTGGCCTCCGACTCCTCGGGGGTGAGCGTGGTGTCGAAGGCGCCGTCGACGTGGGCCCGGAAGCGGTCGATCAATTCGTCGGGCAGGCCGAGGAGTTGAGCGATGACCTGGATCGGCAGCGGGTAGGCGAGGCGCTCGCGGAGGTCGACCGGCGTGCCGGGCGGCGCGGCGGCGAGGCCGTCCAGCAGGGCGTCCGTCAACTCCTCGACGCGCCCGGCGAGCTCGTTGACCCGGCGGGCCGTGAAGGCGGTGCCGACCAGCCGGCGCAGCCGCCGGTGGTCCGCGCCGTGGGCGGTGAACATGCTGCGCACGCTCACCCACAGGGCCAGCGGCCAGGCGGTGGCGACCTCGGGCAGCTCGGGCCAGTGCTGATGGCCGTCCTTGGACACCCGGGGGTCCTTGAGCAGCTCCTCCAGCAGGTCCGGGTCGGCCACCGCCCAGGCCTTCACCCCCAGGATGTCGACGGGTGTCGCCGGTCCGCGGGCGTGCAGTTCGGCGGTCTCGGCGTCGCGGTCACGGCCGGTCGGGTCCAGCACGAGACGGTCCACGGGGGCTCCTTCGGTCGGACGGCGCAGGCGTGCGGCGCGGCACGGGCCGCGCCCGGGGATGAGCATGCCGCCGCGCGTGCGCCGCGTCGAGAGGGCCTTTCAGGTGCGGATGGCACCGTTCCGCGGGACCACCCGAACAGCCGTTTCAGGCGTCAACCGACCGGTGCGCCCGGCCGCTTCTCCCCCGGCAGCGGCCCGGGCCGGCCTCCGCGGCCGCACCACGGAGGGAACGAGCGTGATCGACGGGCGCACCTTCACCAAGGCGCTCGGGCTCGGCGCGAACGGCACGGCCCGTGCACCGCGGGCCGTGCTGCTAAGGTGGCGAGAACGCTGATCCTTCGTCGAGGAGACCGGACATGGTGGTGGACGACGACATCTCCGGGTGATACCCGGACCGACAGGCCGCTCGCCGGTGCGCTGAAGCACCGCTGCCGCGGCCCGGCTGTCGTCCCCTTCTCCCCCTTGTCCATCCAGGGGACAGGTGTGTCCTTCCCTGCCCCTGGAGCCTTCACCCCGTGAGGTCATCCCCATGTCCGGCGCTTCCGTCGTGTGCTCCAACCTGTCCTTCTCCTGGCCCGACGACACCCCCGTCTTCCAGGACCTCTCCTTCGCCGTCGGCTCCGGCCGCACCGGCCTGGTCGCCCCCAACGGCAGCGGCAAGAGCACGCTGCTGCGGCTGATCGCCGGCGACCTGCGGCCCACCGCCGGGTCGATCACCGTGGACGGCACCCTCGGGTACCTGCCGCAGACCCTCCCGCTGACCGCCGAGCTGAGCGTCGCCGAGGTGCTGGGCGTCGCCGAGGTGATCCGGGCCATCGACGCGGTGGAGTCCGAGGACGTCGACGAGCGGCACTTCACCACCATCGGCGACGACTGGGACATCGAGGAGCGCACCCGCGCCCAGCTGGACCGCCTCGGGCTGGGCGCGCTCACCCTCGACCGCACGCTGCGCACCCTCAGCGGCGGCCAGGTCGTCTCGCTGGGCCTGGCGGGCCAGTTGCTCAGGCGTCCCGACGTGCTGCTGCTCGACGAGCCCACCAACAACCTCGACCTGGACGCCCGGCACCGGCTGTACGACACCCTGGAGGACTTCCACGGCTGTCTGCTGCTGGTCAGCCACGACCGCGCGCTGCTCGACCGGATGGAGCGCGTCGCCGAACTCGACCGGGGCGAACTGCGCCTGTTCGGCGGCAACTTCACCGCCTACGAGGAGGCCGTGCGGGCCGAGCAGGAGGTCGCGGAGAAGAACGTCCGCAACGCCGAGCAGGAGCTCAAGCGGGAGAAGCGGGAGATGCAGCTGGCCCGTGAGCGGGCCGACCGCCGGCAGAGCAACGCCGCCCGCAACCTGAAGAACGCGGGCCTGCCGAAGATCTTCGCCGGGACCATGAAGCGCGGCGCGCAGGAGGCGGCGGGCCGGGCCGGCCAGGTGCACGCCGGCCGGGTCGGCGAGGCGAAGGCGCGGCTGGACGAGGCGGGGCGCGCGCTGCGCGAGGAGCAGCGGATCGTGCTGGACCTCCCGGACACCCAGGTGCCCGCCGGGCGCACCCTGTTCCTCGGCGAGGGCCTGCGGGTACGGCTCGGCGAGCGGGAGGTGTTCGCCGAGCCCGGTGTCGACCTGACCGTCCGGGGCCCCGAGCGGATCGCGCTGACCGGCCCCAACGGCGCGGGCAAGAGCACCCTGCTGCGGCTGCTCACCGGCGACCTCGTACCCGAGGGCGGCGAGCTGCGGCAGGCCGACGGGCGCGTCGCCCACCTCTCGCAGCGCCTGGACCTGCTCGACCCGGACCGCACGGTCGCGGAGAACTTCGCCGTGTACGCCCCGGAGCGGCCGGAGGCGGAGCGGCTGAACCTGCTCGCCCGCTTCCTGTTCCGCGGCGCCCGGGCCCACCTGCCGGTCGGGGTGCTGTCGGGCGGCGAGCGGCTGCGCGCCACGCTGGCCTGCGTGCTGTGCGCGGAGCCGGCCCCGCACCTGCTGCTGCTGGACGAGCCGACGAACAACCTGGACCTGGTCAGCGCGGGGCAGTTGGAGAACGCCCTGAACGCCTACCGGGGCGCCTTCGTGGTGGTCAGCCACGACGAGCGCTTCCTGAGCGGGATCGGCATCACCCGCTGGCTGCACCTGGCCGGGGGCGAGCTGCGGGAGACGGCCGCGCCGGTGCGCTGACGCCCGGGTCCTCCGCCCGGGGAGGGGCCGGCGGCCGACGGGCCGGTCCCTCCCCGGGCGTCCTCCGGCGGGGCGACTACCCGGCGGTAGCGGTGCTCGGCGGCGCCCGCCCGGGAACGCTGCGCCGGATCGGCGCACTGCCGTGCAGGAGACCCCGGGAGCCGTCCATGCCGCCGTCCATCCGCCGCTCCCCCTCGGCCACCGGGCCGACGACCGGGCGCTCGGGCCTGCGCCGCCTGGGAGAGTGGTGCGCGCGCCACTGGCTGATGGTCATCGTGCTGTGGATCGTGGCGCTGGCCGCCGTCCAGGCCGCCAACAAGACGGTCGGCGGCGCCTACTCCGACGACTTCTCCCTGCCCGGCACCCAGGCGGCCCAGGGCAAGGAGGTCCTCCAGGCGCACGAGCCGGCCGCCGCGGGCACCAGCTCCCAGGTGGTGCTGCACGACGCCCAGCAGCTGACCGGCTTCCAACCGCAGATCGCGCAGGCCGTCTCCTCGCTCCAGGCGCTGCCGCACGTGCTCGGCGCGCAGAGCCCGCTGCCGCCGCCCGGGCAGCCCGCGCCGCCCGGCGGGCCGCTGTCCACCGACGGGCTGACCGGCTACATCACCGTCCGGTTCGACACCAACCCCACACTGCTCGGCGACGACTACCTGACCGGGGTGGACGCGGCCGTCGCCCCGCTGCGGGACGCCGGGGTGCAGGTGGAGTACGGCGGGCCGCTGGGCGAGCTGGCCCGGCCGGCGCCGGACGACCGGTCCAGCGAGGCGATCGGCTTCGCGGTGGCGATCGTGGTGCTGCTGGTCGGGTTCGGCAGTCTCGTCGCGGCCGGGCTGCCACTGCTGACCGCGCTGTTCGCGGCGGTGGTCGGCCTCGGCGTGCTGGGCCTGATCGCGGCGCTGTCCACCTTCGCGACGGTCGCGCCCACCCTGGCGACCATGATCGGCATCGGCGTCGGCATCGACTACGCGCTGTTCCTGCTCACCCGGCACCGGCAGAACCTGATGGACGGCGTGGACCCGGTCGCCTCCGCCGGGCAGGCGGTGGCCACCAGCGGGCGCGCGGTGCTGGTCTCCGGCTGCACGGTGATCATCGCACTGTCCGGGCTGTCGGTGTCCGGCATCTCCTTCATCGCCAAGCTCGGGGCCGCCGCCGGGGTCACCGTGGTGACGGCGGTGCTCGGGGCGCTCACCCTGCTGCCCGCGCTGATGGGGTTCATCGGCCGCCACATGGACCGCGTCACCGTGCGCCGCCCGATCGCCGAGAGCGGCGGCGTCGAGACCGGCGGCACCGGCACCGGCGGCACTGGCACCGGCACCGGCACCGACGACGCCCGGGCCGGGGAGACCACCGGCGTCTGGCACCACTACGCCCGGCGGGTCGAGGCGCGCCCCTGGCGCTACCTGGTCGCCGGGGTGGTCGCGCTCGGGGTGCTGTCGATCCCGCTGTTCTCCATCCAGCTCGGCCACATCGACGACGGCGCCGACTCCACCGAGTTCACCGACCGGCGGGCCTTCGACCTGATGTCCGAGGCCTTCGGCCCCGGCTCCAACGGCCCGCTCACCCTGGTCGTCGACCAGAGCGCGGTGGCGGCCGGCGACCGCCCCGCCGTCCAGGCCTCGCTGCAGCAGGCCCTCACCGGCCTGCCCGGCGCGGCGAGCGTCAGCCCGCTGCAGACCAGCCCGGACGGCGCGGTGCTGTTCAACACCGTCGTCCCGACCACCGCGCCCCAGGACCGCGCCACCACCGACCTGGTGAACCGGCTGTCCGACACCGTGCTGCCGGACGCCGTGGCCGGCACCGGCGCGACGACCTACGTGACCGGCAGCACCGCGGCCCAGGTGGACTTCCTGGACATCGTGTCCAGCCGGCTGGCGCTGATCATCGCGGTGGTGGTCGGGCTCGCCTTCCTGATCATCCTGGCCGTCTTCCGCGGCCTGCTGGTCGCCGTCAAGGCCGCCGTGCTCAACCTGCTGTCGATCGCGGCCTCGTACGGCGTCCTGGTGGCGGTCTTCCAGTGGGGCTGGGGCGGACCGGCACTGGGCGTGGCCGGCAAGGTCCCGATCGAGAGCTACGTGCCGATGATGATGTTCGCCATCGTCTTCGGGCTGAGCATGGACTACGAGATCTTCCTGCTCTCCCGCGTCCACGAGGCGTGGATCCGCACCGGCCGCCCGCACGACGCCGTCGCGCACGCCCTGGAGATCACCGCCCGGGTGATCTCCTGCGCCGCCCTGATCATGGTGAGCGTGTTCGCCGCGTTCATCGTCAGCGACAACATCGTGATCAAGATGATGGGCCTCGGCCTGGCGGTCAGCGTGCTGGTGGACGCCACGATCGTCCGGCTGCTGCTGGTACCCGCCGTGATGACCCTGCTCGGCGCCTCCGCCTGGTGGACCCCGCGCTTCCTCGACCGGATCCTGCCCCACATCGACACCGAGGGCGAGGGCGAGAAGGCGTAGGGGCCCGCCGGGCGGCCGAGCTGACCGTCATCGACGCCCGAACCCGGCCACCCGCGAGGGAAGCGGATCGCGCAGCCTGGCCACGTACCGCCGGTACGCCCGTGCCTCGGCCGAGGCACCGGCGACGGCGGCCAGGCGGTCGGGGAAGAGCACTCCTCCCGCGTGCAGCGGGGCGCCCGCCCCGAACCGGTTGCCGTGCAGGCGGCCGGTCACCAGCCGGCCCCGGTTCCCGTGAACCAGCCTGGACCGGCCGGCCACCACCGGGCCGCGGTTGACCTGGAACCAGATCTCGCGCCGGTTGCCGAACAGCACGACGCTCTCGCGGAGGTCCCGCACGTCGGTGTACACGTCGAAGTCCCAGTCGCCCGGGGCTCCCCCCGAGCCGTGGGCCCCGCGGAGGCGGTGCATGAACCGGGGCAGGCCGACGGGGGCGCCGAACGGAACCACGGCGTCGGCGTACGGCTCGCCGGCGAC
The DNA here is from genome assembly GCF_042268405.1 of Kitasatospora sp. NPDC056184. NCBI lineage: Bacteria > Bacillati > Actinomycetota > Actinomycetes > Kitasatosporales > Streptomycetaceae > Kitasatospora > Kitasatospora sp. NPDC056184. The sequence continues at coordinate 43,071 of NZ_JBHJUI010000019.1, read as the reverse complement.
GAAGTAGATCCTGAACTCCAGGCCGTACAGCCGCCCGCGGACCTTCCTCCTGACGCTCAGTGCGAACATGTCCGCGTCGTCGTGGCCGGCGCGGTCCTCCGGGCGGACATGCCGGCTCAGGTGGCGGAACGACAGTGCCTCCGGATCGGCCAACAGGCCGGGGATCCGTTCGACCGAGCCGTGGAGCAGATAGAGACACATCAGGTCCACCGGATGCGTGTCGTGTGCCAGCCGGGTGAGGAATCCCTCGGAAAAACTGTCCCGCACAGGTGTCTCCAGCCGTCCCGCCCCCTGCCCCGTCGTGGGCACGGGGCCAATCTACGGCCTCGGGACCACCCGTCGGGCCCGTGCCGGCCGCGCCCCGCCCGTGCCGGGCGCGGCCGCACCAGGGCTCGATCCCCGTGCCCGCCGGGACCGGCGCCGTCCCTCCGCGGGCCCGGCGGGCGGGTTACGTCGCGGCCTTGATCACCGCGAAGACGGCGCCCTGCGGATCCTGGACGACGGCCATCCGGCCCACGGTGGCGAGGTCGAAGGGCGGGACGAGCACGCCGCCGCCCGCCTTCACCAGCGCGTCCACCGTGCTGTCGGTGTCGTCCACCGCGAAGTAGGTGAGCCAGTGCGAGGGCACCCCGGGCGGGGCGCCCTCCAGGGTGGTCAGCCCGCCGACCGGGCGGCCGCCGACGCTGAACGAGTGGTAGTTGTCCGCGCCCTCCATCGGCGCCGAGTCCAGGCCCAGGGCCCCCCGGTAGAAGCGGGCGGCCTCGGGGATGTCCGAGGTGTGCAGCTCGTTCCAGGTCAGCGCGCCGGGCTCGTTGACCTTCTGGGCGCCGTAGAAGTCGACCGGCTGCCAGACGCCGAAGGCGGCGCCGGTCGGGTCCGTCGCCACCAGCATCCGGCCGACGGTCAGCACGTCCATCGCCGGGAAGACCACCGTGCCCCCGGCCGCCGCGATCGCGGCCTGGGTCGCGTCCGCGTCGGCGCTGGCCAGGTAGGTGGTCCACACGGTGGGCGGGGTCGGGCCCCCCTCGCCCATCGGCTGGGCCGCCATGATCCCGGCCACGGCCTTGCCGTTCAGGGTGCACATCGCGTACCCGCCGGTCTCGGGCGGTCCGATCTCACCCTGCCAGCCGAACAGGTCCCGGTAGAAGTCGAGGGCCGCCTGCTGGTCGGGGGCCATCAGGTCGACCCAGCACGGCGTGCCGGGCGGGTAGTGCTCAGCGGTCACATCAGGCATCTGCGGTCTCTCCCGTGCGGTGCCGCCCCTTGCTGCCCGGGGCGTGCGGTGGACCCCCCGAGGACTCACCATCACCGCCCCGGGCGGAGCCCGCCACCCGGACGGTCCGGGCAGCGCGAGGGCGCGCAGCGCTCCGCCGGGCCCGGACCCGGAGACGAGGTGGAGGCGGTCCCGGCCGCCCGCCTGGACCTGGGGCCTGGGAAACCGGGCGCTCGGCGTCCGGGCGGGCGCCGGGGGCGTCCGTCACCGAGACCCGCGGCAGGGCGTACGGGTGGTGGTCGCGCAGGTAGCCGATCAGGTGTTCGCGCAGCTGGCAGCGGAGTTCGTAGGCCTGGTCGGCGTCGGCCGCGGTGGCCAGCGCCCGCACCACGATGGTGGTGGGCGTGGTGTCGACCACCTGGAGGGCGCTGCCCTCGCCGTCCCACAGCGGGTTGGCGGACAGGAAGGCGTCGAACTCCTCCCGCAGCTTGCCGACCGGGGCGTGGTGGTCGAGGTGGAGGAGCGCCGTGCCGGTGATCCGGTTGGAGCGGCGGGACCAGTTCTCGAACGGCCGGCCGACGAAGTACGACATCGGCATCACGATCCGCCGCTGGTCCCAGGTGGCGATCACCACGGCGGTGAGGGTGATCTCCTCCACCGTGCCCCACTCCCCCGCGACCACCACGACGTCCCCGATCCGGGCGAGGTCGCCGAAGGCCATCTGGACGCCCGCGAAGACGTTGGCGAGGGTGCTCTGCGCCGCCACGCCCGCGACCACGCCGACCAGGCCGGCCGAGGCGAGCAGGCTGGTGCCGATGCCGCGCACCGCAGGGAAGGTCATCAGCACGGCGCCCAGCGTCACCAGCCCGATCACCGCCTGGCAGATCCGGCCCAGCAGGTGGGCCTGGGTCCGGGCCCGCCCGGCCCACACCGGGTCGCGGCGGTGCACGGCGAGCCGGACCGTGCCGTCCACGAGCAGCGCCACCACCCGGGCGCAGAGCCGGCCGCCGCAGACGATCGCGGCGATCAGCACCAGGTGCCGCAGGCCGTCCCGGGCCGCGAGCGGCGCGTCGATCCACGGCAGCGCGCCGAGCACCAGCAGGCAGGCCGTCAGCGCCAGCAGCGGCCGGCGGCACCGGGACAGCACCTGCGGAACGCCGGTGGTGCGCCCGCCTGCGGTGAGCCGCCGCGACACGGCCAGCGCCGCCCGGTCCGCCCCGTACGCGAGGAGGACCGCCGCCGGACCCGCCAGCGCCAGCCGTACCAGACTCCACCCCATGTCCCGCTCACCTCTCCGCTCTCCTCGGGTGCGCCGGGCCGCGAGCGCCCGGTCTGCGGCCCCGTCTTTCCGGGTTCGCCGCGCCCACACCTGCCGCGGCCGTGGCATGGATCGCGCGCGCCGGGGCACCCGACCACCGCGTGCCCGCCCCAGCGGTGGGCCGCGTCACCGGTCCTACGAACGGAAGGGAGAAGGACACATGAACGAGGGCGTCAACCTCTGGCGGTTCCGGGACACTTCCGGCCACACCGCCGACACCGACCTCATCGGGTTCCACGTGGAGGCCGTCGACGGCTCCGTCGGCACGGTGGACAAACTCTCCGAGGAGGTGGGATCGCAGTACCTGGTCGTCGACACCGGTCCGTGGATCTTCGGCCGGCTGGTACTCCTCCCGGCCGGCACGGTCATCCGCGTCGAGATCGGCGAGCAGAAGGTCTACGTCGACCGCTCCAAGGACGACATCAGGAACAGCCCCACCATGGGCGCGAGCGACAGCGACCTGGGCCCCGACTTCCGCGACCGCTACGCGCTCTACTACGCGCCCTTCTACGGCAACCGCATCATCTGACCGGGCCCGGAGGCGGAGGCCCGGGGGCTGGACGGACGGGGGCCGGACGGGCGGGGAAGCGGCCCCGGGCCCGCAGAAGGGCCCGGGGCCGACCGGACTCACGGTGGCCCTCTTGGCCGGGCATCCTCGTCCCCCTCCGCCCGCAGGGACCCTGCCTTCGCCTCGGGACGGGCATGCGCGATCATGACGCGATGGACACTCGTTTCCTCGGCATGGCCGAGCTGGTCGAAGCCCCGCGCGTGGCGGTGGTGGTCGACGTCATGCGTGCTTTCACCGTGGCTGCCTGGCTCTTCGCCCAGGGTGCGGAGAAGATCGTTCTGGCGGAGTCGCTCGACGGAGCCCTGGGTCTCAAGGCTGCCCACCCGGATTGGGTGGCGCTCAAGGACGGTCCGCCCGCGCCCGGTTTCGACCTGGTCAACTCGCCGGGTCTGCTGCGGTCCGTCGACCTCGGCGGACGGACCGTCGTGCAGAAGACCACCGCGGGGACGGTCGGCGCCCTCGCGGTCAGGGAGGCGTCGTTGGTGTTGTGCGCCGGCTTCGTGGTGGCGGAGGCAACCGCTCGGCTCCTGCGGGCGAACGGGTGCGACAGCGTCACGTTCGTGGTCACCGGCGAGGACGGCCGGGCCGAGGAGGATCTGGCGTGCGCTCAGTACATCGCCGGCAGGGCCGGTGGGACGGAGGCGGACGCGGCCGGGTTCCTTCGTCGCGCCGGCGCATCGCGCGCCGCTGCCGAACTGGCGGAAGGGGTGCGCGAAGGGTCCCATCCGGATGACGTCGCGCTCTGCCTGGAGCTCGACCGGTTCCCCTTTGCCATGGTGGCGACGTCGGAGGACTCGCTCATGATCCTGCGTCCGTCCGCCGTGCCTGCGGGGTGAGGCGGGCGAAGGTGAGGCAGGCGTCGACCGGTCCCGGCCCGCGGTGGGCCATGCCCCCCTGCACGGGGAGGGCATGACCCACCGTCCGGCGTCAGCCGCGCAGGCCGGCCAGCCAGGCCTCGACCTCGTCGGAGCGGCGGGGGAGGTCGGCGGAGAGGTTCTCGCTGCCGTCCTCGGTGACCAGGAAGTCGTCCTCGATCCGGACACCGATGCCGCGGTACTCCTCCGGCACCGTCAGGTCGTTCTCCTGGAAGTAGATGCCCGGCTCCACCGTGAGGACCATGCCCGGCTTCAGCGTGCCGTCGACGTGCTCCTCGACGCGGGAGTGGGCGCAGTCGTGGACGTCGAGGCCCAGCATGTGGCCGGTGCCGGCCAGGGTGAAGCGGCGGTGCAGGCCCAGCTCGTAGACCTTGTCGGCGGTGAGGTCGCCGAACAGGCCCCAGGAGGTGAGGTGCTCGGCGAGCTCGCGCTGGGCGGCGTGGTGGAAGTCGCGGAAGTCCGCGCCGGGCCGCACCGCCGCGATGCCCGCCTCCTGCGCCGCGTACACGGCGTCGTAGATCTTCCGCTGGAGGTCGGTGAAGCGGCCGGAGACCGGCAGGGTGCGGGTGACGTCGGCGGTGTACAGCTGGTTGGTCTCCACGCCGGCGTCCAGCAGCAGCAGTTCACCCGGGCGGGCCAGGCCGGTGTTGCGGACCCAGTGCATGATCGTGGCGTGCGAGCCGGCCGCGGCGATGGTGCTGTAGCCGACGTCGTTGCCCTCGATCCGGGCCCGGAGGAAGAAGGTGCCCTCGATCAGCCGCTCGGACGTCTCGGCGTCGTCGGCGAGGACGCGCACCACGTCCTCGAAGCCGCGGGCGGTCGCCGCGCAGGCGAAGCGCAGCTCGGCGATCTCCCACTCGTCCTTGACCAGGCGCAGGCCGGACAGGAGGGCTTCGAACTCCGTGTCCCGCTCGGCCGTGACCTTGTCCCGCAGGGCCTTCTCCACGCCGGCGTCGTGGCCGCGCAGCACCCGGACCGGACCGGTGGCCGCGGCCAGGTCGGCGTGGACGGTGCGCACGTCCCGGCAGGCCAGGCCGAGCAGCTGCTCGGCCTCGGCCGGGCTGTCGCGGCGGCCGTCCCACAGCTCGCCGTGACCGTCCAGCCAGAACTCGCCGTTGTCGATCCGGGAACGGCCGCGCAGGTAGACCACGGCCCGGTGGCCGCTCTCCCCCGTGGGCTCCAGCACCAGCACGCCGTCCTGGCTGTGGTCACCGGTCAGGTAGGCGTAGTCGGAGGACGGGCGGAACGGGTAGTCGGCGTCGTTGGACCGCACCTTCGGGTTGCCGGCCGGGACCACCAGCAGCTCGCCCGGGAAGGCGGCGGACAGCGCGGCGCGGCGGCGCTCGGCGTACGGGGCCTGCGCTATCGGCTCCAGGCCGTGGCGCTCGGTGTCGGCCCAGCCCTGCTTCATGTTCTCGGCGAGTTCCTCGGTCACCCCGCGGGTGAGTCCGTTCTTCCGGTACTTGATGGGCTCGGTCGGCTCGGTCACTGCGGACGCTCCAGGGAGGGTGGGGAGATGCGGCGCGTCGTCGCGCCGATCTGCCGGGTACGTAACAAGCGTTTTGTACCGTATATCGAACACGGTCCGAAGAAAAGGGACCGAACCGTTCTGGTGAGGGGACGCACGGTGGCACGGGGAGGGCAGGGCCCGCCACCCGTGCGGGGTGGGGCAGGCCACACCCCGGGTGCGGGGCGGGCCGCAGTGACCGGGTGGGCGCCGGCGCGGCATGGTCGTCCACATGAGAACAAGCTCACGACCCACCGGGACGCACGGGCGGTCCCGGTCCGCGGCTGCCCCGGCTCGCGTACCCGCTGTGCTCGCCGGTCTTGCCGCGGGCCTCGTCCCGGCCTTCGTCCTCGCCCCCGGCCCGTTGGCGGCGCGCATGTCCGGTGGCGGTTTCGGCGACCAGCGCCACCTGATCGACAGTTTCTCCACCTCGTTCGTCGGCTACTGGAGCTCCGGTGACCGGGACCTCTCCCCGGACCTGGAGCGGGTCGTCGACTACTGGCTCGGCTACCACGTGGTCAAGGCCTCGATCGCCGCAGCCCTGCTGGCCGTGCTGATCGCGCTCGGCGTTCGGCTGTGGAAGGCCTTCGGGCAGGCGCACGAACGCGGGGCGGGGCTCGGGGCGGGACGCACGGCGGCTCTCGCGACAGCCGGGATCGCCGTCACCGCGCTCGGGCTGGCCTCGGCGGCGGCGGTCATGGCCAACGTCCAGGGGGCGATGGCACCGCTCTCCTCACTGCTGTCGATGCTGCCGACGCACCCGCCGCACGGAGCGCTCGCCGACACGCTCGACCAGGTCAGGCGGCAGCTGGCCGACTATCCGCAGGCCGGTGACCGCACGCCGCCCGCCGTCGAGGCGCTGGTCGGCGACTTCTCCCTGTACCACCTGGTGATAGCCGTGGCCGCCCCGGTGGTGGCGGTCGCCCTCGTCGGCCTGAGCGTGGTGGCGTGGAGGCGGAGCGCCAGGACGGCGGCGTCCGACCGGCGGGCCAGGCGCGTGCTCAGGTCGTTCGGCCTCCTGTGGGCCGTGTTGTCCCTGGGCTTCGTCGTCCTCGCCGCGGCGAACGCGTCCACCGCGGCCGACCCGGCGCCGGCCCTGCTCGCCTTCTTCAGGGGCGGATGGTGACGGGGGTCAGGAGTTGAGGTAGGCGAGGACCGCGAGCACCCGGCGGTGCTGGGCGTCGTCGGGTGGCAGGCCGAGCTTCGCGAAGACGTTGCCGATGTGCTTCTCCACCCCGCTGCCGGAGAGCACCAGCCGCCGGGCGATGGCCGAGTTGGAGTGCCCCTCGGCCATCAGCCCCAGCAGTTGCCGCTCACGCGCGGTCAGCACGCCCAGCGGGTCGCCGCGTCGCTGTCCGGCCAGCAACTGGGCGACGACCTGCGGGTCGAGCACCGTCGCGCCACGGGCGACCCGGTCGAGGGCGTCCAGGAACTCCTCGACCCGGGCGACCCGGTCCTTCAGCAGATAGCCCACCGCGCCGGAACCGTCGGCGAGCAGGTCGGCCGCGTACGACGCCTCCACGTACTGGCTGAGCACCAGCATCGGGGAGCCGGGCACCTCGCCGCGGGCGGTGACCGCCGCCCGCAGGCCCTCGTCCGTATGCGTCGGCGGCATCCGCACGTCGACGACCGACACGTCCGGGCGGTGCTCGCGCACCGCCTCGACCAGGGCCGGGCCGTCACCCACCGCCGCCACCACGTCGTGCCCGTCCTCGGCGAGCAGGCGGACCAGGCCCTCGCGCAGCAGCACGGCGTCATCGGCGACCACGATCCGCAGCGGCCTCCGGGGCGTGGGGGGCGCCGGTGCCCCCGACGGCGCTTCGGACGGCGCTTCGGACGTCGTCCGGTCCGGCATCAGGGACATGGCAGCTCCGCGGTGATCGTGGTCGGACCGTCCTCGGGACTGCTGACCCGCAGGCGGCCGCCGACCGCCCGGACCCGGTCGGCCAGCCCCTGCAGTCCGTGTCCCTTGGCCAGGGCGGCTCCGCCCACCCCGTCGTCCGTGACCCACACCCGCAGCACTCCGGCGGCGTGGCGCACTCCGACCGTGCACCGGCGGGCGTGGCTGTGCTTGGCCACGTTCGTCAGCGCCTCGGCGACCACGAAGTACGCGGCCGTCTCGACGGCGGCCTCCAGCCTGCGGCCGAGGGGACCGGCGTCCAGCTCGACGGGGACGACGCAGCGCGCGCCCAGGGCGGCGAGCGCCTCCCGGAGCCCCCGGTCGGTGAGGATCGGCGGCGCGATGCCCCGCGACAGGGCCCGCAGCTCGTCCAGCGCCTGCTGGGTCTGGGCGACCGCGTCGGCGAGCGCGGTCCGGACGAGCTCCGGATCGCGGTCGAAGTGGTGCTGCGCGCGGCCCAGTTCCATCGCCAGCCGGACCAACTGCTGCTGGGGGCCGTCGTGGATGTCGCGTTCGAGCCGGCGCAGGGCGGCGGCCTCGGCCGTCACCGCCGCGACGGCCTGCGCGCGGGCGGTGTCGCGCTCCTGCTCCAGTCCGCTGATCCTGCGGTGCAACGCGGACATGTTGGACAGCAGCGCCCTGCCGAGACCGGCCTGGGCCGCGACGCAGACCCGGGTCACCAGCGGCAGGGTGGACAGCAGCAGCACGGCCAGCGTGACCGCGAAGACGAGCCGCTCGGTCGGCGCCGTCAGCCCCAGGCTCACGGCGATGTGGGACTGGTCGCTGCCCGCGTACAGGGTCATGGGCCGCAGCGATCCGGGCGCGGCCTGGTTGCGCAGGGGGTACGTGGCGGTGGCGACGCCCGTGAACCACCACAGCGCCGTCACCGCCGAGGTGACCAGGACGACGGGGAGCACCATCACCGCGTGCGCCAGGTCGAGCCACAGCCCGGGGTCGGCGGCGTCGGCCGTCCCCTTCGACCTCGGCCGCCAGCCGGCGCCCGGTGCCCCGCCGGCCCGGGACGGCACCTTGCCGATCCGCCACCACTCGACGTCGCCGGGCCACCGGGCCAGCGCCAGCGCCCGGGCCGCGACGGGCGATCCGCTCGGCAGCAACGAACCGGCCGTGGCGACGCACAGACTGCCGACCACCAGGAGCAGGCCGGCGACGGCGCTCAGCGGAGCGGTGAGGAGATAGAGCGATTCCACGAGCGCACGACGTCCGACCCGCACGATGAACCCGGCGCCCAGCCGCCACCGGCCCGCGATCGCGAAGGGCAACGACTCGACCATTCCCCCAGCATAGTGGCGCGCCGGCCCAAGCTCTGCGGCTCGCGCCGCTGTTCGGGATCCCGCCGGCCGCGGTGTGCCGCATCGCGCGGCGCCCGGACCCGCCGGTCGGCGGGCCCGAGGACACGCCACCGGCGGGACGGACGTCGGCTCGGGAACGTCAGGCCCGTTCCGCCGTTCCCCGGCGCGGTCAGCCGGTCCGGGTACGACCGGACGTCCCCGCCCGCGGGCTCGGTGGTGCCGCTGTTCATGCCACGCCGCACCATGCGACCGCCGCCAGCGCGTAGGCCTTCGCGGCCCCGACCAGCTCGTCGATCGCGCACCGCTCGTCGACGGCGTGCGCCATGGCCTGAGCGCCCGGTCCCAGCCCCACGGCGGGTATGCCGGCGGCGGTGAACCAGGTGAGATCGGTGGCCGACGGGAACGGCAGCACATCGCCCGGGCCGGCGAACGGGGTGCCGAGGGCCGCCCGCTCGCGGGCGGCGCGCACCGTCCGGCAGAGCGGATGGTCCCGGTCGGTCCGCCCGCCCGGATAGTGCATCGGCCAGTCGATGCGCGGGGGGTTGGCGCGCAGCCAGGGGTCCTGCCGCACGATCTCCCGCACCGTGCGCGCGATCTCCGACCGGATCTCGGACACGCCCGTCGCGGGCGGGTAGAAGACCGCGTACTCAAGGGTCGTCCGGTCGGGGATGAACGCGACGCTGCGGCTGCCGTGCGCGGCGCCGTCGACGACGTTCAGGCCGATGGTGAACTGGCCCTTCTCGAACAGCGGGTCCGTCCGGCTGTCGAACCATTCGGCCTCCAGCCGGCGCAGCGCGTCGTGGATCCGCAGGGCGGCGTCGATCGCGCTGGCCGCGACGGGGGCGGCGGAGTCGTCGATCACGCTGGCGGCGACGGCCTCGGCGGCATGTTCGCCTGCGGGTTCGCCGGCCGCCGCCAGGGACCGCATGCGCGAACGCATCGACGCGTGCGCGCTGCGTCCGGTCACCGTGATGTGCACGATCAGCACGCCGGGAGTGGCCGGCATGACGGCCAACGGCCGGTCGACGCCGGTGGGCTCGCCGATGATCGCCCCGTCGGCGGTGAAGCCGCGGATCAGGACGGCGGACGTCCCCAGCCGGTGTTCGAGGTTCTCCTCGCCGACCACGCCCTGCAGGACCAGGTCACCCCGCAGCCGCGTCCCGGTCCCGGCCAGCGCCAGGGCGGCGAAGGCCTGCGCGACCAGTCCGCCCTTCATGTCCGCCGTTCCCCGGCCCCAGACGTGGGTCTCGTCGACGAACGCCGTGAAGGGGTCGTGGGACCACCGGGCGGCGTCGTCCGCCGGTACGACGTCGACATGGCCGTTGAGGATCAGCGAGCGCCCGCCGCCACGACCGCGCACCACGCCGACCACGTTGTCCCGGCCCGGCACCTCGCCGAACAGCTCGGTCTCCGCGCCGGCCTGCCGGTACAGCCGCGCCAGCAGCCGGGAGACCTCCGTCTCGCCGCCGACCAGATCGTCGTAGTCCTGATCCGGATAGGCCGGGTTCACGCTCCGGATGGCGACGGCCTCGGCGAGCGCGGCCACCATCTCCTCGCGCATGCCGTCGATGCGGGCGAGCACCCGGTCCGTCGGGTCGGCTCTCATGAGGTCGCCGCCGGCGTCTCCTCGGCCGGGGAGGCGAGCTCGCCGCTGTCGTGGACGGTCCGGCCGCCCACCAGCGTCCGCAGCGCCCTGGTACCCGGGAGGTCGTCCTCCGGACAGGTCACCGGATCGCGGTCCACGATCACCAGGTCCGCATGGTTCCCCGGCGTGAGCGAGCCGATCCCGGACCGGCCGAGCACCTTCGCCGCCCCCGTCGTCCACATCCGCAGCGCCTCGATGCGCGAGAGCTTCTGGTCCGGCCCGTCGTTGCGGTGGCCGCTGCCCGCGAAGCGGTGGGTCTGCGCCAGTTCGATCTGCTCCCACGGGTTCTTCGGACCCCAGTCGGAGCCGCCCGCCAGGTCGAGCCCGGTGTCGAGGAGACGGCGCAGCGGTTCGAGGTCGCGCCAGACGTGGGTGCCCATGCGCTCGCCGTACATCGCGCCCTTGCCCCAGGCGAATCCGGCGCTGGTGGTGACCTGGAAGCCGAGGTCCGCGTACCGGCGGGCCTGCTGCGGCGTGATCGTCATGGCGTGCTGGAGGATCCAGCGCCGGTCGCGGAAGTCGTGCTCCCGCACGACGCGTTCCGCGATGTCGAGGAAGTCGTCGTGCTCGCGGTAGGAGCCGACGCAGAGGTTCGCCCGGATGCCGTTGGCGGCGCAGAACCTGACGAACGTCTCCTCCTTCTCCAGGGACACGAACCGGTTGCCGCGGGTGGGGCGACCGAAGGGGTCCTGGTAGGGCTCGTAGGTCGCGAAGTGGCCCGAGAAGCAGGGGCCGCCAGGGCTGAGGGTGAGCCCGTCGAGCCGCAGCATGTCGTCGCCGTCGTCCGCGACCTCGCCGGCGAACCGTTCCAGGCGGGCGGCGAACTCGTCGTGCGACAGGGGGTCGAACGGATAGAAGATGACCGACTCGACGTCCAGCGTCGCCAGCACGCGCAGGGGCAGGGCGCCGGTCGCGTGCAGGTGCCGGTAGAGCCCGATGTGCTCCGGCTCCATCGCGTGGCCCTCGTACACGGTGGTCACGCCCTGCGCCGTGTAGCGCGCCAGCTCCGCGGTGGTGCCGGCGACGGCGTTCGCCATGCTGAGCTTCGGGAGTTTGGTCAGGATCTGACCCCAGAAGGGGTCGTAGGTGTAGTAGTTGGTGACGGGTCCGCGCAGGATCCCGGTGAGTTCGCCGGCCTCGTTCTTGTCGATCTCGACGTCGCAGACCCGGTCGGGGATGAAGGCGGTGAGCCCGACGGCGCGCAGGCCCGCGCTGTTGAAGGCGACCACGTTGGGCATGCGCGGCGCCCAGGCCTGGATCAGCACCGGGTGGGCGTCGGTCGCCGAGTCGAGGGTCCACCGGTCGGGCAGGCGCCGTTCGGCCAGGTCCCGTTCCGAGCGGCGGATGAAGTAGTGCGGCTCGCCGACCGGGGTGCACATGATCCACTCCCCCGCCGGCGTGGTCGCGGCCTTGGCCCGGATGCGCGCCACGATGTCCGCGTGGTCGACGGCGTCGGTGAGGTCGACGAGCCCGCCCGCGAGCATCCCGAAGTGCGCGACGTGCGGGTGGGTGTCGATCAGACCGGGCATGACCACGCCGCCCTCGGCGTCGACGTGGCGGGCGCCGGGCCCCGCCGCCCGCACCATGGCGTCCCGGTCCCCCACGGCGAGCACGCGCCCGCCCGACAGGACCAGTGCCTCGGCCTCGGCCCCGGGTGCGCTCGGATCGAGCGTCCGCACCCGCCCGCCCGTGATGATCGTGTTGGTCACGGCTTCCCTCCGCAGTCGACGGTGGTACCTGGTGGACCCACCGTAGCGCAGAAGTTCTCCATATGGAGAAAAACCTTCGCCGCCCGCGCCGGTACGATGAGCCCCGTGACGACTCCCATGCGAGAGCCCCAGATGGACCGGGGGATCGCCCGTCGCGAAGCTCTCCTGGACGCCGCGACCCGGCTGCTGGCCCGGGAGGGCGCGCGCGCCCTGACCCACCGGGCCATCGCGGCCGAGGCGGGTACCACCCACGGCATCGCCCGCTACTACTTCGGCACCCTCGACCAGCTGCTCGACGAAGCCCTGCGGCGCCTGGCCGCCCGCCAGGTCGAGGAGGTGCGCGCACTGTTCCACGAGCTGCCGGACGTCGACGTCCCGCAGCGGATCTCCCGCATCGTGCAGTACGTGACCGGCTCCCTGGCCCGCGACCGGGACTCCGGCATCGCCCGGTACGAGTTCTTCCTGGAAGTCGCCCGCCGCCACCAGTTGCGGGCCAGCCTCGACGCCTGGGGAGTCGCCCAGCGGGCGGCCTTCGCCGGCGAACTGCGCGGGGCCGGCTCCGCGGACCCCGAGGCCGACGCCGCCGACTTGCTGACCCTCGTCAACGGCCTGCTCCTGGAGCAGCTCGCGCTGCCCACCGACGACTTCGAGACCGCCCGGCTGCGACCGGCCGTCGCGCGGTTCTTCCCGCGGGGCTGAACCCCGGCGTCGACGCCGGGGCAGGGCCTCGCCACCGCCGGAAGGTCCTGCCGCGGCGGCCCGTGAGCGACCGGGCAGATCTTGACCGCGGACGCCACTCCCAGGTCGAGTACTATGAGAAATGATCGATCATTGCTCAACCGGCGAGCGGAGGAGACTTGAGTTGCCACGTCCCACCAGCCCTGCGAACCCCATGAGCCCCGCGGCTCCCCCGCCCTCCGGGGCGAGCACGCCGGGCCTCCCGCTGGAGCGGGCCCCGCTGCACGAGCACGTGCGCACCTTCATCCTCGAAGGCCTGGTGGCCGGCCGCTGGGAGCCCGGGGACCGCATCGTCGAGCGCCGGATCGCGGTCGAGCTGGGCACCAGCCAGGCGCCGGTGCGCGAGGCGCTGCGCGAGCTGGAGGCCATGGAACTCGTCACCTCCAGCCCCAACAAGGGCGCCCGGGTCCAGGAGTTGACCGTGGACCAGCTCCGGGACGTGTACGTCGTGCGCGCTGCCCTGGAGCGCCGGGCCGTCATGCTGGCCGCCCCCCGGCTGGCCGGGAACACCGCCGCGCTGGAGGAGCACCTGCTCGCGATGCGCCGCGCGGCCGTGGAGGGGGACGTCGACGGCCAGGCCCTGCACGGCGTGGCCTTCCACCGCGCGATCGTCCATGCCTGCGGGAATCCCGTGCTCATCCGGCACTGGGACGGACTGGGCGTGGAGGTGTGGACCCGCCTCTCGCTGCGGTGGCTGCGCACGGAACTGCACGACAACGCGGAGGACCACGAGGAGATCGCCGAGGGCCTGCTCCGCGGCGACCCGCACCTGGGACGCCTCATGGAACGGCACGTCATGGACTACGCGCGCGAGCCGAAGAACGGCTGACACCGAAGGGCGCCCGGCACCGAAGAGCGCTCCCCCGACCCGCGGGGAGGCCGTGTCCGAGGCGCGCGCGAGGCCCTGATCTCCGCCGAGGGGCCGGGCGGTGGCTCCGCCCGCCCGGCACCCTCGGCTCCGGGTGCACCCGCCGCCGCGCGCGGCGCGGCCCGCGCGCCTCCCGGAGGAACCACCCGCAACGATCCCGCCGAGGGGAGCCCATCGCGCGGCAGTGATATTTGATCGATCATTGCGCATTATGGCCAGCAGTAGTCCCACGTAGTAGTCCCACAGTGCCGACCGCCGGGCGGCCTCCCCGCTTCCGGTCGGCCCGCACCACGGAAGGGCGAACCCATGTCCCCGCACCACCAGCTCGACCAGCTGCCCGAACCCGATCCGCAGGAGGTCGCCGAATGGCTCGCCTCCGTGGACGGCGCGGTCGGCGCCGTCGGACCGCGGCGCACCGCGCGCCTGCTCCGGCGGGTCGTCGACCACGCGCGCCGGGCCGGCGTGCCGCTGCCTCCGCAGTCCGTCACTCCGTACATCAACACCATCCCGACCGCCGCCGAACCCGCCTACCCCGGCGACGAGGCGGTGGAAGCGCGGATCACGGCGTGGAACCGGTGGAACGCCGCCGTCATGGTCACCCGCGGCAACGAACGCGGCGGCCTGGGCGGGCACATGTCCACCTACGCGTCGGCCGCCTGGCTCTACGAAGTCGGCTTCCAGCACTTCTTCAAGGGCAAGGACGCCGACGGCAGCGGCGATCAGCTCTACGTCCAGGGCCACGCCTCCCCCGGTGTCTACGCCCGCGCCTTCCTCGAAGGGCGTCTGAACGAAGCCGAGTTGGACCGCTTCCGGATGGAGGCGGGCGGCGACGGCCTGCCCTCCTACCCGCACCCGCGGCGGCTGCCCTGGCTGTGGGAGTTCCCGACCGTGTCCATGGGCCTCGGCCCGCTCTCGGCGATCTACCAGGCCCGCTTCAACCGCTACCTGCACCACCGCGGGATCAAGGACACCAGCCACAGCCACGTATGGGCGTTCCTGGGCGACGGCGAGATGGACGAGCCGGAGTCCACGGCCGCCCTCGCGCTCGCCGCCCGCGAGGAACTCGACAACCTCACCTTCGTCGTCAACTGCAACCTGCAGCGCCTCGACGGCCCGGTGCGCGGCAACTTCAAGATCATGCAGGAGCTGGAGGCCCAGTTCCGCGCGGCCGGCTGGAACGTCGTCAAGGTGCCCTGGGGCGTGGAGTGGGACGGCCTGCTCGCCGCCGACACCGACGGGCTGCTCCTGGACGCTCTCGAAACCCTGCCCGACGGACAGTTGCAGACCTTCGCCGCCCGCGACGGCGCGTACATCCGCGAGCGCCTGTTCACCGGAGCGCTCGCGGACCTCGCCCGCCCCCACAGCGACGGGGACCTCGCCCGGATCGTCGGCACCTCGCGCGGTGGTCACGAACCGCGCAAGATCCACGCCGCCTACCGGGCCGCGCTCGATCACCGCGGGGCCCCCACCGTCGTCATGGTCCAGACGGTCAAGGGCTGGACGCTCGGCCCGGGCTTCGAGTCGCGCAACGCCAACCACCAGATGAAGAAGCTCTCCGGCAAGGAGTTCCGCGTCATGCGCGACCTCCTCGACCTCCCCATTCCCGACGCCCGGTTGGGTGAGGACCTGGTCCCGTACGCACATCCGGGGGCCGGCTCGGAGGAGGTCGCCTACCTCCAGGAGCGCCGGCGTGCGCTCGGCGGTCCGGCTCCGGCCCGCCGGGTCGTCGCCCGGCCGCTCCCCGCCCCCGCGGACAAGCCGTTCGCCGCGCTCGCCAAGGGCTCGGGCACCCAGGCGATAGCGACCACCATGGCCTTCGTCCGCCTGGTCAAGGACCTGATGCGGGAGGAGGGGACGGGCCCGCGCTGGGTGCCGGTCGTCCCGGACGAGGCCCGCACCTTCGGCATGGAGTCGCTGTTCCCCTCCGCCGGCATCTACTCCCCCAAGGGCCAGACGTACGAGCCCGTCGACCGGGACCAACTCCTGTACTACAAGGAGTCCACCGACGGCCAGATCCTCAACGAGGGCATCACGGAAGCCGGTTCGCTCGCCTCCTTCACCGCCGCCGCGACCTCCTACGCGACGCACGGCGAGCCGATGATCCCCTTCTACATCTTCTACTCGATGTTCGGCTGGCAGCGCACGGCCGATCAGTTCTGGGCGCTCGCCGACCAGTTGGGCCGCGGCTTCGTCGTGGGTGCCACCGCGGGACGCACCACCATGACCGGCGAGGGCCTCCAGCACGCCGACGGCCACTCGCACCTCATCGCCTCCACCAACCCGGCCTGCCTTCCCTACGATCCCGCCTTCGCCTACGAGGTCGGCGTGATCGTCCGCGAGGGGCTGCGGCGCATGCACGGCGAGGCCGCCGAGGACGTCTTCTACTACCTCACCGTCTACAACGAGACCAAGGTCCAGCCGCCGATGCCCCGGGCCGAAGGAGTCGAGGAAGGCATCCTGCGCGGCCTGTACCGCTACCGGCCCGCCGCCGCGGCCGCGGCCGACGTACCGCGCCTGCAACTGCTCGCCTCCGGCACGGCGATCCACTGGATCCTGCGGGCCCAGGACCTGCTCGCCACCGACTGGAACGTCGCCGCCGACGTCTGGTCGGCTCCCTCGTGGACGCTGCTGCGTCGGGACGCCATGGAGGCCGAGGCCCGGGGCCGCACTCCGTACGTCACCGAGGCGCTGGCCGGTGCGCCGGGGCCGGTCGTCGCCGTGTCCGACTGGATGCGCGCCGTTCCGGACCAGATCGCCCCGTGGGTCCCGCAGCAGTGGACCTCCCTGGGCACCGACGGCTTCGGCCTCTCCGACAGCCGGGACAACGTCCGCCGGTACTTCGGCGTCGACGCCGAGTCCATCGTCGTGCACGCCCTGCGCACGCTCGCCGCCCGCGGCGACGTCGAGCCGGACGTTCCCGAACTGGCCGCCCGGCGCTACGGCCTGGCGGGAGGGAGCTGAGCTTCCGCGTCCACCGCCGGGCCTTGCCTCCTGATCCGGAACGCCGGACCGGGCGGCGAGGCCCGGCGGACCGTCCGTGGTCCGCGGATTCGAGCCGGGCCCCGCCGACCCGGAACGCCCCGACCGCGGTCGGCCCGGAGCCCGACGCGGATGCCTCCCGCCCTGTCACGGACTGCTTGAGGTGGCGACGAAGGTGTACGCGCCGAGTTCGAGGAACAGGGAGTCCTGGAGCCCGGGCACGCCGGTGAGGGGGACGGCGAGCCGCCGTTCGCGCTCCCCGGCCCTGGCGGTCACCGGGGTGTAGGCGCGCAGCACGATCCGGGCGTCGCACGGGAGGGGCTGGTCGAGCTGGACCACGACGGTGACCGTGCCGGAGTAGTTGGCGGGCAGGACGACCGAGCGCGTGTACCCCTCGTCGGTGCCGGGCGCGTAGATCTGCGCCGTCAGGCTGAACGGGGCCTGCTGGTCGGTGTTGGAGAAGGTCGCGGTGCCGGAGGGCAGGTCGGTCCCGGAGATCCCGAAGACGAAGCGCGTCGGGGTGTTGTTCAGGTTGACGACGGCCAGGCTGGAGAGGACGTACCTGGTCTGGCGGCACGGGATGACGTCG
Source organism: Kitasatospora sp. NPDC056184 (assembly GCF_042268405.1). Classification (NCBI taxonomy): domain Bacteria; kingdom Bacillati; phylum Actinomycetota; class Actinomycetes; order Kitasatosporales; family Streptomycetaceae; genus Kitasatospora; species Kitasatospora sp. NPDC056184. The sequence goes on along the minus strand of NZ_JBHJUI010000019.1, from coordinate 25,852 downwards.
ATGTTGCGCCAGCCGACGTTGGGGTTGTACCTGACCCAGTTCAGGTAGTCGACGAGCGAGCCGAACGTGGGCAGGGTCGCGGACATGGGGTGCGCGGGAGTGTCCACGGTGGCGATCGTGCAGTAGTGGCCCGGCGGGTTCCGGCTCGGCCAGAGGAAGGCGGACCTGCTCACACAGATCTGTCCGGGAGGGACCTCCCTGGCGCCGCCCCGGACGGTGAACGGCACGACGGTGCCGCCGCTCTCGGCGGTGACCGGGGTCCAGGCCCGGGGGTCGAGGAGGAGCCCTCCGGGGGCGTAGTAGAGCCTGACGTTGCCGGAGGCGGGGCAGCCGGTCCTCAGGTTCTTCCCCCGGACGTAGATGCGGTTGAGCTGCCCGTACACGATGGGGTGGCCGAGTCCGAGGTCGGGGCCGTCGTAACTGGACTCCAGCAGGCCGAAGTCGAGAATGTCGCTGCCGAAGGGGATGATGTCCGGGGACTCCCAGACGGGGTCGGCCGTGGGGGTCTGTCCCGTGTCCCGGAAGTTGTCCCGGACCAGGATGTCGTTCCAGGTGGCGGCGGCGTTCATGGTTCCTCCCGAGTGGATGGTGTGCGCCGGACAGCGAACGGGCCGCCCGGGCGCTCGGACACGGAGGTCCGTGGTTCCTCGGCGGTGGTCCTTCGGGCGCAGAACGTCCTTCCAGGGGTGATGAATCGGAGATCGGCCCTCTGCGCGGGCGGACAGGCGGTCCCGTGGTCGTCGGGGTGGTGCGATTCCCCGGACATGGCACGCTTCGGACCGCCGCAGAAGAGGCGGCCGTCCTCATCGGCGGCCGCGCATGAGGTCGCCGGAGGTGTCGGTGAGTCGGTCCTGTCAGATCGGGACGGCCAACGCGCCCGCTCCGACGGTACGGTGACGGCGCCGAAAGCAATTCCCCGCATCGTGCTGCGGGTTCGCGGGGAAGGTTCCCGACACAGGAGAATATATCGGGCTCGAACTACCCCGCCCAATAGGCCGGACGGGTGAATACCCGCTGGGCGCCGATGTGACGACCGCCGGCGGAGAAGTCCGACGGCCTGCCGAACCCACCGTCACGGAACGGTGTTTCGCCCAGCTGACCGGGAGAAGGCCTCCGCCGAGTACCCGCGATCACGGCCGGGAGACGGCGGCGGGCACCGCGCGGCGCAGCAGTCGGCGCTGGACGGACTCCAGCGGGCCGGTCGGGAAGCGGTGCAGCCAGAGGCGGGCGCCGAGCACCAGGAGCAGGCAGACTCCCGCCCACAGGCCCATCACCCACCACGGCCCGCTGCCCCGCAGCCGCTCGGCGAGGCCGAGCCCGAAACCGTAACAGGCCAGTGCGCAGAGCAGGTTCTGCGCGACGTAGCAGGACAGCGCGGTGCGGCCGACGGCGGTGAGGCTCCCGAGGAGCGGCGGACGGGCGAAGCGGTCCAGGATCACACCGACCAGGCCCGCGTAACCCAGGGCGAGGGCGGGGGCGGCCACGTAGCGCTGGATCAGGAAGCCCTGCGATCCGGCCAGGGAGGCGGCCAGCGAGAGCGGGAGCCCGACGCCCAGACCCCAGGCCAGCAGCCGGCCGCGCAGGCGCCGGCCCTCCTCGCCCGGAGCGAACGCGCCCGCCCGGTGGAGGCGGACACCGAGGAGGAAGAGGACCATCAGCAGGGCGAAGCTGAGGACCGGCTCGATCCGCAGGGCGAGGACGTTGGCCAGCCGGAAGGCGATCTGCTCGGGGTAGCTCCCGTGGGCGTAGAGGTCCACCACGGCGGCATCGGGACCCGATCCGGTCGCCGACACCTCGTCGCCCAGCGCCAGGACGAGGCTCCCGGCGGCCATCAGGACCAGGTGGAAGGCCACGGCCGAGCGGAAGACGACCCGCCGCACCCGGTCGGAGGCGGCGAGCAGACGAGCGACCAGCAGTGAGCACAGCGCGTAGGCCATCAGGACGTCCCAGGCGAACACCAGCACGAAGTGCACCGTGCCCTCGGCCAGCAGGAACCACGCCCGGGGCCGGTAGCTCCCCGGCCAGGGCAGCCCGCGACGGCGGGCGGAGTCGTACTGGATCGCCAGACCCACACCGAACAGCACCGTGAGCAGGGCGAGGAACTTGCCGTCCGCCGCGAGGCGGAAGAACGTCTGCGCCGCCAACGCGGGCGAGGGATCGTCCAGCAGGTCCCGCAACGTCGCACCGGACGTCGCACCGGTCAACGCACCCCACTCACCGCCGGGCGCCGCGAAGATCCACACATTGGTCATCAACGTGCCCAGGATCGCCACGCCCCTCAGGACATCGGGCAGGACAAGCCGGTCCGGACGAACCGCGACGGACGGACGGACCGGTACGTGGTCGGACACCTGGCACACCTCTCAGCGGACTCCGTCCTCATCGTGACCGACACCGCAACCGCGCCACCTCGTGACCAGTGAGGACTGCGGTGTCCATCGGCGGGCGTACCCGAACGCGCGGGTGTCCGCCGCGAGCACGAGACGATCCCCTAGGGCAAAGGAACGCTCCGCTCCGGACATTGATGCATCATCAGGCCCTTTCGGAATCCCGTGCAGCCGCCCGGAGGGCCGCCCCGCAGAGTCGGGCCCGCTGGTTCGGTTCCCCCCGACCGCCCCGACCGGCATCCTGGAGCCATGCGGGGAACCCCCAGGTGAAACGGATCACGGACAGCGACCTCGTCCAGGCGGCGCTGTACGGCGGCCTCACCCTGGTGCTCGACGTCTGGCTGCTGGCCCACGTCGGGTACGACGGACGCGTCGTGGCGGCGCTCGCCGCCCTGGTCACGGTCGGCGCGCTGGTCGGCATCGGCCTCGGCCGCGCGAGCGCGCGTCGCGGAGCGCGCACCCCCCGCACCGCGCCACCCGCATCCCAGGGCGGAATCCGCGTCCTACGGAGCGCGCTGACGGGAGGCCTCTACATCCACCTCGCCCTGCCGGCCGCCGCGCTGGTCGACATCGTCCTGCACCGGGACCACCTCATCGGCTACCTCGGCGGCACCTTCTAGGTGCGTTCCGGGCGTGCCCGATCCCCGTGAACGGTCAGGCCGGCCCGTACCGGTCGGCGTCGCCCGGTCCGCGCGTTGCCTGCCCGACCGCCTTGTGCAGGGCGCGCAGGGCCACCAGGAGCAGCCCGATGTCGTCCAGCAGGACAGGGTCCGGGAGCAGGTCGACGGGGCTGATCAGGTAGGCGATGGAGGCCCAGAACAGGACCTTGGCCGACATCGGGACACCGGTCGACACCAGAAGCTTCCGCACGCGGACCAGCTTCACGACCAGGACCACCGCGATCGCCAGGGACACGGCCACCAGAGCGCCGAGGACCCACCACAGAACGCCGCCACCGTCCACCGGTCCACCTCCCGCTCGCCTCCGCACGGTCCTGCCCAGGGTACGGGAGGCCCTGCCGAACCGGCACGGGCGGGTGATCTTCCGGGTGGATCCGGCCGGACGCGCTCGGTCCGGCCGGACGCACTCTCCGGATTCGGCCCCGGTCAGGCGTCGAGGACGCCGCCCGCGCGCCGGACCACCGGCGCCTCCGTCGACCACGGGAAATTGATCCAGTCGTCGGTCCGCTTCCACACGTACTCGCACTGCACGAGGCTGTGCGACTTCTCGTAGATGACGGCCGAGCGCACTTCGGCGACGTGGCCGAGGCAGAAGTCGCGCACCAGCTTCAGCGTCTTTCCCGTGTCGGCGACATCGTCGGCGATCAGGACCTTCTTGTCGGTGAAATCGATCGCCTCGGGAACGGGGGCCAGCATCACGGGCATGTCGAGGGTCGTCCCCACCCCCGTGTAGAACTCGACATTCACGAGATGAATGTTCTTGCAGTCCAGCGCATAGGCCAGACCCCCTGCCACGAACACACCGCCACGGGCGATGCTCAGGATGAGATCGGGCTCGAACCCGTCATCCGCCACCGCCTGCGCCAGCTCGCGCACCGCCCGACCGAACGTCGAATAATCCAGGACCTCACGTACATCGCTCACCCGCACATTCTCCCCCCTCGTCGACCCGACGACGAACACCGGCCCCTGAGGACACCAGGACGGCGGGCCGCGTCCCGGGCGTCCGCGGGTACGCTCCCCCACCCCGGCCAAGCCGGCCAGGAACGGCTGGCGCCACCATCAGGACAGGAGATTCTTCGGCGAAAGCCGGCTCAGATGAGGGTGCCCCACCGTCCGGAGCCGAAGATTCTTTCGCCGCGGGGGCCTCGCTCCCGGAGCACACGGTTCTCCGCTCACCCTCGGCCGCCGCGTGATCGCACAGCCCCTGCACAGGGGCCGGGCCGCGGCGTTACCCTCGGCGGTATGAACGCGTCGGAAGCCGCCGCCCCGGAGCGCCCCACGAGCTCCACGGACCTCGCGGAGCTGGTGAGGCTGCTGGACCGGCGCGGTGCGGTGGTGCTCAGCGGGGCGGGGCTGTCCACCGAGTCCGGCATCCCCGACTACCGCGGTGCCACCGGCCGGCGCCGCTCGGGGACGCCGATGACCTACCAGGAGTTCACCGGCAGCGAGGCCGCCCGCCGCCGCTACTGGGCCCGCAGCCACACCGGCTGGCCGCTCTTCGCCCGGGCCAGGCCGAACGACGGCCACCGGGCGGTGGAACTCCTGCGCCGCTCGGGGCACGTCGGGGCGGTGATCACCCAGAACGTCGACGGGCTGCACCACGCCGCCGGCACCCGGGAGGCCGTGGAACTGCACGGCGGGCTCGACCGGGTGGTCTGCCTCGACTGCCGGCGCACCAGCTCCCGGGCCGCACTGGACATGCGCCTGGACGAGTTGAACCGGGGCTTCCGCCGCCCCGGCGCCGTGCTGCGCCCCGACGGTGACGCGCAACTGGCGCAGGAGCTGGTGGACGGCTTCCGCGTCGCGCCCTGCGCGGACTGCGGCGGCGTGCTCAAGCCGGACGTGGTGTTCTTCGGCGAGAACGTGCCCCCCGCCAGGGTCGCGGACTGCTACGAACTGGTCGACGCCGCAAGCTCGCTGGTGGTCCTCGGTTCCTCGCTCACGGTCCTGTCGGGCCTGCGCTTCGTACGCCGCGCCGCCCGAGCGCGGCTGCCCGTCGCCATCGTCAACCAGGGACCCACCCGCGGCGACGACCTCGCCGCGCTCCGCCTCGACCTGCCGCTGGGGCCGGCCATGACCGAGGCGGCCCGGCGGCTCGGTGCCGCGAGTGGCTCAACTTCTACTTCCGCGCCCCCGCCGGACCGTTTCCCCACCGCGATCGGGGAACCGTCCGCCGACCGCGGAGGCGCCCGGGCGGGCGGCCTCCCGGGCGTCCTTCCGCCCGGCCGGACATGACAACGGCAGCAAGGTGTCCGCAGCCCTACGAGCAGCGCAACAACGGTCGTACACGCGGAAATTGACGCCCCCGGCTTTACCGGAATCGGTCACGGCCGACGAAGGAACTGTGCACACTTGGACTTCCGGGGTCGACACCGCACCAAGCGGTCGCGCCCTGCTGCCTGGGGGGCGGTTTTGGGCCAGAATTCTGTTTCAGGGGGCACGCTCGGCGCGCGGCTGAGAACCGTCGCCGATCTGCCCGTGCTCGCCGCACAGCGCCGGGGTCTGCGGGGCCTGGCCCTGGCGGTGGACGAACGGGCCGGCCACGCCCCGGCCGATCGGAAGACGGCCGCGGCGAACGCGCAGGACGCGCTCGCCGGCGACGTCGACACCTGGGCGCAGCTGGACCTGATGGCGCTGTTCGGCCGCCCCGAGCTGTACCGCGCCCCGGACGCGCCGGCGGACCGGGCTTCCCGGTTGCGGGAAGCGGTCACCCACGCGCCGCCGCTGCTGGTGTTCGTGCCGCTCGGCATCACCTGGTTCGGGCTCAGCCGGGCGACCGGCGCGTACGAGGAGTTGCGCTCGACCCAGGCGGGACGGGAGCTCGCCGACGGCCGGACCTTCCTCGACCTGTGGCAGGACGGCTTCGGCGGCCACCTCAGCGGGCTGTTCACCTTCGGCGCCATGGTGTGGTGGACGATCGCCGCGCTGCTCCTGCTGCTCGGCACCACGCTGGCCGCCGAACTCGTCCGGCGGCGCGGCGACCAGGCCGGGAAGGCCTCGCTCGGCGCCGCCGTCGCCCAGCTCCCGCCGCTGCTGACGGAGGCCCAGCTGCTGCTGGCGGCGGCCAGGTTGGAGGCGCCGTCCAGGTTCGTCGCGGAACTGAGCCGGGCCGCCGCGCAGCTGACCCCGCTGCTCGACCGGGCCGCCGACACCCACGCCGCCACCAGCTCGCTCGCCGACAGCACCGTCGAACTGCTGCGCACCGCCAGGCGCAGCACCAAGCAGCTGGGCGAGGCGTCCGCGGTGCTCGACGGCACCGCCGGCCGGCTCACCGACAGCGGCGACCGGCTGGTCACCGCGACCGAGCGGAGCACGGCCGCCGCCGACGCCATGGCGCAGCTGGTCCGGGAGGAGATCGCCCGCACCCGGGCGGACCTGTCGCAGGCCGCCGCCGAGAGCGTGCAGGAGATCCGCGAGGCCACCGGCGCCTCGGCCCGTACCGTCGGCGCGCTCGGCGACCAGGCGGTCCGGACGGTGCGGGAGCTGTCCGAGGAGATGGCGCGGACGGTCACGGTGCTGTCGGACACCGCGAGCCTGCGGATGGCCGAGGTCGGCGAGAGCGTCGAGAAGCTGGTCACCCGGGCCGCCGCGCAGGGCGAACGGCTGGTCGGCGACGCCTCGGAGCGGGCCGACGCCTCGCTCGCCGTCCTGCTGGACGAGCTGCGGACCGTCTCGGCGGCCCTCGACCACTCGGGCGACCGGCTGGGTCTGGCCGGCGAGGGGCTCACCGGCTGGCTGGAGCACACCCTCGGCACCGGCGCCGACCACATCGCCCGTACCTACCACCTCGCCATCGCCACCGCGGCGGTCGAGCTCAGCCGGCAGTTCCAGCAGGCCGGCGGCGCCGTGGAGGCCGCGCTCACCGACTTCACCCGCGCCGTGGGCACCCTGGACACGGCGGTCGACACGCTCGGCGGGACGGTCGGCAGCCTTGACGGAACCGTCGGGACGCTCGGCGGGACGGTGGGCACGCTCGGCGGGACGGTCGGCGCGCTGGACGGCAGCGTCGGCGAACTCGGCGGCGCGGTGGGCACCCTGGGCGGCACGGTGGGTTCGCTGGAGGGCACCGTGACGGTGCTCGACGGCACCGCGGGCGCCCTCGGCTCGACCGTCGGCGTGTTCGACTCCGGGGTGGAGAACCTGGGCTCGGCGGTCGTCACCCTGGACGGCACCGCCGAGCGCCTCGAGGCCACGGTCGGCACGCTGCACGGCAGCGTGGACGCCCTCGACGCGAGCGTCGGCGGCCTGGACCGCACGGTCGTCCGCCTGGGCAGCGGTGACGGCAGCGGTGCCGGCAGGGGCGGCGGCGCCGGTCCGGAGGCCGTCCACCTGGGCAAGTCGGACGCCCAGCCCCCGTACGGCGTGCCCTCGCGGGCCGTCCCCCCGCGGGACCGGGACCCCCGGGTCGTACCGCCCCCGCAGGACACCCCGCCACAGGACACCCCGCCCCACGACGCCACACCGCAGGACACCCCGCCACAGGACACCCCGCCCCACGACGCCGCACCGCAGGACACCCCGCCACAGGACACTGCGCCGCCGACCGCCTCACCTCACGACCGGCCCCCGCGCGACGTGCCCCCGGCCGGACCGCGTTCCGCGGAGCCGGGGAGCCCGTCGTGAGGGGTACGGGCGTCACGCACCTGGCGGGCTGGCTCTTCGCCGACCTGCTGCTGATCCTGGTCCTGGTGGTGCTCGGCGGTCAGACCAACCGGACACCCGACGTCATCGCGGACCCGACACCGACCGCCACCGCGACCCCCACCCTCACCCCGTCGCCGACCCGGTCCACGCCGGTACCCACCCCGACCCCGGCCCCCACCCCGCCGGCGCCGGTCGGCATGATCCCGCAGAGCCTCGACCTGCCCCTGCTCGTCGACCAGTCGGTGGCCGACGACCTGGTGAACGGCAATCCGGCCCGCAAGGCCGCCGCCGCCCGCCGGGTCAACGAGGCCGTCGACACCGCGCTGAACGGGCAGCAGAAGCGCGGTGCCCTGGTCTTCGTCTGGGGCACGGACGGGGGCTGCGGCGGCTGCGCCCCCACCTCCAACGCCAGCAGCGCCTTCGCGAAGGCCGCGGCGGAGGCCATCCAGCAGGGCGGGCACCGCCAACTGCCGGCCGATGCCGGGTTCTACCGGGGCTACCTCGACCTCGGCCCCGCCTCCGGCACCCTGCGGATGGAGCTGTTCCTCTACAACTCGTGACTCCCGCCCCGCCCACGTCCGCACCCGCCCATGTCCGCACCCGCCCACGTCCGCACCCACCGAAGCCCACGCACCCGGCACCACCCGTGAAGGAGCACGCCCGTGAAATGGGACGACCCGGTACAGGCACTGCGGTTCGCCCAGGAGGTCAAAGAGGTCGCACCGGATCCGCTGAACGTACCGGAGGAGGCCGCCGACGACTTCCGCGACGCCCTGCACCACACGGAGGAGCTGATCAGGGTCGCGACCACCCCGGTGGCGATCGGCGTGGTCGGTGAGTTCACCGCCGGCAAGTCCAGCCTGATCGGCGCCCTGCTCGGCAAGCCCGACCTGCTGCCGACCGCGAACCGCGCGACCACCGCGCAGGTGACCGCCCTGCGGCTGCGCGGCGGCCCGCCGGACCGGCCGACCGCGCTCGGCGACCGGGCGGTGGCCGAACTCCTCAGCCCGGCCGACGTCCTGGGCTGCCTCACCTACATGGCGAACGAGCTCTCGGCCGACTTCAAGCGGGAGAAGGAGGGCCTGGACCGCCAGCCGCTCCAGGAGTTCCTGGCGGCCATCGCCACCCCCGCGACCGACGCCACCCCGATGTGGCGCGATCCGCGGACCTGGCAGCGCTTCGACACCTGGGCGCGCGACGCGCTCTGGTCGCACCCGCAGGACAACGAGACCCTGCGCGAGAGCGTCCGCGAGATGCACCGGCTCAGCGAGGCGCTGCTGACCGTCGACCCGGACCTGTTCGGCAGCACGGTGGGGATGTCCACCGCCCTCGCCCGGGCGCTGGCGGACATGGGCAAGGCGGACGAGCCCGGCGCGCCGTACCCGGCCCGGTCGCCGCTGCGCAAGAGGCTCGACCGGCAGAGCCTGGAGGCCGCCCTGGAGCAGGCCTCCCGCACCGGGGCGGCGCTCGGCGACGAGTACCGGGCCGTGCTGTCGCCGCTGATCCGGCGGATCGACGTGGACGTCGACGTCCGGCCCGGCACCTGGGAGGCGGTCGACTCCCAGGACGGCAGCGCGCTGCTGCTGGACTTCCCCGGCCTCGGAGCGGCCGGGCGCCGCGACGACTACCTGTGCCTGTCCCAGCTGAAGAACGTCGAGACCATCCTCGTGGTCCCCCGCGGCGACCTGATGGGCTCCCGGCTGGTCGGCACGTTCTACGGGAAGATGGAGTCGCAGGGCCACCAGCGGGACACGCTCGCCGACAGCATCCTGATGGCCTTCAACAAGTGGGACGCCAACAGCGCCCCGGAGCTGCCCGACGAGACGGTGGCGCTCGGTGCCGCGGCGACGGACGCCTCCGAGGCGCTGCACATGCTCCGGGTCGAGGCCACGAAGCTGCTGTTCGACCGGATCGAGCGGGCGCTGCCGGTGTCGGTGCTCGCCGCGGTCGCGACCGAGGGCTCCGGTCTCGACTGCACGCTCGCGGACCTCTCCGCCATGACCCCGGACGAGGTCAAGGCGATGGCCAAGCGGCGCAAGGAGTGGGGCGAGCTGGCCAACCGGATCGCGCTCGCCGACCCGGGCCACCACTGGGTGCGCCAGCTCGGCGAGTACGCGCGCGACGGCGGGCTGACCGCCCTGCGGGCGATGATCGCCGAGCACATCGAGGCACACGGCGTACGGCTCAAGCGCCGTACCGTCGGCGAGCAGTTCCGGCGCACCCACCGGGCGTGGCGCACCGTGGACGCGCGGACCAGGGCGCACACGGTCGCCGAGGGCAGTCCGGAGCACGCCGAGCTGATCGAGCGGTTCGAGCGGCTGGGAGCCGACGCGGGCCGGCTGATGACGGCGCTGAACGAGCTGCGCAACCCCGCGAAGGCGCGCCAGGGCAGCGGTGGTTCGGTGCTGGCCCGGCTGGAGCGGCAGGCGGTCACCGCGGTGTTCTCCTGGCCGCTCTGGGGCGAGCTGTTCGCCGCCGTCGAGGACGGCGTGGTGACCAAGGCCCCGGTGTCGAGCACGGAGGTCCCCGACTACGTCCGGGTGCTCCCGCCGCACCTGCAGGACGAGTTCCTGAAGAACCTGGCCGGGCAGTCGCAGGAGCGGGACGCCGACACCACGGCGGCCTTCCACCGGCACTACGTGCGGACCGTGACCGCGCTGCGCGAGGACGCGCTGAAGCAGCTGACCGCGTGGGCCGAGTCGTGGGCGGACGAGCAGGAGGAGGTGTTCGGCGAGGTGCACGCGTGGCTCGCCGACGAGGAGACCGGCGTCCGGCTGGAGGCCCTCTTCGCCCACCTCCCGGAGTCGCGGGTGCCCCCGTCCTTCCGGGTCAGCCAGCTGCGGGTGCTCACCACGACCGCGTACTTCCCGCCGACCGCGACGGCCGCCGCCACCGCGTCGGCCGCGGCGCTGGTGCCCACCGACATCACCGGGTTCCCGCAGCTGCCGGACCACGTGCTGCCGTGGAGCCACGACTACCCGGACGACCCCTCGCCCAAGCGGCGGGAGGCCGAGAGCAGCCAGTACGTGGTCGCGCTGTTCCGCAGCCGGCTGGTCGCGGCGGTGTACGAGCAGGCCGCGGCCGCGTTCACCGACATGCTGTCGGCCGCCCTCACCGGCCTGATCCAGCTGGTTCAGCAGAACGCGCGCGCGGTGCCGGACTCGCTCCAGGTCGCCGAGATGATCAGCGCCGGTGCCGCCGGTGCCGCCGGTGCGGCGGACGGCGGCGAGGCGGGCGACGGCGGCGAGGCGGCCGGCCAGTCCGAGGAGAACGGCTCGCTGCGGGCCGTACTGCGTCGTTGGGAGCAGGAGAAGTGAGCACTCTTCAGATCGTTTTCGAGGCCGTCCCCGGTCTCACCGGCGCCGACCAGGCGTTCACCAGCGCCGAGCGCGAGGACGGCGGCCACGTCCTGCCGCAGGTGGTCCTGGAGTCCTACGACAACCTCCTCGGCTACCCGCAGGAGCTGCGGATCATCGAGACGGCGGACGGCTCGGCGCCGCTGCGGCAGTGGCTGCAGAACAACTGGACCGCGCTGCCCTTCCCGGACCACCTGCCGGTCTACGGCCGGCTGGTGGTGATCCCCGGGCTGCCGGTGCCCGCGGAGGTGGTGCGCGGCCCGGAGACGCCGGCCGGGGACGTGCGGGTCAGCGTCACCTGGCAGCTGATCTACCGCAGCGAGAAGGGCGTCCAGTCCGAGGACTTCGGCTCGGTGGAGCTGACCTTCGGCTCCGAGGCCGGCCCGCAGCAGGCCGCTCCGCTGCTGGACGGCATCCCCCGGCACGTCGGCCCCGAACCGGTCTTCAACAACTTCGCCGCGGTGGACTTCGGCAACACCGGTTCGACCGCCACCATCTACAACGGCGAGGAGAACGTCATCTGGCGGATCGACCCCGAGCAGGGCCGCTCCCTCGGCGCCTCGCTCGCCGAGATCGTCCACCGGGCGCCCGGTGCCGAGCCCGCGGCACCGCCGTCCTGGGCGGCGGCGGCCGAGCTGCTGGCCACCCGGGTGCTGGCCGGCCAGCCGGCGGACGAACGCACGCCGCGTCGGCTGGCCGAGCTGCTCACCCTCGGCGACGGCCCCGCGGCGGCGCTGGTCGAGGGCACCGCCCACGAGCTGGAGAAGCTCGCCCGCACCGCCGGGCTCAGCGAGTGGCTGGTCCCGCGGCTGCACGCGGCCTACGACCGGGCCTTCCGCGTCCCCCCGCTGACCCGGCTGGGCCTGCGCCGGGTGGACTTCCTCAGCGGCGCGTCCACCACGTACGAGGTGCCGAGCGTGCTCACGGTCACCGACGGGCGGCTCGCCCTGGGCATGGACGAGTCCAGCTCCCCGGTGCGCGGGCTCAAGCGCCGGCTGCGCCGACCGGGCCCGATCCCGGTGCCGGGCCTCGGCGCGAACGTGGAGCACAGCTCCGACGACCTGATCGCGCTGGCGTTCGTCCGGCTGATCGAGAGCACCCAGGAGAACATCCGCCACCCGCAGACCGGTGAACTGCGCCACCTCACCGAACTCGTGGTCACCCACCCGACGACCACCCCGCCCGACGCGCAGAACCGGCTGAACCACCTGCTGCTGGAGAAGTGCGGCCTGCAGCAGGTCGTGCTGCGGTACGACGAGGGCGTGGCCGCCGGGCTGTTCTTCGTCATGCGGGACTTCGCCGGAAGCCCCGGGTCCGGGGTCGAGGCGCTGCGCGCCGCGTCCCACAAGCTCCCCGACCAGGAGCACGACACCTGGCGCCAGACCATGCTGGTCGTCGACATCGGCGGCGGCACCACCGACATCGCCCTGCTCGGGCTCACCCTGACCGACTACAGCCAGCCGATGACCAAGGAGCAGTCCCGGGTCCGCGGCCGCCGCTACGAGCTGCGGCCCGAGGTGCTCGGCTCCTCCGGCCACCCCGACCTCGGCGGCGACTACCTCACCCTGCGGGTCTACTACCTGCTCAAGGCCGCGTTCGCGGACTACGTCCTGGAACTGGCCCACGAGGAGCAGAGCGCGGCGGCCGGCGGCGGCTGGAGCACGGACTCGCCCGGCCTCGGGGCGGAGCTGCTCGGCCTGCTCCCCGACGAACTGGCCGCCACCGCGACGGAGCCGCCGCGCAAGCTGGCCGCCGAGGTGCTGGGCCACCTCTCCGGCCGGGTCCTGCCCAAGACCCTCGCCCCGGAGGGGGTCGCGGCGGTGCTGGCGGCGGTCCTGCCGACCGGCTGGGAGCCCGGCGCCAACCTGGAGAACCCGCTGTTCCGCAAGGTGTGGGCGGACGCCGAGCGGGCCAAGATCCTGCTCGGCTCCGCGCCGTCCGACGGCGCGGAGCCGGTGTGGACGGTGACCCGCACCCAGGTGATCGGCTGGCTCAACGACCTCACCGACCAGGAGCGGGCCGCCGGGCTGCGCGCCCTGCTGGACCGCCGGGAGACCGAGCACCTGTTCGACATCCGCCGGGAGGACTTCACCCGCCTCGCCGTCCCGGTCTTCCGGGAGGCCGCGGCGATCGCGGTGGAACTGGTGCAGAGCCGGTTCGGGCAGGACCCGTCGCTGACCCTCGACCGGATCATCCTGTGCGGGCGCAGCACCTCGATGCAGATCGTGCTCGACTCGGTCGCCGAGGAGATCGCGCCGCGCACCCTCGCCAACGGCCGGCCGGTGTTCCACAACCCGGCCGCCATCGACGTCGAGGCGCCGTTCGCCAAGCAGGCCACCTCGATCGGCGCGGCCTGGGCGCACGCCCGAAGCCTCGCCCGCACCCGCTCCGGGCTCCGGGCCGACGACGACGCCGACAACCTGCGCACCAGCACGGTGGACATCGAGGTCGGCGACCTGTCGGCGACCCTGCCCTGCGACTTCAGCCTCATCGACAACAACGTCGAACGCGCCCTGGTGTTCGCCGTCGGCACCCCGTACGACGCGGTGCCCGGCGGACGGCTGGCGGTGCGCTCGCCGTGGATCCGGCCGGACCTGTCGATCGACCTGCACCGGCCGCTCAACGGTGAGATCAGCATGAGCTGGGGCACCTACAACGTCCGCCGCAAGGCCCTCGACCAGGGCGTCACCCTGGACGAGGAGCTGTGGGCGGGCCGGCTGTCCGAGGGCGTCGAACCCGTGGTGCGGATGATGATGGAGATCGACGAACGGCTGGAGCCGCGGATCCACTTCCGGCAGGGCGAGCACGCGCACCACGTCGTCGACGGCCCCTACCTCGATCTGGCCGAGCTCGGCTGCGCCCGGCTCGGCGAGGACGGCCACCTGACCGGGCTGGCCGGCCGCGTCACCATGGCCGGCATCAACCGGGACGGCGCGGTCACCGAGCCGGTGGAGGTCCTGCCGCACTGGGCGGAGGCGGCGAAGCTGACCGAGCGGCTGCCGGACACCTTCCACCACAGCCAGGACCTGGCCGGCCCGGACGAACCGGTCCCCGGCCTGCTGGTCCCGTTCGCGCCGGTCCCCGCGGCCAAGGAGTACGCCTTCGCCTACGTCGCCGAGGACGGAACGGAGCGGCCGCTCGGCCGGCTGAAGGCCCCGGTCGGCCCCCGCCGCACCTCCCGCTACCTCAGCCTGGACAGCCTCGGCCGGCTGCGGGTGCACGCCACCGTGCCGCCGTTCCTGGAGGCGAAGGACCTGCGGACGGTGCAGGCGCACCCCGGCACGGTCTACTCCGCGCTCATGACGCAGGACCTCGACAGCCTCTACCCCGACTGGAACCCCTTCAGCGGCCGGCACTGACCCGCCGTCGGACCACGCGTACTGCCCGAAGGACCACGAGGGAAAGGGATCAGCATGGACAGGGACGTCGTTCACTCCGTGGACTCCGTTCACGGCGGCGCCGCCACCGACGGCCGCGCCGCCGAGGCGCACCGGGTGGCGGTGGCCTTCGCCGACGCGCTGCTGGCGCTGGCGGCTCCGGTCGACGAACAGCTGCACCGGCGGCTCGCCGGGGTCGCGGGCACGCTCCGCGGCGTGTGGGAGGAGCAGGTCCGGGACGAGGCACTGTTCCTGGCGCACCGGCACCTGGAGGAGCTCGTCCAGATCGTCTGCCGCGCCCGGCCGGCGGCGACGGACGCCGCGGACGAGGACGGGGAGCAGGCGAAGGTGCAGGCGCCGCCCCGGACGGGCGCCGGGTCCGGCGGTGGGGTCACAGCCTCTGCGGACGGCGACGACGGCGTCCCGCCGGCCCCCGGCGGGACACCGTCCCCGGACGCCGCGGCCACGGAGGACCCGTCCCCGGCCGAGGACCGGCCGGACGCCGCGGAGGCGAACGCCACGGACCCGGACGCCGCGGACGCCGACAAGGACGGCGACGACGACAGCGCCCCCGAGGACGAGGGCCCCATCGACACCGAGGAGTCCCCGGCCGACTCGCCGACCGCCGGCGGGACGACCGACACCGACGAGCCCGACCTCGGGACCGTCCGGTTCCTGCTCAAGAACGAGATCCACTCCCGGTGGCCGTCCGGAACCGGCCGGCCGGCCGAGGGGTTCCGCCCCCAGCTCCTGACGCCGGACCCGCAGATCGCCCCGAACCGCGAGTCCTCCACCGACCACCGGGAACTGGCCCGCGGACTGCGGCTGGACGCGCTGCGGCTGCCGGTGCGCGAGAGCGACGACCTGCACCGGAAGCTGGCCGAGATCCTCGGGACGGACAGCCCTCCGGACGGGACCAGGCTGCCCGGCTTCGACGACCTCCTGGCCCCGGTGCCGTTCGTGGAGCGGTCCGAGACCTCGTCGCCGGAGTACCTGCACGAGCTCTGGGCCCGGTTGGTCCGTCTCCTCGACCCGGAGGACAGCACCGCGGTCCGGCCGCCGCACGCCCTGTCCGACCAGCTGCGGCCGCTGTGCCTGATCGTCCAGCATGCCATGGACCTGATCGCCGTCGTGCGGGAGAGCCTGCTGGTTCCGCACAGCGGCCTGGTCCGCGCGAACGGACTCCAGCACATCACCGCCCTCGACGAACCGACCGCCAGGAACTGGGAGAACGCCGTCCTGACCTGGCTCACCGAGCTGAGCAGGCTCGGTGAGCACGCGAATCAGGCGGCCGGCACGGCCTTCCTGGCGAAGCTGACGGAGCTCGACCACGCCCTCGCCCAGATCATCGCCGATCCGATCCCGACGAGCGGCAGTTGGTGGTACGAAGGGCGCCGACAGCTCCGCAACGGGGTCAACCACGTGATCAGCGCCCAGCACGGCAAGGCGCTGGCCACCTTCGACAGCCTCAAGACGAAGGACATCAGCGCGGTCGCGACCACCCGCACCCTGCCCGGCCGGGTACCGAACATGGTGCTGTGGTGGCTCAGGCTCCCGTACGAACCACCGGGCGGTCAGGGGCCGGTGCTGGGCCAGGCCATCTGCTCCACCCGCCAGCCCACCACCGCCCGCCAGCTCGGGCACTGACGTGACCGGGCACCCCGAGGAGACGGTCCCCACCGGCGGCCCGGCCTGGCACGCCGAGGTGGCCCGGCTGCTCGGCGACACCGCCGTCGGCGAGCGCGCCGGGATGCGCCGCTCGCTGGCCGAGGACCTCGCGGCAGCCGGTCCCGCGGCCGCCTCCCCGGCCCCCGCCGACGGACCGCCGGTCCGGCACCGGATCGCGCTGCTGCACGCCACGCCGCCGCCCGCCGGCTGGCGGGAGCTGCTGGTCCGGCTGCTGGACTCGGCCGCGACCGGCACCGTCCGGCACGACCTGCTCGACGCGCCGGTGGGTCCGGCCGCGGTCGGCCGGCCGGCCGACGGGGCGGCGCGGCCGGTCCGCCAGGCGCACGCGGTGCTGGTCCTGGTGGACTACCCCGCGCTGGAGCGGGCCGCCGCGGACCCGCCGCCCGGGGAGGCCGCCCGTCCGCGGGCCGCGACCGGCGCGCTGCGGCGGGTCCTGCCGGCCGCGGTGGCGGCGGTCGGCGCGGACCGGACCGCCGTCGTGGTGCTGGGCACGGACACGCTCGGGGTGAGCGCCCGGCCGCACCTCGCGGTCTGGTCGGCGGCGACGGTCCGGCGGGTCTTCGGCGAGTCGCTGCACGCGCTCCCGGTCGTCCCGGTGCTCACCGGCCGCGCCCTCGCGGCGCGCACCGAACGGGAGGCCGCCGACGCCGGGCTGGCCGACCTCACGGCGCAGGTGCTGGAACCGTGGACCGCCTCCGCTCCCGCGGCGGTCGCCGCGCTGGCCCGCCGCCGCTACGGAGCGGCGCTGCGGGCCTCCGCGCAGGGCTTCGCCCGGACCGCCGAACCCGACTGGCCGGGCCTGCAGGCGGCCCGGCTGTCCGACCCCGCGTACGCGCGGGAACTGCACGAGAAGCTGATCGCCACCGCGTGCGGCCCGCTGGTGGCCGACGCCCTGAGTGACGCCCAGGAAGGTGCCCCGTGGACACTCTGACCGTCATCCTGTTGATCCTGTCCCTGATCGGCAACGCCGTCCTCACCTGGTTCCTGGTGGCCCGCCGGCCGACCGTCCAGGTGCCCGGGCCGCCCCAGTACATCCAGGTGCCGGGCCCCGAGGTGGTGCGCGAGATACCCGGGCCCGTCCAGTACGTGGAGGTGCCGGGCCCCGAGGTGGTCCGCGAAATACCCGGGCCCGTCCAGTACGTGGAGGTGCCGGGCCCCGAGGTCGTCCGCGAGGTCCCGGTCCCCGGTCCGGAGCGCATCGTCCCGGTCGAGGTCACCAGGGAGGTGGAGGTGCCCGCCCGGTCGGGTCCCCGGTTCGGCGCCGGCCCGTTCCCGGTGGCCGTGCCGAGCGCCTTCCCGATCGGCCGGGACGTCGCGCCGGACACCGTCGTCGACGGCGTCGACCTCGGCCACCTGCACGTCCGGGCCGGGTCCCAGCGCGGTGGCCGCAACCGGCTCGACCAGCGCTACCGCCGCGACGCCTTCCTGACCCGGATCGTGCCCGAGTTCCCCCGGCAGACGCTGCTGTCGGCGGTGGCGGCGGGCAACCCGCTGGGCGCCTGGTCCCACAGCGCCGCCGACGTGCTGGTGAACTCGCTGGCCACCCAGGTCGGCGCGTTCGCCGAGCCGCTGGCGTACGCCCTGTGGGAGGCCCACTCCCCCGACACCGTCAGCGAGTTGCTGCGCTCGGCGCTGCGCGGCACCACGGGCGGGCTGGAGCGGCTCGGCCACCTGCGGCAGGCCGCGCCGGGCGATGTGTCGGCCGACCTGCTGGCCGCCCTGTCCCCGCTCGGCCAGAGCCACTCGGAGACCCGCCGCCAGCTGGTGTTCGGCACCGGCAGCGGAACGGCCCTGCTGCTGCGCGACGGCGTCTGGAGCGAGCAACTGGCCCTAGGCGGCCGGGCCGCCTGGACCGCCGAACGGGCCCTGCCCGACGGGCTGGACCTGCGCTGGCAGCCGGTGGACACCCAACCGGGCGACCTGCTGGTGCTGTGCACCGGCGCCACGGCCGAACTGCTCGGACGCCCCGACGTCGGCGCCTACCTCGCCGAGACCTGGCGGGTCGGCGCGCCCGACCTGACGGCGTTCCTGAACGACCTGGGCGTCCAGGCCCACGGCGCGGACACCGACCGCACCCTGGTCTGCCTCTGGGAGCGCGGCTGAGCCCCGCCGGTGGCCGGCTCCGGGCATGACCCCGGCGGTCATCGACGTCCGGCGGGCCCCCGGGAAGGACGGTGATCACCGCACCGGAGCGTGGTGCGGACCGCGAGGGGGAGGACCCGCAGACGACCGCGACCACGTCGGGCCGGAGGGCCCGGGGGGCCCGGGCCGCTGGTCAGGCGTCCCAGGCGCGGGGGCGGTCCAGGGCCTCCCATTCGGGGCGGAGCAGTGAGAGCACGGCCAGGTCGTAGCGCCGGCCCCGGTGCAGGCAGGCGGAGCGGCTGACGCCCTCGGGTACGAAGCCGGACCTCGCGAGCACGGCCAGTGCGGCGCTGTTGTGGGTGTGGGTCTCCACCGCGAGGCGGTGCAGCGGGAGTTCGCCGAACGCCAGGTCCACGAGGGCGTCCAGCGCCGCCGTGCCGTACCCCCGGCCGCGGTGCTCGGGCGCCAGCACCAGCTCCACGCGGGCCGTGCCGTTGACCATGTCCTGGCCGGTCAGCGCGATGTGGCCGATCGGGAGGCCGCTCGGGAGCAGGACGAGGTAGTCGTCGCGGTCCTCGTTGTCCCGGTCGCGTTCGACGCGCTCGCGCAGCGCGGAGAGCGCCCGCGGCCAGAAGCCGACCTCGTGGGCCGCCACCGGGTCGGCGCGCCAGCTCTGCAGCAGCTCGGCGTCGTCGACGTCGAGCACCGCGAGGCCGACCTCCCCGTTGCGCCAGCTGACCACCCTCACGTCCTCGTCGTCGGGTTCCGTGTCCGCGCTTCCGCCGTCTTCGATCATGGGCGGATGCTACGGGCCCCTCCGGGACGGGGGCCACGGGCTTTCGGCGGCCGCTCCGGGCTACCGGCTGCGGCGGGTGATCAGGGCGTCCAGGCCGTCGAGGATGCGCTCCAAGCCGAAGTCCAGCGCCTGGTCGCGGCCGTCCTGGGTGGTCAGGGCGGCGGCGAGGGCGGGGAAGCGGTCCGCGTGCCGGTGCACCAAGGGGCCGAGAAGGGCGAGGAACTCCGCTTCGGGCGGGCTGCCCGGGCGGGCCGCGCGGGACTGCTCGGCGATGCCGCGGACGTGCCCGGCCAACAGCACCGCCGCGTCCATCCGCTCAGCGCCGGTCAGCCGGTGGCCGTCCAGGGCGGCAACCACGCCCTCCAGCCAGCCGAGTTCCTTGGGGCCGATCACCCGCGGCCCGACGGTGGCGTCGAGCAGCCACGGGTGCCGGGTGAACGAGTCCTCCAACTGCTTGGCCCAGGCCACCAGTTGCTCGCGCCATCCGAGTACGTCCACGGCCGCCGGCGGTTCGCCGACCGCGGCCTCCACCATGAGCGCGACCAGTTCCGCCTTGCCGGGCACGTAGCGGTACAGGGACATCTTGGTGAAGTCGAGCAGCGAGGCCACCTTCTGCATCGAGACGGCGCCGAGCCCGTCGGCGTCCGCGATCTCGACGCCCGCGGCGGCGATCCGCTCCAGGCTCAGTGCGGGCTTCGGCCCCCGGGACGGGCTGGCGGGCGGCCCCCAGAGCAGCCGCACCGCCGCGTTCGCTTCCTCGCCCAACTCCCGCTCTCCGTCCCGTGCGCGCGGCCGCCCCTTGCGGGGCCGCGTAACTGCGTCTACCGTACACAGCAATGAATAGTGTCTGGTGGACACAGTTTTAGCCGACCCCGGATGGAGTGGTTCCCGTGAGCACCAAGGTCCTGATCTCGGGCGCGAGCATCGCCGGCCCCGCGCTGGCCCACTGGCTGGGGCGGTACGGCTTCGAGACCACCGTCGTCGAACTGGCCCCCGCGCTGCGCGGCGGCGGCCAGGCGGTCGACTTCCGCGGCGAGACCCACCTGACCGTGCTGGAGCGGATGGGCGTGCTCGACGAGCTCCGCGCCCTCGGCACCGGCGGAAGCCCGATGACCTTCGTCGACCGGGACGGCCGCCGGCTCCTCCACCTGCCGGCCGACTTCGCGGGCGGGGACGTCGAGGTCCCGCGCGGGGAACTCGCCCAGGTGCTGCACCGGCACAGCCTCCCGCGCACCGAGTACCTCTTCGGCGACTCGATCACCTCCCTGGAGGAGACGCCCACCGGCGTCCGGGCGGCGTTCCGGCACGGCCGGCCGCGCGAGTTCGACCTCGTGATCGGCGCCGACGGGCTGCACTCCAACGT
The DNA here is from genome assembly GCF_042268405.1 of Kitasatospora sp. NPDC056184. NCBI lineage: Bacteria > Bacillati > Actinomycetota > Actinomycetes > Kitasatosporales > Streptomycetaceae > Kitasatospora > Kitasatospora sp. NPDC056184. Next base: position 5,475 of record NZ_JBHJUI010000019.1, on the reverse strand, counting down.
CCGCCGGCTCGCCTTCGGCCCGGAGGAGCGCTACGTCCGCCACCTCGGCTACTACGCGGCCACCTGGCAGCTGCCCAACCGCCTCGGCCTGCCGCCCGGTTCGGTCGGCCTCAACGTGCCCGGCCGGCTCGCCTCGGTCGGGGCCGACCACCGCGACGCGACGCGGGCGGGCGCCTTCTTCGTCTTCGCCTCGGCCGAACTCCGCTACGACCGCCACGACACGGCGCAGCAGAAGGCGCTGGTCCGGGACGCCTTCGCGGGCCTCGGCTGGGAGGTGCCCCGGCTCCTGGAGAGCCTGGATCAGGCGCCCGAGCTGTACTTCGACTCGATCAGCCGGGCCGACGTCCCCGCCTGGTCCACCGGCCGGATCGCCCTGCTCGGCGACGCCGCCTGCGGGGCCACGATCGGCGGGATGGGCACGGGTACCGCCGTGGTGGCGGCGTACGTCCTGGCCGGCGAGCTGGCCCGGGCCCGCGGCGACCACCGCACCGCCTTCGCCCGCTACGAGCGGACCCTGCGCGGTTACGCGCGGGGCTGCCAGAAGGGCGGCGACCGGACCGGACCGTTCCTGGCGCCCGGCACCGCGACCGGGCTGCGTGTGCGCAACGGGCTGTTGAACCGGCGCTGGATCCTCGACCGGATGCTGGAGGCCGGCCGGCGGATCAGCAGCGTCGACCTGCCCGACTACGCGGCCGAACTGTCCCCCGCCGCTCGGGGCTGACCGCCCGCAGCCGTCCCCGGGATCCCCGCCGCCGGGGCGGGCACGGTGGAAACTCCGAGATCCACCGGTGGTCGCCGCCACCACCGGCACCGTCGCCGAGCCCACCGGCCTCGGCCGGTTCCGGGCCGAGGTCCGGCGGCTGTGCGGCTTCTCGGTGCCGGGCGTCGGCCACACGGCCGCCGTCGACACCGATGCCCCCGACCCGGCCAGGCCTCCTGACCCGCGGGGCGCGGTGCCCCGGCGGGCGGCCGGTCAGAACGTGCGGGCCTGGGTGACCTGGTTCAGGTGGACGAGGACGTCGTAGGCCCGGCCGATCGCGAGCTTCGGCATGGGGTCGCTGATGTAGACCGAGCCGGCCTCGTACGTCGGGCGGGAGACGTCCAGCCAGTCGCGGGCCGCCGCGGGCGCGGTGCGCAGGTCGACGTAGTAGTCGCGGTGGCGGACCCGGTCGAGGGTGTACTCGTTCATGTCCGGCGTGGCCGCCGGAACCGTGACGGCCCTCCAGCCGCCGGTCAGGATCTCGTCGTTGGTGAGGAAGGAGCCGCTGTCGAAGGTGAAGCCGACGGCGACGTAGTCGCGGCCGTAGGCGTCGCGCAGGTGGGAGCCCTGCGGCTCGGGGTACAGGAAGGTGTCGGTGGCCAGGTAGCCGGTGTGCCCGTTGTGCGCCGACAGCAGCACCTTGCCGCCGGTGCGGCGCTGCCACCAGGCGGTGTTGTCCGCCATCGCCCGGTCGCGCAGCTGCTCCGAGGCGGAGACGGAGGCCGGGTCGGTGAGGTCCAGGGCGGCGAAGGCGAAGGTCTCGGCGATGTTCCGGGCGTGCTGCACGGCCCAGGCGTGGGCGTCGTCGCCCTGCGACCCGCTCGCGGTGACCAGGTCGAGCGCCTGCCGGGCCCTGGCAGCGTTCTCCCGGCGCTCGGCGACCGGCTCGCGGAGGTACGCCATGACGTCGTCGAAGGGCCGCAGTCCCGCGTAGAGCCCGTCGAGCCGCGGGAGGGCGTCAGGGCGGGCCTCGCGCACGTAGGAGGTGACCCGCTCGAAGATCCCGTCGCCGAGCCTCGGGGCGCCGATGTCGTCGCCCAGGAAGTGGACCGGGTTCCGGGGGTGGCTCCGGTTGTAGGACCGCATCCAGGCGATCAGGTCGGCGAACTCCTCGCGCTCCCACGGGCTGCCGCCCAGGGCGTCCTTGACGAGCTGCCGCGCGTCGCCCGGGCCGCCCTGGAGGTACTCGTCGATCTGCAGGCCGCTGGTCCAGCTCGTCTCCAGGGCGAAGGTGGTGAAGCCCTTCTCCTCGACCAGGTAGCGGAAGAGCCGGTGCTTCATCGCGAAGAACTCGTGCGAGCCGTGGGTGGCCTCGCCGAGGCCGACCACCTTGGCGTCGCCGATCATCGCGCCCAAGGCCCGGAGGTCGGCGCTGCGGCCGCCGGGCTCCGTCGTCCGCAGCGGCTGGGCCACGCTCTCCAGCGCCCGTACGACGGCGGCCTGCCGGGAGTCCGCCGTGTGCACCCCCGCCGGGTCCGCCGGGGCGGCGCTCGCCGCCGCCGGGGCCAACACGGCCGCCGCCATCGCCGCCGCCAGCAGCAGTCCGCGCCGCCCGATCCGCTTGTCAGCCGTCATCGTTCCGACCACTCCTCAACTCGATGGAACACCGTCGACCTCGGCGTTCGATGAGTTGATCTTCGCGGCGGCGGCCACCTCGGCGCCCTGGGGACGGCCTCCGACTTCCCCGGGGGGAAACCCCCGGCGACATTCGGCGGCCCGCCCCCCGGCCGGCGGCGGCCCCCCGTCCGTCAGAGCGCGCGCAGCGCGCGCTCGCACTCCCGGCACCGCTGCTCGGCCAGCGTCGGCGGGTACCAGGGCTCCCCCAGGCCCGGCCGGAAGTGCGCGTGCTCCAGGTCCCCGGTGTCCCGCCCGCACAGGGTGCGCGGCAGCGGGTCCTCCGGGACGTCCGGGTCCGATCCGGCGGCGTGCACGGCCGCCACGGCGGGCTCGACCCCGTCCGGGCCGAGCAGCCGGCCGGGGTCCAGCTCGTAGAGCACGACGATCGAGGCCATGGCACGAGGATCGGTCGCCCGGGCCGCCGGGACACCCCGGGCTGGGCTGTTCGTGGCCGTCCGACGGTTCCCGGCAGCGGCGGCCCTGCCCAGGGGCGCCGACGGGCAAACCGGGACCAAGCGCACAAGCGGACCGGGACCTCCGGACCGCGATCAGGTCCCGGTGGACCGATCCGCCGCCGCCCGCCGCGGGGGCAGTGTGGTGATCACGGCGCAGCGGGGCGGGCCGGCGGGGTGTCACCCGTTCGGACCAGCCGCGTTGCCGCCGCAGGCGCCGTTGGCCAGCGTGGGCGAGGTGTGCCGGCGCGCGGACGGCCGATCCACCGATCGAAGGAGTGCACGTGTACTGGAGCAGCGGGAACTACGAGGCGTTCGCCAGGCCGCGCAAGCCCGAGCGGGCCGACCGGGCGAGCGCCTGGTTCGTCGGTTCGGGGCTGGCGTCGCTCGCGGGGGCGGCGTTCCTGGTACGCGATGCGCAGGTGCCGGGCGAGCGGATCACCATTCTGGAGCGGCTGCGGCTGCCGGGCGGCGCACTGGACGGCATCAAGGAGCCGGAGAAGGGCTTCGTGGTGCGCGGCGGGCGCGAGCTGGAGGACCACATGGAGTGCCTGTGGGACCTGTTCCGCTCGGTGCCCTCGCTGGAGGTCGAGGGCGCCTCGGTGCTCGACGAGTTCTACTGGCTGAACAAGGACGACCCGAACTTCTCGCTCCAGCGGGTCACCGAGCAGCAGGGCCGGGACGCCCGCACCGACGGGCTGTTCGCGCTGAACGACCGGGCGCAGAAGGACCTGGTGCGGATCTTCCTCGCCACCCGCGAGGAGCTGGAGGGCAAGCGGATCGACGAGGTCTTCGGCCGCGACTTCCTGGACAGCAACTTCTGGCTGTACTGGCGGACCATGTTCGCCTTCGAGGAGTGGCACGGCGCGCTGGAGATGAAGCTCTACCTGCACCGCTTCGTGCACCACGTCGGCGGGCTGCCGGACCTCTCCGCGCTGAAGTTCACCAAGTACAACCAGTACGAGTCGATGGTGCTGCCGCTGACCCGCTGGCTGATGGACCAGGGCGTGACCTTCCGCTTCGAGACCGAGGTCACCGACATCGACTTCGACCTCGCGCCCGGGCGCAAGCGGGCGACCCGGATCCACTGGACCGAGGCCGGCAAGCCCGGCGGCGTCGAACTCGGCGAGGACGACCTGGTGTTCACCACCATCGGCTCGCTCACCGAGAACTCCGACAACGGTGACCAGCACACGCCGGCCCGGCTGAACGACGGCCCGGCGCCGGCCTGGGACCTGTGGCGGAGGATCGCCGCCAAGGACCCGGAGTTCGGCCGCCCCGAGGTGTTCTGCGGCAACATCGCGCAGAGCAAGTGGGAGTCGGCCACCGTCACCACCCTGGACCCGCGCATCCCCCGGTACATCCAGCAGGTCGCCAAGCGCGACCCGTTCAGCGGCGGCGTGGTCACCGGCGGCATCGTCACCGCCCGTGATTCCTCCTGGCTGCTGAGCTGGACGGTCAACCGCCAGCCGCACTTCAAGCAGCAGCCGGCCGACCAGATCGTGGTCTGGCTGTACTCGCTCTTCGTCGACCGCCCGGGCGACTTCGTCCGCAAGCCGATGGCGGAGTGCACGGGCGAGGAGATCACCCAGGAGTGGCTGTACCACCTGGGCGTGCCCGAGGCGGAGATCCCCGGGCTGGCCGCCGGGGCCGCCCGCTGCGTGCCGGTGATGATGCCCTACGTGACCTCGTTCTTCCTGCCCCGCAAGGCCGGCGACCGGCCGCAGGTGGTGCCGGACGGGGCGGTGAACTTCGCCTTCATCGGCCAGTTCGCGGAGACCGGGCGGGACTGCATCTTCACCACCGAGTACTCGGTGCGCACCGGCATGGAGGCGGCCTACCGGCTGCTGGACGTCGAGCGCGGGGTCCCCGAGGTGTTCAACTCGACCTATGACGTACGCAAGCTGCTCGCCGCGACCAGCCGGCTGCGCGACGGGGCCGAACTGAACCTGCCCGGACCGGAGTTCCTGCGCAAGCGGCTGCTGCACCGGGTGGAGGCGACCGAGGTCGGCGCGCTGCTGGAGGAGTTCGGGCTGATCGACGAGGGGCGGTAGCGGCACGCCACGGGCCCGGCTGGTCCGCGGACCGATCCGGGTCCGCGACCCGCCGGGCCCGGGCCGCGGGCCGGCGGGTTCCGGCCGCAGCGGCCCCGGGCCGCGCTACGCGACCCGGTGGCCCGGTGCCGAGAGGTCGGTGAACAGCGCACGCCGCTCCTCCTCCGTCAGCCCGCCCCACACGCCGTAGGGCTCCCGGGTGGCCAGCGCGTAGCGGCGGCACGGCACCCGCACCGGGCAGCGGGCGCAGACCGACTTCGCGTGCTGCTCGCGCTCCTTCGCGGCGGCGCCGCGCTCGTTGACCGGGTGGAAGAAGACGCTGCTGTCGACGGTGCGGCAGGCTCCGTCCAGCTGCCAGCTCCAGTGCTGCTCGGCGGCTCCGGGGAGGCGGGAGATGTCGGTCACGGCGGCCCTTCCTGACGCGGGACGGTGGTCGGTGTCACCCGCCCGTCTAACCGCGATCCGGCGGTTCATGCCCGCTCGGCCGGTCGGTTCGCCCGGATGCTCCTATAGGCGTCAAGCCGCGGGAGCGAGTTCGGTTTGAGTGATGTGTGTGGTTGGTGTGCTGGTCAGGGTGCGGTAGACCTCGCGG
>NZ_JBHJUI010000018.1:0-173457 GCF_042268405.1 Kitasatospora sp. NPDC056184 | reverse complement strand
ACCAGGTCGTCCAGCGCCTCGTCCGAGCGGCCGGCGACCACCGAGCCGATCGGCACGTCGGTGCCCGCGCCGAGCCGGGTGAGCAGCGCGGCGAGCGCGGCCTGGCAGGTCATGAAGAGGGTGACCCGGTGCTCGCGGGAGAGCGCGACCAGCGCGCGGTGCAGCTCGGCGCCGATCGGCAGCGCGACCCGCTCGCCGCGGTGGTCGGCCCGGGCGCCGCGCGGGCGGTCCGCGGGCAGCGCGATCTCCTCCGGCAGTTCGGCCAGGGTGGCGCGCCAGTAGGCGAGTTGGCGGGAGAGCAGGCTCTGCGGGTCGGCCTCGTCGCCGAGCAGCCCGCGCTGCCAGAGCGCGTAGTCCGCGTACTGGACGGCGAGCGGCTCGAAGACCGGCCGCTCACCGCCGAGGCGCAGGGTGTAGGCCTCGGCGAGGTCGCGCAGCAGCGGGCCCATCGACCAGCCGTCCCCGACGATGTGGTGCAGCGCGACGACCAGGACGTGCTCGTCCTCGGCGACCCGGAGCAGGGTGGCCCGGACCGGCGGCTCGGCGGCCAGGTCGAACGGGCGGCGGGCCGCGCGGTCCACCTCGGCGTCGACGGACTCCCGTGCGCAGTACAGGAGTTCGACGGGCACCGCGGCCTCGGCGAGGATCCGCTGGTAGGGCTCGCCCTCGTGCTCGGCGATCACGGTGCGCAGGCTCTCGTGCCGCTCGGCCAGGTCGCCGAGCGCGGCGGAAAGCGCGGCGCGGTCGAGCTCGCCGGTCAGGCGCAGCGCGAGCGGCATGTTGTAGAGCGCGCCGGGCCCCTCCATCCGGTCGATCAGCCATAGCCGCTGCTGGGCGAAGGAGAGCGGCAGCCGCTCGGGGCGCTCGCCGGCGGTGAGCGCGGGCCGGGCCTCGGCGCCGTCGAGGCGCTCGACCAGGCCGGCGACGGTCGGGGCCTCGAAGACGTCCCGGATGCCGAGTTCGGCGCCGAGGGCGGCGCGGACCCGGCTGAGCAGCTTGGTGGCGAGCAGCGAGTGGCCGCCGAGGGCGAAGAAGTCGTCGTCGATCGAGACGGCGCCGTCCAGGCCGAGGACTTCGGCGAACAGGCCGCAGAGGATCTCCTCGCGGGCCGTGCGGGCGGCCCGGCCGCCGGCCGTCGCGGTGAAGTCGGGGGCGGGCAGGGCGGCCCGGTCCAGCTTGCCGTTGACGTTGAGCGGCAGCGCCTCCAGGGTGACGAAGGCGGCCGGGACCATGTAGTCGGGCAGCGCGGCGGCCGCGTGGGCGCGCAGCTCCGCCGGGTCGGCGTCGGCGGCCAGGTAGGCGACCAGCCGGGTGCCGGCCGTACCGTCCCGGTGCGGCAGTACGGCGGCCTGCCGGACCTGCGGGTGGGCGGCCAGGACGGCCTCGATCTCGCCGAGTTCGATCCGGAACCCGCGCACCTTGACCTGGTGGTCGGTGCGGCCGAGGAACTCCACCGAGCCGTCGGCGCGGCGCCGGGCGAGGTCGCCGGTGCGGTACATCCGGGCGCCCTCGTCGTACGGGTCGGCGACGAAGCGCTCGGCGGTCAGCGCCGGGCGGCCCAGGTAGCCGCGGGCCAGGCCGGCGCCGCTCAGGTAGAGCTCGCCGGGCACGCCGACGGGCACCGGGCGCAGCCGGGCGTCCAGCAGGTGGGCGCGCAGGTTGGCCAGCGGGCGGCCGATCACCGGGCGGGCCACGGTGGCGTCGAGGCGGTGGTACAGGGCGTCGACGGTGCACTCGGTGGGCCCGTAGATGTTGAGCACGACGGTGTCGGGGGCGGCGGACAGCGCGGTCCACAGCTGCTGGCCGCAGGCCTCGCCGCCGATCATCAGCACGGCGGGCGGGCAGGTGGTGAGCAGGTCCTCCTCGACCAGCCGTTCGGCCTGGCCGGGGGTGACGTCGAGGACGTCGGCGCCGGTGCGGGCGAGGTACTGGACGATGGCGGCGGCGTCGCGGCGCAGGTCGTCGTCGAGCAGGTGCAGTTCCTGGCCGGCGACCAGCCAGAGCACCCCTTCGAGGAAGGTGTCGAAGGACATCGAGGCGGTCGAGGCGAAGGTGAACCGCCGCCCGGGGTTGGCCTGTTGGGCGAGGCTGAGGGTTTCGTCGCGGTGGAAGGCGTACAGGTTGGCGAGGCCGCCGTGCCGGACCACGACGCCCTTGGGGCGACCGGTGGAGCCGGAGGTGTAGATCACGTAGGCGGCGTGCTCGGGCCCGACCGCCACGTCCGGTTCGTCGGCGGGCAGCTCCGCCCAGATGGCGGCGTCGGCGGGCAGCACGGTCAGGCCGTCCAGCACCTCGGGCAGCGGCCAGGCGTCGGTGGAGAGCACGGCGGCCGGGCGGGCGTCGGCCAGCATGTGGGCGAGCCGGTCGCGCGGGTAGTCGGAGTCCAGCGGCAGGTAGGCGGCGCCGGCCTTGAGCACGGCGAGCAGGGCGACGATCGACTCGGCCGAGCGGGGCAGGGCGAGCGCGACCAGCGACCCGGGGCCGATGCCTGCGCCCTCCAGGCCGTGGGCGAGCCGGTTGGCGCGGGCGTTCAGCTCGGCGAAGCTCAGTTCCTGTCCGCCGAAGACCAGCGCGGTGGCCTCCGGGGTGGCGGCGGCCTGCGCGGCGAACGCGGCGGGGACGAGGACCTCGCCGCCGGGGCGGGCGGTGTCGTGCCAGCGGGCGAGCGCCGCGTGCCCGGCCGGGCCGAGCACGTCCAGCTCGGCGACGGGGCGGTGCGGCTGCTCGGCGGCCTGGGCCAGCAGTTGGACGAGGGCGCCGGCGAGCCGCTCGGCGGTGGCCCGCTCGAACAGGTCGACGGCGAACTCCAGGCCGCCGGAGAGCCCGGCCGGGCGGCCGTCCGGGTGGTGGCGCTCGGAGAGGTTGAGGGTGAGGTCGAAGGCGGTGCTGGGCAGGCCGAGCGGCTCGTGGGCGGCGCGGGTGCCGGGCAGGGCGGGGGCGCCGCCGGCGGTGCTGTCGGCGGCGGTGCTGTCGAAGGCGGTGTTGTCGAAGGCGGTGTTGTCGAAGGCGGTGTTGTCGAAGGCGATCATCACCTGGAACAGCGGGTGCCGGGCGAGGGTGCGGGCCGGGTTCAGCTCCTCGACCAGGCGCTCGAACGGCACGTCCTGGTGGGCGTAGGCGGCCAGGTCGGCCTCCCGGACCCGGCCCAGCAGCTCGGCGAAGGTGGGCGCGCCGCTCAGGTCGGTGCGCAGCACCAGGGTGTTGGCGAAGAAGCCGACCAGCTCGTCGAGGGCGGTGTCCAGGCGCCCGGCCAGCGGGGTGCCGATCGGCAGGTCGTCCCCGGCGCCGAAGCGGTGCAGCAGGGCGGCGTAGGCGGCCTGGAGGACCATGAACAGGGTGGCGCCGTGCTCGGCGGCCAGGGCGGCGAGCCGGGCGTGCAGGGCGGCGTCGAGCTCCAGCTCGACGACGTCGCCGCGGTGGGTGGGCACCGGCGGGCGCGGGCGGTCCAGCGGCAGCGGCAGCTCGTCGGGCAGGCCGGCCAGCGCCTCGCGCCAGTGGGCGAGCTGGGCGCCGAGCAGCGACGCCGGGTCGGTGTCCGCGCCGAGCAGCCGGTGCTGCCAGAGGGTGTAGTCGGCGTACTGGACGGGCAGCGGCTCCCACCGCGGCGCGGCGCCGGCCCGGCGGGCGGCGTAGGCCTCGGCGAGGTCGCGGAACAGCGGGCGCAGCGACCAGCCGTCGCTGGCGATGTGGTGCATCACCAGAGTGAGGACGTGCTCCTCGGGGCCCTCGGGGCGCAGGTAGGCGTGCAGCGGGACGTCCGCCGCCAGGTCGAAGGTGTGGTGGACGAGGTCCTGCGCGGGGCGGTCGGTGACGGTGAGCAGCGGGGCGGGCGGCGCGGCCAGCACCCGCTGGTGGGGCACGCCGTCGCGCTCGGCGAAGACGGTGCGCAGCGACTCGTGGCGGGCGGCGACGTCGCCGAGGGCGGCTTCCAGGGCCGCGCTGTCCAGCGGGCCGGTCAGCCGCAGGGCGAGGGTGACGTTGTAGGTGGCGCCGGGGCCCTCGGCCTTGCCCAGGAACCAGAGGCGGCGCTGGGCGAAGGAGACCGGCAGGTGCTCGGGGCGCGGCTCGGGGCGCAGCGCGGGGCGGGCCGGGGCGCCGGCGATCCGGGCGGCGAGCGCGGCGACGGTCGGGGCCTGGAAGAGGTCGCCGATGGCGAGTTCGGCGCCGAGCTCGGTACGCGCCCGGCCGACCAGGCGGGTGGCCAGCAGGGAGTGGCCGCCGAGGGCGAAGAAGTCGTCGTCGATGGTGATGCCGTCGATGCCGAGGATCTCGCCGAACAGCGCGCACAGGGCCCGCTCGCGCTCGTCGCGCGGGGCCCGGCCGTCGCCGTCGGCGCCGAGGTCGGGGGCGGGCAGGGCGCGCCGGTCGACCTTGCCGTTGGCGTTCAGCGGCAGGGCGGGCAGCACCACGACCGCGGACGGGACCATGTAGCCGGGCAGCGCCTCGGCGGCGAACCGCTTGAGCTCGGCGGCGAGTTCGGGGCCGCCGGCGGTGTCGAGGGCGGCGCAGTAGCCGATCAGCCGGGTGTCGCCGGGGCGGTCCTCGCGGGGCACGACGATGACCTGGCGGACGGCGGGGTGGCGGGAGAGCACGGCCTCGATCTCGCCGAGCTCGATCCGGAAGCCGCGCAGCTTGACCTGGCCGTCGATCCGGCCGAGGAACTCGATCGCGCCGTCGGCCCGGCGGCGCACCAGGTCGCCGGTGCGGTACATCCGCCCGCCGCCGTCGGCGTCGTACGGGTCGGCGACGAAGCGCTCGGCGGTCAGCGCGGCCCGCCGCCAGTAGCCGCGGGCCAGGCCGGCCCCGGCGACGTACAGCTCGCCGGGCACCCCGGGCGGCACCGGCTGGAGGCGGGCGTCCAGGACGTGGGCGCGCATGTTGTCCAGCGGCAGGCCGATCGGCGCCCGGCCACCGTCCAGGTCGGCGGGCCGCAAGGGGTGGTGGGTGGCGAAGGTGGTGGCCTCGGTGGGCCCGTAGACGTGGGCGAGCAGCAGGTCCGGGCAGTGGTCGAGGACCCGGCGCAGCAGGGTGCCGGAGGCGGCCTCGCCGCCGGTGCAGACCGTCCGCAGGGCGCGGAAGGTCTCCGGCGCCTGCTCGGCGACCAGGTCGAACAGGGCCTTGGTGAGGAAGACCGCGGTGACCCGGTGCCGGATGGCGAGGGCGTGCAGGGCGGCGGCGTCCAGGGTGCCGGGCGGGGCGACGACGACCGTGCCGCCGCGCAGCAGCGGCGCCCACAGCTCGTAGGTGGCGGCGTCGAAGGCGTGCGGGGAGTGCAGCAGGATCCGCTCGTGCCGGCCGTCGCGCCAGCGGCGGTCGTCGGCGAGGTCGACGACGTCGCGGTGGCGCACCGCGACGCCCTTGGGGGTGCCGGTGGAGCCGGAGGTGAACATCACGTAGGCCAGCCGGTCCGGGTGGACGGGCAGCGCGGGGTCGTGGTCGGGCCGGTGCGCCTCGTCGCCGGGGCGGACCACGGCGGCGGTGTGCGCGAAGCCGGGCTCGGCGCGGTCGGTGAGCAGGACGGGCGCGGCGGTGTCGGCGAGCAGTGCGGTCATCCGCTCGGGCGGCAGGCTCGCGTGCATCGGCACGTAGCAGCCGCCCGCCTTCAGCACGGCGAGGGTGGCGACCACCAGGTCCACCGAGCGCTCCATCAGCAGCGCGACCGGGGACTCGGGGCCGACGCCCGCGGCGATCAGGTGGTGGGCGAGCCGGTTGGCGCGGGCGTTGAGCTCGGCGTAGCCGACGGTGCCGCCGTCGTGGGCGAGCGCGACCGCGTCCGGGGTGCGGGCGGCCTGGGCCTCGAACAGGGCGGGCAGCGAACCGGTGCGGACGGGCGCGGCGGTGGCGTTCCACTCCTCGGCGAGGCGGGCGCGCTCCTCGGGGGCGAGGATGTCCAGGGTGCCGATCGGCGCCTGCGGGTCGGCGGCCGCGGCGGCGAGCAGCCGGCCGAGGCGCTCGAACAGGGTGACGACGGTGGCGCGGTCGTAGAGGTCGGCCGCGTACTCGACCGAGCCCTCCAGGCCGGCCGGGGCGCCGTCCGGGCCGTGCCGCTCGGTGACGCCGATGTTGAGGTCGAACTTGGCGACCCGCAGGCCGAGCGGTTCGGGGGCCGACTCCAGCCCGGGCAGGCCGAGTTCGCCCTCCTCGTGGTTCTGGAGCACCAGCAGGGTCTGGAACAGCGGGTGGCGGCCGAGCGCGCGGGCCGGGTTGACCTCCTCGACCAGCCGCTCGAACGGCACGTCCTGGTGCGCGAAGGCGTCCAGCTGGGACTCCCGGACGCGGCCCAGGAGTTCGTCGAAGGACGGGTCCCCGGACGTGTCGGTGCGCAGCACCAGGGTGTTGACGAAGAAGCCGACCAGGTCGCTCAGCGCCTCGTCGGAGCGGCCGGCCACCCCGGTGCCGAGCGGGATGTCGGTGCCCGCGCCGAGCCGGGTGAACAGCGCGGCGAGGCCCGCCTGGAGCACGGCGAACAGGGTGGCGCGCCGGCCGCGGGCGAGTTCGGCCAGCGCGGCGTGCAGCTCGGGGGCGAAGGTGAACGGGACGGCGTCGGCGGCGCCGGTGGGCGCGGGCGGCCGGGGGCGGTCCGCCGGCAGCTCCAGCTCCTCCGGCAGATCGGCCAGGACTCCTCTCCAGTGGTCGAGTTGACGGCTCATCAGGCTGTACGGGTCGGACTCGTCGCCGAGCAGCTCGCGCTGCCACAGCGCGTAGTCGGCGTACTGGACCGGCAGCGGCTCCCACCGCGGCTCGGCGGCCGCGAGCCGGGCGGTGTAGGCGGTGGCGAGGTCGCGCAGCAGCGGGCCGAGCGACCAGCCGTCGCCGGCGATGTGGTGGAGCACCACGAGCAGCACGTGCTCGGGAGTGTCCCCGTCGGTCGGGGTGAGCGAGAAGACCGTGACCCGGATGGGGAGTTCGGCGCTCAGGTCGAAGGTGTGGGCGGCTTCCGCGTCCCGCAGGGCCGGGTAGCCGGCCGGTGCGCACTCCACCGTCGCGAAGGCGATCGCCGCCTCCGCCGACGGCAGGATGTGCTGCACCGGCACGCCCTCCGCGTCCACCGGGAACACCGTGCGCAGGGCCTCGTGCCGGGCGACCACGTCCGCCGTCGCGGCACGCAGCGCGGCGGTGTCGAGCGGGCCGCGCAGGCGGACCGCGAACGGCAGGTTGTAGAGCGCGGTCGGCCCTTCGATCTGGTCGATCAGCCACAGACGCTGTTGTGCGTACGAAACCGGGATCACGGTGCTTCCTCTGCTCACGTCACGGGCGGGTGGGGGGCGCCGTCACGCGGCGACGGCGGTGGTCGGCAGGACCGAGGGGCGGCAGTCGAGGACGTCGACCGGGCGGCCCATCGCGACGGCGATCTTCCGGTCGCCGCGGTACGGGTCGCGGCCGTGCGCGCAGAGCACGTTGTCGACCAGCATCACGTCGCCGACCTGCCAGGTCTCCCGGACGGTGGCCGCCTCGTAGGCGGCGTTCAGCGCGTCGGCGTCCTCGCGGGTGAGCGGCTCGCCGTCGCCGAAGCCGGTGTTGAACGGCAGGCCGTCCGGGCCGAACTCCTCGACCATGGCCTCCCGGATGTCCGGGTCCAGCGACCACTCGCTCCAGAACGCCAGGTGGTTGAACCAGGCCTCCTCACCGGTGTACGGGTGGTGGATGGTGGCCGGCCGCAGCTGGCTGGTGCGCAGGTTGCCGTCCGCCGTCCACTCCCAGGAGATGCCGTTCTCCCGGCAGTAGCGCTCGACCTCGGCGCGGTCCTCGGTGGCGAAGGCGGTCCGCCAGCCGAGCGAGACGTAGTCCGAGTAGCTGCGGTTCAGCGTCCAGCCGGAGGTCCGGCCGCGCTCCGCCAGGTGCGGCGGCAGGGCGGCGAGGACCTTGCGGACGTCGGCGGTCGGGGTGGCGCCGCCCGCCTCCGGGGCGGTCAGGCAGGCGAACAGCAGCCGGCCGGGGAAGGTCAGCGTGTAGCTGTTCTCGTTGTGCATCCGGATCGGCTGCGCGGGCGGCAGGTCGGTCGACGAGAAGACGCCGTTGCCGAAGTCGCTGCGCGGGGTGGCCTTCTCCCGGTACGGGGTGGGCTCGGGGATCAGCACGTCGCGCACGGCGGCGACGTCCTCGGTGGCGGCGACCGGCAGGCCGCGCAGGAAGATCGTGCCGTGCCGGTGCAGCGCGGCGGTCAGCTCGGCCTCGTGCGCGCGCAGCCAGGCGGTGCCCTCGGCGAGCTCGGCGACGGCCGGCACGTGCGCGAGCGCCGGACGGCCGGGGTTCAGCTCCCAGGTGACCATGGCGGCGCTCACCGGCGGTCGAGGCCGGCGACCAGCGAGGCCGGGCGGATGTCGGTCCAGTTGGCCTCGATCCAGTCCAGGCACTCCTGGCGGGGGGCCTCGCCGTGGACGGTGGTCCAGCCGGCCGGCACGTCGATCCAGACCGGCCAGAGCGAGTGCTGGTTCTCGTCGTTGACCAGGACGAGGTAGCCGGCGTTGTCGTCCTCGAACGGGTTGCTCACGGTGGTCTCCTCGGTGCGGTGGTGGTCGTGGTGCGGTGATTCGAAGGTAGGGGCGCGGCGGGCCCGGAAGCGGCACGAGGCCCGGCAGGAGAGCGGCAGTTACGGGACTGCCGTCCTCCTGCGCGGGCCTCGGCGCGGGGGTCGAACGCGGGGTGCTGTGCCGTACGGCGCTCAGCGGGGCGTGAGGCGGACCGGGAACCGGTCCAGGCCGAAGTTGATGATCGAGCGGTTGTACTCCGCCGGACCGGCCGGCTCGATCGCCGACGCCTTCTCCAGCGCCGCCGTGAACAGCGCGCTCAGCTCCGTCTTCGCCAGCGGCGCGCCGATGCAGTAGTGGGCGCCCAGGCCGAGCGCCAGGTGCTTGTTGGGCGAGCGGTCGAGGCGGATCTCCTCGGGCGCCTCGAAGGCCTCCGGGTCGCGGTTGGCCGACCACACCCAGACGGCGACCCGGTCGCCGCGGCGGATCTGCCGCCCTGCCAGCTCGATGTCCCGGGTGGCGGTGCGCAGCGTGTGCAGCCCGACCGAGGTCCAGCGCAGCAGCTCGTCGACGGCGGAGTCCATGGACACCTCGCCGCGCTGCAACTGCCGCCACAGGTCCGGCCGGTTGACCAGGGTGTGCAACCCCATCGCGGCGGTGTGGCGGACCGTCTGGACGCCGCCGACCACGATGTTGTCCAGGTTGAGCACGACGTCCTCGACCGGCAGCAGCCGGCCGTTCACCTTGTAGGTGGCCATCATCGAGATGAGGTCGTCGCGCGGATCGGTGCGCCGCAGCATCACCTGGTGCAGCAGGTAGGGGATCAACTGCTGGTGCCCGGCCCGGCGCTCCTCCGGGGTGGCGCCGAGGAACGCCACGTCGCAGACCCGGACCACCATGTCGCGGTCCTTCTCCGGGACGTCCAGCAGGTCGCACATCACGGCCAGCGGCAGCGCCGAGACCACGTCGACGAGGTCCGCCTCGCCCTGCTCGACGGCCCGGTCGAAGAGCTCGGCGGCCCGGTCGGCGATCGACCGGGAGGCGCCGCGCACCCCGCCCTTGGAGAAGAACGGGTTGGCCGGGGCCCGCAGTTCGCGGTGCCGGGGCGGGTCGGTGAGGGCCATCATCCGGCCCGAGCCGACCGGCACGTTGCCGACGCCCGCGCCCAGCAGCGAGCCGGACTCCGAGCTGAAAGCGGCCGCGTTGCGCAGTACCTCGGCGGACTCCCGGTAGGTCATCACCGACCAGATCGGCCCGTCGTCGACGGTGTCGGTGCGGTGGACGGGCGCCTCGGCGCGCAGGTCGGCGACCAGCTCCGGGATGTCGGGGCGGGCCCACAGGGCGGGGTCGGTCAGATCGACGGAGGTGGTGGTCACCATGACGGCTGCTCCTCGGTGGCAGTCGGGTCGGCCGGGCGACGGCCGGCCGGGAGGGGGTTCGGGAGGGCGGTCGGGAGGGCGGTCGGGAGAGGGTTCGGACGGGAGGGCTGAAGGCCGCCGCCGGGCATCGCGATCACCACGGCGGCAGCTCCCCGCCGCCCACCGGGACGGTGCTCGGGCTCGGGCGGGGGGCCAGGAGGGAGGTCAGGAGGTCGACCGGGCCGGGCCGGTCGACGGTGGCGAGCAGGTGCCCGCCGGGCAGGACGCGGTGGCCGAAGGCGCCCCGGGTGTGGGCGGCCCAGCCGGTGAGGTCGGTGGTGGCGAGCATCGGGTCGTCGGCGCCGGCCACCGCGTACAGCGCCGAGCCGATCGGCGCGTCCGGCCGGTACCGGTAGGTGGCGCTGACCGCGAGGTCGGTGCGGATGCCGCCGAGGGCGAGCTCGACCAGCTCAGGATCGGCCCGGACCAGCTCCTCCAGCCCGGTCAGGCGCAGGAGTTCGGCCGCGTCGAGGTCCTTGGTCCCGCGCTCGGTCCACTCGTCCGGACTGGGTGCCCCGGCCACCACCACCAGCTCGGGGCGGCGGTCGGCGGGCAGCGCCCGGGCCACCTCGTAGGCGAGCAGGGCGCCGAAGCTCTGCCCGTAGAAGGCGGCCCGGCGACCGGGGCCGAGGTGCGGGGCGACGGCGGCGGTGACGGCCCCGACCAGGGCGGCGAAGTCGGCGGGCATCGGCTCACGGCTGCGTCCGCCGCGCGCCGGCGGGCGCAGCGCCCACACCTCCGCGGCGGGGGCGAGGGCCCGGGCCAGCGGGGTGAAGGCGGTGGCGTCGCCGCCCGCGTGCGGGAAGCAGAACAGCCTGGCGGGGGTGGCGGGTTGAGGGGCGGGAAGGAGGAACCAGTCCCCCTCGGTGCGGGGCCGCGGGCCGGCGCCGACCCGGGCGGCCGCCGGGGCCGAGGCCGCGCGGTACGGGACCGCGCCGGCGTCCGGGCGCGGCCGGGCGGTGACCGGCGGCCGCCCGGGCGGTGCCCCCACCGGCCCGGGGACGGCGGCACCGGCCTGCACCGGCGCCGCCGAGGCGGTCGGACGCGGACGGGCGGTGATCGGCGGCCGCACCGCGGCGGGGGGAATCGGGGGCCCGTCGCTCTTGGCCGGCAGCGGCTGTTCCGGGACTTCCGGCGGGCGGGGGGCGGGGTCGGTGGTCGTGGTCATCGGACGGCCGGGCGGCGGGGGGTGAGGGTCGGGCGGGCGGTGGCGGGGCCGGCGGCCGCGGCGCTGACGACGGCCTGGGTGAAGGCGGCCAGGTCGGCGGCGTCCAGCAGGTGGCGCAGCTGGAGTTCGACGTTGAGCTTGCGGCGCAGCAGGTGGACGACGCGCAGGGCGGCGAGGGAGTGGCCGCCGAGGGTGAGGAAGTCGTCGGTGGGCAGCACCTCGGGGACGCCGAGGACGGTGCGCCACACCTCGGCGACCTGCTCCGCCACTCCGCCGCCCTCGGCGGACGGCTCCGCCTCGGCGGCGGGGGCGGGCAGGGCGCGGTGGTCGACCTTGCCGTTCGGGGTGAGCGGCAGGGCCTCCAGCACGGTCACCGTGCCCGGCACCAGGTGCGCGGGCAGGACGGCCCGCAGGGCGGCGAGCAGGTCGGCGGGGGCGGCCGCCGGGCCGGTGACGTACGCGGCCAGCCGGGTGTCCCCGGGCGCGGGCTCGTGCACGGTGACGGCGGCGGCGGTGACGCCGTCCAGCGCCGCCACCGCGTGCTCGACCTCGCCGAGCTCGATCCGGAAGCCGCGCACCTTGACCTGGCGGTCCACCCGGCCGACGTACTCCAGCAGGCCCTCGGCGGAGCGGCGGGCCTGGTCGCCGGTGCGGTACATGCGCGCGCCGGGGGCGGACGGGTCGGCGACGAAGCGGCCGGCGGTCAGCCCGGGCTGCCCGGCGTAGCCGTGCGCCAGGCCGGGACCGCCCAGGTAGAGTTCGCCGACCGCGCCGGGCTCGGTGACCGGCGCCAGCCGCTCGTCCAGCAGCCGCACGCGCACGCCGGGCAGCGGCTCGCCGAGGTGCGGGCCGGGGCCGGTGATCCGGGCGGCGATCGCGTCGACGGTGCACTCGGTCGGCCCGTACAGGTTGAACGCCTCGATGCCGCCGTCGGCCAGCTCGCGCCAGGTGCGCTCGGGGACCGGCTCGCCGCCCATGAACAGGCGCGGGACCGCCGCCTCGCCGCCGAGCAGCGGCTCGCGGAGCAGCTGCCAGTGGGACGGCGTCAGGTCGAGGTCGGTGACGGCGTGCTCGGCGAGCAGGGCGGCCAGCCGGGCCGGGTCGGCGCGCCGGGCGTCGTCGACGACGACCAGGGTGTCGCCGCGGCAGATCCGGATCCACTGCTGGACGGAGGCGTCGAAGGAGACGCTGGCGTTCCACGCGACGACGGACGGCTCGGGCCGGTAGGCGCCGATCCCCTCCAGCCCGGCGGCGAGGTCGGCGACGGCGCCGTGCGGCACCTCGACGCCCTTGGGGCGGCCGGTGGAGCCGGAGGTGTGGATGACGTAGGCCGGGTCCAGCGGGTGCGGGGCCTCCAGGTCGGCGGCGGGCGCCTCGGCGTCCGGGCGCAGCACGGCGACGCCGGCCGGGACGGGGGGCGTCGCGTCGGCGCTGACCACGGCGGTCAGGCGGGCGTCGGCGGCCATGAAGGCGATCCGCTCGGCGGGGTAGGCCGGGTCCAGCGGGACGTACGCGGCGCCCGCCCGCCAGACGGCGAGCAGCGCGACCGGCAGGTCCAGGGTGCGGGCGAGGTGGACGCCGACCCGGTCGCCGCGCCCGACGCCGGCGGCGCGCAGGGCGGCGGCCAGGGCGGCGGTGCGCCGGTCGAGGGCGGCGAAGTCGAGGCTGCCGTCGGCGGCGTGCACGGCGGGGCGGGCCGGGTGGGCGGCGACGGCGGCGCGCAGCCGGGTCAGCAGGTCCACGGTGGTGGCGGCGGTGGCGGGGGCGATGGTGACCGGCTCCGCGAAGGTGGTCATGACGGGGTACTCCTCGGTGAAGGAAGAAGGAAGGGCCGGGGTGGAAGGGTGGTGCTCGGCGTCGGACGGGGGCGTCGACGGGGGTCGTTGACGGGGCGCCGGGCCCGGAAGGCTGCCCGCGATCGGGCCCGGCGCCGCCCGTCAGACCCCGGCGGCCAGGCGGGCCAGGGCCGCCGCGTAGGCGTCCATGAACTCCTCCGCCGCGGCGTCGTCCACCAGGGCGCGCTGGTGGTCCACGGCCAGCAGCACCCGCTGGGTGACCGGGTCCTGGATCAGCGAGGCGCCGAAGGTGAAGCTGTTCGGCTCGTGCCGGTAGGTGGGCTCGGTGCCGATCCGGCCGTCCTCGATGCGGGCCGAGCTCAGCCGGCCCAGGGCGTGGAAGCGCAGGAAGCCGAACTGGCTGTCGAGCGCGGTGTCGGCCATCATCCGGGCCAGCCGGGCGAACGGCACCCGGCGGTGCGGCATCATGTCCAGCTCCTCGCGGTGCACGTGCCGCACCAGTGCCGCCAGGTCGTCCCCCGGTTCGGCGACCAGCGGGACGGTGTTGAGGAACAGCCCGTACACCTCCGTGCCGCCGAGCCGCTCCAGCCGGCCGTTCATCGCCAGCCCGGTGGTGACCCGCCGCCGCCCGGTGATGTGCGCGAGGGCGTGCAGATGGGCGGCGAGCGCGACGGACTTGACCGGGACGGCGAGCGCGTCGGCGACGGCCCGCAGCTGCCCGGGGGCGTCCGGCAGCACGCGTTCGACGGTGCGCGGCAGCTCGTGGACGTCCTCGCTGCCCGGCCAGAGCTGGCCGGTGGCGCCGTCCAGCCGCCGGTGCCAGTAGGCGAGCGAGTCCGGGTCGGCGGCCGCGGCCCGTTCGACGGCCACGAAGTCGCGGAAGGCGGTGCGCGGCGGCGGGGTGGGCGCGGAGACCGGGTCGGCGGCCAGCGCGGCGTGCCGCTCCATGATCTCGGTGAGCAGCGAGGTGAAGCTCCAGCCGTCGAGGATCGCGTGGTGCTCGGAGACGGTGAGCTGGAAGGCGTCGGCGGCGAGGCGCTGCACGGTGATCCGGAACAGCGGGGGCGCGGTGAGGTCGAACGGCCGGTCGCGGTGGTGCTCGAAGACGGCGCGGATCGCGGCGTCCTGCTCCGGCCCGCCGTGTCCGCGCAGGTCGGCGAACTCGACCGGGGCAGGCAGCGTGCCGTGCACCAGTTGGAGCGGTTCGCCGTAGCCGGAGAGGTCGAGGCCGGTGCGCAGCACGGCGTGCCGGGCCATCGCCTCGTTGACGGAGCGGCGCAGCGCGGTCTCGTCCAGGGCGCCGCCGAAGCGGTAGGAGTTGACGTTGTGGTAGCTGTCGGTGCCGCCGGCGACCTCCATGTGGAAGACCATCGACAGCTGCATGGAGACCATCGGGTAGGCGTCGACGATCCCGGGCGGCAGCTCGGCGCGGTCGTCCTCGTCGATCAGGGCGAACGGCCGGTCGGCGCCGGGGTCGGCCTCGACGGGCCGGGCCAGCGGCAGCAGGGCGGCGACGGTGGGCGCGTTGAAGACGTCCCGCAGGGAGAGCTGCCAGCCGCGGTCGTGCAGCGCTCCGGCCAGCTGGACGGCCCGGATGGAGTCGCCGCCGAGGTGGAAGAAGTCGTCGTGGACGCCGATGCCCGGCACCCCGAGCACCTCCGTCCAGACGGCGGCGAACAGCTCCTCCTCGGGGGTGCGCGGTTCGACGTGCCGGCCGGCCCGTTCGGGGGCGGTGCGCCCGGGGGCGGGCAGCGCGGCCCGGTCGGCCTTGCCGTTGACGGTGAGCGGCAGGGCGTCCAGCACGGTGACGCTCGCCGGGACCATGTACTCCGGCAGCGAGCGGCCGAGGAAGGCGCGCAGGTCGTCGGGGGCGCGGCCGGTGACGTACGCGGCGAGCCGGTCGTCGTGGACGGTCACCACGCAGGCGTCGACGTCGGGGTGGGCGGCGAGGGCGTTCTCGATCTCGCCGAGCTCGATCCGGAAGCCGCGCAGCTTGACCTGGAAGTCGGCGCGGCCGACGTACTCCAGGCCGCCGTCCGGCAGCCGCTTGGCGACGTCGCCGGTGCGGTAGAGGCGGGCGCCGGGCGGTCCGGCCGGGTCGGCGACGAAGCGGCCGGCGGTGAGGCCGGGGCGTCCCCAGTAGCCGTGGGCCAGGCTGCCGCCGCCGATGTACAGCTCGCCGGGGACGCCGGGCGGGCAGGGGCGCAGCCAGTCGTCCAGGACGGCCGCGGTGAGGTGCGCCATCGGCTCGCCGATGAGGCTGCGCCCGAAGCCGGCGCCGCCCTCGGCGACGTCGTGGACGGTGACGTGGACGGTGGTCTCGGTGATGCCGTAAAGGTTGCAGAGCCGGGCGGGCGGCAGCGGGTCGAGCTCGTGCCAGCGCTGGACGACGCCCGGGTCCAGGGCCTCGCCGCCGAGCATGATCCAGCGCAGCGCGGGCAGGTCGCGGGGCCGGCGGCGCAGGGCCGGTTCGAGCTGGCGCAGCGCGGACGGGGTGAGGCACAGGTGGGTGACGCGCTGCTCGTCGAGGAGTTCGGCGAACTCCTCCGGCGAGCGGCTGGTCAGGTAGGGCACGACGATCAGGCGGGCGCCGTGCAGCAGGGCCCCCCACAGTTCCCAGACGGTCCAGTCGAAGGCGTAGCTGTGGAAGAGCGTCCAGGTGGTGTCGGGGCCGAAGCCGAAGTGCGCGCGGCCGGAGTCGAGCAGCCGGCTGACGTGCTCGTGGGCGACGGCGACGCCCTTGGGGCGGCCGGTGGAGCCGGAGGTGAAGATGAGGTAGGCGAGGTCGCCGGGGCGTCCGGCGGCGGGCGGGCGGGTGTCGGGGTGGGCGGCGATCTCGGCGGCCCGGGCGGCCAGGTCGAGGGTCTGCCAGGGGCCGGCGGGGGCGCGGTCGGGGCGGTCGGTGAGGACGGCGGTGACGGCGGTGTCGCCGAAGACCAGGGCGGCCCGGTCGGCGGGGGCGGCGAGGTCGACGGGCACGTAGGCGGCGCCGGCCTTGAGGACGGCGAGGACGGCGACCGGGACGGCGGCGGTGCGTTCCAGCAGCAGCCCGACCCGGTCGCCGGGGCGCACCCCGCGGGCGCGCAGGGTGTGCGCCAACCGGTTGGCGCGGCGGTCGAGTTCGGCGTAGTCGAGGGTCTCCCGCCCGTCGCTGACGGCCGGCCGGTCGCCGTACGCGTCGGCGGCCCGCTCGAAGAGGTGGTGCAGGCAGTGGCCCTCGTCGAGCCGGGCGGGGCGGGGCGGGCGTCCGGCCGCGGGGGCGGTGGTGAGCCGGAGCACGGTGGCGTCCGGGTCGGCGAGGGCGGCGTCCAGCAGGGCCGCGTAGTCGGCGGCGAGGCGGCGGACGGTGCCGGGGTCGAAGAGGTCGGTGCTGTACTCGGCCTCGCCGCGCAGTTCGGCGGCGCCGTCCCCGCCGCCCTCGGCGTCCTCGGTGGGCTCGAAGACGGACCAGGTGAGGTCGAACTTGCTGGTGCCGTTGGAGCGGACGGCGCGCCGGGCGGTGGCCGCGCCGAGGGCGAGCGGGGCGCGGTCCTCGCCGTGGGCGCCGAACACCACCTGGACCAGCGGCGGGTGCTGCGGGGTGCGGGCGGTGCCGAGGTGGTCGACCAGCTGGTCGAACGGCACGTCGAGGTAGCCGAAGGCGTCGAAGGCGCCGTCCTGGAGGTCGGTGACCAGCTCCCGGAAGGTCGCGCCCGGGGCGAGCCGGATGCGCAGCGGCAGCAGGTTGACGAAGTAGCCGAGGAGGTCGGCGAGTTCGGGTCGGCTGCGGGTGGTGACCGGAGTGCCGACGAGCAGGTCGTCGGCGCCGGTCCAGCGGTTCAGCAGCAGGGCGAAGGCGGCGAGCTGGACGGTGAACGGGGTGGCGCCCTCCTGCTCGGCGAGCGCCCGGACGCGGGCGGCGGTGCCGGGGGCGAGGCCGAAGTGCTCGGTGGCGCCGCGCTCGCCGCGCTCGGCGGGGCGCGGGCGGTCGCCGGGCAGGTCGAGCAGGGCGGGGGCGCCGTCGAGGCGGTCCTTCCAGTAGGCGAGGTGCTCCTCGTAGGGGGTGTGCTCCTCCTCCTCGGCCCAGTCGGCGTACTGGGTGGTGAGGGCGGGCAGGTCCGGCGTCCGCTGCGAGGCGAACGCCCGGTAGTGCTCGGCGAGTTCGCGCTCGAAGAGGTCGGCCGACCAGCCGTCCCAGATGATGTGGTGGACGACGAACAGCAGGGTGGTGCGCTCCTCGCCGAGCCGGAGCGCCTCGGCGCGCAGCAGCGGGCCGGCCGCGAGGTCGAACGGCTCGGCGGCCCGTTCGGCGATCAACTCCTCGGCGCGCTCCTCCCGTTCGGCCTCCGGCAGGCCGCACAGGTCGGTGACGGCGAGCGGTACGGCGAGGGTGTCGTGGACGTGCTGGCGCGGGCCGTCGGGGTGCAGCGCGAAGGTGGTGCGCAGCGCCTCGTGCCGGGCGGTGACGGCGTCCAGGGCGCGGGCCAGCAGCCCGAGGTCGAGCGGACCGGTGACCCGGTACGTCCAGGGGGTGGTGTAGGTGACGGTTCCCGGGTTCAGGTGGTCGAGGAACCAGAGGCCGCGCTGGAGGCCCGAGACCGGCGCGGTGCGGGCGGGTTCTGACACCGGACGGGCGGGCTCTGACACCGGGCGGACCGGCTCGGCCACCGGGCGGGCCGGCGGGCTCATGGGGTCGGCTGACGGGCTCACGGGGTCGTTCCTTCCTGTCCGGCGGGTGTCGGGGCGGCCCGCCATCACGAGGCCAGCCGTTCGGCGATGGCGCCCACGGTCCGGCCGCGGAACACCACGTGCGGCGGGACGCGGGTGCCGGTCTGCTGCGAGAGCTTCATGGCGACCCGCACGGCGGCCAGCGAATTGCCGCCGATGCGGAAGAAGTTGGCCTCCGGACCGAGGTCCTCCGGCAGGTCCAGGACGGCGCGGACGGCGTCGGCGACCAGCCGCTCGCGCGGGGTGAGCGGGTCGGCCGCGGCGGCGGTGCGGCGCTCGGCGGGGGCCGGCAGGGCCCGGCGGTCGACCTTGCCGTTGGGGTTGAGCGGCAGGGCGTCCAGCACGTCGAGGGTCGCGGGGACCATGTGCTCGGGCAGCAGCCCGGCGAGGTGGTCCAGCAGCGCCTCGGGGTCGGCCCCGTCCGCCCCCGCGTCGAGGGTGACGTAGGCGGCGAGCCGGTGGTCGCCCGGGGCGGGCTCGTGGACGGTGACGGCGGCCTCGCGGACGGCGGGGTGGCGGGTCAGCGCGTCCTCGATCTCGCCGGGCTCGACCCGGAAGCCGCGGACCTTGACCTGGTCGTCGATCCGGCCGGTGATCTCCAGCAGCCCGTCCGGGCGCCGGTGGCCGAGGTCGCCGGTGCGGTAGAGCCGCTCACCGGGGGTGCCGAACGGGGAGGCGACGAAGCGCTGGGCGGTCAGCCCGGGCCGGCCGACGTAGCCGTGGGCGAGGCCGCCGCCGGCCGCGTAGAGCTCACCGGTGGTGCCCTCGGGGACGGGCTCCAGCCGCTCGTCCAGGACGTGCACGGCCTTGCCGTGCAGCGGGCGGCCGATCGGGATGGCGGTGCCCGCGGCGTCCTCGGGGGTGGCCCGGTGGCAGGTGGTGAGGCCGAGGCTCTCCACCGGGCCGTAGCCGTTGGCGACCACCAGGTCCGGGTACTGGCCGAGCGCCTTGCCGACGTGGGTGACGGAGGCCCGCTCACCGGCCGTGAAGGCCACCTTGAGGTCGTCGTAGGTCTCCGGGAACTCCTCCAGCAGGAAGTTGAACAGGCTGGCGGAGAGCTGGAGCTGGGTGACGCCGTGGCGCCGGGTCAGCTCGGCGACGGCCTGCGGGTCGGGCCGCTGCCCGGGCTGCAGCACGCAGACCCCGCCGAAGGCGAGCGCGCCGTACAGCTCCAGGGCGAAGGCGTCCCAGGAGACCGGGGAGCACTGCAGCCAGACCTCCTCGGGGCCGAAGCGGGCGTAGTCCTGGCCGAGGTAGGTGGTGGTCAGCGCGCGGTGCGGCACGGCGGCGCCCTTGGGGCGGCCGGTGGAGCCGGAGGTGAACATCACGCAGGCGAGGTCGTCGCCGGTGACCGGCACGCCCGGGTCGTGGCCGGGGCGGGCGGCGATCGCGGCGGCCTGCGCGTCCAGGTCGAGGTGGCGCCCGACCGGGAACGGCGGGCTCCCGTGGCGGTGGGTGACCAGCAGCGAGGCCGCGCAGTCGGCGAACGCGCCGGCCAGCCGCTCGGCCGGGAAGTCCGGGTCCAGCAGGGTGTAGGCGGCTCCGGTCTTGAGCGCCGCGAGCAGGGCCACCACCAGGTCGGGTCCGCGCTCGACCAGCACGGCGACGGTGTCGCCGCGGCCGGTCCCGGCCTCGGCCAGGTGGTGCGCGAGCCGGTTGGCCCGGGTGTTCAACGCGCCGTAGGAGAGCCGCTCCTCGCCGGAGACGAGGGCGAGCGCGTCCGGGGCGGCGGCGGCGCGGGCCTCGAACAGGGCGTGCACGGGCGCCTCGACGGCGGTGGCCAGGGTGCCCAGCCAGGCCTCGCACAGCTCGGCCATGGTGGCGGCGTCGAACAGGTCGGAGTCGTACTCGAAGCGGCCGGTGAAGTCGGTGCCCCGGTCGTCGACGGAGATCGACAGGTCGAAGCGGGAGACCGGGTTGGAGTGCAGCTCCCGGGTCACCTCGACGCCGCCGACGGTCAGCGGGCGGGTGTCCAGCGGGTGCAGCTCCAGCAGCACCTGGCAGAGCGGGTTGCGGTTCTCGGCCCGGTCGTCCGGCCGGTCCTCCAGGGCGCACGCCGCGATGTCGTCGAACGGCGCCTCCTGGTGGCGGTAGCCGGCGATCGCCACCTCGCGGACGTGCCGGACCAGCTCGCGGAAGTCGGCCGACTCGTCGAGGCGCACCCGCAGCGGCAGCAGGTTGACGAAGTAGCCGACCAGGGCGTCCAGTTCGGACCGGCCGCGGACGCTCACCGGGGAGCCGATGACCAGGTCGCGCTGTCCGGTGCGGCGGTGCAGGGTGAGCGCGAGGCCGGCCAGCAGCACCATGAACGGGGTGGCGTCCTCGCTGCGGGCCAGCGCGCGGACCGCCTCGGCGACCGGGCGCGGCATCGCGAAGCGGTGGAAGTCGCCGCGGAAGCGCTGCACCTCGGGCCGGGGGTGGTCGGTGGGCAGCGCCGGTTCGGTCGGCGCGTCGGCCAGGTGCTCGCGCCAGTGGGCGAGTTGGCGCTCGGCGTGGGCCGGGTCCCGGTACTGCCAGGCGCTGTAGTCGGCGTACTGGACGGCGGGCTCGGGCAGGTCGGCCGGGCGTCCGGCGGCCAGCGCCTCGTACAGGGCGGCGAGTTCGCCCTCCAGCACGGGCAGCGAGCCCTCGTCCCAGACGATGTGGTGGCAGAGCAGCAGCAGGGTGGCGGTGTCGCCGGTGCGGTAGAGGTGGGCGCGCAGCAGCGGCCCGCCCTCCAGGTCGAAGGGGACCAGCGCGGCCTCGGCGACCAGCGCCTCGACGCGCCCGGCCTCGGTGTCCGTCACGGTGAACGGGACCTCCACCGAGGGGTGGATCAGCTGGCGGGGGCCGTCCTCGGCCAGCTCGAAGGTGGTGCGCAGCGCCTCGTGCCGCGCCACCACGCCCTCCAGCGCCCGCCGCAGCAGCTCCGGGTCGACCCGGCCGGCGAAGCGGAACACCCACGGCACGATGTAGGTGGGCGCGTCCGGGTTCCACTGGTCGAGGAACCAGAGGCCGCGCTGGTACGGGGAGAGCGGCGCCGAGACGGCCCCGGCCCGGGTCAGCGGCGGGCGCTCGCCACCGGCGGCGGCGGTGACGGCGGCGGCGAACTCGGCGAGGGTCGGGGCGTCGAAGATGGTGTACGGGGAGATCATCCCGAAGACGTCGAAGACCCGGCCGACCACCCTCACGGCGGTGAGCGAGTCGCCGCCCAGGTGGAAGAAGTTGTCCTCGGCGCCGACCTCGGGCACGCCCAGCACGTCCGCCCAGACCGCGGCGATCAGCTGCTCGGCGGGGGTGCGCAGCGGGCGGCCGGCGGGGGCGGCGGCGGGCGCGGACCGCGGCGCGGGCAGCGCGGCCCGGTCGATCTTGCCGCCGGCGGTCAGCGGGAAGGCGTCCAGCACGGTGACGGTGGCCGGCACCATGTGCTCGGGCAGCCGCTCGGCCAGGTGGGCGCGGAGCGCGGCGGGGTCGGGGGCGTCGCCGGTGACGTACCCGGCGAGCCTGCCCTCGTGGGCGACGACCACGGCGGCGGCGACGCCGGGGCGGGCGGCGAGCAGCTGCTCGATCTCGCCGGGCTCGACCCGGAAGCCGCGGATCTTCACCTGGTGGTCGGCGCGGCCGACGAACTCCAGCGGGGCGTCCGGGTCCTCGCGGCGCACGACGTCGCCGGTGCGGTACATCCGGGCGCCCGGCTCGGGCGCGAACGGGTCCGCGACGAACCGGCCCGCCGTCAGGCCCGGGCGGCCGTGGTAGCCGGAGGCGAGCAGCGGCCCGCCCAGGTAGAGCTCACCGGCCTCGCCGGGGCCGGTGACCGGGCGCAGCCGGTCGTCCAGGACGTAGGCGCGCCGATCGCCCAGCGCGGTGCCGATCGGGACGACGCCCGACTCCCCCTCCGGCGCCCCGTCCGACAGGTGGGTCGTGGCGGTGATCACGGTCTCGGTGGGCCCGTAGGCGTTCAGCAGCGGCACGCCGGTGGCGGCCCGCCAGCCGGCGGCGGTGTCCGGGTAGAGCCGGTCGCTGCCGGAGATCATCAGGCGCAGGGTGCGCGGGGCGCGGCCGCGGGCGCGCAGCGCCGTCACCACCTCCTGGAAGTAGCCGGCGGCGAGGTTGGCGACGGTGGCTCCCTCGGCGTCCAGCAGGTCCAGCAGGGCGTCCGGGCCGAGCAGGTGCTGCTCGGGGATCAGCAGGCAGGCCCCGGCGGACAGGGTGGTGAGCGCCTGCTCGACGGCGACGTCCACGGTCGGGCGGGCGAGGTGCAGCACGACGTCCTCGGCGGTGAGGCCGAAGCGGTCGACGGCGGCGGCCAGGTGGCCGGCCAGCGCGTCGAGCGGGACGTGCACGCCCTTGGGGCGGCCGGTGGTGCCGGAGGTGTAGACGAGGTAGCCGGGGGCGGGCGCGCCCGCGCCGCCGCCGGACGGCGCGAGCGCGGTGAGCTCGCCGTCGGTGAGGGCGAGGGTGGCGCCGGCGTCCTCGCGGATCCAGCGGTTGCGCTCCTCCGGGGCCTCCCGGTCCAGCGGCAGGTAGACGGCCCCGGCCCGGAGCGCGGCGAGCAGGCCGACCAGGTGGTCCAGCCGGTCGCGGCCGGTGACGGCCACCGTGCGCCCGGGGGCGATCCGGGCGGCGAGGGCGCCGCTCAGCTCGTCCAGCTCCCGGTAGCGGACGGTCCGGGCGCCGAGCCGTACGGCCGGCCGGTCCGGGAACCGGCGCGCGACGGACATGAAGGGGAAACCGCGAGATTCCATCATCCAACCCCGATGAATTAACGACGCTGCGGGCAGTGATCTCGACGATAGGGCGGCTTTCCGGCGCCGATCGGCAGAATTCCCGGAAGACCATCGGCAGTTTCAACTGCCGCTTGGTGCAGGCGAGTTGGTGAAACACGACCGGCCCGCCGGGGCGCGCGGAGGCGCCTCGACGGGCTCAGGTGTCAGTGCTCTTCGAAATGACCGCGGCGGAATTACCCGGGGAATTCCGGGGACCACACGTCGGCCCGCTCCAGGGCGGCCGGCGTGTACTTCCCGAGCGCGCTGATCAGCAGCCGCAGTTCCAGCGCCAGGCAGTCGGCGAACCGGATCAGGCCCGCCTCCGGGTCCTCGGCCGCGGCCAGCAGGGCCGCCCGGCCCAGGCCCACCGCGCGGGCGCCCAGCGCCAGGCTCTTGACCGCCCGGCCGCCCTCCCACATCCGCCCCGAGACCAGCAGGCAGGGCGGCGGCCCGGCGGCCGCCAGCCGGCGCAGGCACTCCCCCAGCGGCAGCCCGACCTGCGCCGGGAAGGCGCCCGGCGCCCAGCCGGTGCCGCCCTCCGCGCCGTCCACGGTGACGGCGTCCGCGCCCGCCTCGGCGGCCACCCGGGCGGCCTCGGCGACGTCCCGGCCGGGGTGCAGCTTCACCCAGACCCGGGCCCGGGGGAAGTTGTTGCGCATCAGCCGGACCTGCTGGCGCAGGATCTCGGCCGTGAAGGTGCCCGGGGTACTGGCGCGCAGCACCCGGCCGTCCTCGCCGAAGACCGGGTCGAGCCCGTAGCGGTCCCCGAGCCGGGCGGCGGCAGCGGCGTCCAGCACGGTCATCCCGCCGAGCCCGGGCTTCGCACCCTGCCCGACCTTCAACTCGAAGGCCAGGCGCCCCGATTCGAGCAGCGGCAGGGCCGCCGGGTCGCTGTAGACGAGGTTCCACACCTCGGCGTCGGCGTCCTCGGTGGACTGCTGGACGGCCACCCCGCCCAGCCCGTCCGGGAGGTGCTCCGTGTAGGCGCGCAGCCGGCCGAGCAGGGCGCGGTCGGCGGCCTCGCCGAGCCGGCCGTAGCCGTTCACCGGGACGATGTTCTCGCCGATCACCATCGGCAGGCCGAGCGCACCCGCCTGCCGGCCGAGCGCCAGCCCGAGGTCCCCGCCGGCCGCCCGGGTGGAACCGGTCGCGGACACGTAGACCGGCAGGGCGGAGGTGAACCCGCCGATGTCCGTGGTGAGTTCGACGTCCCGGTAGTCCGGCTCGCGGCCCAGGTCGATCAGTTTGGCGAGCCGCTGCGGCACGAACACCGGCGGCACGATCCGCAGCGCGTCCAGGACGTCCGCCTCGGGCCCTCCGCCCGGGCGCTCGGCGCCGAACAGCACCTGCCCGTAGCTGCCGGGCGGCGGGAAGGCGGCCGCCGTCCCGGCCCGGGCCCGCTGCCGGACCTCCTCCTCCGGAAAGCCGGGCGCCGACAGGTCGCTCACGGCGTCACCACCCCCGCCACCTTCGGGAAGGCGCTGGCCTGCCAGACCGCGTCCAGCCCGGCCACGTAGCGGGTCAGCCGCTCGACACCGATGCCGAAGCCGGCGCTGCCGGGCACGCCCTCGCGGACCAGGTCCAGGTACCAGCGGTACTTCTGCGGGTTCTCCCCCGTCTCGCGCATCCGGGTGACGATCTCGGCGTAGTCGTTGGTGCGCTGGCTGCCGCTGCACAGCTCGCCGTAGCCCTCGGCCGCGATGAGGTCGAAGTTCCGCAGCAGGCCCGGGTCCTCGGGGTTCTCACGGTCGTAGAAGCCGCGCGAGCCCTTGGGGTAGTCGGTGACGAAGAACGGCCGGTCCCGCCGGCCCGAGAGCAAGGCCTCGCCGGCCCAGTCGAGTTCGGCGTCCGGGCTCTGCGGGTGGTCCAGCCCCCGGAGCTCGGCGACCGCCTCGGCGTGCCGCATCCGGCCGAAGGAGCCCTTCAGCAGCTCCTCGAACGCCCCGGTGTCCCGGCCGAGTTCGGCGAACTCCTTGGGCAGCTCGCGCACCACGCTGCCGACCATGTGCACCACCAGCTCCTCGACCAACCGCACGGCGTCGTCCCGGCTCGCCCCGGCCACCTCGACGTCGAGCTGGTGGAACTCGGCCAGGTGGCGGCTGGTCCCGGCGGTCTCCAGCGGCTCCAGCCGGACGTTCGGCGCGATGCAGAAGATCTTGTCGAAGGCCAGCAGCGAGGCCTGCTTGTAGAGGATCGCGCTGGTCATCAGCTTGTAGCGGTGGCCGTAGAAGTCGACGTCGACCTGCTTGGAGCCGCGCGAGCCGGGGTCGGTGACCGGGCCGATGATCGGCGGCAGCAGCTCGGTGAAGCCCTGGCCGCGCAGGTACTCGCGGGCGGCGGAGAGCAGCTCGTGCTGGATCCGCAGCGCGGCACGGGTGGTCGGGGAGGTCAGGTGGCGGCCGGGGTCGGGGAGCAGCGCGGCGGTCGCGGGGGTGGGCCCGTCGGTGGTCATGGCGTGGTGAGTCCCAACTCTCGTGGTGCGGCGGGTGTTCGGTCGAGGTCCGGGGTGTCGGCGGCGCGGCTGTCGTAGCTCCACTGGACGTGGGAGAGCGCGCCGAGGAGGTCGGCGGAGCCCAGGATCGGCGGGCGCGGGCCGCCGGACAGGCCGCCGATCGGCATCGAGCCGACGTCCGACCAGTGCAGCCGCCCGTCCGGCCCGAGCGAGCTGCGGGCCCGGCCGGCGTTGTCGGGGTGCAGGCAGTAGGGCACGTCGAGGTAGCCGGCCGCGAAGGCGCGGACCAGGGCCCGGCCGATGTCCGCGTCCAGCTCCAGCACGGCGCCGATCAGCGCCCGGGCCTCCGCCTCGATGCCGGTGTCGGGCACCGCGAGCGGCGGGCGGACGCGCTCGGCGTGCGCGGCCGCGGCGGCCGTCTCCAGTGCCCGGACGTTCTCGGGGACGGTCGGGATCCGGTGCGCCTCGGCCGTCGTCTTGACGATCAGCCGGGCCGCCCCGGTGCGCACCGCCAGCCGGGCCGCGTCCTCCAGCAGCAGCCGGGCGCCGCCGGGCGTGCGCGGGAAGACGCCCATGTAGGCGTAGAGCACGAGGTGGTGGTCGACGTCCGGCAGCAGTTCGCCGGCGAGCCGGCCGAGCACGGTCAGCGCCTCCTCGTCCTGGCGCGGGTCGGGCTGCTGGGCGTAGCTGAGCGAGACGCTGCGCAGCCCGTGCTGCCGGAAGAACAGCGCCTCCAGCACGCTCACCGCGATCAGCAGGCTCGGCGGGCAGAGCTGGCCCATCAGGCAGCCGCCGAACGTCTCCAGATGCGGCTCCGCGCCGAACTCACGGATGGAGGAGAGTAGTTCGCAGCTGCGCCGCCAGCTCTCCACCGCCTCGCGCAGCGGCGTGCGGCTGTACGGCAGGCAGTACGACACCGGGCCGCCCTCGGTGGCGTCCAGGCCGACCGCGAGCAGCGCGCGGACGATGTGCTCGGGCTGCGCCGAGCCGTGCCGGACCTGCACCGGGAAGCCCTCGCCGGCGACCCCGCGCAGCACCGCCCGGGTGACGTCCGCCGGGTGGCCGGCGATCGGGTAGCCGTTCAGCCCGACCCCGTCGGCCAGGGCGCGGCGGGCGGCGGCGAGGTCGCCGGTGCGGGTGTAGCTGTCCAGGGTGATGGTGCCGACGGTGACGGCGTCCGCGCCCCGGGTGGCGAGCAGGCCGTCGCGCATCCGCAGCGGGTCGGCCATGCCCATCCGGGGCTGGACCACCAGGGCGCCGGCCGTCCGGGCCCGGGCGACGAACGCCCCGAAGCCGGATCGGGCGGGGAGCGGGCCGCCCGGCGCGGCGGCGAGGCCGCTCATCGCGGCACCCCGGGCAGCGCGGCGGCGCGGACCGGAGCCGGGAGCGAGCCCACGAAGGAGCGGAAGTCGGCGACCGAGCGCCCCTCCTCGAAGACCCCGTCGAACCCGGCGGCCAGCAGCGAGCGCTGCCGGTCCGGATCGCCGGGCCCGGCGATGGTGAGCTTGCCGCCGATCACCGTGGGCGTGCGGGCCAGTTCGGGACAGGCCCGCAGCGCGCGGATCACCCGCAGGCCGTCGTGGTGGCCGTGTCCGTTGACGCTGCTGAGCACGATGAGGTCCGGCTCGATCCGGCGGCACTCGGCGACCAGCAGGTCGTCCGGCACGCAGGCGCCCAGGTTGCTGACCCGGTGGCCGAGCTCCTCCAGCAGCAGTTGCAGGAAGACCAGGTTCCAGGTGTGCGAGTCCGAGGCCGTGGTCGTCACGACGACCTCCAGCCCGGCCGGTTCGGCCTCCAGGCGCTGCTGCTCCAACTGGTCCACGGCGCAAACCCTCTGTGTCGGTGAGTTCGGTGAGTGCTGAACAGAAACGCTAGGGAGGATCCGGCGGGCGGACCGGCAGCTCGTCCGGCAAGTGACGGGCAGTATCGGCGGTGCGGGAACCGCGAGCGGACGCGCGGGAAGCGCGGGCGAGCGGGAAGCGCGGGCGAGCGGACGGGCGAGCGGGAAGCGCGGGCGAGCGGGCGGCAACCGCGGGCGGGCCGGAGCCTCAGCCCGCCGCCGCCAGCACCGGGTACGCCCCGGCGGCGCCGAACAGCCGGCGGCAGAGGTTCAGCACGGTGAACCGCACGCCGTCGCGGGCCTGGACGCTGCGGATCAGCCCGCTCGCCAGCAGCTCGTGCACGGCGGCCAGCGACTCGTGCGGCGGCCGGCCGCTCAGTTCGACGGCGTCCTCGCCCGACCAGTCCCCCGGTTCGGCGGCCAGCCGTGCCAGCAGGTCGCGCTGGCCCAGCGTCAGCCGGTCGAGCGCGGCGTCCAGGGCCTCGCCGACCCCGCCGCACCCGCCGGACCCGGCCGGGGGCGGCGCCAGCTGGAACGGGCCCTCGGCCAGCCGGGCCACCAGCTGGCGCGGGGAGAGCACCGTCGACCAGCCGGCGGCCAGCTCCAGCGCGCCGGGCAGGCCGTCCAGCTGGCGGCAGAGCGCGGCCACCGCCGGCGCCTCCTCGGGCTCCAGCCGGTAGCCGGGGCGCAGCCGGCGCAGGTGCGACAGCAGCAGCCGGACGGCGCCCACCTCGGCGAGCGCGTGCGGGTCGTGGTCGAGGTCCGGGCCCGGGGTGGGCAGCGGGGCGAGCGGGATCACCTGGCCGCCGGGCAACGGCTGGGCGACCCGGGCGGTGATCAGCACCCGCAGGCCGGGGCAGCGCTGGAACAGCTCGTCCAGCAGGGCGGGCTCCACCCCGGTGTCGGCGCCGTCCAGGACCAGCAGGGTGGGGCGGCTGCCGATCGCCCGGACCAGCTCGGCGCGGCGCTCGGGGCCCATCCCGGGCTGGCGGGCCCAGTCCGTCCAGCGCACCGACCAGCGGGCCGTCAGATGCAGCCGCCGGGCGGCCTCCAGCACCAGTCTGCTCTTGCCGACCCCGCCGAGGCCGGTCACGGTGACCAGCCGGTCGCCGTGCACGGCGAGGGCGTCGGTCAGCGCGTCGACCTCCGGTTCCCGGCCGACGATCGCGCCGCGCGCCACCGGCGGGGCGGCCGGCTCCTCGCGCGGCTCCTCGGCGAGCGTCTGGCGGCGCGCGGCCGCCTCGAACACCGAGCGGCTGCGGCCCTCCAGCCGCAGCGCGTCGGCCAGCAGCCGGACCGTCTCCTGCCGGGGGCGCTGCACCCGTCCGCTCTCCATGTCGCGGATCGCCCGGACGCTCAGGGTCGCGTGATCGGCCAGCACCTGCTGGGTCAGGCCGATGCGCTCGCGCCGGATCCTGAGCAGCTCTCCGAAGCCCGCCGTCGACTGCAGGGTGTGAACGCCGTCCATGCTCCGTCCGCCTTCCGTGGGTTGGCCAACTACCGGGGACCAGGGGCTCGGACGGCCGGACGGCGCGCCGAGGGCGGTGCCGAGCGGTGGTGACCGTCGTCCCGGGCTTCCCCTGCCGCAGATGGTCCACGGCCCTGCTCTACGGCCGATCAACGGCCGATCACCGCAGGTTCACGACACCTCCGCATCGTCCACGAACCCTCCCGGGATCCGGCCCGGAACATGGACCGGCCCGGGCGTACCGCATCGGGGAACGGTACGACCGGGCCGGGGATCGGGGAGCGGGGCGTCAGGCGCGCTGCATGCCCGGGTTGTAGGCCTCGCTGACGAAGGAGGCGGCGGTGCTGACGGTGCCGCCCGGGCGGGTGATGTGCGAGATCACCCGGTAGTCGGCCCGCAGGTGCTCCTCGTTGAGCGTGATCGCGGTGTAGCCGCGCCGCCCGTCGTAGAACTTCATGTGCGGGTTGGCGGCCGTCAGGGTGGCCCAGTTGCCCGGGTGCTCCTCGCCGTCGCCGTCGCTGGCGATCGAGGTGCCGACGATCTCGACGCCGACGGTCCGGGAGTCCGGGTCGTCGAAGTCGCGCTTGACGTCCATCGCGTAGGCGACGTGCACGTCACCGGTGAGGACGACGAGGTTCTCCACGCCGATGTCCTCGGCGCCGGCCAGGAGCCGCTCGCGGGCGGCCGGGTAGCCGTCCCAGGCGTCCATGGACAGCTTGGAGGCCGCCGCGGTGGTGTTCTTGCGGCGGGAGAAGACGACCTGCTGCGGCACGACGTTCCACACCGCCTTGGACTTGCGGAAGCCGTCCATCAGCCAGCGCTCCTGGGTGGCGCCCATCAGCGTGCGGGTCGGGTCCGCCGACTCCGCGGTGGGGTACTGCCAGCCGTCGCCGTTGGCCTGGTCGGAGCGGTACTGGCGGGTGTCGAGGATGTCGAACTGCGCCAGCTTGCCGTAGTGGTGGCGGCGGTACAGCTTGAGGTCGGTGGCGTCCGGCTTGGGCATGCGCAGCGGCATGTTCTCCCAGTAGGCGCGGGTGGCGGCGGCGCGGCGGGCGACGAAGGCCTCCACCGACTGGTTCTTCTCGGGGATGCCCGCGGCGTAGTTGTTCTCGACCTCGTGGTCGTCCCAGGTGACGTACCAGGCGTGCGCGGCGTGCGCGGCCTGGAGGTCGGGGTCGGTCTTGTAGAGGGCGTACCGCAGGCGGTAGTCCTCCAGGGTGGTGGTCTCGTGGTTGAACAGCGACGGCAGGGTGCGGTCGGTGTACTTGCGGTCGCCGCCGACGGCGTTGATGCCGTACTCGTAGATGTAGTCGCCGACGTGGAAGACCGCGTCGAGGTCCTCGTTCGCGAGGTGCTGGTAGGCGGTGAAGTAGCCGTCCTCGTAGGCCTGGCAGGAGACCAGGCCGAAGCGGACCTCGTCGATGTGGCGGCCGCGCGCCGGGGAGGTGCGGGTGCGGCCGACCGGGCTGACCCAGCCGCCGACCTTGAAGCGGTACCAGTGGACGCGGTCGGCGTCGAGGCCGTCGACGTCGACGTGCACCGAGTAGTTGAACTCGGCGTGGGCCTTGGCGGTGCCGCGGCGGGCGACCTTGCGGAACTTCTCGTCCCGGGCGATCTCCCAGTCGACCTTGACCACGCCGGTGGGCGGCAGGCCGTTGCCGGGCTCCAGCGGGCGGGGGGCGAGGCGGGTCCAGAGCACGACGGCGTCGCTGAGCGGGTCGCCGGAGGCGACGCCCAGGGTGAACGGGTTCTCGGTCAGCGTGCGGGGCGCGATCTCGGCGTCCGCCGCGTGGGCGCTCGGCAGGTTGGTGGTGAACGCCAGCGCGGCGGCCGCCGAGGTGACGGTCAGGAAGCGGCGGCGGCCGATCCCGAGCCGGGTCGCGGCCTCCCGGAACTGCTGGTCGTGCGAGGCCTGGTCGTCTGTGCGAGCCATGGGTCTGGACTGCCTTCCGTACGCTGGGGCTGGACCGGCGGGGCACACCGGCCGTGTACGGAGGGGATTGGACTGGACGGGGCGGTACGGGGGGCGTCGCAACCCCGGCCGACAAGTGATCATCAGATGATGACACCCGCCGAATCGGGCAATCGGACGATAACGCCCCCCGGGGGCTCAGCGGGAGAAGGCCGCCAGGCTCAGCAACAGGTGGGCCGACTCGGGGTGTTGGAAGTCCGAGTGCGCGCCCGCCGGAGCCAGCCGGCGCCCCGTCACGCTCCCCCGGAAGACGCGCCCCGCGTCGATGTTGACGATCGGGTGGTCCAGCACCTGCTTGGAGTACGGCGTGTCCGTCGCCAGCAGGGCCGTCGAGTACTGCCCGACCGGCGCCGTCCCCACCCCCGAGTGCCCGATCCCCGGCGCGCCCTCGGCCCGCAGGTGCCAGAAGCCGGTGGCCCGGTCCCAGCGCGAGTGGGTCAGCACCAGCGGCCCGCGCAGCGGCGCCCCCGGCCGCCCCGGCGCCGGGAACAGCCGCGGGAACAGCCGGTCGAAGGCGTCCCTCGGCGCGGCCATCTGGAAGACCAGCGCGCTGTCCACGGTGAACGGCCGCGCCGGGTCCGCCGGCCCGCTCCACCCCAGCACCCGCGGCCCCGCGGCCGGCCGCTCCGCCGCCCACTGCACCGCCTCGCACAGGAAGCGGCCGCCGAACGAGTGCCCCACCAGGTGCAGGTACTGGCCCGACCGGTTCGCCAGCACCTCGGGGGCGTCCGGGCGCCCGCGCTCCGCGTCCAGGTAGCCGAGCAGGTGCCCGATCACCAGCCCCGCCTGCCCGCGCCCGGGCCCGCTCATCGCGTGCGCCCGGTCCCGGATCCGCCGGTACCCGGCCGGCGAGGGCAGGCTCGACGACGGCCAGCGCACCACCACGCACCACGGCCGGTACCCGCGCCCCGCCAGCCCCGGGTACGCCGTCGGGGCCGTCCGCCGCAGCTCGACGGCCCGCGCGATCAGCGCCTCCGCCGCCCGCCCGGCCGCCTGCGCACCGGTCTGCCACCCGTGCACGTACACGTACAGGTCGGTGGCCCGCTCCGGCACCCGCAGATGGCGCGCCAGGTGCTCGGCCACCCGCGCCTGCGGCACCGGCGTCCGGGTGCCCGGTACGAGCAGCCGGCCGTTCTCGTCGAGGTCCACCACGGCATGGGTCACGGCGTCAGCTCCAGCATGCTGTCGATCCCGCAGTGCAGGGAGTAGGTGAGGGCGAGCGGATTGCGGTGGATGTCGGCGAAGTCGCGGGCCAGCCGCCAGGTGATCTCCCCCGCGGTGGCCTGCCCCGCCAGGTACTGGTCGAGGAAGGCGAAGGCGTACTCCGCCCCGAACACCTGCGGGATCTCGATCTGCGGGCCGAGCACGCCGCTGGCGCCGAGCTCCACGAGGGCCCGGCCGAGGTGCTCCAGCTCGGCCTCGGCCGACTGCCCGGCGAAGCAGGCGTTCAGCAGCACGAAGGGCCGGAACAGGGCCTCGGGCACGTCCTGGTGGTCCTCGCGCAGCCGGCGGACCAGCTCCGCGTCGATGTGCATCGGATCGGAGAGCCGTACGGTCAGCTGGGCGTAGGCGGCCCCGGTGGAGACGAACTGGCCGTGGCACCAGAAGTACATCAGGTCCTCGTCGAGCACCGCCCCTTCGAAGGCCTCCCGGAAGCGCGTCGACTCGGTGCGGACGGTCAGCTCCGTCCGCTCCTCCAGCAGCTTGCGCACCTCGGGCGCCCGGCCGACCGACTCCAGGGTGCTGTCCGTGTTGAGACTGGTCACCGCCCTGGTCCGCGGCGGGGACTCCGCCTGGATCCTGGCGTAGGCGGCCCCGGTCTGCTCGATCTGGTGCCGGTAGCCGAGGAAGTCCTGCCACGGCTCGTCCCGGCCGTCCCCCGCGGCCAGCATCGGCCAGGGCAGGTGGAGGTCGGAGTCGAAGCTGACCCGCAGCGGCCCCTCCTCGGTGAGCGTCCGGGTGAGGAACTCCCGCAGCTCGGCGAGGTCGCGGCCGGGGCCCGAGAGCATCCTCCGGAACAGGTGCCGCCCCTCCGCCGCCAGTTCCGCCGTCCGGTTCCGGGCCAGCGCCGTCTCCCGGGACAGGTCGACCGCGGACGCGAACGGGTAGTCCAGCGGCATCCCGTCGGTGTCCACCACCGGGTAGTTGACCAGCTGCTGCTTCCAGACCCAGCGCAGCCGGCCGGCCAGCCGGATCAACTCGGGGGCGCGGACGTCCAGGAAGGCGTGGCGACCGCGGGTCAGGGGCCCCCGGTCGCCCGCCCGGTTGGCCTCCATGTGGACCAGGCCCTCGACGCCGTGACACCGCAGGGAGACCTTCAGGTCCAGGGGCTCCGCCCGCCGTGCGCCGGGCCGGTCGCCGGGACCGCCCTGGCGCGGCAGCAACGTGTAGTCGGCGGAGGGGTTCTGCCGTATCTCGACGACGAGGTCCCGGGGCACGTGGCTACTCCTGCTCCTGTCCGTGGTCCTGGCCGACGGCCGCCGGAGCGACGTCGACGACGGTCACCAAGTCCTGCAGCGCGACCCCGAAGCCCCGGTCGAAGACGGTGAACCGGACCCGGTGCCGCCCCGGCACGGCCGGGGTCAGCGCGAACGCGGCCGGCTCGCCCGACGGGAGGTGGTCGGCGACCGGCGGCTCGATCACCGCGTCGGAGAGCGCCGCGGCGACCAGGTGCAGCTCCGGCAGCCGGGACGGGTCGGCCCCGGCCGGGTCGCCGTCCGGCTCCAGCCGGAGGCTCAGCCGGGCCGGGACGCCCACCTCGGGCTCGTCGAGCAGGGTGATCCGGGGCCGCCACACCACCGGGGCGGCGGGCACGGCGGGCGGCTCGGGCCGGGGGCGCGGGGTGAGCGCCGTACCGGCGGGGGCGTCCGGGGCCCCGGCCCGGGCCGGCAGGGCCGGGGCGGCGGGCCGCGGCGGCAGGGCCGCGACCGGCCCGGTGTCGGGTTCCCCGGCCTCCACCCGCGCCAGCGCCGCCCGGCTCTCCACCGCGCGCGGGTGCTCCGGTCCCATCAGCGCGTCACGTCCCGCGCAGGTGGCGAGCAGCAGTTCCCGCGCCGCCGCGGCGCGCCCGCCCGCCGACAGCGCCCGGGCGAGGCCGACCGCCAGGGTCGGGAACGGCTCGGCGTCGCCCGTCCGGCGGCAGCCGACGGCCACGCTCGGCTCGTCGCTCCCCCGGTGCCCGGCCGCGAGCAGCGCGGCCGCGCCCGCGACGGGGGGACCGGACCACAGCCCGGAGTCCGCGACCAGGGCGTCGTAGATCCGCACCGCCCCGGTGTGGTCGCCGGCCAGCAGCCGGGCGTACGCCAGGTCCTGACGGATGCCGAGGGTCAGCGCGTGACGCGGGCCGCGGCTCTCGACGCACTCCTCGGCGAGCACCTCCAGCAGCACCACCCCGTCGAACGGCCGCTCGCCGTGGGCCAGAAGCAGGGCGTGCGCCGCCCGCGTGCTGACCGTCTCGTAGTGCGCCGCGCCCAACGCCTGCACCGCCCGGTCGGCCCAGGAGGCCAGCAGGGCCACGGCCGCCGCGGTGTCGCCGGACAGGTGGGACGCGAAGGCGAGGCGGCGCCCGACGACGAAGATCCCCGGGTGGCCGGGGCCCAGCACCCGCGCCCAGTCGGTCAGCAGCACGACGAGTTCATCCCTCGCCGCCCCGTGCTCACCCGCGTCCCGCAGGGCGCTGCCGAGGTCCGCACGGACCCCCAGGACGGCCGGGTGCTCCGGGCCGAGGGCGCCCTCCGCCGCGGCGACCAGCTCCCGGTAGCGGGCCACCGCCTCCGGGTACCGCCCGGA
The DNA here is from genome assembly GCF_042268405.1 of Kitasatospora sp. NPDC056184. Lineage (NCBI taxonomy): Bacteria > Bacillati > Actinomycetota > Actinomycetes > Kitasatosporales > Streptomycetaceae > Kitasatospora > Kitasatospora sp. NPDC056184. The sequence continues at coordinate 139,634 of NZ_JBHJUI010000018.1, read as the reverse complement.
GGCGGACAGGTTGAGCGCGATGTTGTCGAGGGCGTCCAGCGTGTCGCGATGGGCGGCCCCGCGCAGCCGCGCGAGGTCGGTCCTGAGTGCTTCGTAGACCTCGGCGGCCGCGGCGTAGTCCCAGCCTCGCCGCAGGGCGTGCCCCAGGTTGGCCCGATCGGCGAGGGTGTCCGGGTGGTCCGGCCCGGACAGCCGCGTGGTGTCCTCCAGCACGAGCGCGCGCTCGCGCACCTCGTGGCGGGACCGGCGCGCCACCCGGTGGGCGAAGGCCCGGTTGCGGCGTTCGACGAGCGTGTTGGGGTGGTCCGGACCCATGATCCGGCTCCGGTCGGCGATCAGGACGTCGTACTGCTCGGCGGCCGCACGGTGGTCCCCGCTGTCCCGGCAGTGGGCCACCGCCCAGGAGCGCGTGCTCAGGGTGTCGGGATGGTCGGGCCCCTGGATCCGGGTCCGTTCCTCGACGAGGGCCTCGCGCTCGATCCGCGCCTCGCGGACCCGGCCGAGGCGCCCGAGGGCGTACGCGACGGCGGCCCGGGCCGCCAGGGTGTCGGGATGCTCCGGCCCCTGGCTGCGGGTCCGGTCGCGGAGCAGCGCCTCGCGGGCCTCCCACGCCTCGCGGTCGCTCCCCGCCTCGCCCAGGGCCCAGGCCTGGTCCGAGCGCTCCTTCAGGGTGTCGCCGTCGTCGGCCCCCTGGATCCGGATCCGGTCCGCCACCAGGAGCCCGTACCCCGCGACCGCTTCGCGGAACCGGCCGGCGAGGACGAGCGCGCGGAGCAGGCCGGACCGCTCGTCCAAGGTGTCGGGATGGTCGGGCCCCTGGATCCGGATCCGGTCCCGCAGGAGCGCCTCGTGGAGTTCGGCGGCGCGGCCCGGTTCACCGGCGTCCTGGTAGGCCCACGCCTGGCCGTACCTCGCGGTGAGGGTCGCGGGCAGGTCGGCGCCCGTCACCCGGGTCCGGTCCGCGACCAGGGCCCGGTAGAGCCGCAGCGCCCGTCCGTACTCACCGGTCCTCCGGTACGCCAGGGCGAGCCACAACCGGGCGTTCAGCGTCTCCTCGTGATCGGTGCCGCGGGCACGCTCCCAGTCCGCCGCCAACTCCTCCAGCAGGACCCTCGCGCGGCGGTGGTCACCCGCACCCGAGCAGGCCCGGGACAGCGCCCACCGCGCGTGGAGCGTCCTGGGGTGGCCTGCCGGCAGGACCCGGGTGCAGTCGTCGAGCAGTCGCTCGCACAGCTCGGCGGCGTGCCGGTACTCCCCCTGCTCCCGCGCCGAGTGGGCCTGCTCCGAACGGGTGATCAGCGTCGCGGGGTGGTCCGCCCCCTGCAGCCGCTCGCGATCCGCCACCAGCAGGCCGTACAGCTCCGCCGCCCGAGCGTGGTCGTCGACCTGGCGGCAAGCCCATGCGAGCCATCCCCTGACGTCCAACGTCGCCGGATGGTCGGCCCCTTGGAGCCGGGTCCGGTCCGCCACGAGCGTCTCGAAGAGTCCGACCACACGCCGCTGCCCCGCCGCCCCGCACGCCGACGCCACACCGAGCCGCGCGTCGAGCGTGTCCGGGTGGTCGGGGCCGCGCAGTCGGGTCTGGTCGGCGCTCAACGCCTCGTAGTGCTCGATGGCGTCGAGGTGGCGACCGGCTTCCTGGAGGGCGCGGCCGAGGTACCACCGCGCGTCGAGGACATCGGGGTGAGCCGGCCCCTGCGTCCGTGTGCGGTACTCGACGAGGTCCTGGTAGCACGCCACGGCACGCTCGTGCTCACCAGCGGTCCTGAGGGCCAACGCCAGATCCGCGTGGGTGGCGAGCGTCCCGGGATGGCCCGCGCCCTGCACCCGTGCCCGGTCGGCCACCAGGGACTCGTACAGTTCGACGGCCCTCGCGGACTCACCGCCTTCGCTGCACGCCCAGGCCAACCCGGCCCGGGCGGACAGGGTTTCGGGGTGCTCCGCGCCCGAGACCCGCCGCCGGTCGGCGCAGAGCGCCTCGTAGAGACCGGTCGCGCGGGGGTGCTCGCCGGCGCGCCGGTACGCCCAGGCCTGCCACCACCGCGCATTGAGCGTCTCGGGGTGCTCGGCGCCGTACAGCCGGGTGCGGTCGGCGACCAGGATCTCGAACAGGGCCGTTGCCCGGCCGTGCCGGCCCGCGATGGAACAGAGCCAGGCCAGCGTCCACCGCGTGTCGAGGGTCGAGGGGTGGTCCGCCCCCTGCTCCTGCGCCCGGTCGGCGACCAGTTCCTCGGCCAGCGCGATCGCCCGGTCGTCCTGGCCGGCCCGCTGGCACGCGCGGGCCCGGCCCTCGCGCTCCGCCAGGGTGTCCGGGTGGTGCGGACCCTGGACGCGCAGCCGGTCGGCCACGAGCCGCTCCAGGTCCGCCAGTTCCTGGTCCGGCGCGCCGGCGGACCGACGGGCCAGGGCGAGGTCCGAGCGCTCCTCCAGAGTGTCCGGGTGGTCCGGGCCCTGGATCCGCCGGCGGTCCGCGACCACGGCCTCGTGGAGGGCCACCGCGCGGTCGTGCTCACCGGCCATGCGGCAGGCCCAGGCGAGTCCGGAGCGGACGTCGAGGTTGTCCGGGTGGTCCGGGCCGAGCACCCGGGCGAAATCGGCCAGCAGCGCCGTCAGCTCGGCCACCAGGCCGGTCCGGTACCCCGCCTCGCCCCGTGCCCACGCCAGCCGGGCCCGGGCCTTCAGGGTCTGCGCGTGGTCCGCGCCCTGGGCCCGCGCGCGGTCGCGGACGACCGCCGTGTACTCGGCGACCGCCGCCCGGTGGTCGCCCGCCTCGGCGTGGGCGGCGGCCAGCCAGCCCCGGCTGGTGAGCGTGTCGGGGTGGTCCGCCCCGAGCACCCGCGTCCGGTCCGCGACGGCCTGCGCGTAGAGCTCCAGGGCGAGCCGGTGCTCACCCGCGCTGAGCTGGGCGTACGCCAGGCTGTTGCGATTGGCCAGGGTGTCCTCGTGGTCCGCGCCCAGCTCCTGGGCCAGGCACGCGTGCAGCTGCTCGAACTCGCGGACCGCCTCCCGGTGGTGGCCGGCGAGCTGGAGCGCGTACGCCAGCCCGCCGCGCGCGGCCAGGGTCGCCCGGTCCGTGGCGCCGAGCACCCGCGTCCGCTCCGCCACCACCGTGCGGAACTCCTCGACCGCGCGCCGGTGGTCGCCGGCCTTCCGCCGGGCGTGGGCCAGCGAGAAGCGGTCGGCGAGGACGGCGGGGTGGTCCGGTCCCTGCACCCGGGAGCGGTCGGCCACCACCGCTTCGCACAGCTCCACGGCCTTGACCGGGTCGCCCACCCGGGCGTGGAGTTCGGCGAGCCGGCCCCGGGAGGCGAGCGTGTCGAGGTGGTCCGGGCCGAGCAGTCGGCGCTGTCCCTCGACGACCGCCGTGACCAGCGGGATGACGAGGACCCGCTGCTCCGGTGCGGCGAGCTCCGCCGCGGCCAGCCGGTAGAGTTCGACGGTCTCCGGGGCGGGGTCCGGCGCGGTGCGGCCGGCCGCCGCCAGCTCCCGGACGTGCGGCAGCAGCGCCCGCCGCACGGCCTGGTCGGCCTGCGGCCAGAGCCGTGCCACCGCACCGGCGAGGTTGCGTTCCGCCCGCGCCCGGACCCGGCGGTCCTCGTCGCCGGCCCGCAGCGTGCTGCGCAGCAGCCGGTGCACGGCCACCGTGCGCGGGCCCAGGGTGACGAGGCTGTAGGCCGCCAGCACCTCCAGGGCGGCGTCCACCTCCTCCGGGCGCCGGGAGCCGAAGGGCAGCAGCGCCTCGCGCGGCAGCGCCTCCGGGGCGTACCAGGCCAGCGTGCGCAGCAGCTCGACGGCGAACGGGGCGGTCTCCTGGACGGTGCGCAGTGTCGTCCGCCAGAGCCGGGACACCGTGTCGAGGGCGCTCGGCATGGCGCCGGACCTCGACGGCGCCACGGTGCGCAGCAGTTCGCGGAAGGCGCGGAAGCTCGCCCCGGTCTGCCGGATGTGGGCGCCGGCCTGGGCGAGGGCGATCGGCAGGTGGCCGAGCTCGTCGGCCAGGCCGCGGGCCTCGGCGCGTTCGTCCTCGTCGCTCTCCTCCGCCCGCCCGGCGGCCCGGTGGAGCAGCCGGGCAGCGAGCGGCGCGTCGAGCACGTCGACGCGGATCGGTTCGATGCCCTCGTGCCAGCCGTCGGCGCGCCGGCTGGTGACCAGTTGGTGGCCCCGTCCGAGCAGCCTGCCCAGGGAGGGCGTCAGGTGGACCGGGTCCTCGACGTTGTCGAACACCAGCAGCCACCGCTCGTGCGCGCGGAGCCAGGCCAGTGCCCACTCGACCTGCCGGTTCGGCGACTCGGCCAGCGCCCAGTCCCGGTTCAGGTGGACGGCGAGGTCGGCGAAGGCCTCGGCGATCTGCTCCGGCGACTCGGCGGTGATCCACCACACCAGGTCGTACTCGTGCAGGTGCGCGTAGGCGTAGTGCAGGGCCAGCGCGGTCTTTCCGACGCCGCCCAGCCCGTGCAGGGTCGTCGCCTGGGTGACGAGTCCCCCGCCGCCGGCCAGCGCGGCCCCGACCGCCTCCAACGCCTCGGTACGCCCGACCAGTTCGGCGGTCGGACCCGGCGGGAGGCGGTGCGAGCCTGGCGGGGCCGCGATGCGCCGGGCGGCCGCCTCCGCCTCGGCGGTGAGGACGACCGTCCGCTGCTCGGTGTGCGGGTTGCCGCCGCCGACCACCGGCGAGGTCTTCTGGGGGCGCTGGGCGAAGGGCTCCTGCTCCGGCATTCCCGCGTCGGGGCGGGCGTTCACCGTCATCGACAGACTCATCGCAACGCCCCGCCCCCCAGGTTGTCCGGCCGCCCGACGACCGTAACCGCCCGGAGCCGTGTTGTCCCCGATTTCGGCCGATCACACCGGTACGCCGTGCCAACCGAATGGGGCGGCCGGCGCGGACCCGCCCGCCCCACTCGGCCCGCTGGTCGTGCCCGCTCGAAGGCGGACGAGCGCCGCCCGTCCCTCCACCGCGCGCGGGTTGGCCGTCCGCGGGCACGGTCTCCCGGCCCGTGCGGACGCCGACCAGCAGGTCTTCGGGCCCCCGTGACCGGTGGCCCCGCGCGGCCCTCTCGTCACCGCCCACCGTAGCGCCCTCGGCCGACCCTGTCAGGGCATCCCACCGCCAGGGCGGGGCGAGTCGGAGCGGGTTCCCGGGGGATGATCACGAGAGCGACCGGGCGGCAGCCAATCACGCCGCACCACCGGCCCGCAAATCGGCCGACCGATCCGCCCGACACTCCGTCATGACCCTGTCTCGGCAAGGGATTTCACGGACCGCGGCGGCGCCTTCGCCGGCGAGCCGCGCCGCCGGCCCGGCACGGCGCCGCGGCCGCCGCGGCCCACGGCCGTTCACGTCGGTTCACGTCGGTCCGCACCCGCGCCGATTCCGCCCGCGTGCGAAAACCCGGCCGCGCGGACCATTTCCGGCAAACGGGCGGTATCGTTCCGCTTCTTAAAAACGACTTCATACGGCCGCAACAGCACACGCTTTCTTCGCGACCGACCGGGTGCTAGCCTCACTTCAATCTCGCGCCGCTTGGAACGCCCTTTACCCGGGCGATTCACCGCCGGAAAATCCCGGACCGCCATGCACGCCACCCCGTTTCGGTAATCCTGAAAGGGTTCAGCATGTCCGCTTCCGCCAGCGCCCCCGCCACCTCGACCGGCCCGGGCCTGCTCACGCCCCGGCCGATCGTCGGGCTGCTCACCGACTTCGGCCTCGTCGACGACGCCGTCGGCATCTGCAAGGGCATGGTGCTCAGCATCGCCCCGCACGCCAACATCGTCGACGTCACCCACGACGTCACGCCGTTCGACATCTACGAGGCCGGCCTGTACATCCGCGACTCGTTCCGCTACTTCCCGGCCGACGCGGTCTTCGCCTGCGTCACCTTCCCGCACACCGGCGTCCAGGACAACGCGATCGGGGTGCGCACGCCGCAGGGGCACACCTACTTCGCCCCCAACAACGGCCTGCTCACCCGGATCGTCCGGGAGGCGGGCGTCGCCGAGGTCCGCCGGATCACCGCCGAGAAGGTCCGCCGGCCCGTCGTCGACCCGACGTTCTACGGGCGCGACATCGTGATTTCGGCGGCCGCGCACATTGCCAACGGAGTACCTTTCAGTGAAATCGGCGAGGAAATCGAGGCCGCCGATATCACCCTGCTGGAGGTCGCCGAGCCGGCCGTCGAGGGCGACTGGATAATCGGCGAGGTGGCGATTCTCGACAAGAACTACGGGAACGTCTGGACGAGCATCACCCGGGAATTCCTGGACGCCCGGGGCATCGCCTTCGACACCGAGCTGGAGATCGAGATCGGCGACGCCCGGATCACCACCCCGCTGCGCCGCACCTTCGGCGAGACCGGCGAGGGCGAGCCGCTCGCCTACATCGCCAGCCGCGACCAGCTCGGACTCGCGCTCAACCAGGGCGACTTCGCCGCCCGGTACGGGGTGGAGCGCGGGCACGCGATCCGCGTGAAGGCGCGCTGAGCCCAGCGTGCGCGCACAGGGGTACGCCTACGCACTGCTGACCGCCGCCTTCTTCGGCGCCGGCGCCGTGCTGGCCAACCGGGTCACCCGCGAGATCGACCCGCTGCTGACCACCGAACTCAACCTGTCGATCGGTGCCGTGCTGCTGGCCGGGTGGCTGGCGGCGCAGCGCCGGCCGCTGGTCCCGCGCGGCCTGACCGGGCGGGACCGGCTCCGGCTGGGCTTCGTCTCGGTGGTCGGCACCGGCCTCTCGCTGGTCCTGGTGATCAGCGGGCTGAGCCGGACCAGCCCGGTCAACGGCGGCTTCCTCATGCAACTCCAGGGACCGGCGGCCGTCCTGGCCTCGGTGCTGCTGCTCGGCGACCGGCTGCGCGGGTGGCAGTCGGCCGGTCTCGCGGTCACCCTGGGCGGCGGGGTGCTGGTGGTGCTGCGCGACCCCGGCGCGGGCTTCACCGCCGTCGGCACCGGCGACGCGCTGGTGCTGGCGGGCGCGGTGCTGGCCGGCCTCGCCTTCCTGCCCGCCAAGTCGCTGATGGCCAAGGTGCCGCCGCTGCAGCTGGCGCTGTGGCGGCTGGTCCCGGCGGCGGTGGTGCTGCTGCCGGTCCTGCTGCTCGCGCCCGGTCGGCTGCGCTGGCACCCGACGGCCGGCACGATCGGCCTCCAACTCCTGCTGGCCGTCACCAACTTCTGCCTCGCCTACGTCACCCTGCACCTGGCGCTGGAGCGGCTGCGCCCGTGGGAGACGGCGAGCGTGCTCCAGCTGGAGCCGGCGTTCACGGTGCTCGTCGCCCTGCTGGCGCTCGGCCTCGCCCCGACGCCGCTGCAACTGCTGGGCGGCGCGCTGATGATCGGCGGCGGACTGCTCGCCAACCGCCCCGCGCCCGAACCGGCACCGGCTCACGACCAGGCGCCCGAACCGGCACCGGCACCGGCCCACGACCAGGCGCCGGCCGAGGAGCCGGCGCCGCCCCATGACCCGGGCGGCGGCAACCCGCCGCCGCCCCTTCCCTCCACTCCCCGACCCGCCTACCAGAACAGCCGAGGTACCACCCCATGAAGGCGATCCGCGTCCACGCCCCCGGCGGCCCCGAGCAGCTCCAGGTCGACGACATCCCGGTGACCGAGCCCGCGGCCGGCGAGGTCCGCATCCGCACCGAGGTCATCGGCGTCAACTACGTCGACGTCTACCACCGCCAGGGTGTCTTCCCCGTCGCCCTGCCGTTCGTCCCGGGCCTGGACGCCGTCGGGACGGTCGACGCCGTCGGCCCCGGCGTCACCGAGCCGGCCGTCGGCGACCGCGTCGCCTACGGCGAATTCCCGGGCTCCTACGCCGAGTTCGTCACCGTCCCGGCCCGTCTGACGACCACCGTGCCGGACGGTCTGGACTCCGGGACGGCCGCCGCCGCGATGCTCCAGGGGCTCACCGCCCACTACCTGGCGCACGACGCGCACCCGATCGCCAAGGGCCAGACGGTCGTGGTGCACGCCGCCGCCGGCGGGGTCGGGCAGTTCCTGGTCCAGTTCGCCAAGCGGGCCGGGGCGCACGTCATCGGCACCGTCTCCACCGACGAGAAGGCCGAGCTGGTCTTCGGCCTCGGCGCCGACAGCGTCGTCCGCTACGACCGGGAGAACTTCCGCGAGGCGGTCCGCCGGATCACCGACGGCGCGGGCGCCGACGCCGTCTACGACTCCGTCGGCAAGGACACCTTCCTCGACAGCCTCGACTCGCTGCGCCCGCGCGGCACCCTGGTCGCCTACGGGCGGGCCAGCGGCAAGCCCGACCCGATCGACCCGTTCACGCTGGTCCAGAAGGGCTCGCTGAAGCTGACCTGGCCGAGCCTCACCCACCACGTGCTCACCCGGGAGGAGTTCACCGCGCGCACCGGCGACCTCTTCGCCGGACTCCTCGACGGCACCCTGCGGGCCCGGATCGACCGCACCTTCGACTTCGCCGACGCCCCCGCCGCCCACGCCCGGCTGGAGCGCCGCGAGAGCCTCGGCAAGATCCTGCTGCGCCACCCGTAGGCACTTGTAGGCACGCGTAGGAACCCCTGGGCGCCCGTGGCAGCCCGACCCGGCCGCCACCACCGCCCGACCGACGCCCCGCCGGATCCCGCCTTCGCCGGCGGGGCGTCACCCCGATGACAGGTCCGAACGCCCAGTACGGGAGGACATCACCCATGGCTCCCCGCTCCCCCGGCCCGACCACCGCCCGCCACCGCCGGATCGCCGTGGTCGGCGCCGGCCCGCGCGGTCTGTCCGTCCTGGAACGCCTGCTGGCCAACGAGCGCGCCCGCCCGTCGGCCGCCGCCCTCACCGTCCACCTCGTCGACCCCTACCCGCCCGGCGCCGGGCGGGTCTGGCGCACCAACCAGTCCCGGCTGCTGCTGATGAACACGGTGGCCTCGCAGGTCACCGCCTACACCGACCCGAGCGTCACCATCGACGGCCCGGTCGAGGAGGGCCCCAGCCTCTACGAGTGGGCCAAGTCGGCCGTCCCGCAGGGCTCTCCGGGCGAGTTCGACGACCAGGTGCGGGCCGAGGCCCGCGCCCTCACGCCCGACACCTACCCGACCCGCGCCTTCTACGGCCGCTACCTGCGCGACGTCCACCGCCGGGTGCGCGCCGCCGCCCCCGCGCACTGCCGGATCGTCGAGCACCGCACCCGCGCCGTCCGGCTCACCGACGCCGACCCGCTGCCCGGCTCCGCCCAGGTGCTGGTGCTCGCCAACGGCCGCCGGATCGCCGACCTGGACGCGGTGGTGCTGGCGCTCGGCCACCTGGCGACCGGCCCGACCACCGCCGAACGCACCCTGACCCGGGCCGCCGCCACGCACGGCCTCGTCCACGTGCCGCCCGCCAACCCGGCCGACCTCGACCTCGCGGCCCTGCTGCCCGGCCGCCCGGTCCTGATCCGCGGTCTCGGCCTCAACTTCTTCGACCACCTCGCCCTGCTCACCCGCGGCCGCGGCGGCCGGTTCACCGAACGCGACGGCCGGCTGGTCTACCACCCCTCCGGGCAGGAGCCGCTGATCCTGGCCGGCTCCCGGCGCGGCGTCCCGTACCACGCGCGCGGCGAGAACGAGAAGGGCGCGCACGGCCGTCACCACCCCCGGCTGCTCACCGAGGCGTACGCGGCCCGGCTGCGCGAGCGGGCCGCCGCCGGCGAGCCGGTGCGCTTCGTCCGCGACCTGTGGCCGCTGGTCGCCCGCGAGGTCGAGGCCGTCTACTACGCCGCCCTGCTCGCGGCCGCCGGCCGCCCGGAGGACGGCGAGCGGCTGGCCGAGCAGTACCTGGCCGCTCCCGGCGCGGACCGCGCCGCGGCCGTCCTCGACCGGCACGGGATCCCCGCCGGGCAGCGCTGGGACTGGCAGGCGCTGGCCCGCCCCTACGCCGAGCGGCGCTTCGCCTCCCGCGCGGAGCACCGCGCCTGGATCACCGACCGCCTGGAGCGCGACGTCCGCGAGGCCCGGGCGGGCAACCTCAGCGGCCCGCTCAAGGCCGCCCTGGACGTGCTGCGCGACCTGCGCAACGAGATCCGGCTGGCGGTCGACCACGGCGGCATCGAGGGCTCCTCCTACCGCGACGACCTGGAGTCCTGGTACACCCCGCTGAACGCCTTCCTGTCCATCGGCCCGCCGGCCTCCCGGATCGACGAACTGCGCGCCCTGGTCGAGGCCGGGGTGGTCGACCTGCTCGGCCCGGACGTCCGGATCGCCCTCGACCCGCGCGGCGACCGGCCCGCCTTCACCGCCCACTCGCCCGCGATCGACGCACCGCCGGTGCGCGCCGCCGTCCTCGTCGAGGCCCGGCTGCCCGAGCCCGACCTGCGGCGCACCGGCGACCGGCTGCTGCGCGGGCTGGTCGACGACGGCCAGGCCGGCGCCTACCGGATCCCCGACGCCGCCGGACCCGGCTACGAGACGGGCGGGCTGGCGGTCACCGAGCGCCCGTCCCGGCTGCTGGACCGGGCGGGGCGGGCGCACCCGCGCCGCTTCGCCTACGGGATCCCCACCGAGTCCGTGCACTGGGTCACCGCGGCCGGCATCCGCCCGGGCGTCAACTCGGTGATCCTGGGCGACTCCGACGCCATCGCCCGCGCCGTGCTCGCCCTGCGGCCGCTGCGCCCGGCCGTCGCCGTGGTCCCCGCCCAGCGCCGGGCCGCGCCCCGCACCCCCGTCCGCCCCGGCTGAGGCCGACCTCCGGACGCCGTCCGGACGACCGCTGCCCCGGCCTCCTCCGTCCCGCCCCGACGGAGGGGGCCGGGGCTTTCGCCGTGCCCGGCCGGGGCTTTCGCCGTCCCCGGCCGGGCGCCGTCGACGGGGGTGCGCTGGCGGGCCGGTGCCGGTGCGCTGTGGGCCGATTCGGCGCCGGGCCCCCGGCCTACCGTCGGGGCGTCGGTGGAGGAACGGGCCCGTTCTCCGGGCCCGTTCGACCGCCGGCGCGCTCTCCGCCACCCGTGCCGGGCGGCGGTCGAACCCAGCCCAGGAGGCTTTCGAGGTGTCTGTCATGCCGGTCGGCGGGATCACCCCCCGCACGGGGGACGATGTCGCCGGAGACGTCGCCGACGTCGTCGTCCGCAACGCGAAGATCCACACCGGGGACGCCCGCCGCCCGCAGGCCGGCGCCCTCGCGATCAAGGACGGCGTGATCACCGCCGTCGGGGACGACGCCGACGTCGCCCCGTTCGTCGGCCCGTCCACCACCGTGGTGGACGCGCTCGGCCGGCGCGTCGTGCCCGGCCTCAACGACGCGCACCTGCACGTCATCCGGGGCGGCCTCAGCTACGTCCTGGAGCTGCGCTGGGACGGCGTGCGCTCGCTCCGCGAGGCGCTGGCGATGCTGCGCGAGCAGGCCGCCCGCACGCCCGCGGGCCAGTGGGTGCGCGTGGTCGGCGGCTGGTCGGCCGAGCAGTTCGCCGAGCGCCGGCTGCCGACGCCCGCCGAACTCAACGAGGCCGCGCCGGACACCCCGGTGTTCGTCCTCCACCTCTACCAGTCGGCGATCCTCAACCGCGCCGCGCTGAAGGCCGTCGGCTACGACGCGGCCACCCCCGACCCGAAGGGCGGCCAGATCGTCCGGGGCCGCAGCGGCGAGCCCAACGGCATGCTGCTGGCCGCCCCCAGCGCGCTGGTCCTCTACTCCACCCTCGCCAAGGCCCCCGCGCTGCCGCCGGAGGACCGCAAGTCCTCCACCCGGCACTTCCTGCGCGAGCTGAACCGCTTCGGCCTGACCTCCGCGATCGACGCCGCCGGCGGCTTCCAGAACTTCCCGGAGAACTACGCGACGGTCACCGAGCTCGCCCGGGAGGGCCTGCTCTCGCTGCGCATCGCCTACCACCTGTTCCCGCAGACCGGCGGGCAGGAGCTGGACGACCTCAAGCGCTGGATCGAGACGGTCCGCCCGGAGGACGGCGACGCGTGGCTGCGGCTCAACGGCGCCGGCGAGAACCTCACCTGGGCCGCCGCCGACTTCGAGAACTTCGCCGAACCGCGCCCCGAACTCGGCGCCTACGAGGCCGAGTTCGAGAAGGCTGTCCGGCTGCTCATGGAGAACGGCTGGGGCTTCCGGCTGCACGCCACGTACGACGAGACGATCCGGCGCGACCTCGCCGTCTTCGAGAAGCTCGCCGCCGAGGGCCTCTTCCCGCAGGGCAACCGCTGGCTGTTCGACCACGCCGAGACCGTCTCCGGGGAGAGCCTGGACCGGATCGCCCGGCTCGGCGGCGCGCTCTCCGTGCAGAACCGCCTCTCCTTCCAGGGCGAGGCGTTCACCCGCCGCTACGGCGCCGGCGCCGCCGCCGAGGCCCCGCCGATCCGCGCGATGCTGGACCGCGGCCTGACCGTGGCCGCCGGCACCGACGCCACCCGGGTCTCCTCCTACAACCCGTGGGTCGCCCTGCACTGGCTGGTCTCCGGCCGCACGGTCGGCGGCCTGGCGATGCGCCCGCCGCAGAACCGGGTGGACCGGACCACCGCGCTCGCGATGTACACCGCGGCGGGCGCCGCCCTCACCGGCGAGCAGGACGTCAAGGGCGTGCTGCGGCCCGGCTGCTACGGCGACCTGGCGGTGCTGTCCGACGACTTCTTCACCGTGCCCGAGCAGGAGATCCCGCACATCGAGTCCGTGCTGACCGTCGTCGGCGGCCGGATCGTGCACGCCGCGGCCGAGTACGAGGGCCTGGACGAGGAGCTCCCGCCGGTCAGCCCGGCGTGGAGCCCGGTCGCCCGCTTCGGCGGCTACCGGTCCACCGGCGCCCGGCAGGCGGAGCTGCTCGGCGAGGTCGTCGCCGAGTCCGAGCTGCAGCGCGCCTGGCGCGTCTCCCGCGGTCGGACCGTCGAGCGGGAGCTGCCGTTCGACCCGTGCTTCGTCCTCTGACACCCCTTCCACCGCACCGGACCGCACCAGGCCCGCACCAGCCCGCACCGCGGGCAACCAGGACGACAGGAACAGGAAACAGGACACGATGGATACCGGACTGCTGATCATCCGGGTGGTGGTGGGCCTGCTCATCGCCGGCCACGGCGTACAGAAGGTGAGCCACCGCCTCGGCGGCGGCGGCCTCACCGGCGGAACGGCGGAGTTCCGGCACGACGGGTTCCGGGGCGGGACGCTCACCGCGCTCGCCGCGGGCGCCGGGCAGATCGGCTCGGGCCTGTTCCTGGCCCTGGGCGCGCTCACCCCGCTGGCCGCCATGGTCGCCATGGGCGTGATGACGGTGGCGATCACCGTCAAGGTGCCGCACGGGCTCTGGGTGCAGAACGACGGCTACGAGTACCCGCTGGTGCTGGTGGTGGTCACGGGCTCGCTCGCCCTCACCGGCGCGGGCCGCTTCTCCGTCGACCACGCCGTCGGCCTGACCTCCTGGCCGCTCTGGCTGGTGCTCGCCGCCGCGGTGTCCGGCCCGGTCAGCGGGCTGCTCACGCGGGCCGTCCTGCACCGTACGGACCCGATCGCGGGAGCGCCGGCCGGTGCGCGCGCTGCTGACTGACGCGCTGCGGACGCTCGCCCCGCTCCGCACCGACCGGCACGGGCCGCTGCCGCCGCTGATGCTGCTGCTGACGGTCACCACCGGGGTGGTCGACGCGGTGAGCTACCTCGGCCTCGGGCACGTGTTCGTGGCGAACATGACCGGCAACGTGGTCTTCCTGGGGTTCGCCCTCGCGGGCGCCCCGGGCCTGTCCGCCCCCGCCTCGCTCGTCTCGCTGGGGGCGTTCCTGGCCGGCGCGCTGGCCGGCGGGCGGCTGGCCGGGCCGACGGCGGCCCACCGCGGGCGGCTGCTGGCCCTGGCCGGCGGGATCCAGGCCGTCCTCACGGCCGCGGCGGCCGTCGTCGCCGCGGCCGCCGGGGGCGGCGGCGTCCAGTACCCGCTGATCGTCCTGCTCGGCCTGGGCATGGGCCTGCAGAACGCGGTGGCCCGCCGGCTCGGCGTGCCCGACCTCACCACCACCGTGCTCACCCTCACGCTGACCGGCCTGGCCGCCGACTCCCCGGCGGCCGGGGGCGCGGGGCCCCGGCCGGGCCGCCGGATCCTGTCGGCGCTCGCGATGCTGCTCGGCGGCCTCGTGGGGGCGGTGCTGGTCCTGCGCGGCCAGCTCGCCGCCGCGCTGGCCCTGGCCGCGCTGCTGCTGCTGGTCACCGCCGCGACCGCCCGCCGGCTCTCGGCCCCGGACGCCCACTGGGCGCCGCCGCCGGCCTGAGCGGCAGCGGCAGCGGCGCCCTCGGACCGGCGGGCGCGGGGGCGGCTCCTCCCCCCGCGCCCGCCCGTACCGCGGGGCGGCGCTACCAGGGACGGCGGTGCAGGGCGACGTGCACGGTGTCGACGACCTGGATCAGCGCGGCCCGCGCGGTGCCGGTCGGGCAGCGCGCGTCCAGCAGCAGGAAGCCGTGCACGGTGCCCTGGTAGCGGGTCGCCACCACCGGCACCCCGGCCGCCCGCAGCCGGGCCGCGTAGGCCTCGCCCTCGTCGCGCAGCACATCCGCCTCGGCGGTGACCACCAGCGCCGGGGGCAGCCCGGCCAGCTGCTCCAGGGTGGCCCGCAGCGGCGCGGCGGTCGCCTCCCCGCGCCGCCGCTCGTCCGGCAGGTAGTGGTCCCAGTACCGGCGCATGTGGTCGCGGTGCAGGAAGTACCCGGTGGCGAAGCGGTGGTAGGACGGGGTGTCGAAGTCCGCGTCCGTCACCGGGCAGACCAGCACCTGCTGGACCAGCCGGACGTCCCCGCGCTCGCGGGCCAGCAGCGTCACGGCCGCCACCAGGTTGGCCCCCGCCGAGTCGCCGACGGCGGCCAGGCGCTCCCCCGCCAGCCCGATCTCCCCGCCGTGCGCCTGGATCCACCGGGCCACGGCGTAGCACTGCTCCAGGGCCACCGGGTAGCGCGCGCCGGGCGACCGCGCGTAGTCGACGTACACCACGGCGGCGTCGGCGCCCAGGGCGAACTCCCGGACCAGCCGGCGGTGGCCGGCGGCGTCGCCGGGCGACCAGCCGAGGCCGGGCAGGAACAGCACCACGGGGCACGGCTCGGCGGCGCCGGCCGGCCTGGTCACCTGGACGGCCACCCGGCCGGTGGGACCGCAGGGCAGCGCGAGCCACTCCGTGGTGGTGCCGTAGGGATCGTCCGGGTCGCACCCGCCGTCAGGACCACCGTCAGGACCGGCGTCAGGACCGGCGCCGGAACCGTCGTCAGGACCACCGCCGGGCGCGTCGTCGGCGGGCAGCAGCGCGAGGAGGTCCGGCGGTTCCGCCGCGGCCCCGGCCGCCCGGGCGGCCAGGAACTCCTGGAGCGCCCGGTCGAGCACCGGTCCGCGGTCGGGAAGGGGGATGGGGTCGGACAACTCTTCGCTCCTGGCTTCGATCGGTGGTGCGCTGCGGCGCTGCCCGGCGGCCCGGGGCCCGGATCCGGTGGGCGCGCCGGCCCGTCAGCCGGTCACGTCCGCGCCCGGCCCGTGCCCGGCGCGCCATTCGCGCGGCGGCACGCCGTAGGCGGCGCGGAAGGCCCGGCTGAAGTGGGCCGGGTTGACGAACCCCCACCGCTGGGCGACCGCCGACACCGTCGGCGCCGTGCCGCCGCGCCGGGCCAGCTCGCGGGCGCAGGCCTCCAGGCGGCGCTGCTGGATCAGCTTGCCCACCGTCACCCCTTCGCCCTCGAACAGCCGGTGCAGGTACCGGACGGAGATGTGGTGCGCCTGCGCGATCCGCTCGGGCGCGAGGCCGGGATCGCCCAGGTGCCGGTCGATGTACCGCCGCACCCCGCGGACCAGCTGCGCGTTGGGGGTGTCCGGCTCCTCCGCGGTCCGGTCCAGGGTGAGCTGGGCGATCAGCGCGCTGAGCAGGTCGGCGAGGCTTCCGGCCAGCCGGTCCCCGACCGGCGCGGGGTAGGAGTGCGCGGAGGCGGCGAGGCCGTCGAGGAACGGCAGCAGCACCGGTCCGCAGCCGTCCGCGGGGCCGACGGCCGTCGCCGAGGCCTGCCGCAGGTCCTGCTCCGGCACGCCCAGCAGGCGGCGCGGCAGGTGGAACAGATGGGTGCGGAAGCGCTCGGGGTAGTCGAAGGCGTAGGGGCGCGCCGTGTCGTACAGCACGAGCCCGCCGGCCGGCACCTCCGCCCGGCGCCCGTCCTGCCGCAGCACGGCCCGGCCGGACACCTGGACGCCGACCCCGACCTGCGGCTCGCTGCGCGGGGCCCGGGCGATCAGCGCCGCCGTGCGGGAGAACCGGGCGGCGTCCGCCTCCAGCGTGGAGACCCGCACGTGGCCGAGCCGGTGCGAGACCAGCTGCCCGTCGAAGGGCCGCCCGCCGAGCGGGTGCAGTTCGAGCGGCACCAGCGTCCGCGACACCGCTCCGCCCAGGTACGCCGCCTTCTCGCCGTCCGGGACCGCCGCGGTCGACACCCGTACGCCCATCTGACCGCCCTTCCGTCGAAGCCCTGCCCCTTCAGCCTGCCCGTTGGGGCAAGCGGTGGGTTAGGTCATCTGACTGCCCTCCTGGCGGGGGCGGCGGCGACGGCGGGTCAGCGGGCGCCCGACCGCCCCAGCGCGTGGGCGAGCGCGGCCCGCGAGGTGATGCCGAGCTTGGGGAAGATCTTGTAGAGGTGCGCGGCGACCGTGCGCGGCGACAGCTGGAGGCGTTGGCCGATCTCCTTGTTGGTGAGGCCGGTCGCGGCCAGCCGGGCGATCCGCAGCTCCTGGCCGGTCAGCAGGGTCGGGACGGCCGGCGCCTCGGCCGGTCCGCGCTGCGGCGGGACCAGCGCGTCGCCCGCGGCCCGCAGCTCCTCCTCGCACTGCGCCGCCCAGGGCCCGGCCTTCAGCCGGCGGAAGACGTGGTGGGCCGCGCGCAGCACCTCGCGGGCCCCCGGGCGGTGGCGACGGCGCAGCCAGGAGCCGTGGGCGAGCCGCAGCCGGGCGAGGTCGAAGGCCCACCGCTCGGCGCCCGGCAGCCCGGCGGCGGCGCGGAAGGCGTCGTCGGCGCCGTCGTCCTCGGCGGCCACCGCGGCGGCGGCCGCGACCAGGAAGGCGTGCCGCCCGGAGAGCTCCGCGGTCCGGGCCGTCCGGGCGGCCGCGAGGTGGGCCAGCGCCTCCTCCCGGCGGCCGGCCTGCACGGCGGCGGCGACCAGGTCGAACACCAGCGCGTGGCGCCAGGGCCGGCCGCCGGGCAGCCGCCCCGGCACGAGGAGTTCGCGGAGGTGCGCGTACGCCTCCTCGGGGCGCTGGTGGGCGAGCGCCGCCAGCCCGCGCAGGTGGGTCAGCCGGTCGAGCACCGAGCGCATCCGGGCCCGGGTGGCGGTCGGCCGCACGGCCCGGTCGACCGCCTCCAGCCCGGCCTCGTCGCCGCGGCCGGCCAGGAAGGCGGCGTGGTACTGGCGGAACAGCAGGGCGTTGGTGTGGTAGCCGAGCTCGTCGGCGATCTCCGCCTCGCGCAGGCAGTCCTCGGCCCGGTCCCAGTCGCCGAGCAGGAAGTCCTGGTGGCTCTTGGCCTTCGCCACCGAGCCCTCGCTGGCGTAGCCGTGCAGCCCGGTGAAGCGCCGCCACAGGTCGATCTCGGGGCAGTCGAGGGCCGAGTTGGTCCAGAGCAGCAGCCAGGCCGAACCGGCCTCCTGCTCCTCGGTCATGCCCGCGGCCACCGCGCGCAGCGCGTCGGCGACGCCGGGGCCCGGCTCCGTCCAGGCGCGCAGGCAGAGCCGGCCCACCTCGGAGACGGCGTTCCGGTGCCGTTGCAGGGCCTGCCACGCCCAGGGGTCGTCGGTGTAGGTGGCGGCCAGCAGCAGTTTGAAGAAGACCTGTTCGACCAGCCCGCCGGAGGTGCCGGCGCCCGGGGCGGCCAGGGTGTCCAGGGCGGTCGGCAGCAGGGCGGCCGAGGAGGCGAAGTCGACGTGGTGGCTCTGGTCGGCGTAGACCACCGCGTAGGCGAACAGCGGCGCGGCGTCCGACGGGACGGTCGCGGTCCTGAGCTCCTCCACCAGGGCGGCGGTGTGGCGCAGCTGCCCGCCGTGGGCCGCCATCACGGCGGCCGCGGTGAGCCGGCGGACGCGGTCGCAGGAGTCGGGGCTGAGCACGGCGGCGCGTTCGACCAGCAGCGCGCCCTCGGCGCCGCCGCCGCGCCGGGCGAGGTCGCGGCCGGCCGTCTCCAGCCGCCGCGCGAGGTCGCCGTCCGGCAGCAGCGCGGCGGCGGCCTCGTGGGCCAGCCGCCGGGGGTCGCCCGGCGCGAGGGTGTCGGCCAGGGCCTGGTGGGCCTCGCGCAGCGCGGCGTCGGAGGCCGCCGCGACCACGGCGGTGCGGGCCAGCGGGTGGCGGAAGACCAGCTGCCCGGCGGCGTCCAGCCGGGCCAGGCCGTCCGCCTCGACCCGCTCCAGGGTCTCCCGCACGCTGCCGTCCGGGACGGCGCGCAGCCAGCTGCCGCTGCTGAGGTCCGGCCCGGCGGCCAGGGCTCCGAGCAGCAGCAGCCGCCCGGCCTCCGGGGTCGTCGCGTCCAGCCGCTCGGCGAACATCCGCTCCAGCCGGCGCCCCAGCGGCAGCCGCTCGGGCAGCGGGGCGACCCCGCGCTGCTGGGCGGCGGCGAGCTGGCGGGGCAGTTCCACCAGGGCGAGCGGGTTGCCGTCCGCCTCGACGAGCACCCGGTCGCGGGTGCTGTCGGCCAGCTCGGGGAAGCGGCTGCCGAGCAGCGCGGCGGCGTCCGCCCGGGGCAGCGCCCGGACGTCGACGGGCTCGGTGGCCCAGGCCTGGGCGGCCTGGCCGTCCGGGCGGGTGGCGCCGACGATCACCAGCGGCAGTTCGGCGCAGCGCCGGTGCAGGAAGCCGAAGACGGTGGCGCTGGAGGAGTCGATCCAGTGCAGGTCGTCCAGGACCAGCAGGACCGGGGCGGTGCGCATCGCGTCGTCGAGCAGGGCGAGCGCGGCGGCGCCGACGGCGAAGCCGCTGGGGGTGCCGGAGCGGACGCCGAACGCGCTCTCCAGGGCGTCCCGCTGGTGGGCGGAGAGCGCGTCGGAGCGCTGGCACGGCGACCAGAGGGCCTGGTGCAGGGCGCCGAACGCGAGGTCGGTCTCGGCCTCGGCGCCGACGGCGCGCAGCACGGTGAAGCCGCGCTCGCGCGCGGTGCGCTCCGTCCAGGCGAGCAGGGTGCTCTTGCCGACGCCCGCCTCGCCGCGCAGCAGGACGGTGGCGCCGCCGGTGCCGTCCTGGGCCCGGTCCAGGGCGCCGGCCAGCACCCCGGTCTCCCGCTGCCGTCCGATCAGGGCCGGGTCCTGCCTGTCGTGCGCCACGCGTCTTTCCTCTGGAGTCGGTCCGCCCGCCTCCGGGCACCCCAGGTTATCGCCTGCCGGAACCCGCTCCGTCCGCCCGTCCCGCCCGTCCCGCTCCGGGCGCCGGGGCGCTCCACCCGCCGCCGACCTCCTGCGCCGGCTTGTGCGGGAAGCGGCGCTCGGCGTACTCCTCGGCCCGTGAGCCGGGCAGCACGTAGAGGGTCTCGGGCTTCTCCTGGAGCGGGCGCAGCACGGTGTCCATGAACCGCCGCCGGTCGTCGAGGTATGACGTTGCGGTGCAGCCCCATGACGCCGAGTCCGGCGGCCACCGCGACCGTCTTGTGGGCGACCACCCGGATCCGGCCGGGGAAGTGCTCCATTGGACGGCCTCCGAATGCCGGTCAGTTCGCTTTTCCAACCAGCTCGGCGCCCAGTCCACGCAGGCATGGTTCGAAAACAAGACTCACGAACGCAAAAGGGTCCCGCCCCTCCGGACGGAGGGGCGGGACCCTGGACCACGCGGGTGTCAGGCCATCAGGGCGAGCACCTCGCGGTCCGGATCCGCCGCGTCGTACAGCGTCTCGACGGCCGTCCCGTCCAGCGGGAGCGAGCAGACGAGCCGGGCCCTGGGCAGTTCCGCACCGGAGGGGCCGACCGCGAGCAGCAGCCGGTCCGCCGCCACGGCCGTGTCGGTGACGACGACCCCGGGGGCGGCGGGAAACAGCCCGCGCAGCACCGGACGCAGGTCCGAGGACGTCCACCGGTGGGTCCCCCGCGCGTAGCGCAGCAGCCGCCCGGCGGCCGACACGGCCGTCACACCGTCCGCCGTGACCGAGGGACGCCCCGCCAGGCCGTCGTTCGAGAGCCGCAGGAACGACCACGACCGCGCGTCCGCGTCGGCCCCGTAGAGCAGACTGTGCTCCCACCAGTCGCCGAACTCCGTCGCCGCGCACCAGAGGCCCGCCGTGCCGGCCGCCGTGTCGAGCGCACCGGAGCGCGGATCGGCCATCGCCCCGCCGAGCCTGAGCCGCAGGCCGACCGACGGCCGGCCCCACCCGGTGAAGTCCAGCTCGCGCCACCCGTCCCCGGCGGGCGCCGGGGTGAGCAGCACGGGCCGCCGTCCGGGCTCGCCCGAGCGGTCCGGCGGCGACAGCCTGCCGCCGACCAGCACCAGCGGCTCCTCCGGGGTGCTGGTGGCGCTCCGGACCAGGTACTGCTCCGGGAGCGCCGCCTCCTCCCATTCCGTCGCCCCCCAGGGCAGCCGGTACACCCGGCTCACGCTGCCGAGGGCCGTCGACCGGTCCCCCGCCACGACCAGCACGGTCGTGCCGTCGCGCAGCACGTGGTACTGGCCCGGCTGGGGATCGGTGGCCGGTGAGGCCGGGAGGGTGGTGAACTCCCCGCCCGTGCCGTCCGCGACGTGCACGGGGGCGCCGCCGTCGGCGGACGCCGCGACCACGGAGACCCCGCGGTCGTGGCGGACGATCCGCACCGGGAACACCCGGAGCCCACGGATCTGGCACCCCGGGATCCGGGACCGCCGGACGAGCGGGCCTTCCCGCAGCTCGGCGACCACCAGGTCGTCGCCCTCCCGGAGCACCACCGTCGGGGCCGTGCCCCGCATCGGCTCCGTCACTTGAACAGTCCTCCCACCCAGCCGCCGAGCTTGCGGCCGACGTAGCTTCCGGCCGCAGCGCCGATGACGCCGCCCGCGACGGCCCCGATGGCCGTACCGGGGCCGGGGAAGAAGCTACCAATGGCCGCGCCGACCACGGCACCGCCCTTGGCCCCGGCGAGGGCTCCGCCGATGCCGCCCGCTTCCCTGGCCGCGGTGCGGACCTTCTGGCCCTCGGGGGCCGTCGCGACCTCGTAGACCCCGAGGCCGATGTCGACGCCGAGCATGACCCGTCCGCCGATCTTGGACACCTTGGCCAACTGGTTCGCCCGGGGGTTGGTCTTCCCCGCGCTCTCGATGATCTCGACGTCCGACTTGCGCTGACGCAGCGAGTCGTAGGTGGGGAAGTCCCGCTCCCCGCGCTTGCGCGGCAGGTACCAGTCCTCGAACGGGGTCCGGTAGTGGCTGCGCAGCGCGTTGCGCTCGTCGACCACCCACTGGGCGGCCGCCCGGTCGCCGTAGGCCGAGCGCATCTCCTGCGCGGTGTCCCTGGCCAGCCGGTCGGCGGCCCGGTACTGGTTGCGGCGGCGGTTGGCGTTCTCCGTGTAGGAGAACGTGTAGGCGCTCGCGGTGTCGGCCGCGACGCGGGCGGCCTCCGAGCCCCCGGACGACGAGGGCGCCGACGGGGCCGGCGCGGTCGCCTCGTGGTAGGTGCCGTTCGAACTGACCCAGGCCTCACCCGACGCGCAGCTGTCCGCGCACATCTTCTTGCCCGTCGGGTCGCTGAAGGTGACGGGGTTGTTGTTGCCGTACGCGTAGGCGTGCAGCTGCTGGGTGTCCTCGGTGGTCAGCAGCGGGTCGACGCTGATGAACCGCCCGGTGGCCGGGTCGTACTCGCGCGCCCCGATGTGGGTCAGGCCGGTGTCGGCGTCCTGGGTGCCGCCGACGAAGGTCCGCTGTCCGGCCCAGGCCGCGGCCTGCGGGCCGCGCGGGCCGCCGAACACGGTGGTCCTGCGCCGTGTCACCGCCTGGGTCTGCGCGTCCACCTGGACGGTGGCCGTCCCCTGACGGTCCGCCAGCAGGAAGGTGAGCGCGCCCCCGGTCCGCACCGCGACCGTCTTGGAGCCGACGGAGTAGTAGCGGGTGCCCACCACCGGGCCGCTCTTCGGGAGCAGCAGTTCGTTGCCGCCCGGGAGGTAGAGCGTGGTGCCGGTGGAGTCGCGGCGGATGAACCGGGCGCCCTCGGCGTCGTACAGGTAGCTGCTGACGGCCACGCCCTGGGTGACCTTGGCCAGGTGGCCCTCGGCGTCCCACTCCAGGGCCTGCGACCCGTTCGCGGTCGGCCGGGAGGTGGTGTTGCCGGCCGCGTCGTAGCCGTACTGGTCGGTCCTGGTGCCGCCCGGCCCGGTCTCGGAGACCGAGGTCAGCGCGTGCGGACGGGCCGCACCCGCCGCCGGGGTGGTGTACGTCCTGCTGACGTCACCGGCGGTGCTGTCGTGCCGCACCTCCGTCCTGCGGTTGCCCAGCGCGTCGAAGGTGTAGGACGTCCAGTAGGCGTCCGGCCCCGCCACGTTGCCCTGCGGGCCGGCGGTGCAGGCGTCCCGGGCGGTCCAGGCCTCGGTGATCCGCCGCAGCCCGTCCAGCGTGAAGCACTGCCGGTCGGTGACGCGGGCGGCGTCCTGCCCGCTGCTGGTGGTGATCCCGGTGACGTTCCCGGCCGGGTCGTAGCTGTAGCCGGTGTCGTCGATCCGCTGCGGGGCGGTCTCCCGGTCGGTGACCGCCCGGGTCAGTGCCCCGGTGTGCTCGTCGTACTCGTACGAGGCCCAGAGCTGCTTGCCGAACGCGCCGAACTCCTCGCGGGTGGTGCGCCCGTAGTGGTCGTAGCCGGCCGACGCGAGGATCGGGTCGCTGCCGGCGTAGACGGTCGCGGCCAGGCCCGTGGTCGGGGTGTAGGCGTTGGTGACCCGCTCCAGCGGCAGTCCGCCGGCGGCGGGCTGCTGGGTCCACATCACCTGGCCGGTGTTGGCGTTGTAGGAGGTGGTCCACTTGTAGGTGCCGGCCAGGGCGCCCTCGGTGGCGGGGACGGTGATCTGGTTGGCGGTCGGCTTGTACAGGCTGTTGTAGGCCGTGACCTCCACCACGTAGTCCGCGCCGTCGGCGTGCCGGACGGTCTTCGACAGCCGGCCCTTGGCCACCGTGTCGTAGACCCACTCGGAGAGCGCGGTCGCGCCCTGCTTGAGCGCGGTGCGCCGACCGAGCGCGTCGTAGTCGGTGTGCAGGGTGGTGTTGCGCGCGTCGGTGGTCTCCACCGGCCGGTCGCCCGCGTCGTAGACGGTGGTCGTCCGCCCCTTGTCGGGGTCGTCGGTCTGCACCGCGCGGCCGCGCACGTCGTAGCCGGTGGTCCACTTGTTGCCCGCCGGGTCGCTGACCTCGGCCAGCCGGCCGCGCTTGTCGTAGGCGTACTTCACCGACTGCGAGGTGGTGCGGGCGGCGTCGGTGTACTCCTTGACCTCCGTCTTGCGGCCGCGGCCGTCGGTGTAGGTGGTGGTGGCCACGGCGCCCTGCGGCGGGACGACCGTGGTCGCGTCGCCCAGGTAGGTGGTCGTGGTCCGCTTGGTCTCGTCGCCGAACCTCTTGCTGACGACGGCGGTCGGCCGGGCCGCGCCGTCGTAGAGGGTGTCGGTGGAGGCCGGGTACTTCAGCTCCTGGCCGAGCACCAGGACGCCCTCGGCGGCGCCGTCGGCGTAGAACTTGCCCGAGTCGCGCCAGGCCAGGCCCCGGGTGTCGTAGAACACCTCGGAGACCAGGCGGCCCGGCCCGCTCGGCGCCGGCTCCTGGGTCTGCCGGGTGCGCAGCAGGCCGTCCATCAGCACGTACCGGGTGAGGTAGGTGGAGTCGTGCTGGAGGGTGGCGGTGGTGATGACGTTCACCCCGTCGTTGCGGACCTGGTAGCCGTACGAGTAGTTGGGCGAGTCGGGGTAGGCGGTCGCCGAGCGGGTCGGCAGCCACACCTTGGTGACCCGGCCCAGGGCGTCGAACGCGCTGGCGGTGACCTTGTTGTTGGCGTCGGCAACGGCCACCTCCTGGCCCCGGCGGTCCAGGGTGGCGGTGGTGGTGTGGCCGAGCGGGTTGGTGACCACGGTCTGGGTGGGCACCTCGCCCGCCGCCGGGGTGTAGGCGGTGGTGGTCTGCTTGCCGTAGGCGTCGAAGGACGACACCACCCGGCCGTAGGCGTCGTAGCCGCTGCGGGAGACGGTGTCGTAGCCGGTGCCCGCCCCGTTGATCGCCCGGGTCTCGGTCACCAGGCCCTTGGCGGGCGCGGTGTCGAGCGCGGTCGCGCCGTCGTACAGGGTCTGCTGGTCGGAGATGACGTCCGCCGGGCGGCTGACGGCGCCGCCGCACGCCGCGGCGACGGTCTCGACCCGGGCGACCCGGTCGAGCAGCCAGGCCGCGGTGTTGCGGACGTACGTCGTCGTGGCGCAGGTGTCGTCGTTGCCGTTCGCCTCGTCGCCGAGGTCGGAGACGGTGCTGACCATGCCGTACCCGTCGAAGGTCCGGGACAGCGAGGTGACGCGCTCGCCGCCGCTCACCGCGGTGCGGGTGCGCTCCTTCTCCACCCCGGTGGAGTACGCCTCCAGGGCGGGCAGGCCGGTCCTGGCGCGGGTCGCGCTCGCCGCGGGGGAGCGCCAGGGCGTGTAGGAGGTGGCGGAGACCAGTGCGCCGCCGTCGCCGTTGTAGGTGCTCTTCTCGCGCGCCTGTCCGGCGAACTGCGGGCGGTCGGTGGCCACCGCGCCGGTGGAGTCGGCGACCTGGGCCCCGTCGATGCCCCGGAAGTAGCGGGTCTCGGTGAGGGTCCGGGCGTCGTACCCGGCGCCGGTACGGGTCTGCACCCGGCCGTAGCCGCGGAACACGGAGTGGACGCGGTCCTCGGCCTTGGTGAACTCGTCCTCGTTCTTCGCCCAGGCGGCGCCGTCCAGGTAGGAGTACTCGGTGACCTTGTCCGGGCTCTCCACGACGTTGTCACCCTCGACGACCTTGGTGACCACGTAGGTGTTGAACCAGTCGAGCTTGGCGGTGGTGCCCTCGGCCGCCCACTTCACCGGGTAGCAGCGGGTGGTGTTGCCGCCGTCCGAGGGCGGCAGGGTGGTCGGGGTGCAGTCCTGCTCGGAGTAGTACGCCCCGATGGTGCCGCCGGTCTCGGTGGTGACCTGGTTCAGGCGCAGCCGGACGAACGGGGCCAGCCCGTCACCGGTCCTGTCCACCCGGTTGGCCATCTGCTCACCCGCGAACGTGACCGCCGGGAGCGTGGTGCTGCCGTTGCTCCTACCCGTGCGGGCGACCGAGGCCAGCCACATCGGGGTGGAGATGCCGTCGCCCGAGGGCGGGAAGCTCTGCACCAGGTTCCAGGTGTCGATGTCCTGGTGGGTGCCGCCGGTCAGCACCTTGGTACTGATCGCGGTCAGCCGCTTGCGGGACCAGAAGGTCGGCGAGGCGTTGGTCTTGCAGTCCGCGCCGTCGGCGCAGTACTGGTCGAACGGGACGTCGGGCCAGTTCCTGGCGTTGGCCTCGTCGAAGGTGCCGCAGTTCGCCAGGCAGCGCTCGTCGACGTCGAACTTGACCACGCCCGCCGGCTTGGCGCTGTAGACGGTGTCGGAGCGCAGGCCGTACTCGACCCGGTCCAGCCAGCCGCCGCGCACATACGGCGTCGCGGTGCCCTTGCCGGTGGTCGAACTCCAGTTGCGGGCGTAGTTGTTGGACTCGGTGTTCCAGTAGTACGCCATCGCGTTGCCGCGCGGGTCGACCACGTAGTCCAGCTGCCAGCGCCAGGCCTGCTGGCACCAGGCGCCCGCGAAGGAGGCGTTGTAGCAGGGCTCGCCGGACTGGTTGCCGAACACCGGCACCGTCCACGCCGACTTCGTCTCGGCCGCGCCGGCGGTGTACCCGGGCAGCCGGTTCAGGCCGAAGAAGTACTGGGTGCCGTCGACCGTGGTGATCTTCCAGTACTCACCGTCGTTGTCGCCGTTGGTCGCGCCGGTGAGCCGCTCGACCCTCTCGCCCGAGTCGGTCGCCGGGTGCCAGCCCTTGCCGGCCTCGTAGACCAGCTCGGTGTGCTTGTCCCCGAGGGAGAGCACCGCGTTGTCGTTGTACCAGCACAGGTCGCCGACCTTGGCGGTGTTGGTGCCGCCGGACTGGTCGTCGTTGCAGCCCTTGTAGCGGCGCTCGACGAAGCCGGGCTCGTAGGACCAGCCGTCACCGAGCCAGCCGGGCTGGTTGTTGGAGGCCGAGGTGCGGCCGTCCACCGAGGACGAGGAGTACCCGAGCGCCACGGTGGGCTGGAGCGCGCCCGGCACCGAGGGCACGCTGATCGGGTAGGACCAGTCGAAGCTCCCGGTGGAGCCGCCGGCCGTCCAGGCGCCGGACGGCTGGAGCGAGGTCGCCCGGTAGTCGCCGGACGGGCCCGAGGCCGCGGCGGTGGCCGCGAGCACCATCGGCGCACCGGCGCCGGCCGCGGCCGGGGCGGCGAGCGGGGCGCTCTTGGCCGCGGCGGCCTCGGCGGCCGGCCGGGACGCCGCCTCCACGGAGGCCGAAACGGTGCCCTTCACGGGCTCGTTGACCGACGCCAGCGGTTCCGGCGTCCGGCACTCGGCGTTCTCCGGGGTGGTCAGCACACAGCCGGGAAGCCGCACCAGGGTGAGGCGGGACGCCCAGTCGCCGCCGTACGTCTTGGCGAAGGAGGAGTAATCGACGGAAACGTCGACCTTCTCCGCCGTGCCCGATCCGGGACCGGCCACCGAGAACAGGACGCCGTCGATCCCCGCCGCCCGGGCCTTCTCCCGGTCGGCGACCGTGACGCCGAGCCGTTCGGCCGGTACGTCGTCGGACTGCTTGCGCAGTGAATTCGCTTTCGTTCCCGGCGATTTGTCGGCCGCGCCGCGCACCCGCGCGGAAATGCGGCCGGATCCCGGCCAGACGGCCGCGGGCACCGGCCCCTCGGTCGCCGCGGCCTGGTTCGGCCGCTTCTCCTCGCCGAACCGCACCGGCGCGACCGGCACCGGCTTGACGTCCTGCAAGGCCGGCAGGTCAGGCCGTGTGCTGCGGGAACCCGCAGCGACGGCCGAACCCGGCAGCGCCCCCAGCAATGCCGTGGCGGCGACGGCCGTCGCCAACCAGCGAACAACGGAATGTCTCACTCCGGTCCCCTCCGAAGATTCTGAATGAAGCCGGGGAAGGCTAGCAAGGGGGCCCGGGCACATCCTTTGCCACGTCCACCTGCAAATCCGGGCAATATGTCCGGTTGTGCGGCCAATGATCGCCATCGCGCGAATTACGGCTGAATGCCACTCAACGTTCGTCCGAATACCGATTCATGAGGGGAAGTCACTCTCACGACCGGTCGGAAAAACCGTGCCGGAGGGGGGTTGACCGGCCGGTATAGAGTCCTACCGCTTCGTGCAAGGAAACCCATCCCGAAGGAATCAGCGTGACCAACCTTTCCTACAACGGCCGCAGAGGCTTGCGGCCGAACGGGGCGATAGCCCTGGCACTGGCGGGGGGGCTCGCGGTCGGCCTCGCCGTCGTGCCGCCCACCGCCGCCCGGGCGCTGCCGGCCGCTCCGGCCGTCGCCGGCACCACCTCCCCGGACGACGGCTCGGTCAGCCCCGAGGAGAAGGCCCTCCAGCAGGCCAGGTCGACCGGCGCCCCCGCCGAACTCGTCAACGCCCGCACCGAGTTGTCGGACACCTGGGCCAACCCGGACGGCACCTTCTCGGTGCGCCACTACGGGACCCCGGTCCGCGTGCTGCGCGGCGGCGCCTGGGTGGCCACCGATCCGACGCTGCAGGTCTCGGCCGACGGCTCGGTCCGGCCGAAGGCCGCCTCGGTCACCGTCGCCTTCTCCGGCGGCGGCACCGGTCCGCTGCTGACCGGCGTGAAGGACGGCCGCACGCTCTCGCTCTCCTGGCCGAAGCCGCTGCCCGCGCCCACGCTCTCGGGCAACGTCGCCACCTACACCGAGGTGCTGCCCGGCGTCGACGTCCAGCTGAAGGCCGAGGTCGAGGGCTTCTCGCAGCTGGTGGTCGTCAAGACGCCCCAGGCGGCGGCCAATCCGGAGCTGGCGACGCTCAAGTACACGATGTCCACGGTCGGGGTGACGGTCGCCACCGACCCGGCCACCGGCGCCGTGCGGGCCACCGACCCGGCCGGCCGGCCGGTGTTCACCAGCCCGCCGCCGATGATGTGGGACTCCACCACGGTCAGCAGCGCCCCGCCCGCCGCCCCGGCCGCGAAGTCGGCGGCCGCCCCGGCGGCCGAGGCCCTCAGCGTCGCCGGCCCGACCGCCGACCCCGCGAGCGGGTTCGAGCAGCCGGCCGGCGCCAAGGACGCCGTCATGCCGACCGCGGTCAGCGGCAGCACCCTGCAGATCACGCCGGACCAGGCGCTGCTGACGGCCGCCGACACCCGGTACCCGGTCTACATCGACCCGTCCTGGGCGTGGGGCGGGCGGCAGAACTGGACGCGGGTCTACAAGAAGTACCCGAAGATGAGCTTCTGGAACGCCAACGAGGTGGCCCGGGTCGGCTACGAGAGCGAGACCAACGGCCTCTCCCGGTCCTTCTTCCAGCTGGACACCAGCAACATCAAGGGCCGGAAGGTGATCTCCTCCACCTTCCGGATCAACAACGTCTGGTCCTGGTCCTGCCAGGCCCGTCCGGTCCAGCTCTGGCACACCGGCGGCATCGACAAGAACACCACCTGGGAGCACCAGCCCGGCAAGATCGACTGGCTGGGGACCGTCAACCAGTCCAAGGGCTGGAACTCGGGCAGCTGCCCCGGCGGCAACCTCGAATGGGACGTCACCTGGAAGATGCAGCGGGTCGCCGCGGCCGGGGACCCCAACATCACCCTCGGCCTGTACGCCGAGAACGAGGGCGACACCTTCGGCTGGAAGAAGTTCGACTCCAAGTCGGCCTACCTGGAGACGAAGTACAACGACCCGCCGCTGACCCCCTCCGGCCTGGGCACCAACCCGCGCACCGACTGCGCCACCGGCGGCCTGATCGGCAACACCACGGTCAGCCTGTACGCGCTGGTGGACGACCCCAACGCGGGCAACCTCTCGGCGCAGTTCCAGATCTTCCGCGGCGGCGCGCTGGTCGCCGACAAGTGGATCCCGGCGCTCAAGGGCCGGGTCTCCACCCTGGTCGTGCCGGACGCCGAACTGCCCACCGGTGACTACACCTGGCAGGTCCGGGCGTACGACCAGAGCGAGTACTCGGGCTGGAGCACCACCTGCCGCTTCACCGTCGACCGGACCCGCCCGGTCAAGGCCCCCAAGATCGACTCCGCGGCCTTCCCCGACGGCGAGAACGGCTGGCCGGCCGGCACCGGCAAGGCCCGCACCCCCGGCGACTTCACCCTCTCCGCCAACGGCGTCGGTGACGTCGTCCGGTACGGCTACTACACCGACTGGGACCAGTCGGTGAAGTCCAGGGACGTCCCCGCCGGCGGCTCCGCCACCATCTCGCTCACCCCCTCCGGCGTCGGCCCGCACTTCGTCCACGCCTTCAGCCAGGACGCCGCCGGAAACCGCTCCGACACCGCGACCTACCTGTTCTACGCCGGCCGCTCGCAGAGCAGGGACCAGGCCTACGACCTCAACGGCGACGGCCACAAGGACATCTGGAGCGTCGACTCCAACGGCACCCTGCTGACCTACGCGGGCCAGGGCGACGGCCGGTTCTCCTCCGCCACCAACGGCGGTCTGAGCTTCACCGACCCGCGCATGACCTACTCCGGCGACTGGGGCGAGGACGGCTACAACGACCTCGTCAGCCTGGAGTACGACAGCGTCGACAAGCGCCGCAAGCTCTGGAGCTACCCGAACAACGGCCTCGGCACCGCGACCGTCAACTTCGGCAAGCGCAAGCAGGAGCTCAAGGTGTTCTGCCCGGTCGCCGACGAGGAGGGCACCTGCCCGTCCGGCAACGACCACTTCCAGAGCCCGAACACCCAGATCCTCTCCCCCGGCGACCTCAACGGCGACGGCGTCCCGGACCTCCTGGTGCGCGACGGCAAGCTGCTCTGGGCCTACTACGGCGCCCGCAACGACTACCTGGACAACACCGACCCGGTCCTGGTCGGCGGCGACGACTGGGACAAGTACACCGTGATCGCCCCCGGCGACCTCAACGGCGACGGCGTCCCGGACCTCTGGCTGCGCGACGAGGCCGGCGGCGACATCCTGCGCACCTACGGCAGCAAGGACGCCAACGGCGTCGTCGACCTGGCGACCTGGGGCACCAAGGACCGCACCAAGGTGGGCTACGGCGTCACCAAGGACCTCTGGCCGACGGTCGGTTCGATCGGCGACATCAGCGGCGACGGCGTCCCGGACCTGTGGGCGCGCAAGGCCGACAACACCCTGTTCGCCTGGTACGGCCAGGCCTGGAGCGGCACCGTCAACTCCTTCTCCGGCGGCTGGACCGTCGACGGCGTCGTCGGCGCCCGGATCCCCTCCGGCACCAACCTGTCCTCCGGCCAGGAGTACGCCACCGGCACCGCCAAGCTCACCATGCAGGCCGACGGCAACCTGGTGCTGACCAAGGCCGGCAAGACCTTCTGGGCCTCCAACACCGCCGGCAACCCGAACGCGTTCGCCCGGATGCAGGCCGACGGCAACCTGGTCGTCTACAGCGCCGACGGCTCCAGGGCGCTCTGGAGCTCCCGCACCAACGGCAAGCCCAACTCCTACGCGATGGTCCTCGAACACGGCGTCCTGGTGATCTACAACGCCGTCGGCCAGGGCCAGTGGACCAGCGGCAGCCAGAGCCGCCCCGACTTCAACGCGGACGGCAAGACCGACATCCTCACCCGCGACGCCAACGGCGACGTCTGGGTCTACCCGGGCACCGGCGGCACCGGCACCTCCACCCTCGGCGGCCGCTACTTCGCCGGCAACGGCTGGTGGCGCGACTACTGGACCAACGCCTACACCACCGACCTCAACAACGACGGGCACACCGACATCGTCGGCATCACCCACGAGGGCGACATGTGGCTGTACTCCGGCACCGGCGGCACCGGCACCAGCACGGTCGGCGCCCGGACCCTGATCGGCGTGGGCTGGGGCTACACCACGCTGGCGTTCGGCGACGTCACCGGTGACGGGAAGACCGACGTCGTGGCCCGGGACTCCGGCGGCGACCTCTGGGTCTACCCCGGCACCGGCGGCACCGGCACCTCCACCCTCGGCGGCCGCTTCTTCATCGGCAACGGCTGGTGGCCCGACGGCTGGATCACCCTGCGGGTCGGCGACGTCAACGGCGACTTCAAGGCCGACATCATCGGCCGCACCAACGGCGGCGACCTGTACATCTTCCCGAACACCAGCAACGCCCAGAGCACCAGCTTCGGCCCGCGCTACTTCTGGGGCAACGGCTTCTGGCCCGGTCTGTGGAACCCCTTCGTGAGCGACCTCGACAACGACGGCGCGGCGGAGGCGGTCGGCACCACCAACACCGGTGAGCTGTACGACTTCCCGCCGTCGGGCCGCACGCTGGTGGGCACCGGCTGGACGTCGTTCTTCGACGTCCTGCTGTAGCGCCTCCGGCAGCACCTCTCCTCCACCGGATCCGCAGCGGCCTCCGCCGCTGCGGATCCGGCGTTTCCGGGACCCTCGTTCCCCCGGACCGGCCCGCGCCCGGGACCCTCGCTCCCCCCGACCGGGACCAACGGCCCGCAGACCGGCCGCCCGCGGCACGGCAGGCTTGACCGCAGATGAACCGCACCGCCGCTCCGCCGCACGGCCCGGTCCGACGCCCGTCGGACCGCCCCGGTCCACCCCACGGACCCTCCCCAACGAGGAGCCCCGCCATGGCCGTTCACCACACCGCCGCCCACACCTCCGGCACCGCCGCGCGCCACACCGGCACCCGCCGCTCCATCGCCCACCGCACCGCCCGCGCCGTCCCCACCGCCCTCACCGCGAGCGGCGCCGCCCTCGCCACCGCACGGATCGCCCTCGGCGCGGTGTTCCTCTGGGCCTTCGCCGACAAGACCTTCGGGCTCGGCTACTCCACCGCCGACGGCCGCGCCTGGCTCGACGGCGTGTCACCCACCGAGGGCTTCCTCAGCCACGTCGCCGCCGGCCCGCTCCAAGGGACCTTCCACGCCATGGCCGGCCAGGCCTGGGCAGACTGGCTCTTCATGCTCGGCCTGCTCGGCATCGGGCTCGCCCTGGTCGGCGGCGTCGCCCTGCAGATCACCGCGGCCGGCGGCACCGCCCTGCTCGCCCTGATGTGGGCCGCCGAGTGGCCGCCCGCCCGCCACCTCGCCGACGGCACCGCCAGCGGCTCCACCAACCCGCTGGTCGACTACCACGTCCTCTACGCCGTCCTGCTGGTCGCCCTCGCCGCCACCAGTGCCGGCCGCACCTGGGGCCTGGCCCGCCGCTGGGCCGCCCTCCCGGTCGTCCGCGACCACGCCTGGCTCCGCTGACACCCCGCCCCTCCCCCTTCCCCCCTCCCCCCGACAGCCGGGGCCG
Organism: Kitasatospora sp. NPDC056184; assembly: GCF_042268405.1. Classification (NCBI taxonomy): domain Bacteria; kingdom Bacillati; phylum Actinomycetota; class Actinomycetes; order Kitasatosporales; family Streptomycetaceae; genus Kitasatospora; species Kitasatospora sp. NPDC056184. The sequence continues at coordinate 107,272 of NZ_JBHJUI010000018.1, read as the reverse complement.
GTCGCGATCTCCCCCCGCGACCGGCCCCGGCTCACGTCCGCCCCCGGACGGTTGAGAGGCTGGCGCCATGAGCAAGAAGCGCCCGCGCGCCGCCACCCTGGCCGAAGTCACCGCCGCCCTGCCCCCGGTCGAGCACCCCTACCGCGAGGGCGTCCTGTCGTCCGCCGGCCGCACCGAGTTCGTCGACGACCGGGGACAGCGCTGGCGCAAGGTCCGCGGACCGCTCCCCCCGCAGATGGTGAAGCGCCTGCTCACCACGGCCGACGCGGTGATCATCGGTGTCGGCGCCGGTTTCGAGTACCGCCACATCGCCCCGGAAGACCGCGCCGACACCTGGCAGGCCGTCAAGAACCGGCTGAGCGACACGGGCGAGTCCCCGACCTACCGCCCCTTCGAGTTCGCCTCGGCCGACGGCCTGACCCTCCTCTACCTGGACGAGTGCTGCTGAACCGCTCCCCCTTCTCCCTCACCTCTCACGGCGGTGTCGTCCCGGCACCTGCGGAACGCACCCGGAGTCGCCGATTCGCCTGCGAAGGCGAGGCGGCGCGGCTAGAGTCGCGCCCGTAACGACCGCCGCCCCGACCGCCGGCGGAGCACACGGCGCACCCCGTACCACCGCACGCACCAGCGGCCCGTCCACCACGAACACCTCCGCGACCGGGCCGACACGCCGCCGAGCAGACAGGGAACCCGTGCCATGACCGTCCGACCCGGCCGACGGGCGGCGACCGCCGTCGTCGCCGCCGCGCTCAGCACCGGAGCGCTCCTGGGCGCCGCCCCCACCGCCTCCGCCGTCTCCACCGCACCCACCATGACCACGCTGCCGACCGGCGTGCCCGGGAAGTCGTACAGCGACCCGACCGGGGTCAACAGCGCCGGCGTCGTCGTCGGCTACGCCTACGCCTCCGGGCAGGGCGTCGAGGCCAGCGCGGTCCGCTGGGCCGCCGACGGCACCCCCGCCACCCTCCCGCCGCTGCCCGGCGAGGCCTACGCCCAGGCCCTGGGGGTGAACGACGCCAACCTCGCCATCGGCATCTCCTGGCCCACCGGCCGCACCGCCTGGCAGTCGACCGCCGTCCGCTGGGCCGCCGACGGCACCGCCACCGCGCTGCCCCCGCTGCCCGGCGACCTGTACAGCAGGCCCAAGGCGGTCAGCGGCAGCGGCATCGTGGTCGGGACCTCCTACAGCAGCTCCGCCGGCACCCACGCGGTGGCCTGGCGCCCCGACGGCACCACGGTCACCCTCGCCCCGCTGCCCGGCGACACCACCAGCGAGGTCATCGGCGTCAACAGCGCCGGCCTCGTCATCGGCCGGTCCTCCAGCGGCATCGACGCGTTCCACGGCATCGTCTGGCGCCCGGACGGCACCCCGGTCCGGTTCCAGACCGGCCCGACCGCCGGAAGCGGCGACTGGCCGGTGGGGATCAACGACGCCGGCACGGTGATCGGCGTCGCCGACCGGCCGCAGGGGGTCGGCAGCAGCCGCCACGGCCTGGTCCGCTCGCCCGGCGGCACCCTGCGCGACCTGGGCGCGTACACCTCGCCGACCGCGATCAACGCCTCCGGCACGGTCGTCGGCAGCTACCAGCCGGACCCGGGCCAACTCGCCTCGCACGCCGCCCGCTGGAGCCCGGACGGCACCCTCACCCCGCTGGCCCGGGAACCCCTGACCGGCGGCAACTCGTCCGCCGTCGGGATCAACGACGCCGGCACCGCGGTCGGCTACGCCTGGGACGGCATCCCGGCGCGGCAGTACCAGTCGGGCCGGATCTGGGCCGCCGACGGCACCCTCACCGACCTCGCCCCCAACAGCTCCGACCGGACCGCCCTGTTCGTCAACAACGCCGGCCTGGTGGTCGGCCTCTTCCTGCTCCGCTCACCGGGCAGCCTCTACCCCTCCCACCTGACGGCGGTCTGGCGCCCCTGAGACCCGCCCCGCCACCGGCTCACCCGCCCGTGCCGTACCCGAGTTCCTCGGCGGCGACGCCCCAGAACGCGTTCTCGTCGCCGACGGCGGCGGCGTCGAGGTCGCCGAAGCGTTCCACCAGCCGTTCGGTGAACGCGTCGGCCGCCTCCTCGTCCGCCTCCGGGGCGGCTTCCTCGTCCAGGTCGTCACCGGGGCCGTCGTACGCGGCGGCCCCGGTGGCGGCCGCCGCGTAGGCGCGGGTGCACACGACGAAGGCCGCGCCCCCGCTGTTCACCGGCTACTCCGCGCCGCCGACACCGGCCCCGGCGGCCGACTCCACCAGGACGAGCGTCCCCGTGCTGCCAGGTCGCACGGCGTGCCGGACGCCCGCCGCCACCCGGTACAGCCCGCCCGGGCCGACCGTCACCTCGACGCCGTCCACCAGCAGTTCGAGCCGGCCGTCGAGCACGAGCAGCAGCTCGGCCTCCTCGTGCACCTCGACGGGCAGCGGCCGCCCGTCCATCCGCAGGACCTTCACGGCGGCCGTCCCCACCCGCCCGAGCACGGCGGAGCTCCACGGCTCCGGCCGTGCGGACGCCGCCTCGTACAGATCGACCGGGTTCATCGCAGGCCTCCTCGGCGCGCCCCGCCCCGCCGGGGAGGCGGCCGGGACGCGCGGTGGTGTTCGGAAGGGATGTCCCGGACGCTACCCGAGCACCCCGTCCGATTGGTCGACCGTTCGGTAAAACCTCGTGGGCTCCGGCTCCGACCCCGGCTCCGACCCCGGCTCCGCCCCGAGCCGGCGGCGCAGCAGCACGGCGGCCAGCGCCGCCAGCGCGAACGCCGCACCGGCCCACGGCAACTGGCGCGTCCCGGCGGTGGCGACGACGAGGCCGCCGACCGCGCTGCCGAGCGTGATGCCCAGGTTGGAGAAGGAGATGAAGAGGCTGTTGCCGAACTCCGGCGCGTCCCGGGCGTCCCGCGCCAGCCAGGTCTGGCTCACCACCAGCCCGCCCGAGTGCACCGCCCCCCAGAGCAGCACTCCGAGGACCATCGGCACGGGCCACGGGCCGACGATCCGGACCAGCGCGTAGACGAGCGCGTACAGCACCGGGAAGGCGGTCACCGTCCGGACCGGGTGGCGCTCCAGCAGCCGCCCGAAGAGCAGGTTGCCGAGCACCATCACGATGCCGAAGGCCATCAGCAGGGCGCCGACCGCGGACCCGTCGAGGTGCGTGACGCGCTCCAGGTACTCGGCGAAGTAGCCGTAGACCGAGAACATCGCGGCGAAGACCAGCACCACGGCCGCCAGGGCGAGCCAGAGCCGGGGGCGGCGCAGGATCCCCAGCTGGCTGCCGTAGGAGAGGCGCCGCTCGGTCGGCATCGCCGGGAAGAGGGCCAGGATCCCGAGCAGCGCGAGCAGGTTGGCGCCCGCCCCGAACCAGAACGCGGCGGCGAGGGAGAGGTGTTCGGCCAGGTAGGAGGTGATCGGCACGCCGAAGGCGAAGCCGAGCGTCACGCCCGCGAAGACGGTGGTGGCGGCCCGGGTCGCCTTCTCCGGGGGCACCAGCCGGGCGGCGGCGGTGAGCGCCACCGCGAAGAACACCGGGTGGAAGACGGCCGGCACGATCCGGAAGACGAGCATCACGGAGAACCGGTCGGTGAGCGCGTAGACCGCGTTGGAGGCGGCGAACACCGCGAGGGCGGTCGCCAGCACCGTCTTGCGCCGCACGCCGGAGGCCAGCAGCGTGGCGAACGGGCCGGCCACGGCCACCACCAGCGCGAAGACGCCGACCAGCCAGCCGGCCGTGGACGGCGGCACGCCGAGTTCCTCGGAGATCCGGGGCAGGACCCCGACGACGCCCATCTCCGTGGTGATGATGCCGAACACCCCCAGGGAGAGGGTCAGGACGACAGGACCGGTCTTTCCCATGGCAGACCAACCTACAAATCTAGATAGTTAGATGAATTTTCCCGAAAAAAGGCCCGCGCGAGCAGGCCGCGCCCACCGGGCGCACCCTCGCGCGGGTGTCAGAGCTCGTCGCGGACGTACGCCGCGAAGGCGGCGATCGTCTCCTCGTCACGGCGGTAGAAGGTCCACTTGCCGACCCGCTCCGAGACCAGCAGTCCGGCGTCCCGCAGGATCTGCAGGTAGCCGGAGACCACCGACTGGGCCAGCCCCGAGCGCTCCCGGATCTCCGTCACGCACACGCCGATGTGGAAGCCGACGCCGCGCTCGCGGTAGTACTCCTCGTCGAAGTAGCGCTCGGGCGTCTTCAGCCAGTGCAGGAACTCCGCCCGTGCGGGGTTCGCGAGCGCCTTGTGAACGGCCAGCGGATCCACCGTCCACCTCCTTCCGCGAACCCCTCATGACGTATCCAATATTCTCGATACGAAGAAGCGTGTCAACCCGGCGGGAGATCACCGGGACAGGCCCGCGTGGTGGGCGAGGATCGCGAGGCGGACCCGGTCGCGGGCGGCCAGCTTGTGGAGCAGGCGGCCGATGTGGGTCTTGGTGGTGCCCTCGGTGATGTGCAGGCGGGCGGCGATCTCGGGGTTGGTGAGGCCGTCGCCGACCAGCGCGAGCACTTCCCGCTCACGGCCGGTGAGGGCGGCGACGGCCGCGCGGGCGCGGGTCCGGGCCGGGTCCTCGGGGGCGGCGGGCGGGCCGTCGGCGAGCAGGGCGGCGATCAGCCGGCGGGTGACGCTGGGCGCGAGCGCGGCCTCGCCGGCGGCCACCGCCCGGGTGGCGGCGAGGAGTTCGGCCGGCTCCGCGTCCTTGAGCAGGAAGCCGCCGGCCCCCGCGTGCAGCGCGCCGCGCACGTACTCGTCGAGCTCGAAGGTGGTCAGGATCAGCACCCGGCTGCCGGACGGTCCGGCGGTGATCCGGCGGGTGGCCTCGATGCCGTCCAGCCCGGGCATCCGGACGTCCATCAGGACGACGTCCGGCCGTTCCCGGTGGGCGAGTTCGACGGCCTGGGCGCCGTCGGCCGCCTCGCCGGCCACCGCGAAGCCGGGGGCGAGGCGCAGGATGCCGGCGAAGCCGGCCCGCACCAGGGCCTGGTCGTCGGCCACCACGACGCGGATCGTCACGGCCGGACCACCTCCGCCGCACGCCCCGGGACGGCCGCCGCCTCCAGGGGCAGGCCCGCCGTGACCCGGAAGCCGCCCGCCGGGGTCGGCCCGGCGGCGCACCAGCCGCCGTACGGGGCCACCCGCTCGCGCATCCCGGCCAGGCCGGTGCCGCCGGGCGGGGTGTCGGCGCGGGCGCGGCCCCCGGCGGGACCGTCGTCGGTGACCTCCAGCCACAGCTCGCCGTCCCGGTACTCCACCTCCACCCGGGCCGCGGCCGCGCCGGAGTGGCGGACCACGTTGGCCAGCGCCTCCTGGACGATCCGGTAGCCGGACAGGCCGACGCCGGGCGGCAGTTCGCGCTCCCCGCCGCGGATCCGCACCCGCACGGCGACCCCGGCGGCGCCCGTCCGGTCCGCCAGCCGCGCCAGGTCCGCCGCCGTCAGACCGGGGGCCGGGGCGGTCGGCGGCGCCCCGTGCTCCGTGTCCTCGCGCAGCACGGCCAGCAGCGCCCGGATCTCGCGCAGCGCCTCCGCGCTCACCGTCCGGATCGCCGCGAGCGCGGCCGCGGCCGGCCCGTCCTCCTGCGCGGCACGCTCCAGCGCGTACTGCCCGAAGCCCGCCTGGACGCTCACCACCCCCAGGCTGTGCGCCACCACGTCGTGCAACTCCCGTGCCAGCCTTAGCCGTTCCTCCGAGGCCGCGGCGCGCTCCAGGGCCGCGGCCCGCGCGGCGAGCGCGGCGGTGTGCGCGCGGTGGCGGCGCACCGCGTCCCCCACCGCCCAGCCCACCGTCTGCCCGATCACGGCGAGCAAGACATTGCCCGCCACCTCGGCGGGCGCCGCGAGGGTGACCGCCCAGCCGGCGGCGGCCGCGCCGAGCGCCACCCGCGCGGCCCGCCGGTCGTGGGCCGCCGCCGTGTACGCCACCAGCACCCCGACCAGCACCGCCCAGAAGCCGACGACCACCCCGATCGCGGGCTGCCGGCAGCCCGCCACCGTCCCCGCCCAGGCGAGCAGGGCGAACGCGCACGCCCCGACCGGGTCCCGGTGCCGGGCGGCCAGGGCCATGCCGAGCACCACGGCGGCGAGCAGCGCGACGGCCACGGCGGCGGGCCCGTCCGGCGGCGGGTTGCCGCGCCCGTGCGGGTCGAAGTGCCGGGCCGCTTCGAGCACCCGGGCGGCGGTCAGCGCCGTACCGGCCAGCGCGGCCAGCGGGTCCGTCCACGCCCGGTGCGCGGGCGCCAGCCGCTTGGTCCACGGGACGGGCGCGACCCGCTCGTCGTTCAGCATCCGGCCAGGCTAGCCACGGCCGGGCGGGCCGGCATCCGACCACGGTCGTATGCCCACGGCCGGACGCGCCGGCCGCGGTCCGGCCGCCAAGGTGGGGAGCGCACCGACCGACCCGCTCCTCGGAGGAACTCCCGCATGCCGCACCACCGTTCCCGCCCGGCCGCCGCCGCGCTCGCCGTGCTGCTCGCCACCGGCGCGCTCACCGGCGGCACCGCCGCCACCGCCCACGCCCAGGCACCCGCCGCCACCGCCACCGCGCCGGTCCCGATCACCCTCCCGGCCCCGACCGGCCTGCTGCCCGTCGGCACCACCGCCCTCCACCTCGTCGACCCGCGGCGCCCCGACCGCTGGGCGCCCACCCCGCGTCCGCGCGAGCTGATGGCGCAGCTCTGGTACCCCGCCGCCGCCTGCGGCGCGCCCGCGCACCGGCTCGCGCCGTGGGCGGGGGCGGCCGAGCGGGCCCATCTGGAGGCCGACTACCTGGGCGTCGCCCCCGGCCGGCTCGTCTGGCCGGCCACCCACTCCCGCGAGGACGCGCCTGTCGACCGCACGGCCCGCCGGCCGGTGGTCCTCTACTCCCCCGGGTCGCGCGCCGACCGCTCCTTCGGCACCCTCGCCGCCGAGGACCTCGCCTCCCGCGGCTATGTGGTGGTCGTCCTCGACCACACCTTCGACGCCGGTGAGGTCGCCTTCCCCGACGGCCGCCTGGAGGTCCGCAACAAGCCCGCCGTGTTCGCCATGACCGACGAGGAGATCGTCGCCTACCGCACCGCCGACACCCGCTTCGTGCTCGACCGCCTCACCGACCTCGCCGCGGGCACCAACCCCGACGCCGAGCACCGCCCCCTCCCGCCGGGCCTCGGCGCGGCGCTCGACCTCACCGCCGTCGGCGTGGCCGGGCACTCGATGGGCGGCGCCACCGCCGTCCAGACCCTGCACGACGACCCGCGGGTGCTGGCCGGCGCCTCCCTCGACGGCCCGGTCTTCGGCACCGTCGCCACCGACGGCCTGGACCGCCCGCTGCTGCTGTTCGGCGCCTCGGACGTGCGCCCGGCCCGCGACGCCATGTGGGACGCGCTCTGGCCGCGCCTCACCTCCTGGCGCCGCCAGCTCCGGCTGGACGACTCCGGGCACGGCAGCTTCGCCGACCTGGAGGTCCTGCTCACCGCCGCCCGGCCCGTCCTCCCCTGGCCGGCCGACGAGGTCGACCACCTGCTCGGCACGATCGACCCCGCCCGGGCCGTCTCGGCCCAACGCGCCTATCTGGCCGCGTTCTTCGACCTCCACCTGCGCCACCGGCCGACGCCGCTGTTCACCACGCCGTCCCCCGGACACCCCGAGGTCCGCCTGGTCCGCTGACGGCGGCCGCCCGGGCGGCGGGGTCCGCGACGGGGACGGGGACGGGGTCAGGGTCGGGGCGGCAGGACTGGTCCCGGGCGGGCAGCACGCCGGTGCTCAGGAACCGGTCGGCGGCGGTGACGGCGCAGGACGGCGTCCACCGGTCGTAGGCGCCGTGGTTGCCGCCGTCGACGGTGACCATCCGGGCCCGCTTGCCGAGCGCCGCCCGCATGCCCAGCGCGCCGACCAGCGGCGTGGCCGGGTCCCGCTCGGTCTGCAGCAGCAGGATGTTCGCGGGCCCCCGGTCGGTGACCCGGACGGCGGGCTCCACGGGGGCGGGCCAGAAGGCGCAGGGCCACACATTGGCCCCCATGCCGTTCAGGATCGGGTGGCGCTGCCGGCTCTCGGTGACGTTCCGCTGGTACCGGCCGAGGTCGCGCGGCGCCGGGGTGTCCCCGCAGAGCACCGCCGTCAGGGCGACCACGTCGTTGTCGTCCGGGATGCCCGGGGTGCCCTTGGACAGCCACCAGTACGGGACCGGGCCTGCGCCGCCGGAGGCGAGGAAGCGCCACCAGTCGGCGATCTCCGGGAACAGCGCGGTGTGGTACGAGTCCAGCCGGTAGAGCGTCCGCCACAGGTTGCCGTTCACCGGACCGGCCACCGGGTGGGTCACCGGGGTCCGGTCCAACTGCGCCGCCAGGGCAAGGTAGTTGGCGCGCACGGCCGCCGGGGTCGCGCCGAGTCCCAGGTCGGCGTCCCGCTCGGCCGCCCAGGCGGCGAAGTCCGCGAAGCGCAGCTCCCCCGCCCGGTCCCAGGTGGCCAGCCGCTCCTGCCAGGTGACGTTGGGGTCCGTGTTGCTGTCCAGGACGAAGCGGTCCGTCCGCCCCGGGAACAGCTCGGCGTAGACCGCGCCCAGGTAGCCGCCGTACGAGGCGGCGCGGTAGGAGATCCTCGACTCACCGAGGGCGGCCCGGATCCGGTCCAGGTCGCGCGCCGTGTTGGCGGTGGTCAGGTGGCGGACCAACTCGCCGTTGCGGGCCAGGCAGTCGCGCGCCAGCTCGCGGGCGTAGCGCACGTTGGGGGCGATCGAGCCGTCCGGGGACGGGAAGGGGAAGGCCAGTTCGTACGGCACCTCGGTGGCCGTCCGCCCGCAGGTCAGCGGGGTGCTGCGGCCGACCCCGCGCGGGTCGAAGCTCACCAGGTCGTACTGGTCCAGCACGTCCTGCGGGTAACCCGCCTCCTGCGCGCTCGGCAGGTGCAGGCTGGCCACCCCGGGCCCGCCGCCGTTGTGCACCAGGATCCCGCGCCGCACGCCGGGCTTGGCGGTGGCGAGCTTCGACACCGCGATCTCGATGGAACGCCCGTGCGGGGCGCGGTAGTCCAGCGGCACGCGCAGCGTGGTGCAGCGCAGCCGCGGGTCCACCGGCGCCCCGGACGGGTCGGCCGGGCAGTCCGCCCAGACCAGGCGCTGGGCGGACGGCGCCGGTGCGGCCTGGGCGGTCCCGGAGCCCGCGAGCACCAGGGCGAGTGCGACACCGGCGGTTCTCAACGGGCCGGTCACGCGTGATCTCTTCAGCATAGGTCTGGACCATAGGGACGGCGCGCCCGGCTGTCATCCCCTCGCGGAGGTAGGGATCCGACTTCCCTGGCGCACCGTCAGCCGCTAATCCAGCCAAGCCCCGTCGCGCATGATGAGCCTGCCGTTCAGCTCCGGCTCGCCGCGCCAGGCGCGCACGACCGCCGGCACCACGCGGAGGTAGACGAAGGACCCCTCCTCCGTCCGGGGGTCCCACCCGAACTTGGCGGTGAACGCCTCCGCCGCCTCGGCGGGCACGTCCTGCTCCGCGAAGCCCTCCGCCTCACCCTGGATCAGCACCACGTCGAGGGTGTGGGGCAGCGCCAGGCGCACGCGCGGCTCGGCGCGCACGTTCCGCGCGGTGGCGGAGCCGGCACTGGTGCACATCCACACCGCGCGCCCGTCCCACAGGAACCACAGTGGCACCTGGTGCGGCCCGTGGTCGGGGTGCGAGGTCGAGACCCAGATGTCCCGCTCGGCCACGAGCCGCTCCAGAGTTTCCCGCTTGCGCTCCGTCACCTGGCGGCCGGTGATTCCTGTGCTGTGCATGGGAACCGACCCTAGTCGGCGGTCTCACGGTGCGCATGGGGCGCGGGACCTACGCCCGACGACCGAGAGCGAACTCCTACTGGGACCGGTAGACGCAGTAGATCTTGTCGCCGTGCAGCGCGAGCGCGGGCCGGTCCCCGGCGTCGGTCACGCCGGCGATCGTGGTGGGCCCTTTCCACGCGGCGCCGTCGAATTCCAACTGCTGGAGTTTTCCGGGACTGTAGTCGTCGTAGTAGACGCAGACGAGCCGGTCTCCGACGTAGGTCCTGGCCAGGGCCGGAACCGCGACTTCGGGACCGTTGGGGATCTGCTGGGGTGGACTCCACGCGCCGTTCTCGAAGCTGCCCCAGGAGAGACTGCTTTCCGTCGTGTCGAACACGCAGTACGGCTTGTTCCGGAACCGGGCGAGCGCGGGCGGATTGCCGAGATCGTACCCCTGGCCGAGCCACTGGCCCGGGGACCAGGACGCGCTGTCGAAGCCGGTCCACTGGATGTCATAGGGGCTGCTGTACACGCAGTACAGGTGATCGCCGACGGCGGTGGCCGCCGGCCCGAATCCGATACTCGTGGCCACCGGCTCGTCCGGGCCCCAGTTCTGCCCGTCGGGCGTCCTGGCCACCTGGAGGGCGAACTCCCCCTCACCGTCATGGAAGAAGTAGAGGTTCTGCCGGTACTCCGCCGCCCCGCAGTGCGCCCCGACCAGGTGCCGAGGGTCGGCGTACGGCTCGCTCCATTCGTGGTCGACCGCGCTGTATCTGACCCAGGAGAGTTCCGAACCCTCACCGGCGTAGACGCACACCAGCCGTCCGATGGCGTTGAAGTCGGCCAGGGCGTAGCAGCCGGGGTTCGTCACTCCCGGAATGGGTCGGGGATCACTCCACGCGCTGCCGTCGTAGACCATCCAGTGGAGGGCCGTGCTGCCCGTGGGATCCGGCGTGCTCACGTGATGATGTCCTGGGTGCACTCGACCTTCCACGTGTTGTCGGGCAGGAGCGTGACGGTGGCGTCGTAGCAACCGAGTGCCTCGAAGTTGACCACGCCCGCCTCGGTGGTGACGTCCGCCACGCTCGCCATCGCCCCTTGCTTGTAGTTGCCCGCCTTCACGAAGTAGGTGGGGGTCAGCGTGAACGTCTGGGAGAGGTGCGGCCCGGCCTGCGCGGCGATCACCGGGGTGGGCTCGGCGCCGTTGAGCGACAGGCCGATACCCACGGAGACCGCCGGGTCGTACAGCACGTTCCCGGTGTCCTCCACCCAGATCGTCTTCTTGTCGTGCTGGCCGTGCCGGGACGTGAACTCGTAGTCCGGGGCGTTGCTGCCGGGAGGGGGCGGGGCCGTGTCGAACCACCAGCTGCACTGCTTGTCGTCATCGGGATCGACGGCCTGACTCCCTTCCCCCGTGAACGCCACGCCGCTCTCGAATCCCGTCTGGGCGAAGGTCAGTGCCCAGGTGAGGTCCCAGTTCCAGGAGTACTCGTGCGTGGGTTCGATCTGCTGCGTGATCCACGCGATGGCGAAGGGGTCCTGGGGACCGGAGTCCAGGACCGGCAGTGTGAAGATGCCGAAGATCTGACCCGTCGCGTGCGGGTTGCCGTTCTTGACCCGGAGGGTGTACTGCTGCGTCATTGCCGCAACACCTTTCGTGTGCGTAGGGCTTCGGGCCCATCCCACACTCGAACACCCCTGGAAGGACGCAACTCGCCTGTACTGTCACCCGGTTGGGAGCCGAGGCTTACCCCGTTCAGCGCACGTCTGGCGCGAGACCCGCGTCCGGCAAGCGAAAGTGGGAAGTCGGCGCCTCCGACTTCCCACTCCGGCGGGGTCAACGGGGCGTGGCGGTCGCGGTGGAGACGGGGAGGGGGACGGGGTGCGGGTGGTGGCCGTGGTGGCGGGTGGTGAGGGGGTAGGCCCACGCCAGCAGGGCGAGCAGCAGCACGAACGGGAGCACGGTGCCGAACACGGCGCTTCCGGCGACGGCGGGCGGCGGCGGCCCGCTATGGCGGGGTTCAGCGCGCATCGGCGAGGTCGAGTTCGGCCCAGACGGTCTTGGCGCTGGGGTGGCGGGGCACCGCACCCCAGCGGTCGGCGAGGGCGTCGATGAGGACGAGCCCCCGGCCGGACTGGGCGTCCGAGCTGCGGGCCGGCGGGAGGGCGGGGAGGACGGGGAAGCGGTCGCCCCGGCAGTCGGAGATCTCGATCCGCAGGGTGGCGCCCCGGCGCACAAGGGTGGTGAGGCGGAGGTGCAGCTCGAATCCGCGCCCCGCAACGCGACCGTGCCAGATCGCGTTCGACGCCAGCTCCGCCACGATGATCAGCGCGGAGTGGAACGGTTCCCCGAACGTGGAATCGACTCCCCAGAGGGCGAGTTGGCTTCTGGCGGTGGCGCGACAGAGGCTGGCCCCCTTGGGCGTGGCGGCGAGCGTGACGGTGTGCCGGCGGGGGTTGTCGAGCGGGATTTCGGTCGTCATGGGGAAAATCTTGGTGGCCCGGACGTACGCTGACCACGAGTCGGGCAGGCACGGAGCGTGCTTGTGCGGACGCGGAGGGTCGTCCGGTCGGGGCGGCTCGGATCATTCGGTCGCAAGCACGTATGAGCAGGGGTGATTCCCATGGCGGGTGGCGTCGAGCGCACGGTCTTCGACGACGGGGAGACGGCGGAGAACTCGGACGGGGTGGCCGAGTTCTACAGCGCCGTGGGGAAGTTGATGAAGATGTTCCGCGAGCGGGCGGGGCTCACGCAGCGCGAACTGGCCGACATCATCGGCTACAGCGAGGACATGCTCGGCGCGGTCGAGCGGGGGAAGCGGACGCCGAGGATCGAGATCCTCGCGAAGGTCGACGACGCCGTGGGTGCAGGCGGGGCGTTGAAGGTCGTCGCGGACGACGTGATGAAGGCGAAGATCAGGATCAGCGAGCGCCACCCGGCTTTCTCCAAGGCCTTCACGGCCGAGGAGTCGAAGGCGATCGAGATCCACGACTACAGCACGATGGTCATCCCGGGACTCCTGCAGACCGAGGCCTACATCCGAGCACTGTACGAAATGCGTCGGCCTCTGCTCTCCCCCGAGCAGATCGACGAGTGGGTGGCGGCCCGCATGGCTCGAAAGGAGATCCTCGCCCGGTGGCCCCTGCCCGTGGTGACTTGGGTGGTCGATGAGAGTGTCCTCCGGCGCCCGTTGGGCGGGTGGGACATGCACAAGGAGCAGCTCCAGCACCTCCTCAAGGTGGGCGACATGCGAGGTCCCGAGCTCCAGGTCATGCCGCTCGACCGCATGAGCCACGCCGGCATGGGCGGCTCGTTCGCACTGCTCACCCCACCCGGTCGACCGCAAATCGGCTACGTGGCGGCGCAGCACGTGAACCGGCTGATCACGGATCCCGTGGAAGTCCGTAATATGGCCGCACGGTACAGCAGCATCCGGGCTCAGGCCCTGGGCCTGAGGGAGTCCATGGCCCTGATCGAGCAGATTCTGGGAGAGCGGTAGGCATGACCGACCTGGCCTGGTTCAAGAGCAGCCACAGCACCAACGAGGACGCCAACTGCGTGGAGGTCGCCGAGACGCCCGGCACCGTCCACGTCCGTGACTCCAAGGACAAGAGCGGCCCCCAGCTGGCCTTCGAGCCGGCCGCCTGGCACGCGTTCGTGAAGTTCGCCGCGAACGCCAACGTCTGAAACAGCACCACCCCGAGGGCCCGCCGCTTCCCAGGACGCTGTTGGTTAATTCGGGTCCTGCTTCGCCCCGCCGACCAGTTGGTCGGCGGGGCGAAGTGCTGCGAAGTGGCTGGTTCGGGTCCGGGCCCGGGGGGTTTGGGTGAGGTGGGCGTCGATGCGGGCGAGGTTGATCGCGGCGCCTGTGAGCTGGTGCTGGAGGCTGGTCTTGGCGAGGCCGCGGTAGCGGGATCTGCGCAGGCCGCAGCGCCCGACACCTTGGGAGATGGTGCCTTCGACGCCTGCGCGGATCTTGTAGCGGTCCTTCCACTCGTCGGTCTGCTGGAGGGCCCGGGCCTGATGCAGTGCCTCGTACTCGTCACGGGTCCGCAGCGTGATCTCCCGGCGCTGAGCGTTCGGGGAGCTGACACATGCGCGCAGGTGCGGGCAGGGGCCGCAGTCGGCGGGTGAGAAGCGAACCCGGATGACCGGGAGCCGCCGCTGGGAGCGGCGGGTGGCCCACTGGGTACTGACGGCGCCGTTCGGGCAGGTCATCTGCCGGCGGTTCCAGTCGATGGTGAAGGCGTCCTGACCGTAGGCGGCCTTGCCTTGGGACTGGGCCGAGGTGACGGACTTCAGCGGGCCGTGCAGTGCGACGCCGTGATCACGCCGTGCGGCTGCCACGGCGGGGGCATTCGCGTAGCCGGTGTCCACCCAGTGCTCGTCGGGCAGCATGTCCCGTTCGGCCAGGCCCGCGTGGACGACGGCGGCCATCCGGTCATCGGGGACCGGCGCGACGGTGGTGACCACGTTCGTCACCAGGTGCACGGCATCGCTCTCGCAGGTCTCGGTGAGGTGGACCTTGAAACCGTCCCACTGCATCTCGCGCCTGACGCTGCCCCGGGCTTCGACGTCATAGGGGGTGACCAGGAGCATCGCGCCCGGCGGCCGGTCTTTTGGGTCCCGGTTCCTCACCTCGCCATCGACCAGGTGGAACTGCTGGACCCAGACCCGCCGTAGGACCTCCATCTCGCCCAGCCCACGCAGGCCGTCCGGAGCGCCGGGGCCGAAGACAGCCTGCAGCAGCCGCGTGCCGTCGCGGCCGATCCGCAGAGCCACGTCCTCCCGCTTGGCACGACTACGAGGGAAACGGGACTCCTCGGCCCGGGTGGCGTAGTGCGTGAACCAGTCCGGTTCGGCGACGTCGGCCAACCATTGGGGGGCGGAGCGGGCGACGGCGTTCAGGGCCGCGCGCAGTGTCTCGGCCACCATCTCCAGTCGGCTCAGTGCGCGAGCGGCCGCCAGCACGTGGGTCGAGTCGGTCCTGGCCCGGCCCGTGGTCGTGAGCAGACCCCTGTCCCGGGCGGCGGCCAGGACGGAGTCCAGCACCCGGCGGCCGGCATCCGCTTCGACCAGGCGATCGCGGAACTCCGACAGCACCGAGTGGTCGAAGCCGGGATCATCCAGCGCCAGGGCGAGCGCGTACTTGAAATCGATCCTGGCCCGCACCGCCTCGGCCGCCTGCCGGTCGGTCAGCCCCTCCACGAACTGCAGCACCACAACGAGGGCAAGCCGGCCCGGTGACCAGGCCGGCTTGCCCCGCCCTGGGAACAGATCCGCGAACTGCTCGTCCCGGAACAAGACCCCCAGCTCGTCCCGGACCCGGATCGCCAGACTTCCCTTCGGAAACGCCGCCCGCGCCACCCGCACCGTCTCCGCCGGGATCTCCCCGGACTCCACTGGCCGCATCGACATCGACACCCTCCCCACACGACAACGCCGGCCTCCAAGACCACAACCAGGTCATGGAGGCCGACGTCACGCAAAGGCCCGAATTAACCAACAGCGTCCTTCCCAGCGACGGGCCCTCGGCGCATCCTGATCCCATGACCGAGCTGACCTGGTTCAAGAGCAGCCACAGCAGCAACGAAGGCGCCGCATGCGTCGAGATCGCCAAGACCCTCGGCACGATCCACGTCCGCGACTCCAAAGACAAGACCGGCCCCCACCTCACCTTCGACCCTCCCGCCTGGCAGGCCTTCGTCGACTTCGCCAAATCCACCGGATGAATGCTCGGATCACGGACGCGAGGCCGCCAAGCCGACCCCGGCCCCCCAAGGCCGTCGCCCGCGCGCTGATACCGGCCCTACTCATCCTCGCCGGACTGGCCGCCACCGTGCTCGGCTTCACCTGGTTCGCCGGTGCCGACCTGCGCGTGTACGGCTACCGCTCCGCCCCGCCGTGCAGCGTGAAGGCCGACCAGCCCGCCACAGGCTGCGTGCGGATCGAGACGGGCACCGTGACGGCCAAGGCCGTCCACGCCGGCGCCGGTCCCGCCGCCGGCGACCCGGCCGCCAGCCTCACGGTGACCGTGGCACGCGAGACGGCTCCCACCCAGAGCTACAAGGTCGGCGCGGCCTTCCACCAGGACGTGGAGATCGGCACGACAGTGGACCTGACGATCTTCCGGGGGCGGGTGGCCGCGCTCGCCTACCAGGGACACCGCGCCGACAACCCGAACGCGTCCTTCCCCGTCCTCCTCGGGGTGGCCCTCCTGGTCGGCCTGGGATCGGCGACCGCCTCCCACGGCCTGAGCTGGCCCCGGCTGGGCCCGGCAGCGGCCCGCTTCGCCGCCGTCGGCGCCCTCGCCGTCGTCTTCGCCTTCTTCGGCTGCTTCGCGCTCGTCTGGCTGCCGCTGACGCCCACCCTCCTCCTCTCCCTCCCCACCCTCCTCTGGCTGGCCGCGACCGCCGCCTTCACCGCGGCCACCTGGAACGACCGCCGGTCCAGGTAGCGCCCCCGGCACCCTCGCGGCCCACACCCAGCTCACGCGCCCTCTGCCGAGCTACCAGCTTCCCGCCTCCTCGACGACCGGCTCCACCCACGCCGTGTACGTAAGGACGGGACAATAGGAAGGGTGACCGGTGGAGCCGTCCGCCAAGTCCTGGCGGACGTGCAATCCGTAGTGAACCTCGAACTTCAGGTCGCCTAGCAGTACCTCGGCGAGTTGCGGGCCGACCTGACCAAGGCCCACACCACGGTCACCGGAGCGGAGGCGGACGAACTTGCCTCGCTCCTCGTGGAGATCGACACCGAACTCGCCGAGACCGGCGCCCGCGGCTCCCCCGCCCCGGCCGCGCGCCGGGGACCGGCTCCACCTGGTGGTGCTTCGAAAGCTCCGGTCCACCGGGCAGCTCGACTGGTCCAGGGCGGTGAGCGACTCCACCCACGTCCGGGCCACCCGACGAGGCCCAAAAGCGGACCCAGCCCGGTCGGCCGCGCGACCGGGCAGCAAGCACCACGTCCTCGTCGATGGGCAGGGAATCCCGCTCGCGGTGTCGCTGACCGGCGGCAACCGCAACGACGTCACCCAGCTGTTGCCCCTGCTCGCGAAGGTCCCCGCCGCGGCCAGCCTCGTCGGCCGGGCACGGCGCAAACTGGACGTCCTGCTCGCCGACCGGGGCTACGACCACGACAAGTACCGGCGGCTGGCGTGGAAACAGGGCATCAAACCGGTGATCGCCCACCGCGGAGTACCCCACGGATCAGAGGTCTCGGCGCCCACCGCTGGGTCGTCGAACGCGCCATCGCCTGGCTCCACGGCTTCCGTCGCCTTCGCATCCGCTGGGAGCGACGCGACGACATCCACGAGGCCTTCCTCGGCCTCGCCACAAGTCTGATCACCCACCGAAACGCCCGACGCCTTTGTTAGGACCTTTTACTGGTGTCGAACTTCGCCGCTGACGGAGGTGGCCGTTGGGTCCAAATGCAGAATCCCCCGGGTCACTACATCGCCACTCACGGTGGCAAGCCGAACCGGGCCTGAGGCTCCAGAAGCGGCGGCCAGCCGAATGCCACCGTTTGTCGAGCGCACGCCCAGGTTCCGCCCCGTGTAGAAATCGATTCTAATGTCACCGTCAATAGTGCTGATATCACCCTCCTCTTGGAGGCTACTAACCCCAACAGAACCACTGGTGGTGTGGATGAAGGCAATTGAAACGGCGTCGGCCTCAACGCTTCCGCCGACGGACTCGACTTCGAGAACCTTGAGGGCCCCACGCGTGGTGAGATGTGCCTCAGTAGTGATGAGGGTGAAGCTGGAGCTCTGAGGCAGGAAAACATCAACCGTGATAGGCGAAGGGGAAGAAGTGAAGGAACTAGCCAATTTCTCATCATTCAGAGCGATCTGACCGCCAGAGAGAGTAACGCCGTCCACGCTCCCCCTTTGAATAATCGTCCCAAAATGGGTACCGCCGCTGATAGTGTTGTTGTAAACATTCCCCCCAGTGGACCCAGAGGCGGCGTTCCGAACAGCCCCCATGGGGTGCGGAACGCGAATCCTGAGTGTCTTCTCATTATTTCCCGCCACTTCGTGGAAAGTGGAGCCACTCACAGCGTCGACACTAGGGCCGGTGACGTCCGCGGTGCGAACGGTCACACTCGTCTTCTCGGCGCCGGGATTGGCAATCACCCTTACCCTGCCTGTGGCAGAGGTGAGGTGAACGCGAACCGGACTCTCGCCCTCTACACTGAACGTCTGCTTGGTGGCCATGTGTGCGCCTCTCGATCTCTACCCTGTGAGGTTCTGTGACAGGCTCTTGTCGCCCAACGGCGGAGATTTGGGACTGATGCGGTGGAGCAGCCTAAGGTCCGACTATCAGGCAGCTCCATTATGCCAATTCACAGTGCGTTCTGTAGGGCGATCGACTCCTTTCACTCTTCATGGGGGACGGGGTGGGTGGCAGCAGTTCTGTCATGGCGCGGACCCCTGAGACGGGGCCGGGCGCGGCCTCCGGGCAGTAAGACCGTGCCCTATGTGGTGTGTGGGGCTGGGTCAAGCAGGACCGCACCGACCGGGGCGATGGCCGGCCCGGCGAGCTGACCAGCCCCGAGTGCGAGGAGCTCGCCCGGCTTCGTCGGCAGAACCTCGAGCAGCAGAAGGCGATCGAGATCCTGCGCAAGGCGGCCGCCTATTTCGCGGCCGAGACGAATCGGTGATCCGCTTCCGTTTCGTTGAGGAGCACCACGGTGCCTTCGGCGTCAAGCGGATCTGCCGGGCGCTGGGGATCGCCCGCTCCTCCTTCTACGCCTGGCGGGCTGGCGAACAGGACCGTCGCGCCCGCGAACGGGCCGAGGACCTCCTGGCCGCCGAGATCGCGGTGATCCACCTCGCATCGCGGGGCGCCCACGGCGCCCCGCGCGTTCACGCGGAACTTCGCCGCCAGGGCCGGGCGGCGAACCGGAAGAAGGTGGAACACATCATGCGCGAGCGCGGGATCACGGGCGTCACCCGCCGCCGGCGCCGCGGTCTGACCCGCCAGGCCCGCAAGCCGGTGTTCGCCCCGGACCTTGTCGGGCGCGACTTCACCGCGCCTCTCCCGGGGATGCGGCTCGTCGGCGACATGACCTTCCTGCCGACCGAGGAGGGCCGGCTCCACCTGGCGACCTGCATCGACCTGGCCACCCGCGAGGTGGCCGGCTACGCGATGGCCGACCACCACCGCGCCGATCTGCCGGTGGCCGCGCTGCGGATGGCCGCCGGCCGAGGCGACTTGGAGCGAGACTGCATCTTCCATTCGGATCGCGGCAGTGAATATACGTCAGCTGAATTCCGCAGTGAAATAGACAAGCTGGACATGCGGCAGTCAATGGGAAGAGTTGGCTCCTGTTACGATAACGCCGCCGCCGAGAGCTTCTTCGCCGTCCTGAAGGAGGAGATCGGCACCCGGGTCTGGCCCGACCGTGCCACTGCCCGCGCGGAGGTCTTCGCCTTCGTCGAGACCCTCTACAATCGCAGGCGCCTACGCAAACACCCCGAGTGGGGCTACCTCACCCCACTCGAGACTCGCCAGCGGCACCGGCAAGGTCACGGCCTCGCAGCGTTGACGGAGAGTGTCCAACCGCAGGGTGGAACTTCAATCCGCAGATGCTGGTCGTCATGGACTCCAGCTACGACATCGCCCACCTCTCCCACGCCCAGGCCGATCGCGGCCCGAAGCCGATCTGGATGTGGTGTTCGGCCGCCGACGCCGCGCCGACGACCGAGCACCGCTGGTGGCAGTTATCCTTCCGCAGATTCAACCTGGAGCACACGTTCCGGCCGATGAAGTAGACCTTGGGCTGGACCGCCCCGAAGGTCCGCCACGCGGACACCGCCGACCTGTGGACCTGGGTACCTACGTATTGGGCCGATGACCAGTGGGAATGAAGGGCGCGGCGGGCCAAATTATCCAGTCTAGGGGTCCGCACGGAAGAACACCTTTCTCAGGCAAGCATCTCGCCTCACAACCCTGGGCCGCCAATCCCGCTCCTTTAAATTTATAACCAAGGTACCCGCTAGGAGGTATACGGGAAATGCGACCACCAATCCACTGAATGCCAATCGCTGGAGAATCCGAGCACCATATCAGCCACTCTTGGAACGCTGCACAGCAGCGGCAGCCTTATCCACGACGGCATAGCCATGCATACTCCCCATCTCACCCACCTGCAGAATA
Source organism: Kitasatospora sp. NPDC056184 (assembly GCF_042268405.1). Lineage (NCBI taxonomy): Bacteria > Bacillati > Actinomycetota > Actinomycetes > Kitasatosporales > Streptomycetaceae > Kitasatospora > Kitasatospora sp. NPDC056184. Next base: position 87,396 of record NZ_JBHJUI010000018.1, on the reverse strand, counting down.
TAACCATCATTGGCTACACCATCGACAGTATTGTAATACATGAGATTCGCAGGCGCCTCCTGACCGAAAGGCTCAAGTCGATTGATTTGCACGATATTTTTGGCGTCTCCGATGAATGTATTGGAACCAGCCGGGCCCACCTTGCCGGCCATATTATTATTACCAATCTGAATAACGGTGCGCGCATTTCCCACCATGGTCCCACCCTCTATTATCACCACATCGCCATCCACATTCCCCTTGAGTGTTCCACCTTGCACAAGAACATCGCCGCGCACATTGCCAGTCTTAACCTTGCCAGCGCCAATGACTAGAAGCTGCTCGGCTTCCTTCGCTGCCTTGGATTCGCGACGCCAAGTCTTGAGGCCGTCGAAGAGTTCGCCAGCGAGCGTCTTGAGCGTCTTGGCGAGTTCGTAGGCCTTGCCCCAGCGGAAGGCGTACTTTGCGAGAAGCTTCGTCAGGGGGCCGCCGCTGAACATGCTGGTCACGACGTTGAGGGCGGTTTCACCACAGGAGCCGAGGTCCCCAGTGGTGACACAGTCGATGGCGTCGGTGATACCCAGTTCGTCGGAGACGATCTTGGCGAGCTTCTTGCCGGCGTTCACGACCTTCGTCTTGGCGTCGTCAGCCTTTTTGGCGCTCCCGTTCACCGGGGCAGGAGTTCCACCACTCCCATTACCGGTGGTGCCACTGCCGCCACTGGTGACGCCGCCTGTGTCGCCAGTCGCCTGGTAGGGGGTTCCATCGAACGGCTTCGGAGTGAACCCGTCCACCCAGGTCGAGGTCTCCGCCGTGTTGCTCATGGTGATACGGCCGCCGGGACCGCACTGGTAGAGGGTGCCGCATTCCTCTGAGCGCAGGCCGCTGGGGTCGGACTTGTTGATCGGGTCGTTCTCGGAGTAGGCGTAGCCGTTCCACTGCTGGGGGTCGCCGGTGTCAAGGACGGGGTCGAGGCTGAGGAAGCGGCCGGTGGTGGGTTGGTACTGGCGTGCGCCGAGGTTGGTGAGGCCGGTGACGTCGTCCTTGGTTCCGTTGACGAAGCCGTGGTCGCCGGCCCAGATGGAGGGCTGGGTGCCGCGGGAGTTGCCGAAGGGATCGGTCGGGCGGCGGCTCTCGGTCAGGGTCCTGGCGTTGATGGCCAGGGTGTTGCTGCCGTGGTGGTCGGAGAACTGGTAGGTGAGTTCGTTGCCGCCCTGGCGCACCAGGGTGATGCCGCCCGGGACGGAGTAGTAGCGGGAGGCCGTGAGGGTCTTGGTGGCGGTGTTGTAGACGAGTTCGTCGCCGTTGGCGAGGTTGATGGTGGTCTTGCCGGGGTTGCGGCGGACCAGCTGGTTGCCGTCGGCGTCGTAGACGTAGGTGGTGGTGCCGGCGCTGGTGCTGTTGAGGGACTCGAGCCGGTCCTCGCCGTTCCAGGTGAGGGTGGTGGTGCCGGCGGTGTCGGTCACGGCCGTGGTGTGACCGGCCGCGTCGTACTGGGTGGTGCTGGTGGTCGGGGTGTTGGTGCCGACGCGGTTGGTGGAGGTGAGCAGGGCGTGCGGGCCGCCGGTGCCGCCTCCGGTGCCGGGTGCGGTGGTGGGGAGGTTGCTGGTTCCGGGAGCCGGGAAGGTCTGGGTGGTGGTGACGTCCTTGGAGGTGTCACCGCCGGGGTTGTGGGCGACCATGCCCGTGCGGTTGCCGGTCAGGTCGTACTGGTAGCTCTGCCAGTAGGGGGCGGATCCACCGACGGTCGTGGTGGCCGGGGCCTGGGCACCGCTGGTCGGCGTGGCGTTGGCGCAGCGGCCTTGGCCGCCGACGGCGGGGCTGGGGTCCTGGTTGAGGCGCCCGGTGTCGCTCCAGGCCGTGGTGAGGCGGCCGAGGTAGTCGTAGCTGAAGCACTGCAGGTCGGTGGCGGAGGGAGTGTTGTTGGGGATGGTCCGGATCGCCGTGATGCGGCCGACCTGGTTGTAGGCGTAGGTGGTGTGCTGGACGGTGCCGGTGGTGGCCGTCTGCTTGTCGACGAACTGGTTGATCTGGCGGCCGGTCGGTTCGTCGAAGGTGTTGGTGGTGACGATCTGGGTGCCGTACGGGTTCATCGTGGAGCGGATGGTGCGGCCGTAGGCGTCGTAGTCGGACTGGACGTCGTAGGCGACGCCGCCGAGTCCGCCGATGTCGTGGAGGAGGCCGTAGACCTCGTAGTTGTAGGTCACCACCTCGGCGAACAGGTCGCCGGCGGCGGGCAGGCCCTGCTTGGTGGGCGCACCGGTGATGGGGTCGAAGACGGCCTGGTAGGTGAACGTGAGCGGATCGGCCTTTCCGACCTCGCTGCCGGGGATAGTGACGGTGCTCTTGGTGGGCCGGTAGGCGGTGTCCATCGCGGTGATCGCGGTGGTGTAGGCCGCGCCGCCCTGGCCGCCGACGTAGCGGGTGGAGGTGGCGGGCTTGCCCTTGGCGACGGTGTCGTAGGTGTTGCCGGTGAGCCGGTTCGCCGGAGTGGCGGAGTCCTTGTAGGTGCCGGTGCGGCGGCCGAGCAGGTCGTAGGTGGAGACGATGCTCTGGCCGCGAGCGTCGGTGGTGGTGGCGACGCGTCCGGCGGCGTCGTAGGTGACGGTGCTGGTGCCGGCGTCGGGGTCGTTGGTGGTGGTGCGGCGGCCGCGCTGGTCGTAGACGTAGGTCCAGGTGTTGCCGGCGGCGTCCTTGCGGGAGGTCTCGGTGCCCAGCTGGGAGTAGGTGTAGGAGGTGACGTCCGCGTCGGCGGGGTTGCCGGTGGGGGCGGGCGTGCGGTACTGCCACAGCTGCAGGGCGCGTCCGCGCGAGTCGCTGACGGTGGTGGTGGCCCGGCCGCCGGGCGGCGGGGTGACGTCGACACGGTCGGCGCCGGGGTAGGCGGTGGCGGTGGTGGTCTGCAGGGCGCCGTACGCGAGGGACTGGCCTGCGATCACGCGGCCCATGCCGTCGTAGACGTTGCGGGTCTGGCTGGGGACCTTCGAGCTGTCGGGCTCGAACCGAAGGGTGGTCGGCGGGTTGAGGCTGTTGTAGTACGTGTTGTTGGTGGCGGCGGGACGGCCGTGGGTGTCGTAGAAGGTGTCGGTGACCATCCGGCCCGCGTAGGCGGAGCTCGCCGGGTCGCTCTGCGTCTGCACGACACGGGCCTGGCCGTCCAGGATCTGGATGGACCGGTGGTAGCTCTTGTTGGAACGCAGAGTCTCGGTCGTGATGGAGGAGGCCGTGTCGTTGTTGAGCTGGTAGGTGAACTTGTAGTCGGCGGGCTCGGGGGCGGTACGACCGGCCTGCCAGACGGCCGTCAGGCGCCCGAGGGCGTCGTAGGTCTGGGTGACGGTGCGGCCGTTGAGGTCAGTGGTGGTCAGCGGCAGGGAACGCGTCGGGTCGAGGGTGACGGTGGAGGTCCAGCCGGTCGCCGCCTCGGGGGTGCCGGCCGGTGCGGGGGCGACGACGGTGTTCTTGTCGGGCAGCTCTCCCGCCGCACCGGAGGTGTAGAGGGTGGTGGTGGCTGCGCCGTTGGGGTGGGCGGCGTCGGTGGTGGTGGGGTCGGTGACGGTGGTGGGGCGGCCGTAGGCGTCGTAGGCGCTGGTTCCGGTGGTGGTCCACTGGGCGGTGCCGTTGGCGTCGTACTTCTCCAGCACCTGGAGGCTGGAGGCGGACCCGGTGGCGCCGAGCGTGCCGAAGGGCTGGTTGTCGTAGAGGGTGCGGCCGCCGGAGACGGTGTTCGCGGCGGTGGGGGTGGCCTCACAGGCGTTCGGCCCGGAGACGGTGAGGGTCTGGGAGACGGCGTTGATGATCGGCGAGGACGGGCCTGCGGCGTAGGTGGAGCGCACGCACACGTCGGGGGTGCCGTCAGCCTGCTGCAGCACCTTCGCGGGCCGGTAGGGGGCGCTCACGTCGGTGAAGGTCGTGTCCGTGGTGGTGCGCCAGGAGCCGTCGGCCTTCTTCGCCCTGGCCGTGACGGTGCTCTGGGCGGGCGCGGCGTAGCGGGCCTTGAGGGCGGGCAGGCCGGGGCCTCGACTGTGGGTCGCGCTCTCGCCAGGCTCGGTGCTGGTGTTGACGCTGCTGGCGGTGGGGGTGGTGGCGGCGGCGTCGGCGTAGGTGTCGGATTCGAGGACCTGGCCGACCAGCCAGTCATGGTCGGTGACGGGTCCGCTGGTGGGGCCCTGGAGGGTGCGGTTGCGGGGGTTGCCGACGGCGTCGTAATCGCCGTGCATGCCCTGGTGGTAGTAGGTGGCGGTCTTGGTCTGCGGTTCTTCGGGGAGGTTGGGGGCGCCGGTGACGGCTGTCACTGAGGCGAAGCCGCGGAACTGGTCCCAGGTGCGGGCGGCGGTGTCGATGCCTTCGGCGTCGTTGCGGTGCCAGGCGGCGGGGCCGTAGGTGTAGGTGGTGGTCTGGCCGATCGAGCCCTTGATGAAGTCGCGGGGGTCGACGGTGACGGTGCTGACGGGGTAACGCAGGAACCAGTCGTCGACGGGGGCACCGGTGTTGGGCTCGTACCACTTGACGTTGTAGCAGGCCAGGGTGTTGTTGTCCGGCGCGGCCGGCATGGTGTTGCCGACGCGGGAGCAGGACTGACGGATGTACTCGACGCGGATCGCGCCGCCGGTCTCGGTGGTGATGGCCGCCATGCGGAGGCGGAAGAAGTCGGACCTGGCGGGGACGGTTCCGTCGACGCGGTTCCGTAGGAGCATGCCGGCGAAGGTGACCGGCTTGAGGGCTATGTCGGGCTGGCCGGCGCTGTGTCCGGTGCGCTGGATCGAGGAAAGCCAGGGGACGCGGGGCGGGGTGGCGCCGGTGTCGTGAGTGTCTTCGAGGGTGTGGGTCAACTGGTAGGTGTCGACGGGGCGGTACTCGCCCTTGACCCGGACCTTGGTGGTGATGGTGGTGAGCCATCGGGTGGTCCAGTAGCTGGGGCCGGCGTTGGCGCACGGATCGGTGGCGGAGCACTGCTGGTCGACCGGGACGTCGGGCCAGTTGCCGGCGTTCGCGGCGGTGCGCTGCTCGGGCCGACAGGCGTCGGTGCCGGCGAGGCAGCGCTCGGCGGTGTCGAAGACGACCTGGGAGGCGCTGGGGTGGTTGCCGTTGGCGGCGAGCTGGTCGGACAGGAGCTGGCCGTAGGCGATGGACTGCAGGCTGCCGGCGCGGGTGTAGGGGGTGTTGGTGCCGGTGCCGTGGTTCTGGCCCGCGCCGAGCGCGTAGTGGTTGGTCTCGGGGGCGTAGGTGAAGGTGGTGAGATTGCCGTGGGGGTCGACGATCTGGTCGAGGTTCCAGCGCCAGGCGCTGCGGCACCAGGAGGCGTTGCCCTTGGCGGGGTCGTAGCAGGGGTCGCCGGGCTTGGGGGAGAAGACGGGGACGGTCCATGCGGAGCGGGTCTCGGGGCCGGTGCTGGTGGGGGTGCCCTGGGCGGAGGGGAGGTGGTTGAGGCCGAAGTAGTAGGCGGTGCCGGCGGTGTCGGTGACCTTGAGGTAGGAGCCGTTCCAGGTGCCGTTGTCGGCTCCGGTGAGGAACTGGACCTTGGTGCCGTCGTCGGACTGCAGGCGCCAGGTGCAGTTGGACAGCTCGGTGCGCGGGTCGGTGGTGTCGCAGGAGCCGTCGTTGGGGATGAGCTGACCTGAGTGGCCGACGAGCGACATCGTCAGGTTGGCGCCGGCCCAGCACTGGTCACCGGAGTTGGCGATGCCGGCCTTCGAGCAGGGCTGGTAGGAGCGTTCGACGAAGCCGGAGCCGAGGTCCCAGCCCTCGCCGATCCAGGAGGCCTGGGAGTTGGTCGCGGAGGTCTTGCCGTCGACGGACGCGGAGTCGTAGGAGAGGCCGATCTGCGGGACGCCGCCGCCCAGGCTGGGGGGCATCTGGACGGGGTAGTTGTACATGAAGGAGCCGGACGAGCCACCGGCGGCCCAGCCCTGGCTGGGGTTGAGGCTGGTAGCGCTGTAGGTGCCGGCGCTTCCGCCGGTGGTTCCCTGCAGGGCGAGGACGATCGCCGGCGCGATGGTGCTGGAGTCCTGCGCGGAGGCGGTCGCGGTCTTCGCGAAGGGCGAGGTGGTGCTCTGAGCGGCGGGCAGGTCGACGTCGGCGACAAGCCGGTCGGTCTGCGGGTCGTAGTGCGAGGCGACGGGGGTACGGGTGCGGCACTGCTCGGCGCCGGGGCTGGTGAGCGCACAGGCGGGCAGGGCGACCAGGGTCGCGCGAGTGGCCCAGTCGCCGCCGTAGGCGGGGGCGAGGGCGGCCGGGTCGAGGCCGACGCGCGCAGTGGTCGCGGGGTGCTGGTCGGCGAGGGAGAGGGCGACGAGAGCTCCGCTGACGCCCGCAGCCTCGGTGGTGGCGGCGTCGGCGACCGTGACGTTGACCTTCGGGTTCTTCGCCTGACCGCTCGTCGTGTCGGCGCGCCGTTCGGGCGAGGGGGCGTCGCCGCCGGCTATGGAGGACACCCACACCGGCAGGTCGCCGGCCTTGGTGGCGGGCGCTGCGGCCACTTCCCTGAGCGTGGTGGTCGCTTCGGCGGCGGAGGTCGATGCGAGGTCGAGTGTCGCTGTGCCGGAGGGGGCGGTGCGACCGCTCCTGTCCTCGGCGGGCTTGGCCGGCTCCGTCTTCGCGGCCGACCGCGAGGGAGCCTCGGCGTTCTTGCCGGTGACCGAGGCGGTGCCCGGCAGGGGCGTGTTCGGCGGCGACCAGACGCGGTGGTAGTCCGGGGCCGCGGCGAAGGCCACTCCCCCGGCGGGCACCACGAGTGAGCCGACGACCGCCAGGGTGGCGAGCAGGGCGGTTCGCGAGCGTCGCAACTTCGCGGCCCGGGTGCGGGCCGAGCGAGCACGGTGAGAGAACACCGTCACCCTCCACTTGGTGACCGCGCCCGGGGACACGGCGAGTTGATCAAAGGCCAGCCGACCCTACGGGTCGTCTACATCCGATGTCGAGGAATCGACAGAGACCCAAGGGGTGTGATTCAAATCACTTGACCAACAAATGGTATTAACTGATGTTAGATCAACCCGTCGATGTGGACGAACTATTGACGGTGCATCAGAGATCAAGACAGGTTGCGTCTGTCCTGTGCTCAGCGCCAGCCCCGGCCGCGTCCGCACCTCATCTCCCTTCGTCGGGAAGGCTTCGCCGTGCCCACATTCCCCAGACCACGCCCCGCCCGGCGCCGAACGCGGGCCGTTGCCCTGCGCCTGTCCGTGCTTGGCCTCGGACTCGTCCTGTGCGCCGGCCTTCCGGCGCCCGTCGCGCTCGCCGACTCCCCGCCGGGGACCAAGAGCCTGGCCGAGGTGATGGCCGAGGCGGACGCCGAACAGGCGAAGATACGCCCGCCCGCGACGGACGCCGAGAAGGCGATCGAGAAGGCGAAGGCCACCGGCGTGGCGGTACCGGTCGAATCACTGACCGACGACTTCAGCGAGACCGTCGCCACCCCCCAGGGCCACCTGCAGAAGACGCAGCACCTGGAGCAGCAGCGGGTCAAGCAGGACGGCGTGTGGGCAGACCTCGACGCGACCCTGGTCGCCGACCCGCAAGGCGGCTTCCGCCCGAAGGCGGCCGGCGCCGGCGTCCATCTCTCGGCCGGCGGTCCCGGAGCGCTGGCGACCCTCACCAGCTCCGACGGGAAGCAGCTCACCCTCCACTCACCCTTCCCGCTGCCCCAGGGGAACGTCGACGCGGACGGCGACGGCGTGCTCTACCCGGAGGTCGCCCCCGGCATCGACCTGAAGGCCACCGCCACCAAGTTCGGCGGCCTCAGCACCGTCTTCGTCGTGAAGACCGCCGAGGCGGCCGCGAACCCGGCACTGCGGTCCGTCACCTTCCCCGTGACCACCTCGGGTGTGAGCGTGACGTCCAACGCCGACTACAGCCTCACGGCAGCCGCCGAGGACGGCACCGTACGTTGGCACGCCCCCGCTCCCCGGATGTGGGACAGCACCACCACTGCCCCGGCCCAGGCTCCCCAACTCTCGCAGGACGCCCCCTCTTCCCCGGCCGCGGCGAAGAACGGTGCCGCTTCCCCGGCGGCGTCCGCCACCGGGGAGGCCGTGGCCGCCGGCGACCCGGAGGGCCCGGTAACCAGCACCGTCGACGGCCCCGGCAGCAACGCCCGGGTGTCGGTCATGCCCACCAGCACCGCGGCGGGCACCATGACCCTCACGCCCGACCAGGACCTCCTCGCCAACGGCCAGGGACCGTGGTTCATCGACCCGGACTGGATCTACGAGCACCCCATCGCCAACGCCTGGACCTGGACCCAGTCCGCCTACCCCAACACCAGTAACTACATGAAGACGGCCTCGACCCAGGAACCCTACAACCGGCCCGGCGTCGGGCTGCAGGACTACCAGGTCAAGACCGGCCTGGAGCGGGCATTCTTCAAGATCGACACCAGCACTCTCGGCGGCGCCTACATCAACTACGCCATCATGACGATGTCGCAGACCAAGTCCTCCAACTGGGACTGCACCAAGCAGTACCCGCTCAACCTGTTCCTCACGGACCGGCCGATGGACATCGGCACCACCTGGAACAACTCCCCCCAGCACTACGGCGGCCAGGTCGGGGACACCGCCTGGGTCGGCGGGTCCGGAAACCCGGGCTGCTCCAACCCCCTCGAGTTCAGGTTCAACGTCACCGACGCCTACCGCGTGCACGCGGTCGCCAACCCCAGCCTGACCTTCACCGTCGAGGGCAACGAGAGCGACAAGCTCGCCTTCAAGCGCCTCGACTACACGCCGAGCGTCATCGTCGAGTACGACCGTACTCCCAACATCCCCACCAACCCCTACGCCTACCCCGCGCCACGCACCGTCTCGCCCGACCGCACCGTCCAGGGCTGCGACGGCAACGGCTGGGGCTGGCTGGGCGCCGGAACCAACCTGAGCGGGGTCACCCTCAACGCCACCGTAAGCAGCCCCGTCCAGCAGAACCTGTACTCCTGGAGCCACATCTGGGACTACATGCTGCCCGGTGCCCCCGGCGCCGACGGATACAGCAGCCTCGTCGACAACAACAGCACCGCGGCCTTCCCCGTCCCCGGCAGCCTCCTCAAGGACGGCCACGTCTACGGCTACAGCATCATGGCCAGCGACCAGCTGATCGCCATGTCCGCCTCCACCCCCACCTGCCACTTCGGCGTCGACCGCACCCAGCCCACCCTGCAGGTCCCCTCGCTCTACGAGCAGCTGTCCGACGACGCGCTCGCCACCCAGTTCCCGCCCTCCGGCAACGGGCAGACCACCAAGGTGCGCCTCCACCAGGAGGGCTACGTCCCCTACACCGCCGTCGACCCGACCCCTTCGGGTGGCCAGGCCTCCGGCGTCGTCTGCGCCCGCTGGGGCTCGGACCCCCTCCTCGAGGGGGCATCCTGGCGGTGCGGAAGCAACATGCCCCCGGGCGGCATTCCCGTCACCCCCACCGCTTGGGGCACCAACCTCCTCCACATCCAGGTCCAGGACAACGCCGGCAACGTCTCCCCCATCGTCCCGTACGCCTTCTACGTCCCCTGGAACCCCGACGGCCCGCAGCCCGTCTTCGGCGACGTCACCGGCGACGGCGCCGCCGACATCCTCACCGCCGACCAGGCCGGCAACCTGCGCACCTACAGCATCCCCGGCAATACCAACGCCAAGAGCCCCACCGCCGCGCTCGCCGCGCGGCCCGCCGACACCCCGAACCTGCAGACCTGGGCCACCGACTCCATCCAGTACAGCCACCGCGGCGCGCTCACCGGCGGCAAGCACGTCGACGACCTGTTCGTCCACGTCAAGGACGACCCCAACCTCTACGTCTACGGCAACCCCGGCAACAGCCGCTCCGTCGGCCGCTACGACAGCAAGCTCGCGCTCGGCCGCCCGGCCTGCGTGACACCCCCCAACGACTCCGCCTACTGCACCGGCTACGCCGGCACCTGGTCACGCACCCTGCGCGTCGCCGCCCTCGGCGACCCCGCCCACACCGACCTCGACATCAAGCTCGAGTTCAAGAACAAGACCGGACTGGTGACCGTCGAGGCCAACAGCGACGGCAGCGACGCCGCCCTGTGGTTCTTCCCCGCCACCACCACCAATCGGCTCGGCCAGCCCGTGCGCCTCGCCGCCGGCGGCTGGAAGGACAAGGAGCTCATCACCCCCGGCGACTGGGCGAGCCAGACCCGCCCCGGCCTGTGGGCCCGTGACCTGCGCCCGCTCGGAACCTCCGCCACCTCGGGTGACCTGACCGCCTACACCTTCACCCCCGGCACCCTCAACGTCGTCGACCCCGACTTCGGCGACCCCGTCCTCGACGAGAACGGCAACCCCCTCGTCGTCCCGACCCTGACCGGCATCGCCGCCACCAAGCGCATCGGCAACGTCCCCCTCGACTCCTGGCCCGCCCTCGGCTCCGACGGCGACCTCCTCGGCAACGGCGCTCCCGCCCTGTGGGGCGTCAACAAGCACTCCGGCGACATCCAGATCTGGTGGGGCCACCGCACCGGAGACGCCGCCAACCCCGGCATGACCTGGGACGTCGGACCCGTGGCGGTCGCCAACACCCGCGTCACCCCCGACTGGTACACCCTCGACCGCCAGAACACCCTGCGCCCCGACCCCGGCGCACCCGTGACGGACAGCAGCGCCACCAATCCGCTGACCCGCAGCGGCAACCCCGTCTTCACCGCCGACCGCAACGCCACCGCCAACAACGCGACTGCCCTCGACGGCGGCAGCTACTACCGCGCCTCCCAGGCCCCCGGCATCGACACCCGCCGCAGCTACAGCGTCGCCGCCTGGGTCAGGCTCGACAGCGCCACGGACTACGAGACGGTGCTCTCGATCAGGGGCAACGAACGGAGTCCGTTCTACCTCCACTACTCCGCCGCCACCGGCACCTGGGCCTTCACCGCCCCCGAGGAGGACCGGATCAACACCGGCACCTACTACGTCGCCGGCGGATCCCCCGCCGCACAAGCACAGGTAGGCCGGTGGACCCACCTCGTGGGCACCTACAACGCCCAGAGCTCCACCATGACGCTCTACGTCAACGGACGCGCCGCCAACGCCGTCCACAACCCCAAGCCCTGGTACAGCGGCGGCCCCCTCACCATCGGCGCCGAGACCACCGTCTTCCGGCCCGACGACAAGGGTTTCAACGGCTCCATCAGCGACGTTCGCGCCTACCCCTACGCCCTCACCGACCCGCAGGTCAGCAACCTCGCCATCAGCAACACCGCCATCTCCGTCAACAGTGCCCTCAACGCCGGCAAGTGCCTCGACAACCTCGGCGGCGGAACCGAGATCGGCGTCTGGGACTGCTGGGCCGGCCCCAACCAGCAGTTCAAGTTCAACACCGACAACCACGCCCTGATCATCCAGAACAAGTGCGTCACCGTCCGCGACGAGGGCACCGCCAACGGCACCCCCGCCGTCCTCGCCGACTGCGACAACCTCAAGGGCGGCCAGAAGTGGCTGCGCCGCGCCGACAACAGCCTCTACAACCCCCACTCCAACCGCTGCCTCGAACTGCCCGGATGGAACACCACCAACGGCACACGCCTGGGCATCTGGGACTGCAACGCCGGGGCCAACCAGCGCTGGACCCTCAACCCCACCACCTGACCCCCGCCACACCCACCCACCAACCGGGCCCCCGCCGCACCCCCGCGGCGGGGGCCCGGCCCGTGTCCACCACCGATCCGACGGGCCCGCCGGCCAGAACGGGCTCGGCCGACCCGCAGCCGTCCGCCCTCGTGCTCGTGGGCGCGCCCCCGTGGACACCTCGGGGCCGAAATCCGCGGCTTCGCCGCGGAATTGGCCGCCCGCTCCCCTGTTGGCTGCTTCACTGGGAGCACCCGTCCTGGGCATCGGGGAGGTGCCCGTCGACGGCACTCTCAGGGGGTTGCCATGAACACCCGGACCACGAGGACGAAACCGCCGGGTCGGCTCCGCTTCTCCGGAGCGGCCGACCTCTCACTGCCGCAGGTCCTGCTCGTCCTGGCAGGCCTGGCCACCACCGCTCTCGGCTTCCTCTGGTTCGCCGAGGCCGACATACGGATCCACGCCTACCGCAACGCCCCGGTGTGCGGGGCGGCGGCGCACGCGCCCGGCGCGGACTGCGTGCGGCACGAGACGGGCACCGTGACGGCCAAGAACGCCCACCCCGGCGCCGGTCCCGGCGCGGCCAATCCGGAAGGCGGTCACACCGTGACCGTGGCGCGCAAGGCGCGCCCAGCGCGGGGCTACGAGGTCTCCGAGGCCTTCTACGACAGGGTGCGGATCGGCGCGGACGTGGACCTGACAGTCTTCCGGGGGCGGGTGGCCGCGCTCACCTACGAAGGGCACCGCGTGGACAACCAGGACGTGTCCTACCTCGTCTCCCTCGGAGTCCCCCTCCTGATCGCCCTGGGATCGGCACTCACCACCCACGGGCTGACCTGGTCGCGGCTGGGCCCGGGGCCGGCCCGCTTCGCCGCCGTCGGCGGAGCCGCCTTCGTGGTCGCTCTCACCACCTCTCTCGCCTTCGTGTCCCTGCCGATGCCGACCGCCCTCCTCCTGGCCCTCCCCATCCTCCTCTGGCTGACCGTCACCGCCGCCGCCACGGCGATCACCTGGGACTTCTGACCCGCACGGAACCACGCGCGCGGGAAGCCGGCCGAACCGGCAACCGGTGCGGCGGGAGCCGTACAGCTGCGCGCTGTCGGGCGGTGGGCGTGGGAAGTCGGCTCGGCCGACTTCCCACGCCGCTGGGGACGACGGGTCCGCCCCCGCCGCTTACAGGTGGACGTTCGAGAGCTCGAAGGTCTGCACGGTGCGGGCGTTGAAGTAGGACCAGAACACGTTGCCGTGCAGCACGGTGTCCGCGGGGTAGTGCTGGTAGCGCTCGCCGCCGGCGTCGGTTCCGGTGGCCCAGCGCGGGATCACGGAGCCGTCCTGCCCGAGGCTGCTGAAGCGGGACAGGTCGAAGCTGATCCACTGCCCTTCCGTGTAGTTCACGGCGACGATGACCAGCTTGTGGTTCACCGGGTCGTAGGCCGCGACGGCGTCGGGGTGGCCCGCGTCGATGATCGTCATGCCCGGGCGGATGTGCCGCATGTACTGGGCGAGCACGTAGTACTTCGGGTTGACCGACTTGATCACGCCGCTGGTGAGGGTGATCGGTCCGTAGCTCTCCCAGTCGAGGATCTGCCAGACGACCCACGCCGTGGGGTGCAGCCAGCGCAGGTCGAAGTTGAGGTTCCGAGCGAGCTTCAGGCCGCTGGCGTCCTCGTCGCCGTACTCGGACATCCAGATGTTCTTGCCGTCCGCCGCCACGGCCCAGTACAGGGCGTCGCGGTCGCCGTCGAACTCGTAGCCGTGGACGTTCACCCGCCCCACGGCGGCACGGGTGGCGGCGTCGAAGTCGGAGTTGTTCGTCCAGTTGTGGACGGCGGCGCCGACGCCCCAGTCGTCGAGGCCCGACACCATCATCCACTGCAGGCCGCGCGCGTCCAGTTGACCGCGGGTCAGCCGGATGAGCTCGGCCACCTGGGCCCGGTCGAAGTGGCAGCCCTCCTGCCCGCCGGTTTGATCCGGCGCGTATCCGCCCCACTTGGCCCCCGGCTCGTTGACCGGCTGGACGGAGGTGAAGTCGATGCCCCAGTGGTCGTGGGCGTACCGGGCCACCGTCGCCAGGTAGGCGGCGTGGCGGCCGAAGTTGTCGGCCCGCAGGTTGCAGGCGTAGCCGTCCGCCGCTCCGCGCGGATCGTCGTTCGTCAGCATCCACCACATCGGCGAGTTGCTGAAGAGCTCGAACGTGTCGGCGCCGCGGTCCCGGGCCAGCCACATCATGTCCCGCTGGTGCGCGTCGGCGTTCCAGTTCCAGCTGGACGAGCCCGGGTCGGCCGAGTACCAGTCGAGCTGGTAGCCCTCGATGTTCTTGAAACCGTCCAGCGCGGCCACGGGCTGCATCGTCCGGCCGCCGATGCTGTTCGTCCCCGAGGCGCCGGCGTTGTAGCGGACCACGTTCATGCCCAGCCCCGGCACCGCCTGCCCCAGGAACTGGACGGTCTTCCGGCTGAACAGCACGTCGGCGAGGTCCTCCCGGGGGCCGAGCTGGTTCGCCCACCAGGCCAGCGAGGTGCCCCACCCCTCCCAAGTCCCCCATTGGGTCCCGGGCTTCACCGTCACGGAGTAGTCCGCCCAGGCCGGTTGGGCGGCGGAGACGACCGCCATCGCCCCGATCGGCAGGCCCACCAGACCACGCAGAACCGTACGACGTTCCATCTAGCCCCCTCGACAGAAACGACACATCCGGAGTGGGATGCGTACGAAGCAACGCCCAGTCTGCACCACCGCCGGATGCGTGACCAGACCCCTCCGTGAGCCGAACATCCACAACTTCGCTACAGGAACGTTCGTGCTCTGCCCCTCCCGGCCACCCCCTGGAACCATCCCTATGGGGCACCGGGGAGGTGCCCGTGGACACGATCGACGGGGGTTGCGATGAACGCTCTGATCATGGACGCGAAGCCGACCCGGTCCCGGCTCTCCGGGGCGCTCGCCCGCGCGCTGGTGCCGGGCCTGCTCCTCGCGGCCGGACTGGCCACCACCGTTCTCGGCTTCCGCTGGTTCCTCGACGCCAACGACGCGGCGGTCGCCTACCGCTCCGCACCGGTGTGCGACACGGCGGAGCACACCCCCGGTACGGACTGCGTGCGACGCGAGACCGGCAAGGTGACGAACCGGTACACCGTGGAGGGCGACGGAACCACCTACCTCGTGACGGTGGCGCGCGAGTCGGGCCGCGGACACCGCTACGAGGTGAACCGGGACTTCTACGGCGCCGTGAAGGTCGGCACGGACGTGGACCTGACGATCTACCGGGGACGGGTGGCCGAGGTCTCCACCCAGGGGGAGCGCACCGGCAACGCGGGCACGCCCTGGCTGTCCTCCCTCAAGGTGGCCCTCCTGGCCGGCCTGGGAGCGGCCCTCACGATCCAGGGCCTGGCCTGGTCACGGGCGGGCGGGCGGGCAGGCTCCTTCGCCGCCGCCATGGGCGGTTTCACCGCCGTCTCCGCCATGCTCGGCTGCCTCACCCTCATCACGATGGAGCTGCCGCTCGCCGCCCTCCTGGCCGTCCCGGTCCTCGGCTGGCTGTTCATGACCGCGGCCGCCACCGTGATCGTCCGGGACGGCGCCCTCCCGTGACGGCCCGGCTGTGAACGGAGTGGGAAGTCGGCCGGCCCGACTTCCCACTCCCCCAACCCCTGCGGAACCCGGCTGTCGGTGGCCCGCCCGCGGGATGCCCGCGGATCGGACGGGCAGGTACCGGCCAGGACCCGGCCGGGCGGCCGGAGGCGAGTCGCCCGGCGCTCCCGGCGGCGCTCAGTGCCCAGGCTCTTCCCCCGCCCGGTCCCCGGGCCTGCCCGACACGCTGAGCAGGTCTCCGGGCCGGCAGTCGAGGACGTCGCACAGTGCTGTGAGGGTGCTGAACCGGATCGCGCGCGCCCGGCCGTTCTTGAGCACGGACAGGTTCGCCAGGGTCAGGCCCACCCGGTCGGCCAGTTCCGTCAGGGTCAGCCCGCGTTCGGCCAGCAGCCGGTCCAGGTGGATGTCGACCCGGTGCTCCTGTTCGGGCGGCATCAGATCACCGCCGCCAGCTCGTCGCGCATCGCCACGCCGCGGCGGAGCACCTCGGCGATCGCCAGGAACCCGACCCCGGCCAGCAGCCAGCCGACCGGGAGTTCCCACACCGCGAACCCCGCTCCGGGCGTGAGGGTGGAGGAGAGGTCCAGTGCCGCGAGACTCTCCACCACGACGGCGCCGGACCCCGCGAGCGCGGTGACCAGCCCGAGCGCGCGAAGGTCCTGGACGGTGTGCGCGGCGAACGGGTCGCCGCGGCGGGCTTCGCGGACGATGTGCAGCAGCAGGGCGAGCACGGCGGCGAGCACGACCAGGGTGGGCAGGGAGGTCAGCAGCTCGGCGATCCGTTGGTGAACGCTGGGATCGGCGACGTGTACGTCGACGACCGATTCCGGGGTGATCGCAGCACCGTCGGGCAGTCCCCCGACACTTCCCGTGAACCCCGCCGCCGAGTCGGCCGTCAGCCGGACGATCACGGGGCCGTCCCCGAAGACGGCTCTCGCGACGGGCACCGCGACCGCGAGCCCCGCCCCCGCCAGGCACACCACCACCGCCGTCTGCATCTCGCCCAGCCAGTCGGCCTTGCGCCACCGGTCGGTCAGAGACATTCCATCCCCCGCTCTTATCGATTAACGATATGCCGATTATCGATAAGGGTGCGCGCCCGGTCAAGTGCATCCATCGACCCCCCAGCGGACACACGTTACCCACAAGTTACACACAATCAAGACACCCCCCATTCACCACCACGCCCGTCGAGCCTGATAACTGAGCCCTCGTCAATCACCGGAGATCACGATGCGATCTGGCCATCCAAGGTTATTTTCCGGTCTTGATCATCGTTTCCGCCCGAATGCTCCAACACAGCATTCAAACCTGAGCCACACTGAAGCCATTGGACATGTGACATTGCACATGTCCAATGCATTACCCACCCCGGCGAGGTCCCCACGCCGGGCACCACAAGTGAAGGAGCACACCCGATGAACCGACGTTCGATCAAGGGGCTGACCCTGGTCGCGGCCGGCACCGCCGCCGCCGGCATGCTGATGGCCGTCCCCGCCCAGGCCGCCACCGCCAGTACCGCCACCACGACCGCGGTCAGCGAGACCTGTAGCCCGTGGTCGCTGCAGAGCGGTCTGATGACCCAGGTCTGCGCCGCGATCAACGGCACCAACGTCCAGTTCCTCGGCCGCATCGCGCTGGCCGGCCCGCCGAGCCCCGACTTCCCGCCGCAGTGGCAGAGCCTCTCCACCACGATCTCCGGCCAGGTCGTCGGCGGCGCCTCGCTGGGCTCGGTCAACCAGAACGTGAACTTCCTCGCGAGCACGGTCACCGTCAACGGCCCGAGCAGCACCGTCCCGTGCAACAACGTCGTCAGCGGCACCTTCAGCGTGGCCAAGTTCGGTTGGTTCCCGGCCCCGGTCTCCGTCAGCACCCCGGTCCCCTGCTGACCCGAGCGCGCGTGAACCCGTGAACCCCGGGGCCTGGAGGCGCACACCTCCCGGCCCCGGCCCGGCGGGGCCGGTCGATCCGTTGCCGTACGGATCGACCGGCCCCGTTCCGTCACCGAGGCCCCCTCGACGTCCGGACCTCCACCCCGGCGCCGTCCGAGGGCCGCGGGCAGCACACGCGGTGAGCACCGCCCTGAGTGGGACGTCGGACCGGCCGACTTCCCACTCCCGACGGCGGCCGCCTGCCCGCACGCCCCGGGCGCGCTTCCGCACTCCTCTGCCGCCGCGCGGGCCCGGCGGCGAGGATGGGCGCGTGGATCTGGCGAAGCGGCGGGCGTCGCTCGACGAGGCGATGGACGCGCGCGGGGACTGGCCCGAGCGGTCCCCGTGGCTGCGCGAGGCCGTGTCCGAGCTGCCCCGGGACCTCTTCGCGCCGACGCTGCTGTGGCGCCGGGACGGCCACGCGTACGTCCCCGTGGACCGGCGGACGGACCCGGAGGGCTGGGCCGAGGAGCTGTACGGGAGCCAGGACGCGCCCGCCGTCACCCAGGTCTCCGGCGGGCAGCCGTCCTCCAGCCTGTCCGCCCAGGGCGTGGTGGTGGACATGCTGGACTCACTGCGTCTGGAGCCCGGACACCGGGTGTGGGACGTCGGCGGCGGGCAGGGCTGGAACGCCGCGCTCGCCGCCTGGCGCGCCGGACCGGGCCGGGTGGTGTCCACCGAGATCGACCCGGAGCTCGCCGCGTTCGCCCGCGACCGGCTGGCGACCGTCGGCCTGGGCGTCGAGGTCCTGACCGCCGACGCCACCACCACCCCGCCCGACGGCGGACGCTTCGACCGGGTGATCGCCGCGTACGCCGTCGAGCGCGTGCCGTGGACCTGGATCGAGGCCACCCGGCCGGGCGGGCGGATCGTCCACCCGTGGGGCCGGCTGGGGCACGTCGCGCTCACCGTCGCCGAGGACGGGCGCAGCGCGTCCGGCCGGGTGCGGGGCCTCGGCCGGTTCATGGCGGACCGCAACGACCCCGTGCCGGCGGCGTTCCCGGCCCAGCGGCGGGGGCCGGCCGACGTGCGCGAGCTCGTCGCCCGGGACCCGGCCCCGCTGCACGACGACCGGGACCTGCGGTTCGCGCTGCGGGTGGCCGTCCCCGACGCGGTGCTCGCCACCGGCCACGACGAGCACGGCGCGACCGTCCGGGTCCACGACGGCGCCGCCTCCTGGGCGTCCTTCTCGGCCGTGGACGGCGGCCGGACCGTCCTCCGGCAGGGCGGTGCACGGCGGATCGGCGACGAGGTGCTGCTCGCCTGGTCGCAGTGGGAGTCGCTCGGCCGCCCGGAGCCGGGCGCCTACGGGCTCACCGTCACCGGGGAGGGCCAGTTCGCCTGGCTGAACGACCCGCACGGGGGCGTGCGCTGGCCTTCCGGCGCGCCCGCCCCCGACGGCCGCGGCGCTACGGTGCGGGCGGGCAGACCAGGGAGCTGACGGCGGGCGGGTTGGGGAGCTCACCGCCCTGGTAGGTGCCCTGGGCGTACTCGTAGTAGAAGTAGTAGACGTGGAAGCCCACGAGGGCCCCGGCGGTGCAGTCCGAATCCGCGGTGAACCGGAAGGGCAGGGTCACGGTGCGGCTGTCTCCGGGGGCGATGGGAACCGACGGTGCGACCAGGTTGAAACGGACGCTCGTGGGCCCGAAGTCGCACCAGCTCGCGCCGGAGCATCCGGTGATCTCCCGGTGGACCGCCGTGGAGGGCGGCGAGCCCCACTCGGAGGCGAACACCGTGGCGTAGAGGAAGGTCACCGGGGTGGCCTGGCGGTTGGTGAAGGTCACGGACAGCGTGGCGCCCTGGCCCGGGGTGAGCGTCGTGTCGTCGACGCTCAGCGCGAAGTACGGCGGCGCGGGGTCGGACGCGGCGAAGGCCTGCCCGCCGAAGCCCATCAGGCCGAGGAACAGCATCAGTGCCGCGACGAGGCGCGCACGCCTGGTCGCCGATGTGGGGGTGGACATGGACGCCCAGCGTAGGTATCCGCCTCCCGGCCGTCTGCCCCGCGCTCGCGAAATCGGCCATGATCGAAGGAACACACGCGCTGCCACGAGTGAAGGGTGATCACGGATGCTGCTTCGCGAGGTCGGGTACGGCGACGTCGACGCGTACGTCCGGATGCGGTGCGACCCGGTCATGATGGCCGAGTTGGGCGGGCCGCAGCCCCGGGAGGGCATGGCGGCCCGGGTCGGCCGCGACATCGAGCGGGTGGCGGCGGGCACGGACTGGATCAGGATGATCGTGCCCGACCCGGCGCGGCCGGAGGTGGTCGCCGGGACCGTGAACCTGTGGTTGGACGGGGACGGCGGGGAGCGGACCTCCGAGATCGGGTGGATGGTCCTGCCGGAGTTCCAGGGCCGGGGTCTCGGCAAGCGGGCGGTTCGCGCACTGCTGGAGCAGGCCCGCGAGGACGGCCGGTGGGGCCTCGTCCACGCGTACCCGGCGACGACCAACGGCCCGTCCAACGGCATTTGCCGCAGCCTGGGCTTCCGGCTGCTGGGCGAGCGGGACACCCCCTTCGGCGACCGGGTCCTGCGCTCCCACCACTGGGCCCTCGACCCGCGCACCGACCTGCGCTGAGCCCGCGCCCCGGCGGCGGGGCCCCGTTTGCGGGGGCGGGGGTGGTGTGGTGCATTGGGAGGGCCACCGCAACGGCCGACGTGCCCCGTGAGCGCCGGTGCCCGGGTGGCCGCCGCTGAGGAGGTGGTGCGCGATGGCGGACTTCGACCGGGGGCCTTCCGACGTGCTCGCGGAGCTGTTCGGGCGGGTGCCCGACCCGCCCGACGCGCAGGCGTTCTGGTTCGACTGGGGGCCGGTCTTCTACCGGGGGCGGCTGGACGGCTCGGCGCGGGTGCTGGTGGTGGCCTCGGATCCGGGGCCGACCGAGCGGATCGCCGGGCGCAGCCTGGTCGGCGACGCGGGGCAGCGGGTGCAGGGGTTCCTGGGGAAGCTGGGCCTGACCCGGTCCTACGTCTGCCTCAACGGGTGGGCGTACGCGGTGCACCCCTCGCGGGCCGAGGCGATGAAGGAGCGGCTCGCGGATCCCGCCCAACTGCAGTGGCGCAACGAGGTGTTCACCTCCGCGGTCGGCCCGGCCCTGCAGGCCGTGGTGGCGATGGGGTTCATGGCGCAGGAGGCGGTGCGGCTCTGGGACGGCCGGCCGCAGCAGGCGGTGCTGGTGAAGGTGCCGCACCCGTCCAGCCACGACCCGGTGGCGCTGCTGAACGGCTGGCGCGCGGCGGTCACCACGCTGCGCGCCGTCGTCGGGCCGGACGAGGACGGCGACAGCACCGGCCCGAACTACGGTGACGCCTTCGAGGAGGCCGACTACCGTCCGATCCCCCGCCGCGACCTGCCGTTCGGCGCGCCGGCCTTCCTGGGGGACGACGCGTGGGTGCGCGCCAAGGGCACGGGGCTGCAGAACTCGGTCGGCCGCCCGACCCCGGACGACGGGCACACGCTGGTCTGGAAGGCGCCGGACTGATGGCGCTCGTCCTGCGCGGCACCGTCGTCACCTTCGACGAGCAGCACCGCGTCCTGGACCCCGGCGCGGTGTACGTGGGCGACGACGGCCGCCTGGACGCCGTCCAGCCCGCCGGACAGCCGGCCCCCACCGGGTTCGGCTCCGCCCCGGTGGTCGACCTCACCGCGACGGGCGCGCTGGTCCTGCCCGGCCTGGTGGACCTGCACGGCCACCTCGCCTACCACACGCTGCCGCTCTGGGAGGCGGTCGGCGTCCCGTACCTGCACCACGACCGCTGGGTGGACGAGCGGCACGCGCCCGACTACGCGAGCACCGTCACCTGGCCCGCCAAGGTGCTCGGCCACGCCGCGCCCGCGGAACTGCTCGCGTACGTCGCGGTGAAGGCGCTGGTCGGCGGGACGACCTCGGTCCAGGGCGCGCCGCGCTCGACCCGTCCGCTGGACGGCGGGCCGGTGCGGATCGTCGACACCGAGAAGCTGCCGGCGGGGCGCGACGTGGTGCTGACCTCGGCGCTCCAGCAGGACGCCGAGGTGCTGCGCGAGGAGACGGCGCCGAAGCTCGACGGCACCCGGGTGCTGATCTACCACGTCGCGGAGGGGCGGCGCGCCGCGGAGCCGGACCCGGCCAGACCGGTGTCGCACGTCCACCGCGAGTTCGCGGACCTCGCGCCGTGCCTGCGGCCGGGCCTGGTCGGCGTGCACGGCACCGCGCTCACGCCCGCCGAGTTCGCCGCCTGGCAGGGCGCCGTGACGGCGGTGGACCCGGCCGAGCGGGGCACCGTGGTGTGGTCGCCGTTCTCCAATCTCTGGCTCTACCGCGAGACGACGGACGTGGTCGCGGCCGCCGCGCAGGGGCTGCGGATCGCACTCGGCTCCGACTGGTCGCCCTCGGGGACCAAGCACGTGCTGGGCGAGCTCAAGGTGGCCGACGGCCTCAACCAGCACGAGCTGGGCGGCCACTTCGACGACCGCGGCCTGTGCGACCTCGTCACCGCCAACCCCGGCGACGCGCTGGCCACCGCCTGGGGGCCGCAGGTGGGACGCCTGGCGGCCGGCAGCGCCGCCGACCTGCTGGTGCTGGAGCGCCGCGAGCCCGGCCAGGACGTGTACCGCGCCGTCATCGACGCGACCGAGCGCCACGTCCTGCTGGTGGTCGTCCGGGGCCGGCCGCGCTACGGGACGCGGGCGCTGATGACCGCCGCCGGGGCCCCGGCCGCCGGCGCGATCGAGCCCGCGCCCGGGCTGCGCCGCCGGGTGGCCCTGGACGGCCCGGACTGGCCCGCGGTCAAGCGGGCGCTGGCCAGGGTCCGCCAGGACCCGCGGGCCGCCTGGCACGACGCCCAGGACGCGCTGGCGGCCTGGGGCGGTCCGCTCGACGACCCCGACGCGCCGCTCGCCCTGTTCGGCGACATGCCCGAGGGCGAGGCGGCCGCGCTGGCCGGCACCGACGACCTCCCGGCCGGACTGGTCGTCCCGGAGCCGGACGCGCTGACCCACGACGCCGCCTTCCTCGCCGCCGTGGACCGCAGCGGGATCCCCGAACTCCAGCGCCTGAAGGCGCGCTACCCGTGAGCCCGCGGGTCCTGGCCCCGGTCCGCGCGCTGCCGGACTCCACCGGGCTGGACGTCTTCCTGGCCCGGGCCGCCGCCGACCCGCTGCCGCTCGCCGACCGCTACCGGCTGCTGGCCGCCGCCCGGGTCCTGGTCGAGGAGCTGTACGTCCACCTCCCGCTCAAGCGGGCGCGCTACGCCACCGACCCGGTCCAGCGGCTGCGGCTGCTGGAGCGGCGGGTGCCCGACCTCAGCGAGCTCCAGTTCCACGGCGAACTCGCCGCCGTCTTCCGGGACCTGCGCGATCTGCACACCGGCTACCAGCTCCCCGACCCGTACCGGGGGCAGGTCGCCGTGCTCGGCTTCCTGGTGGAGACCTACCGGGACGAGGACGGCGTGCCGCACTACCCGGTCTCCCGGATCGACGACGCGCTGCGGCACGCGGACTTCGACGCGGGCGTCGAGCTGGAGCTGTGGAACGGGGTCCCGGTGGAGCGGGCCATCGAGCGCAGTGCGGCCGCCCAGGTGGGCTGCAGCCCGGACGCGCGCCTCGCCCGCGGGCTGGAGTCGCTGACGCTGCGCCCGCTGCGGACCGCTCCCCCGCCCGACGAGCGCTGGGTCCTGCTCACCTACCGCACGCCGGACGGTCGGCTGGGCGAGACCCGGGTGCCGTGGCGGGTGCGCGCCGCCGACCGACGCCAGGGGCGGCACCAGGACCCGGTGCCCACGCTCGGCACCCACCTCGGCATCGACGCGGGCAACGAGGCGACCCGCCAGGCCAAGCGCGCGCTGTTCGCGCCGCCCCCGGCCCGCCGTTCGGCCGCGCGGGCGCCCCGGGACGTCCTCGCCTACCGCAGGACCCGCGGCCGCCGCCCGTACGGGTACCTGCGCGTCTTCTCGTTCAACGTGGCGAGCGCGCGGCGGTTCGCCGAGCAGGTGGCGGCGCTCGCGGCGGCCGCGCCGGCGGACGGCCTGATCGTCGACGTCCGCGGCAACCCGGGCGGCAACATCCTGGCCGCCGAGGCCGCCCTGCGGGTGCTGGGCGCGGGCCCCGTCGACCCGGTCAGGTTCGCGCTGCCGACCACCCGCACCGCGCTCGCCCTGGCCCGCGCCAATCCGGCCTTCCGCCCGTGGGCGCGCTCGATCCGGGACGCGGTGGAGAGCGGCGAGCCGTACTCACAGGCGTTCCCGCTCACCGACCCGGAGGCGGTCGCCGACGGGCTGCCGCGCTACCCGGGGCCCAAGGTGCTGATCGTCGACGCGCTGACCTACTCGGCCGCGGACATCTTCGCCGCCGGCTTCGCGGACAACGGGCTCGGGCCCGTCCTCGGGACCGCCGCGACCACCGGCGCGGGCGGCGCCAACGTCTGGACGTACGAGCTGCTGAGCGTCTGGCTGCCCGATCTGCCGGGCCCGCTGCCGCGCGGCGCCGGCTTCCGGGTCGCCCTGCGCCGCGCCACCCGGGCCGGAGGCAACGCCGGTGTCCCGCTGGAGGACTTCGGCGTCGCGGCGGACCCGCTCCACCGCTTGACCAGGCGCGACGTCCTGGGCCACAACCAGGACCTGCTGGCGGCCGCCGCCGCGCTGCTGTCCTGAGACCCCGGGGCCCGCCGCTCGGGACGTGTCGGGCCATGGGTCGACCGCGTGGCGCGCGAACCCCGGAGGGGTGGCCTGCGACGGCGTGCAAGGGCGGATTCCCGGAATCGGGCACCGCGGCGATTCCGGTGGGTGCTTCGCTCCCGAAGCACCGCGTCACCCGCCGACTTCCGGAACCCCCCGCGAGGAAACCGCGAGGCTTCCGCGCACCGCGTCGAGGGCGGCCCCGCCCTCCGCGCCGGACCGCCCCTCCCCGGCCGGGCGGACGGCGCCGACTCCCCGGTGGTCAGCGAGTTCCCGTCGAGCCGCCGACCACCGCGGGGCGGGAGGCGGCGCGCGGCCGGCGGGCGGACGATCCGTCGGCGCCCCATCGGTCCGCCGGATCCGATACTGCGTCAGCTTCCATGGCATAAAGGCGAGTTCCACCGTGTGCGATCTCCACGGGAAACGGCGCCGCCCCACCGGCGCGCTGCGCGACCGGGCGATCACCCTCCGAAGCCACTCAGGCCACAGCAGTCCGCCCGGATAGCGGCAGCCCCGTTCACATGTCAACCACACATCCTTGAAGCGACATCCTCAACAACCATTGTGGCTCCGCAGGTTCGGCCGGTAGAGTCCCGGTCCGCCGAGTACCGAACACGTGCTCGCACGGCATTCTTTGGGGCGGGCATGACAAATAACCGCAACATCAACGGGGCCACTTCCGACTTGATTGACGCGTTCACGGAAACCGTGCGCCGATATCCCGAACGACCGGCGATCGTCCACCAAGGACAGGACATCAGTTATCGCCAACTGCACGAATCGGCAGGCTCTTTGGCCGACCGGATCGGCACCGCACCGGGGGTGGTGGCGGTTCCGGCGGTGCACACACCGGACACCGTCGTCGGGCTGCTCGGCATCCTGGCCGCCGGCGGGGCGTACTGCCCGGTCGACCCGGCGTTCCCCCGGCAGCGGCAGCAGGACATGCTGGCGGCGGCCGGCTGCCGGACGACCCTCGGCCTCGATCCCGAACTCGTCCCGGACCCCCCCGAGTTACCGCGATCGGTCGAGACCCCCGAGGACGGCTCGGAGCGTCCGGCCTACCTGCTCTTCACGTCGGGTTCGACCGGGCAGCCGAAACCCGTCGTCACCCCCCGGCGCGCGATCTCCGCCGCCGTCGACTCACTGCGCACCCTGTTCGGACTCACCCCCGAGGACCGGGTGCTCCAGTTCGCCTCGCTGAACTGGGACACCTGCTTCGAGGAGATCCTGCCGACGCTCACCACCGGCGCCGCGCTCGTCCTGGACCGCGAGGCCCACAGCGGGTCCTTCCCGCGCTTCCTGCGGATGATCGGGCGCGAGCGGGTCACCGTGCTCGACCTGCCCACCGCCTTCTGGCACGAACTGGTCCTCCACCTCGCCGAGGAGGGCGCCGCGCTGCCCGGATGCGTCCGGCTGGTGGTGATCGGCGGCGAGGCCGCCAACCCGGCGCGGCTGGGCGACTGGGCCGCCCTGGACACCGGGCGGATCCGGCTGCTCAACACCTACGGGTCCACCGAGACCACGCTGATCACCCATGCCGTCGACCTGCACGGGCCGCTGGCCGCCGCCCGGGACCGGCCCTGGGCGCCCGGCGACCGGGTGCCGATCGGCCGGGCACTGCCCCATGTGCGCGAACGGATCGACGAGCGCGGCGAGTTGCTGATCGGCGGGCCCGCGGTGGCGCTCGGCTACCTCGGCCTGCCGGAGGCCACCGAGGCCCGTTTCGGCGCGGACGCCGAGGGCGTGCGCTGGTTCCGCACCGGCGACCGGGTGAGCCGTGCGCCGGACGGCGTGCTGACCCACCAGGGTCGGCTGGACGGCGAGTTCAAGGTGCGCGGGATCCGGGTCGACCCGGCCGAGGTCGAGGCGCACATCGGCGGGCACCCGGGCGTGCACGCGGTGGCGGTGACGGGGGCGACCGTCGCCGGCCGCTCCGCGCTGGTCGCGTACGTGGTCCCGCGCGCCGCGGCGGCGGCCGGGACGCTGGACGCCGAGGTCCGCGCGTACCTGCGCGACCGGGTGCCCGGCCATCTCGTGCCCAGCCGGATCACCGTCGTACCCGAGCTGGTGCTCACGGCGAGCGGCAAGGTCGACCGCGCCGCCTCGCACCGCCGCCACTCGGTGCCCGTCCCGGCGGCGACCAACCCCTGACGACGCCCCGCGTCCGGGCCGGCGCGTACGAACGGCCCCCGACCCTCACCGGTGCCGCCCCGGCGCACCGCACCACCCGACGGTTCCAGGAGACCCCCTTGAGCAGCGTAGACACCACTCCCGCCGACACGGAGGGCGTGGCGGCGATCTTCCGCCGCGTCCTGGAGACGGACGAGGTCGCGGCGGACTCGGACTTCTTCCTCCTCGGCGGCGACTCCCTCATCGCCACCCGCGTGCTGAGCGCCCTCGCCCGGACGTACGGCGTCGAGCTGTCCTTCGAGGACTTCGTGCTCGCGCCGACCCCGGCCGCCCTCGTCGAGCTGATCGCGGGCGCGAGATGACGGGCGGCAGAGCGCGTTCCGCCGTCGTCGTCGGGGCCGGACTGGCGGGGCTGACCGCCGCCGAGGGGCTGGCGGCCCGCGGAGTGGACGTCACCGTGCTGGAGGCGCGGGAGCGGGTCGGCGGGCGGACCCACGGGATCGAGGTCGCCCCCGGCGCCTGGATCGACGCCGGCGCCGCCTACCTCGGCGCCCGGCACACCGAACTCCTGGACCTCATCAAGGAGTTGGACCTCCACACCGCCCCCACCACGATGCTCGGCGCGAGCCGCTTCGCACTCGGGAGCCGCCGGGGCGGCGGGACCGAACACGCCACCCGGGACGGCCGCTTCCCGCCACTCAACGCGGTGGCCCTCGGCGACCTCTTCGACCACCTCGCCGAACTCACCGCCGTCGTCCGGCCCGAGGCGCCCTGGCTCACCCCGGACGCCGAGCGGCTGGACACCCTCACCGCCGCCGAGTGGGCCGAGCAGTACCTCACCCACCCGGACGCCCGACTGTTCTTCCCGCTCTTCCTGGGCGAGATGATGGCCGCCGACCCAGCCGACATCTCGGTCCTGCACATGGCGTTCTACCTGCGCTCGGGCGGCGGCCTGCGCTATCTCAACGCCTTCGAGGGCGGCGCCCAGCAGGACCGCGTCGCGGGCGGCGCGCACCTGCTCTGCGAGCGGCTCGCCGCCCGGATCACCGAGCGGCACCGCGGCACCGTCCGGCTCGGCGAGGCGGTGCGCTCCGTCGCGCAGGACGCCGACGGGGTCACCGTGCACACCGGGAGCGGCGCGGCCTACCGGGCCGACGCCGCCGTGGTGGCACTGCCGCCGCTGCTCGCCGACGCCCTCGACCTGGGCCCCGAGCCGCCGGCCCGCCGGGCGGGCGGGCGGACCGGGCGCGGCTGCGCGGTCAAGGTCAACCTGGTCTACCCGTCACCGGTCTGGCGCGAGCACGGCCTCTCCGGCTGGTCGGTGAACGCGGAGGGCCCGCTGCTCTCCACGGTGGACGACTCGCCGGCCGGCGCGGAGGTCGGCGTGCTGACCGGCTTCGTCACCGGCGCCGAGGCGCACCGCTATGCCGCGCTGGAGCCGCGCGAGCAGCGCGCGACCGCCGTCGCGCAGGCCGCCCGGCTGTTCCCGATGCTCCCCGATCCGGTCGGCTTCCACCTCACCGACTGGGTCAACGAGCCGTACAGCAAGGGCTGTTACGCGGCCCTCTTCGGGCCGGGCGACTGGCTGCGGCTCGGCCCGGCGCTGACCGCGCCGCACGGCCGGGTGCACTGGGCCGGCACCGAGACCAGCACGGAGTTCTTCGGCCTGCTGGAGGGCGCGATCCGCTCCGGCCACCGGGTCGTCGCGGAGATCCTCGACGGCGAGGCCTGATCCGCCGCGAGGCCTGATCCGCCGCCGCCCGGGCAACAGCACCAACCGGCACCGTTCCCCCCGCCGCCCGTGCTCACGTTCCACAAGAACAGCGGGCCACCCCCTTCTCAGGAGACGCCATGAGCGACCCGAGTTCCCCCCTGAGCAGCACCCCGCCCACCCCGATCGCGCCGCTCGCCGCCCGCGAGCGGCTGATGGCCGAACCCGGCCTCGGGGCGGGCAACTTCCTCGACCACGCCCTCGCGGTGAACCCGAACCGCGCGGTCCCGTTCGCCTACAGCCACCACACCGACCACCGCGGCGCCGTCGTGCTGCGCGGCCACAGCCTGCTCGACCTGGCCGCGCTGCGCGACCGCTACGCCGCCTGGTACCACGCCAACGGCGTGCGCCCCGGCGAGCCGGTGGCCGTGGTGATCGCCGAGGGCCTGGAGCCGCTGCTGCACTTCCTCGCGCTCTCCGCGCTGGGCGCCGTCCCGGCGCTGGTCAACGACGCCATGCGGCACGACGTGATGGTGCGCTACCTGAACCACGTCGGCGTGGTCGGCGTGGTCGCCGACGACACCACCCGGCTCGCCGCCGCCTACCGCCAGGACCCGCAGCGCCGGCCCCGGTTCCTCGCGCTCGCCGCCGAGGTCCAGGCCTTCGACGCGGAGGCCTCCGGCGCCCTGCCCGCCGAGTACCCGTACCGGCACGCGCCGGACGACGTGGTCGCGCTGATCCACTCCTCCGGGACGACCGGCACCCCGAAGTCCACGATGCTCGGGCACCGCCAGTTCTGGGACGGCAAGCAGCCGCGCATGGTGCGCTTCCCCGCCGAGCCGTACGACCGGCTGATGTCGCTGATGCCGCACACCCACGCCGGCGGCCTGAGCTACTTCCTCACCGCGGCGCTGCTCGGCCTGCCGACCGTGGTGATGGCCGACTGGCGCCGCGCGGTGGTCGAGCCGGTGATGGAGGCCTTCCGGCCGACCATGGTGGCCTCCTTCCCGCGGACCTTCGTCGAACTCGCCACCGGGGAGGCGCCGGTGAAGGGCGCCGCCAAGGTGCACTCCTGGTTCAACACCGGCGACAGCGCGCACTACGGGCACATCCGCCGCCTCGTCCGGCTCGGCGAGCGCCCGGCCGGACTGATCCGGCCCTGGCTGCTGCCGCAGGAGAAGGCGGAGCAGCCCGCGCTGCCCGGTTCGCAGTTCGTCGACGGCCTGGGCTCCTCCGAGATGGGCATGGCGCTGTTCGGCCAGGTGACCACGCCGGAGTCGGTCCGCGACGACCGGTGCGTCGGCAAACCGCTGGAGGTGGTGCGGCGGGCCGCCGTCCTGGACCAGGACGGCGCCGAGGTGCCGGACGGCACGGTCGGGCTGCTGGCGATCGACTCCCCGTCGCGCACACCCGGCTACTGGAACAACGAGCGGCTGACCGGCAGCTTCGAGCTGGCCGGGTACTGGCTGACCGGGGACGTCGCCCGGCGCGACGCCGAGGGCCGGTTCTACCACCTGGACCGGACGGTGGACGTCATCGACACCGCGGCCGGCCCGGTCTACAGCCTGCCGATCGAGGAGGTGCTGCTGGCGGACTGCGCCGAGCTGGTCCGGGACTGCTCGGTGGTCGGCGTGCCCGGAGCCGCCGGGGAGGGCCAACGGCCGATCGCCGTCGTCCAGTTGCAGCAGGACGCGGCGGACGCCACGGAGGCCGACGTGCAGGAGGCCGCCAACAAGGCGCTCGCCGGGGCGGGCCTGGCCGCGCTCGCCGCCGTCCGGATCGCCCGCACCGCGGAGGAGTTCCCGCTCGGGCCCACCGGCAAGGTGCTCAAGCGCGAACTGCGCACCCGCTTCGCCACCCTCTTCACCGGCCAGTAGTCCCGGGATGGACGACCAGCACGCTGCCGCCGCGCACCCCGCGCCCGCGCAGCCCTACCAGTACGTCCGCACGCCCCTGGTGGAACCGGACTGGCGCCGGCTGCCGGGCTGGCGCGACGTGACCGAGGCCCAATGGCGCGACGCGCAGTGGCAGCGCGCCCACTGCGTCAAGAACACCCGCCAGCTGCGGGCCGTCGCCGGAGACCTGCTCACCGCGGAGTTCTACGCCCAACTGGAGGCCGACCAGGAGCGGTTCGCGACCATGCCGCTGCTGGTGCCCCCGCAGCTGCTCAACACCATGGCCGCGCACGCCCCGACCACCCCCGAGGCGTTCACCGCCGCCTTCCTGGCGGACCCGGTGCGCCGCTACATGCTGCCGGTGCACGCCGACCGGCTGCCGCACTGGCCCAGCCACCCCAAGGCCGAGCGCGACTCGCTGCACGAGGCCGAGATGTGGGTGGTCGAGGGCCTCACCCACCGCTACCCCACCAAGGTGCTCGCCGAACTGGTCGCCACCTGCCCGCAGTACTGCGGCCACTGCACCCGGATGGACCTGGTCGGCACCTCCACGCCGCAGGTCGCCAAGACCCGCCTGGCACTGCGGCCGGAGCACCGCCAGGAGCAGATGCTCGACTACCTCAAGCGCACCCCGACCGTGCGCGACGTGGTGGTCTCCGGCGGCGACCTCGCCAACGTCCCCTGGCCACAGCTGGAGTCGTTCCTGGTCCGGCTGCTGGAACTGGAGTCGGTGCGCGACATCCGGCTCGCCAGCAAGGCGGTGGTCGGACTGCCGCAGCACTGGCTGCAGCCGCAGGTCCTGGAGGGCGTGCACCGGGTGGCGACGCTCGCCGCCGGCCGGGCCGTCAACCTCGCCGTGCACACCCACGCCAACCACGTCCGCTCGGTCACCCCGCTGGTCGCCGAGGCCGCCCGGGCGCTGCTCGACGCGGGCGTGCGGGACGTGCGCAACCAGGGCGTGCTGATGCGGCGGGTCAACGACACCCCCGAGGACCTGCTGGACCTCTGCTTCGCCCTCCAGGGCGAGGCCAACATCCTGCCGTACTACTTCTACCTCTGCGACATGATCCCCAACGCCGAGCACTGGCGCACCAGCCTCCACCAGGCGCAGCGCCTCCAGGAGGCGATCATGGGCTACCTGCCCGGCTACGCCACCCCGCGCCTGGTCTGCGACGTGCCGCGGCTCGGCAAGCGCTGGGTGCACCAGGTGGTGGCGTACGACCGCGAGCGCGGCATCTCGTACTGGACGAAGAACTACCGCACCGGCCTGGAGGTCCGCACCGCGGAGGCCGCCCCGGCCGGGCACGACGCGCTGGACCGCCTCCACCCCTACCACGACCCGGTGGACACGCTCCCCGAAGCCGGCCGCCGCTGGTGGGCGGAGCGGGCCGGGCACCCCGCACCCCAGGAAGGAGCAGCACGGTGAACCCCGCCGCCCCGCAGCACCCGGAAGCCCCGGACGATCCCGGCCCGCTGCGCCGGATGTGCTGGATCTTCCCCGACCGCGAGTCCACCCGGACGACCGCGACCTGGAGCCACTACTTCTGGGACCTCTACGCCGAGGTGGCCGGGGACCTGGGCCTGACGTGGTGCCGGCACGCGCCGGACGCGGTCACCGTCGACGCCACCGACCCGGCCCGCCCGCTGGTGTACGTCGACGAGGAGCCGGTCACCCCGCAGGACACCCTGTTCATCACCGCGCTCTACTCGCTGCCGTACCAGTCGATGGACGTCTTCAACCAGTACGCGCTGTACGCGGTGCTGGAGCAGGCCGGCTTCTACCTGCCGTTCCCGCCGCAGGTCTCGCTGATCGGCAACGACAAGCTGGCCACCGTGCTGCACCTCGCCGACTCGCCGGTGCCGCCGATCCCCTCGATCCGGATCGGCACCGGCCGGGACGTCGCCAAGCACCACTACGAGGTGGCGCTCGGCTCGCTGACCTACCCGGCGATCGTCAAACCGGCCGGCTGGTGCGGCGGCGGCGGGATCAACCTGGCGCGCGGCCCGGAGGACGTCCGGGGCCTGGCCAGCCTCGCCCAGGGCGGCGACACCACGCTGGTCGCCCAGCCCTACCTCGGCGACGGCACCGTGGACTACCGGGTCTACGTGATCGACGGCAAGCCGTACGCGGCGCTGCGGCGGGTGCCCGAGCCCGGTTCGCCGGTGGCCAACGCCAGCCGCGGCGGCTCGATGGAGTTCCCGCCGGTGCCGCCCGAACTGGCCGAGGCCACCGCGTACTTCGCCGAGAAGCTGGCGATCCCGTTCTTCTGCGTGGACTTCCTGTACGACGGCGAGCGGTACTGGTTCTCCGAGCTGGAGCCGGACGGCGTGATCGCCCCGGACTTCGACGACCCGGGGCGCACCCTGCAACGGGACATCACCCGGGCCCGGTTCACCGCCTACCGGGACGCCCACGCCAAGTGGCTCGCGAACCGCCCCCTCTCCCCCGCCCCCCGATCGGAAACCCGATGACCGACGCCTTCTCCCTGCCGCCCGAGGCGGCCGGGGCCCGACTGAACGTCGCCGCACGGACGCTGGAGCTGCTGCGGACGGTGCCCGCGCTCGCGCCGCGCTACGCCGGCCTCCCCGAGGGCCTCCGCGGCCTCGACGAGCTGGCCGCCCTGCCGCCGCTGCTCAAGGACGACCTGAACACCGCCCTGGCCCATCTGGAGCCCCGCTCGGAGACCGCCGCCACCTGGCTGTTCCAGAGCGGCGGCTCCACCGGCGCGCCCAAGGTCGGCTACGCGCCGACCGGCTTCTACATGGCCGCCGTCCAGGACCACTGGCAGGCGCTCGACCGGGACGACGTGTTCGCCAACGCCTGGGGCGCGGGCCGGATGTGGGGCGCGCACTTCCTCGCCGCCGCGCTCGCCGACCGGGCGGGCTGCCGGGTGATCGCGCTCGGCTCGATCACCCGCGAGGAGTACCCGGACTGGCTGGCCTTCCTCGCCGACCGCGGGGTGACCGCGATCGGCGGCACCCCGAGCGTGCTGCGCCTGTGGTTCGCGCAGGCCCGCGCCGCGGGGATCGAGCTGCCCGCCCTGCGCAAGGTGCTCTGGCTCGGCGAGGCCTGGCAGCCGCAGCTGGAGGAGGACCTCGCGGCCGTCGCGCCGCAGGCCCGCCGCTGGGGCATGTTCGGCTCCACCGAGACCTGGGTGGTCGGCACCAACACCCCCGACTGCCCGGCCGACACCTTCCACCCGCTGCCCCGGCAGCTGGTGCACGCGGGCCCGGACGGGCTGCTGGACTTCACCACCCTCGACCCGGAGGTGCTCAACCCGGTGCTGCGCTACCGCACCGGCGACGCGGGCGAGTTGACCGACTGCCCGTGCGGGCGGCCGGGCCGGGCGATGCGGGTGCTGGGGCGGCGCGACAACGTCGTCCAGGTGCGCGGCCTCGGCCTGCACGTGGACGAGCTGGTCGCCCGGGCGGAGCGTGAACCGGGCGTCTCCCGGGCGCAGGTGGTGGTCACCGAGGACGGCGGCCGGGCCACCGGTGTGGACGTCCTGCTGCTGGCCGACCCGGGCGCGGCGGTGGACACGGCGGCGCTGCGCGCCGAGCTGCTGTCCGGCACCTTCACGCTGAGCACCGCCTTCCAGCACGACCCGGAGCACGTCACGGTCCGGGTCGCGGACGCGCTGGTCAGCAACGACCGCACCGGCAAGACCGCCTCCTTCGCGGTCCGCGAGGTCCGGCCGGCCACCGGGGAGGCCTCGTGAAGCCGCGGCGTCCGGAGGACCTGGGGCGCGGCTTCAACCTGTTCTGGGCCGGCCAGACGGTCAGCGTGGTCGGCGACCGGATCACCGTGTTCGTCGTCCCCACCCTGATGATCTTCGTCCTGCACGCCTCCGCCCTCCAGGTCGGCGTGGTGGCGATGGCCCAGTACCTCGGCATCCCGCTGCTCGGCCCGGTCGCGGGCGTGCTGGTCGACCGCTGGGACAAGCGCCTGACGATGCTCGTCTGCGACCTGCTGCGGCTCGCCGCCGTGCTGGTGATCCCGCTCGCGTACTGGCTGGACTTCCTCTCCACCCCGCTGCTGTTCGGCTGCGTGGCGGTGATCAGCGGCGCGACCATCTTCTTCAACGTCGGCTATCTGATCGCCGTCCCCGCCGTGGTGCCGGAGGACCGGATGGTGCGCGCCTACTCCCGGCTGGAGGGCAGCAACTCGGTCTCCGAGGTGGCCGGCCCGTCGATCGCCGCCGGGCTGTACAGCGCGCTCGGGGTGGGCGCGCTGCTGGTGGACGCGGCCAGCTACCTGGTGTCCGCCGCCTGCTTCCGGTCCATGCCGCCGTGGGGCGGGCGGACCGTCGTCGAGGGCACCGTGTGGGAGCGGCTGACCGCGGGCTTCCGGATGAACTGGGCCGACCCGGTGCTGCGGCGGGTGGTGCTGGCGGCCGTCACCCTCAACTCCGGCGGGCCGATCTTCGTCACGGTGCTGCCGGTGCTCGCCTACCGGGGCCTCGGCGTGTCGGTCGGGGTGCTCGGCGCGGCCATGTCGGTCGGCGCGGTGGGCGCGCTGATCGGCGCCGTGGTCGCCCCGCGGATCGGCGCGCGCCTCGGCCTGGGGCGGACCCTGGCCTGGTCGCTGCTGCTGCACTGCCTGGTCGGGCTGGGCGTGCTGGCCGCGCCCGCGCTGCCGTCCGGGCCGGTGATCGCGGTGACCATGGGCTGCTACGGCTTCTTCATGTCCTGCATCAACGTGTGCAGCGCGCCCACCCGGCAGTCGCGGATGTCCGCCGAGCACCAGGGCGTGATGCACGCGGCGTTCCGCACCGTCACCTGGGGCGTGATCCCGCTCGCCGCGCTGATCGGCGGCCTCGCCGTCTCCGCGCTCACCGATCCGCTGGGCATCCGGGACGCGGCCCGCTGGGTGATGGCCGGCGGCACGCTGCTGGCGGCCTGCTCCTTCCTCCCCGCGCTCGGCATCCAGCCCCGGCTGGACGCCGCCGCCCGCGCGGCGAAGGAGCAGCCCTCCGACGCGGCACCCGAGTTGTCGGAGAGCGCGTCGTGAGCGCGCCCGACGTCCTGCTGATCACCGGCTGCTCCTCGGGCATCGGCCTGGCCACCGCCGTGGCCTCCGCCCGCGCCGGGTTCACCACGGTGGCCACCCTGCGCGACCCGGCCCGCGCCGAGGCCCTGCGCGAGGCCGCCGAGCAGGCCGGCGTCACGCTGGACGTCCGCCGGCTGGACGTCACCGACCCCGCCTCCGTCACCGCCTGCGTCGACGGCGTGGCCGCGGCCTACGGGCGGCTGGACGCGGTGGTCAACAACGCCGGGGTCTCCAACTTCGACCCCACCCTGGAGATGTCCACCGACGCCGCGCTGCGCGCCAACCTGGAGGTGAACTTCTTCGGCGTGATCGCCGTCAGCCGCGCCGCGCTGCCGCTGCTGCGCGCCTCCGGCGGGCGGCTGGTCACCATCGGCAGCGTGCACGGGCTGGTCGGCCAGCCGTTCAACGAGGCCTACTGCGCCGCCAAGTTCGCCGTCGAGGGCTTCATGGAGAGCCTCGCCCCGGTGGCCGGCGCGCACGGCGTGCGGGTCTCCGTCGTCGTCCCCGGCTTCGTGCCCGACACGGAGTTCGGGATCTTCCCGGACATCGACCGGCGCACCATCGCGGCCGCCTCCGGCCCGTACGCGCCGACCTTCGCCGACTACCTGGCCCGGGTCGGCGGCCAGGGCTGGGAGGCCGCCGGACAGCCGGCCCGCGAGGTGGCCGAGGTGGTGGTGCGGACGCTGCGCGCCGAGCGGCCCGCCTTCCGCGTCCCCACCAACGCCTGGGCCGCCGACCACCTGGCGCAGAAGCTCGCCGACCCGGACGGCTCGGCCGTCCAGACCCTCGCCCGTACCTGGATCGGCCGCGCCGACCACCGATGACCACCCGTCAGGAGCAGTCCGCATGCCCGCCAAGCCCCTCCCCGAGCTGGTCGACTTCGCCCGCCGCAACTCCCCCTTCTACGCCGAGCTGTACCGGGACCTGCCGCCGCGCGTCGAGCACCTCACCCAGCTGCCGCTGATCGAGCAGACCGCCTTCTGGGCCGCCAACTCCTGGCCGGACAACCGCCTGCTCACCGGCCCGCTGACGGACGCCGGCGTCTACAAGACCGGCGGCACCAGCGGCGTCCCCAAGTTCTCCCCCTGGACCCGCACCGAGCACGCCGACTCGGTCACCGCCTTCGGCGCGGGCCTGGTCCAGGCCGGCCTCAAGCCCGGCCACCGGGTCGCCAACCTGTTCTGGGCCGGCGAGCTGTACGGCGGCTTCCTCTACATCGAGAACGCCCTGCACCACGCCCCGGTCGACAACGTCCGGCTGCCCGTCGGCGCCGCGCCCGACGCCTACGTGGCCGGGCTGATCCACGACTTCGGCGTGGACGTGCTGGCCGGCGAGCCGATGAAGCTCAGCTCCGTCGCCGAGCAGCTGGTCAAGGAGGGCAGGGCCGCCGAGCGGATCGAACTGCTGCTGTTCGGCGGGGACCTGCTCTTCGCCGACCTGCGCCCGATCCTCTCCCGGGCGTTCCCCAACGCGGCGGTCTCCTCGATCGGCTACGCCTCGGTGGACGCCGGCCTGGTCGGCGCGCCGGTGCCGGGCGACGACGTCCGGGTGCACGAGGCCTTCCCGAACCGGACCGTGGTGGAGCTGGTCGACGACACCACCGGCGAGCCGATCACCGAACCCGGGGTGCCCGGGCGGGTCGTGGTCACCAACCTGTTCCGCACCCTGATGCCGATCCTGCGCTACCCGACCGGCGACCGCGCCGAGTGGGTCGACGCGGAGCGCGGGCGCTTCCGCCTGGTCGGCCGGTCCGCCGAGGGCGCCCGGGTCGGCACGGTGGCGATGCCGACCGAGGAGATCCGGGCCGTCCTGCTCGCCCACGACCCGGAGCAGATCATCTCCGGCATGCAGCTGGTGCAGCGGCGCTGGGACGGCAAGGACGGGCTGATCCTGCGCCTCGGCTACACCGAGGAGCCGCCGGCCGGGCTGGCCGGGCAGCTGGTCGAGGCGGTGTACAAGGCGCGGCCGCTCTACCCGGACGACGTGGCGGCCGGGGTGATCCACGACCTGGTGGTGGAGTGGGTGCCGCGCTCCGAGCTGGTCACCAACCCGCGCACCGGCAAGCTCCAGCAGGTCATCGACGAGCGCCCGCCGGCCTGACGCGCCGCGCCGCCCGGTCGGGGGTCTCCCCCGGCCCGGGCGGCGGGCGTCCGGCCCGTCTGCGCGGCGCTCAGCCCTTGTACGGCGTCCCGGCCAGCATCACGCTCTGGCCGCGGAACTCCGCGATCGCCTTCCCGGCCGCGTTGCGCACCGTCACGTCGTACACGCCGGTGCGCCCGGAGCGGGTGCGCTCCACCGCCTCGGCGGTCAGTTCGTCCCCCACCGCCGCCGGCGCCAGGAAGGTCACCTGCGCGGCCTGGGCGACCGTCACCGGTCCGTAGCTGTTGCAGGCGTAGGAGAACGCCGCGTCGGCGAGAAGGAAGAGGAAGCCGCCGTGCGCGATGCCGTGCCCGTTCACCATGGCCGGGCCGATCGTCATCCGCATCACCGCGTGTCCGGTGGACACCTCGTCGAGCGCGATGCCGAGCCCCTGGCAGGTCCGGTCCCGCTCGTACAGCGCGGCCATCCGGGATTGCGGCACGCCGGCGCCCGCCGACCCGCCGGAGTCCGCGACGGCCGCGGTGTCCACGCTCATGACGCCCTGCTTCCCCGGGAACGGCCCGAAACGGTTCGGTGTGCGGTGCGTGCGCATTGCCCCCGCATTACACCGAGGCCCGCTCCGGGCTGTCAACGGTCATCAGACGTGGACGGAGCGTCCGTCAGGGGAACTCAGAGCAGCCGCTTGATGTCCCCCCGCGCGCGGTAGAACGAGCCGCTGCCGGACTCCAGGACCTCCGCCACCAGGTAGCGCGCCCCCGGCACCCGGATGTCCTTCGGGAACTGCACCCGGCGGGTCGCGTCGAAGCCCGGCGACACCACCCGCACCCGCAGCCGGGTGCCGTCCTGCACGCACTCCACCTCGATGCCGCCCGCCGCGCCCGCCGAGCCGACGGCCACCGACTCGATCTCGGCGCCGGCCACCGCCGCCGTCCAGCCGCTGCCGTCCACCTCGGCGGCCTGCGGCAGCCGGCCCTCCTCGGCCGCCCGCACCGCCTCCTCGCTCGCGTCCAGGCAGACCAGCGAGCCGTCCGTGGTCACCAGGTAGAGCCGGCCGTCGCGGTACTGCATGCTGTACGCCGAGCCACAGCCGGTGCCGAGCTTCCACAGCCGGGTGCCGTCGGCCGCGAAGCAGTACACCGAGGAGTGGTTGTCGCCCGCGAACACGTAGCGGCCGTCGGCCGAGGCCGCGCAGGAGAACACCGCGGCGTCGCAGCGGTAGCGGGCCACCTCGGAGCCGTCCGCCTTGCGCAGCCGGTGCACCGAGCCGCGCGAGGTGCCGGCGAACACCTCCTCACGCTCCTGCCAGCCGAACAGCACCGCGCCGTCGGTGGCGGTGTGCCAGACCGGCGCGCCGCCGCGCGCCGCGTACCGGGCCACCCCGCGGGAGTGGCCGTGGTAGACGCCGTCGCTGTCGCAGCGCACCATCCAGCCGTCGGTGCCCTCGGCCTTGCGGCGCCACTGGAACTCGTCCTCGTGGTCGACGGTGGTGATCCCGCCGCGCGCGTCGGCCACGCCGAGCACGCCGTCGTGGATGTCCAGCCAGTAGATGTCGACGTCCTCGGCTATCTCGTACGCCACCCGCGGCACCTTGCCGCCCAGGTCGTACACCTTGCCGTCGTCGCAGCCCGCGTAGATCCACCAGTCGTCGGCGACGATGCACTTGACGCCGTCGGGCAGGCCGAAGCGGCCGGTCACCACGCCGTCGTGGGTGAGCGTGTAGACGTCGCCGCTCTCGTTGCCGACCCAGGCGTGCTCCTCGCCGACGAAGATGCCGAAGGCCGCCGCGCCGGAGCGGAACCGCCACAGCACCGGCGCCTGCCGGGCCGTCGAACGGGTGCTGACGATCGCCCGTCGCGTCACCGCCCGGGGCTGCCGCACCCCGCGCACGGCAGGGGCGTAGCCCTTGCGGACCTTCTCGCCGATCTTCTTGGCCGCGGCCGACGCGGCCTTCTCCGGCGAGGGGTAGCCGGTGGTCTTGGTCTGGCCGCCCTCGCCGATCCGCCCGTAGGTGATGGTGACCTCCGCCCCGCTGACCCGGACCTCGTAGAACTTGTGCGCGCTGCCGCTGTCCTCGGACAGCTCCAGGTAGGTCGACTGCTCGTCGGTGGCGGTGGCTGACATGGCGTGGGCCCCTTCCGGGCACGGCGTGACGTGGTGGGGATGACGCGGCGGGCGGCTTCGCGTCGAGGCGCCCGGCGACACCTCAGAACCTAGCCGCCCGCACCGACAGCGGTCCGACCGGGCCGGGGGTGCGCGGAGTCTGCCCGAACGGACCTTCCCCCGCGGGCACCGCTCTGACAGCATCGTCCGCTATCCGGTCACCAGGCACCGGGGCCGGGGGGAGCCGACGGATGCAGGACCTGGCGCCACCCGCCGCCCCCGCCACGCCGCCCGCCGCACCGGCCAAGCAGCGCGGCCACCGGCCCGCCCGCTGGGTGCGCACCCGGCTGCGGGCCGCGCCCTGGACGGCGCTGCTGAACGCCGTCCTGGTGTTCACCGTCGTGCTGCTCTCGACCGGACTGCCCCGGGGCGTCGACCGCGGCGAGGACGCCGCCCTGCGCGACTTCCTGCGCGACCGCGGCATCGACGCGACCAGCCTGGTCACCCACGCCGAGCTCCGCCCGGACGACACCGCCGCCCGACTGGACGCCGTCGCCGAGCGGTTGACGGCCGCCGCCGACGGGGAGTTCCGCGTCTCGGCGAGCGGACCGGTGTACGGCGTGCGGACCGCCCAGCCGCGGACCCTCACCGACCCGCAGCTGTCCAGGCCCGACGGCCCCGACCCGAGACTCCGGTTGCGCTACCTCGCCCGGCTCGCCGAGCACGCCACCCTGACCGAGGGCCGGTGGCCGGCCGCCTCCCCCGCCGACCGGCCGCTGCAGATCGTGGTGTCGCAGGACACCGCCGAGAAGCTCGACATCCGGGTCGGCGACGTCCTCTCCCCGGAACCGCTCCCCCGCCTCCCGCCCTCCCCGGGGACGGAGGTGGTCGGCACCTTCCGGGTCCGGGACGAGGCCGACCCGTACTGGACGGACGTCTCCTGCCTCGACCGGCCGTGCCTGCGGATCCCCGACACCTTCGAGTGGAAGCGCTGGTGGGAGGCCACCGGCCTGACCAGCGGCGACGACCTGCCCCGGCTGCTCACCTGGGCGGACGGCGGACAGCTCTACTGGCGGCTGCCGGTCGACCCGGACTCGCTGCGCGCCGACCGGCTGCCGCAGGCCGAACGGGAGCTCGCGAGCCACCTGACCGGCCCCACCGCCGCCCGGCTCGCCGCCGAGACCGGCCGCCCCGATCTGCGCACCTTCTCCTCCCTGCCCGAACTGTTCGCCCTGGCCACCGCCCGCCGGGACGCCGCCGCGCCACTGGCGGCGCTCGGCCCGGCCGGGCTGGCCGGCGTCGTCGTGGTCGTCCTCTGCCTGGCCGCCGCGCTGGCCGCCGACCGGCGCGGCCCCGAACTCCTGCTGCTCCAGGCCCGCGGCGGCTCCCGCCGGGGCGTGCTGCGGTGGCTGCTCGGCGAGGGCGCGACACTCGTCCTGCCCGGCGCCGCGCTCGGGACCCTCCTCGCCCTCCTGCTGCTGCCCACCCCCCGCTGGGGCCCCGCCCTGCTCGCCGGGACCGCGGCCACCGCCTTCGCCCTGCTCGCCTTCCCGGCCAGGGCGCTGCTGCTGCTCAGCCCGCGCGCGGGGGCCCGCAGGGGCGCGCGCAGCCGCGGCGCGCGCCGGGTGGTCGGCGAACTCGCCCTGCTCGCCGTCACCGCCGCCGCCGTGGTCGAGGTCCGCCGACGCGGCGCCGCCCCGCCCGGCGCCGGGATCGACCCGCTGCTCGTCGCCGCCCCGCTGCTGATCGCCCTCGGCACCGGCCTGCTGCTCGCCCGGCTCCAACCGCCGCTGCTCGGCGCCCTCGCCCGGGCGGTCGGCCGGCGGCGCGGCACGGTCGGCTTCCTCGGGCTCGCCGGTGCCGCGCGCGGCACCGGCGGCCGCCCGCGCCCCGCCGTCCTGCCGGCGCTCGCGCTGCTGCTCGCCGTCACCACGGCCGGATTCGGCGCCGATGTGACCGCCGCGGTCGACGCCGGCCGCACCCGCGAGTCCGCGCTCGCCACCGGCGGCGACGTCATGGTGAGCGCCCCCAAGGGCTTCGGACTGGCGTCCGCCTTCACCGAGGCGGCCGGCCGGCTGCCGGGCGTGCGGGCCGCCACCGCCGTCACCCTGCTCACCGACGCGGCCGTGCTGCGCCCCGGCCAACGCCACCTCACCATCAGCCTGCTCGTCGTCGACCCGGCGGCCTACGCCGAGATCTCCCGCTCCGTCGGCCGCGGCGCCTTCGACCCGGCGCAGCTCGCCGCCCCCGACGGCCCGGCCTGGCCGGACGGGCGCGACATCCCCGTCCCCGCCCTCTACTCCCGCGGACTCGTCGAGCAGCTCGGCGGCCGGGCCGGGGCCGAACGGATCTACCTCACCAGCACCGGCGAACTGCGCGCCCAGTACGCGGGCACCGTCGACGCCACCCCGGCCCTGCGCGACTCCACCCACCCGTTCATCGTCCTCCCGGCCGGCCCCGCCGGCGCCCGGCTGCCCGAACTACGCGACCACGGCCACTGGTTCGCCGTCGGCGACATCGACGAGACGGCCGTCCGGCGCCTGCTGCACGACCAGCCGGTGCACCCGCTGCTCGCCGACACCGCCCGGCTCACCGGTGTCCCGGTCGTCGGCCCGCGGCCCGAGGACATCCCGGACGGCTACCTGCTGACCGCCTCCGACGCGCTCACGGCCGCCCTCGCCGACGACCCGCTCCAGCGCGCCGCCCTCCGGGTCTTCCGGGCCACCACCGCCGGCGCGGGCGTGTTCGCCCTGATCGCCGCCCTGCTCACCCTGCTGCGCGCCGCCCCCGACCGCGCCGCCGCCCTCGCCCGGCTGCGCACCATGGGCCTGCGCCCGCGCCAGGGGCTGGCGCTCATCCTGGTCGAGGCCCTGCCGCAGACCCTCCTCGCGGCGGCCGGCGGCGTCCTCGCCTCCCTCGCCGCCGTCGCCCTGCTCGGTCCGGCCCTCGACCTGTCGGCCCTGATCGGCACCCGCGTACCGCCGGGCCTGCCGCTCCACCCCGCCGCCGTCCTGGCGCCGGCCCTCGCCCTCACCGCCCTGGTCACCGCCGGCGTGCTCGCCGAGGCCCTGCTGACCGGCCGCCGCCAGGTCACCACCGACCTCCGGGTCGGCGACGCGCCCTGACGGCGGCCGGTCCGCGCGGGCGGGCCGGCTACGTCCGGGCGTCCACCGAGGCCAGATAGGCGCCGGTCAGTTCGGGGGTGGCCAGCCAGGCGGCGTGATCGGCGGGCTCGGCGTAGGTGTTGGCGAGCCGCCGGGCCACCGCCTCGTGCTCGGCGGCGGCCGCGAACACCGCCTGGAGGTGGTCGGGCATCGTCAGCAGCGCCGCCGTCAGCTCCACACCGTGGCGGGCGTGCCGCTCCCAGAACTCCTCGAAGACCCCGGCCATCCACGCCGCGGTGAACGGCCCGTCGCCGCGCTCGACGATCGCCCGCAGATACGCGTCGGCCGCCCGCGCGGCGCCGTTCGCGCCCTGCCCGGTGATCGGATCGTTCACCACGACGGCGTCCCCGATCCCCCACACGGCCACCCCGCCTCCCAGGTCCGCCACCGGCCGCCGCACCACCGGCGTCAGCGCGCCGTACAGCGAACCGCCGGGGTCGGTGGGCTCGGCCCCGGCCCACAGCTCCGCTTCCCAGGGCAGGTACTCGGCCATCGACTCCCGCATCCTGCGCAGCTGCTCCACGCCGCCGGGCCGGTCCCCGAAGCAGTCGAACGGGCTCCCCGGCACGGCCTCCCAGAGCAGGATGTCGCAGGGTCCCGACAGCGTCAGCGCCGGCTGCAGGTACAACTCCCCCACCC
Source organism: Kitasatospora sp. NPDC056184 (assembly GCF_042268405.1). NCBI lineage: Bacteria > Bacillati > Actinomycetota > Actinomycetes > Kitasatosporales > Streptomycetaceae > Kitasatospora > Kitasatospora sp. NPDC056184. The sequence continues at coordinate 44,898 of NZ_JBHJUI010000018.1, read as the reverse complement.
CGGGCACCGCGTGCATCCGCGCCCGCGGCGCGGCCGCCGGATCGGGCGCCCCCACCCCGTGCGCGTACAGCGCCGCCAGCCGCCGCTGCGGAGCCTCGAACGGCGAACGGGCGGCGTCCCGTTCGAAGATCCCGGCCAGTTCGCCCCGGCCCGCCGCGACCAGCGTCAGCTCGTTGGCCGCCGCCAGCTCCCGCAGCCCGGCGAGGTCCAGCTCCCGGTACTCCACCCGCCCGCCGCGCTCCTCCACCAGCTCCAACCAGCGCGCCATCTTCAGCCGCTGGTCCACCGACTGCGCCGGCTCGTCCAGCGTCATGGTGAACTCCAGGGCCCGCACCCCGGGTTCGGGCACCAGCACCGCGTCCACCGACCGCACCCCCGGGGCCTCCCCCTCCCACAGGTCCAGCCCCGCCGCCCGCTCCACCCGCAAGGCCGGCCCGAACATCGCCTGCGTCGACATCACCGCCCCGCCCCGCACCTGCGCCGGCGTCCGCGCCGCCACCACCGTGACCTCGTACCCGCCCGCCCCCAGCAACCCCAACGCCACCTGCAACCCCGCCTGCCCCGCCCCGACCACCGCGATCCGCCGCACAGCACACCCTCCGACCTGCCGTCGATAATTGACGAAGGATCAGTTCTACCCCCGCACCGCACACGGCACCACCTGCCGACCCCCGCCCGGACGGGCGGCAGCAACCGGAAGGACGACCCGCCGCACCCACCTCGCACCCCCCCGGCCAACCGCGGGCCGGCTCCCTCAGGCGGGCGGCGGCAGCTGGTGGTGGTGGTGGTCGGACGAGCTGGGGCGGACGATCAGTTCCGCGCGCAGTTCGAGGCCCTCCGCGGGGGCGGGTTCGCCGCGGACCTGGGCGAGGAGGCGGGTGACCAGGGCGGTGGCGATGGGGCGGAGCGGGAGGCGCAGGGAGGTGAGGGGCGGGCGGAGGTGGCGGGCGAGGGGGGTGTCGTGGAAACCGGTGACGGCGAGGTCCCGGCCGATGTGGAGGCCCTCGGTGCGGGCGGCCTCGTAGATGTCGAGGGCGGCGAGGTCGTTGTCGGCGGCGAGGGCGGTGGGCCGGTCGGGGGAGCGCAGCAGGGCGCGGAGGTCGCCGTCGGCGGGCGGGGTGACGAGGGTGAGGCCGAGCCGGGCGGCCTCGCGGTGGAAGCCCTCGCGGCGGGCGGCCAGCCAGGGCAGGGACGCGGGGGCGCCGACGAAGGCGACCCGGCGGTGGCCTCGTTCGGCGAGGTGGCGGGCGGCGTCGGCGGTGGCGGCCCGGTTGTCGATGTCGACCCAGTGCGGCGGGAGGTCGGGGCCGGTGCGGCCGAAGGCGGCGAAGGGGATGCCGAGGCGGGCGGCGTGCGCGGCGCGGACGTCGTCGGGCAGGACGTCGGCGAGGACCAGCCCGTCGACCTGGCGGGCCGCCGCCACCGCGTCGATCGCCGCCCGGACGTACCGCTCCCCCGCCGCCGGGCGCAGGAGCAGCACGTGGTGGCCCTCGGCACCGGCGGCGTCGACCAGGGCTTCGAGGAAGCCGGCCATCAGCGGGTTGGGGTCGTGCGGGTCGTCGACCGGGGCGAGGTAGCCGAGGGTGCGGCGCTCGCCGGTGCGCAGCGACCGGGCGGACTGGTCGGGCCGGTAGCCGAGCCGGTCGACGGCGGCGATGACCCGAGCGAGGGTGTCCGGGTGGACGCGGTGCGGGGCGTTGAGCGTGTTGGAGACGGTCTGCCGGGACACCCCGGCCGCGCGGGCGACGTCCGCGACGGTGGTGGCGCGGCGGGCCGGACGCGGTCCCGGGGTGGTCATCGGCGCTCCTCGGACGGGGGCGGGGCCGCTCAGACCCGGCGGAGGGTCAGCAGGCCGCCCCGGGGGACGTGGACGGTGGCCCCGCCGTCGAGGTCGACGGTCGAGGTGCCGACGGTCCGGCCGCGGGCGTCCTGGACGGTGGCCTCGGCCGTGCCGTGCCCGCCGGCCAGGCGGACGTCCGGGTCGGCGTCGGCGTTGGCGACCAGCAGGCTACGCCACTGGCCCGCGGCCGCCACCGGCAGCGCCGCGTAGCGGCCGGTGATCACCTCGCCGTCCCCGACCGCCGTCACCATCGGGTAGCCGAGGTCCGGCCGGGCCGGACGCAGCGCGCCGAGCTGCAGGGTGTCGAGGTGGGCGCGGGCGACGCCCAGCCAGAAGGCGAGCGCCTCCCGCTGCCCGGCGGTCTGCGCGGCGAGGTCGACGGAGATCTGCGGCACGCCGAACAGGACGTTGATCAGGTGGCAGGCGACCTGTTCGGCCGGTTCGGCCGGGTGCCACATCAGCATGTCGGAGTGGACGGCGAGCGGCCCGGCGATCAGCCGGGTGTCGACGATGCGCTGGCGGTTCTCGTGCGGGCTGAGCGGGCAGTCGGTGGCCCGGACCATGGTGGCGTAGGGCCACAGGCCGGGGCTGACGTAGGGCTGGCGGTGTTCGATCATCGCCTCGGGGCACGCCGCGTCGACCCGGCGGCGGATCTCGCCGAGCAGCAGGCGCACGCCCTCGTCGACGGTGGCGCAGTCGGCCTCGGGGCCGGGGGCGGGCGGGTCCTGGACGCCGAACCAGTCGACGAAGTCGACCTTCAGCCCGTCCATGCCCCACTCCTCGGCGGCGCGGGCGAGCCGGTCGGCGAGGTGGGCGCGGACCTGCGGGTAGCGGGGGTCGACGACGACGGCGCCGAGGTGGCCGGCGTCGGCGAGCGCGTACGGGGAGAGGGCGTCCCAGGCGGCGCTGTCCTTGCCGATGAACGGCAGGGCGTACCAGAGGAGGTAGCGCACGCCGAGGTCGTGGACGCGGGCGACGTGGGCGGCGGTGTCGGGCAGCGAGCGGGGTTCCCAGTCGCCGCAGTGGGCGTAGCCGCGGGTGCGGTCGGTGGTCATCCAGCCGTCGTCCACGATGATCGTGTCGAGGCCGAGGTCCTTGCCGAGGGCGGCCTGCCGCTCGACGGCCTCGGGGGTGATGTCCTGGTGCAGCGCGTACCAGGTGGAGTAGGCGGGCAGGCGGGCGGCGTCGGGGACGTGCGACGGGCGGTCGGCCCGGTCGGCCCACCAGTCGGCGAGGTCGGCGAGGCTCTGGGCGAAGTGCCGGCCGGAGGTGTCGATGCGGACGGTGAGGTGTCCGGCGGCCTGGACCCAGAAGCGGAACTCCCCGCTCTCCTCGACGACGCCGGCGCTCGCCAGGGCGTCCTCGCGGTCGGCGGCGAACGCGCAGCGCGTGGTGTCGCCGGTGCCGACCAGGGCGGCGACGGGGGCGCCGCGGGAGAGGGTGGTGCGGCGCGGGGCGCTCCAGGCGGCGGGCAGCCAGCCGGTGCCGCGCGGTTCGGGGGTCCAGAACGAGGTGACGTCGGTGCAGGGGAGGCGCCATTCGATCCGGACGTCCCCCGGGCCGTCGCGGTCGGCGTCCTCGGCACCCGCCTCGGCGGTCACCTCGACGACGTCGGCGGCGACGGTGCGCACGCTCGCGGTGCCCGTGGCCAGCAGTTCCAGCCGGCCGGCGGCGAGGCCGGGCACGGCGAGCGGGCGCGGGCGGGCGGTGGTGGCGGCGGCGTGCGGCTCCCAGATCTCCGCGGCCGCTGTGCCTTCGGCGTTCTCCGTCATGGTTCGGTTCAGCCTTTCGTGGCGCCGGCCAGCAGGCCGGAGATGAACTGCCGTTGGAGGACCAGGAAGAGGATCATCATCGGCAGGGTGGACAGCGCGGTTCCGGCGAGGATCAGGCCGTAGTCGGTGTTGGCCTTCATGCCCTGGAGGGTCGCGAGCGCGACCGGCAGGGTGTGCATCTCGGGGGTGCGCAGGGCGATCAGCGGCCAGACGAAGTTGTTCCACGAGCCGAGGAACAGGAAGATCCCCAGTGCGGCGAGCACCGGCCGCATGACCGGCACGACGACGCCGAACAGCACCCGGATCTCTCCTGCGCCGTCGACCCGGGCGGCGTCGAGCAGTTCGTCGGGCATGCTCGCCAGCGCCTGGCGCATCAGGAAGATGGCGAACGGCACGCACAGGCCGGGCAGGATCAGGCCCTGGTAGCTGTCGAGCAGGCCGAAGGACATCATCATCTTGAACAGCGGGACGAGCATCACCTGGTCCGGCACGACCAGCGTGGACAGCAGGACGGCGAACAGCACCGTGCGGCCGCGGAACCGGAACTTGGCGAAGGCGTAGCCGGCCAGCAGTGCCACGACGAGCGCGCCGACGGTCTGGATCCCGGACACCAGGAGCGAGTTGAGCACGACCCGGCCGATGCCCACCCGGTCCTGGAGGTGCCGGAGGTTCTCGCCGAGGTGGGAGCCGGGCAGCAGGTGGGGCGGCCAGTCGAAGATCTCGGTGTCGCTGTGGGTGGCGGCGACCACCAGCCAGTAGAAGGGGGCGACGGACAGGCCGGCGACGCCGGCGAGCAGCAGGGTCATCGGCCAGCCGCGCAGCCGGCGGCGCCGGCCCGCGGGGGCGGCGGGCGTGACCGGCGCGGCAGGGGCGGCGGTCGTCATTCGCGTTCTCCCATCAGGCGCATCTGGACCGCGCCGAGCACCGCGACCAGCAGGGTGAGCGCGTAGGCGATGGCGGAGGCGTAGCCGAAGTCGAAGTAGCGGAAGCCGTTGTCGTACAGGTACATGGACACGGTGAGGGTCGCGTTGTCGGGGCCGCCGCGGGTCAGGACGTACGGCTCGTCGAACAACTGGAGGGTGCCGATGGTGGAGAGCACCACGGTGAACAGCAGCACCGGCCGCAGCGCGGGCAGGGTGACCGAGAGGAACCGGCGCACCGGTCCGGCGCCGTCGACCATCGCGGCCTCGTACAGCTCCTTGGGGATGCCCTGCAGGCCCGCCAGGTAGATGACGGCGTTGTAGCCGGTGTAGTGCCAGGTCAGGACGAGGACGATGGCCATCTGGGACCAGAAGCCGCTGCCGAACCAGTTGACGGCGGGCAGGCCGATCGCGGCGAGCGCCTTGTTGACGGCGCCGTTGTCGGTGTTGAGCAGGAACGAGAACAGCACGCCGGTGGCGACCAGGCCGGTGACGGAGGGCATGAAGACGCCGAGCCGCCACACGGTGCGCCAGCGGACCAGGGCCGCGTTGAGGCCGACCGCCAGCAGCAGGGCCAGCGCGAGCATCACCGGGACCTGCACGACGAGGATCCGGCCGGTGTTGCGGAGCGCCGTCCAGAACAGCGGATCGTCCAGCAGCCGCCGGTAGTTGGCGAGGTCGGCGCCGTGGGTGGCATTGCCGGTGCCGCCGGTCAGCGACAGCAGCATCGAGGAGACGATGGGGTAGGCCTTGAAGACGCCGAACAGGACCAGTGCGGGCGCGAGCAGCAGGTAGGGCACGGCCCGGCGGCGCAGCCGGGCGCGGCGGACCCTGGCGTTCGGGAGCGGCGTGCTCGCGAGCGGGGTCCGGTCGGCCACCGAGGGGACGGCGGACGTCACTTGAGCTTGCGCCCGGTCTGCTGGGCCAGCTGCTTGGCGGCCTCCTGGAGCGCCTCGGCCGGGTCGGCGCCCTTGGTGAGCACCTTGCTCTGGGCGTCGCTGACGAGCTTGAGCGCGCGGGCGAAGTCGCCGGAGTAGTTGGTGGCGTCGCCGCCCTCGGCGAGCAGTTCGGTGAAGGTCTTCAGGACCGGCTGGCCGCCGTAGTAGGCGCTCGGCTCGCTGTAGACCGGGTCCTGGTAGGCGGCGGTGAGCGCGGGGAAGACGCTGCCGGCCTTGAACATGGCGTTGACGGCGTCGACCCGGGTGAGCGCGTACTCGACGAACTTCCAGGCGGCGGCGCGGCGCGGGCTGGAGGCGGAGACGGCGAGGTGGGTGGAGTTGACCAGCGCGGTGCGCTTGCCGCCGGGGGTGACGGCCGGGGGCCGGGTGAGCCGCCAGTTGCCGCTGAGGTCGGGGAACTTGGTCTCGATGAAGTGCGCCGCCCAGGAGGGCTGCGGGCCGGCGCCGAGCTTGCTGTCCTTCATCTGGGCGCGCCAGACGGTGGAGCCGGGGGTCTCCAGGACGAGGCCGGCGTCGTTGAGGCGCTTGACGACGGTGAGGGCGCGGACGCACTCGGGCGAGGTGAGGGTGATGTCGCCCTGGAGGTCGAAGAAGAACGCGCCCTGCTGCTGCATCAGGGCCTGCAGGAAGTCCACGTCGGGGCCGGGAGTGCCGGTGCGGTTGAGGCCGACCAGGCCGACGCCGGGGTTGGCGGCCTTGAAGGCGTCGGCCGCGGCGATCACGTCGTCCCAGGTCGCGAAGGTGGTCGGGTCGAGGTTGGCCTTGTCGAACATGTCCTTGCGGTAGAAGAAGCCCTGGGCGTTCACCTCCCAGGGCAGGGCCCGGGCTCGTCCGGCCTTGTCGGTGACGACCGGCCACAGGCCGGGGGTGAACTTGTCCTTGTGGGCGTCGGCGCCGAGGGCGGAGAGGTCGGCGAAGCCGTTGGGGAACTTCTCCAGGTAGCCGGGCAGGTAGTCGCAGCCGATGTGCAGCACGTCGGCGAGGCCCTGGCCGCCGGCCGCCAGACCGACGGTGATCTTGTCCCAGATGGCCGGGTTGCCGACGTCCTGGACGTCGACCTTGATGCCGGGGTTGTCCTTCTCGAAGGCGGGGACCACGCCGCGCAGGGCTTCGGCCGCGTTGGTCCAGGACCAGACGGTGACGGTGCCGGTGGCGGCGTCCCCGCCGGAGGAGCCGGCGCCGTCGGAGCCGCCGCAGGCGGAGAGGGCTCCGCCCGTGGTCAGGGCCAGCAGGCCGGCGCCGGAGGCGCGCAACAGATCGCGGCGGGTGAGGTGTGACATGGCATGCCTTTCCGAGGGGGGTGAAGGGCTGACGGGACGTGCTGGCGGGCGGTGCGGGGAGGGGCGGGGCGGGGCGTCCGCTCAGGCGGCGCGGACGCCCCGCCGGACGCGGCCGAGCGCCTCGGCGAGCGGCTCGGCGGTCTCGGGGTCGGTGCTGGCGTGCGGCGACAGCCGGATCCAGCCGCCGCGCAGGGTGGTGGCGAGGCCGGCGGCGGTGAGCGCGGCGTGGACGGCCGCGGGGTCGGCGCCCGGCAGCCGCAGCCGGCCGATGCCACTGGCGGCCGCCGGACCGTCGGACCCGAACGGCCCGCGCAGCCCGTCCGGCCCGCCGACGGTCTCGGCGCCGGCCGCGCGGGCGGCGGCGAGCAGCCCGCCGAGCACCTCGCCGATCCGGGCCTCGATCCGGTCGGCACCGGCGTCCCGCACCAGGGCGAGCGCCGCACCCAGGGCGGCGACGGCGGGGCCGTCCGGGTTGGTGAGGGTGTGGGCGACGGCGCCGGGGCGGGGCGGGCACGGGTGGGCGGGGGCCTCGATCGGGTCGAGGACGCCGGACCAGCCGCCGAGCCCGGGCGCGAGCCGTTCGGCGACCCGGTCGCGGACCATCAGCACGGCCGCGCCCCAGCCGGCCCGCAGCCACTTCTGGCCGCCGGCGGCGAGCACGTCGGCCGCGTCGGCGGCGAGGTCGACGGCGCCCAGGGCCTGGACGGCGTCCACCACCAGCACCCGGTCCGGGCCGATCAGCTCCTTGAGGCCGGCCAGCGGCGCCCGGAAGCCGGTGGCGGCGTCCACCGCGCAGACCGCGACGGCGCGCACCCGGTCGTCGAGGTGGGCGCGGACGGTGTCGACGGTGAGCGGGCCGTCGAGCTGACGCACCGCCAGGCCGCCGTTCTCGGCGGCGCGCAGCCACGGGTAGAGGGCGCCGGGGAAGTCGGTCCGCGCCACCAGCACGGCGCCGTCCGGGTCGCCGGACCCGCGACCGAACGCGTGGGCGGCGGCGAAGAGGCCGTGCGAGGTGGAGCTCACGAAGGCCACCTCGCGGGGCGCGCAGCCGAGCAGCTCACCCGCCGTCGCGGCGGCGGTCACCGCCTCCGCGTCGAGACGGTCGAGCGCGGCCCAGCCACGGCGGTGCAGCCGGTCCGCCTCGCGGACGAGCACCCGGCGGACCACCTCCGACACCGGCCCGAACCGGGCGAAGTCCAGGTAGCCGAACGGCTCGGCGAACTGCGCCAGGTAATCACGCATGACTCTCCCCCACCTTTGGGGCGATTTGAACGTTCAAATCACACACAAACAAACAGAACCGATCAACACCGAACGAGCGGGAGCCAGCAAACGCCTCTGGTTGAGTCCGCGTCAAGACCTCTGCGGCCGGAACGGCCCGGTCGAGACCCTCTCGTTATCCACGGCCGACACCTCCTCGATGCCCGCCAGATGTCCGACCGAAGGCCTCTTGCGTAATGCAATTTGACATTACTATTTTACTGATGACGGGATCGAGACTACCCACGCCGTTCCCGCCGCACACCCAACTCCCGCGCGGCTCAGCGGTCCTGGCACTCCCCCACGCCCTCGGCCCGTACCGCGCCCAGTGTCGCGTACCTCCACACCCTCACTGGAGAACTGGTGTCAGCAACCCCACGTCTGCGCACAGTCCTGCTCTCGGCGGCCCTCGCCGCCACCCTCGCGGCCCCGCTCGTCCAGAGCGCCCAGGCCGCCGCACCGGGCCCCGTCGCCGCGGCGTCCGCCGCCTCGTCCACCTTCGGCGAGGCCGCCCGCCACCCGGCCGGCCCGACGGGCGACGTCGCGCACGGGGCGTCCACCGCAGGCCTCCCCGGCCCGGAGGGCGCGCCGGGCAGCGAGGCCCGCCAGCCGACGACGACCGCCGGGCAGCCGGTCGCCGACCCGTCCGACCTCACCGCGACCACGGCGCCGACCCCACTCGCCGCCGGTGCGACCTGCTCCCTCGCCGAATTCGCGGCCCTCTCCCCGAGCGCCCTGGCCGACTTCCTCGCCGACCGGTCGCACACCTATGAGGGCTGTCTGCTCCCGCTGCTGCGCAACTGGAGCCCCGAGCTCGCCAAGGTCATCACCCCGGCCCACGTGCGCTCCGTCGCCGAGCGGATCACCGCCCTCGCACCGGGCTTCGACAGCGCCAACAACCTCAACCAGCAGGAGCTCTGGTACTTCCTGCACGTCGCCGTCCTGTTCGACTTCGACCACACCGAACTCGACATCAACGACGACACCACCATGACGGCGGTCGAGGACGCGATCGCGGCCCACACCGCCAACCCCCGGGCCTTCGACCCCACCGAGGCCGCCGGCTACGCCATGGGCGAGCTGCTCCAGACCTCCACCGCCCCCAAGCTGCGCCCCGGCCGCCTCGCGCTCACCGAGCGGGTGCTGCGCCAGTACACCGACGCCGCCAGCCCGTACATCGGCAGCCGCGGCTGGAACTGGGCCCTGCAGAGCGCGCTCCAGATCAACTTCCAGGGCGTCAACAACGCCAGCGAGGACGGCGGCAAGTTCCGGACCGACGCCGCCGCCAACCCGGGCTACCGCCACGCCATCCGCGACTTCGCCACCTACACCCACCTCAAGGGCACCGAGACCGAGTGGGCCGTCGGCGACGCCATGAACGAGTACGCCCGCCTCGCCACCGTCGAGGCGCTCAAGCCCGAGATGAAGGCCGAGGTCGGCGGGATCATCACCACCCTCCGGAACAACTTCGGCCGGCTCAGCCGCCCGTGGCTCAACGTGGCCGTCCCGGTGAACGACTTCGGCCTCTGCCAGCCGTACGAGGCCTGCCGGGCCGACCTGATCCGGCACTACTTCCCGAACACCTTCAGCTACGACAACGGCACCCTGGTCATCCGCACCGCCCTCGACAAGGCCACCGCCGACCAGCTCTACTACGCCACCAAGCAGGTCAAGGGCCAGTTCTTCCGCACCATCGGCACCGACCAGCCGCTCGCCGACGACACCCACCCCGTCCTCACCGTGCAGCTGTACGACACCAAGACCAACTACAAGTGGCTGCAGTACCTGCTGTTCGGGATCAGCGACGTCGAGAACGGCGGCATGTTCATCGAGGAGAACTCCACCTTCTACACCTACCAGCGCACCTCCGACGAGTCGTACTTCAGCCTGGAGGAGCTCTTCCGGCACGAGTACACCCACTACCTGAACGCCCGCTGGGCCATCCCGGAGAGCGGCTACACCGAGCGCTGGCCGGCCGACACCACCTTCGCCATGAACGAGGGCACCGCCGAGTACTTCGCCGGCGCCACCGCCAAGGACGGCGTCAAGGCCCGCAAGTACATGGTCCGCCAGATCAGCTGGGACAAGCGCGACGGCAAGCCGCGCCTGACCGTCGACCAGATCCTGCACGCCCAGCGCTCCCTGGGCTTCCGCGTCTACCCGTACGCGGCCACCCTCTTCAACCTGCTCGGCGAGCAGCGCCCCGACCAGCTCGCCGAGATGTACCGCCTGCTGCGGGCCGACGACCTCGACGGCTACAACGCCTGGCGCGACCGCCTCGGCAAGGACGAGGGCCTCCAGCGCGCGTACACCGCCTACCTCGACGCCGAGATCCCGCGCGCCGACGACCTCTACGTGCCGGACACCGGCTTCACCCCGAACGGCGGCCTCCGCTTCGCCTACGCCTCCGAGGTGCAGGACGCCTTCGCCCGCGCCACCCAGAACGCCCCGGTCTGCAAGGACAACGCGGACTGGAACAACTCCATGCGCTTCACCTGCACCGGCCGGATCACCGCCAACCTCAACAACTCCCTGGACTCCGGCCGGATCCGCGAGTCGATGGCCGACACCGTCGACTACTACCTGCTCACCCGCGCCGGTACGGCCGCCAACAACCTCGCCGACATGAACTGCTGGTTCGGCAAGGTCGACGTCTGGCCCACCGGCCAGGCCGGCACCGCCGACTACACCTGCGAGGGTCCGCTCCGCCGCTGACCGCGCCCTCCCGCGGGGGAACCGAGCCGACCCCCACCGGCCCGGTCCTCCCGCGGGCGGCGCGCCCGCCGGGTTCAGGGGCTGATGCCCGTGGCGTAGGCACTGGTGCCGCAGGTGGGCACCGTGAGGAAGCCGTAGCCGGTGATCACGGCCGGGTGGCCGCAGATCCAGCCGGACGAGGAGGCGGTGCCGAAGACCTTGCGCAGCGCGATGCCGCGGGCGGTGGTGGCGGTGTACTCGGCAGTGCGGAAGCCGTGCCACAGCACGCGGCCGTAAACGGTGGCGGCGAAGGCGGGGTTGATGCTGTTCGTCGCGCTGTCGAGGGAGGCGATCGCGTTGACGGCGCGGACGGTGAGCGGGCCGGGCGACTCCACCGCGGTGCCGTGGCCGCGGTACACTTGGTCGACGTAGACGCCGACCGAGTACGGGAACACCACGTCGTCGTCGTTGAGCAGCGGGTCGGTGCCGCGGTCGTTGCGCGGACCGGAGGTCACGCAGGCGCCCGGGGTCACCGCCGTACCCCCGCCGATCGCCTTCAGGAACGCCGCCCGGGTGTCCGAGTTCAGCTGCGGGAGCACCGGCTTGATGGTGGTGTTGATCCACGACGGGTCGAGCTGGCTCCAGGTGGTGGCGGTGCACTGGTAGATGCTCCTGAGCTGGTTGGTGCTCAGGTTGGCCGGCGCGTGGCCGCCGGCCTTGGCCGCCCAGGTGACCGCGTCGCGCGCGAACGGCACGAAGAGGTACGGCTGGGGGTTGAGGTCGGTCACCGGCTGGCGCGCGGAGCGGAGGTAGTCCACGGTCGAGGCGGTGTAGAGCCCCAGCGCGCTGAACCCGGCCAGGGTGCCGTCGGGGCGGGCGATGGACGTCGATCCGGTCTTGGGAGTGATCGGGCTGGGCCCGGTCGCGTCCCAGCTGAAGAGCCGCGGCTGCCCGGGCATGACGGTGGCGTCGTAGTCGTTGGACGTCTGGTTCATGAATCCCTGGGTGGTGTCCGCCCCGACCCCCACCAGGTCGATGGCGGCCGGCACCACCCCGATCGGCGGATCGGCCACCGCCGCCGGCGCCAGCACCCCCACCGCACACACCGCAGCCGCAAGACCCGTCATCACACGGGCCGCCGTCGAACGCATCGAAGATCCCTCCCGGGCATCACCCACCCGGCCCCACCGGCCGGAGGTGCGCCCATCTTCACCACCCGGCCACCCCGCGACAACGCCGCTCGACCTTCAACCCGCCGTGTTTACGGCCAGGTTGAATCCTCCGACCAGCCAGCATCCGGCCCCGGCGACACCCCGCCCCCCAAGAGTTCTTCCCCCGGTCACCCGGCCGCGGGGGCCGCCCGGTGGATCTCGGTGATCGTCGCGGCCGCGTCGAAGCCGAGGACGCGGTCGGGGCGGGCGGAGAGCAGGCTCGCGTAGAGCGGGCGGTAGTGGGCCACCTTGCGCGGGGTGCGGCCGTCGTTGCCGAAGGCCGCGAGCAACTCGCCGCCGCGGGCCGCGAATCCGGTCATGGCCGTGTGGTCGATCCAGACCTCCACCCCGGACCGGCCGAACACCAGGCTGCTCTCCTTGCTGCTGGATCCGGTCATCCAGCTGCTGCGCAGCCGCGCCGTGCCCACCGCGCCCCGCGAGCGGAAGTCCACGGTGCACCAGGCGCTCGCGCCGCCGTCCGCCTGCTGGACGGAGGTGAGCGCGGTGAGCTCGTCGACGAAGCGGGTGATCATGCTCAGCTGGTTCACACCCGAGTCCGTCCAGCTGGACCCGTACGAGGCGAAGGCCGCGGGCAGGCGCTGGGCGTACGGGTCGTAGAACGCCGAGGTGACGGCCGTCACCGGCCCCCACTCGGGGTGCGCGGCGAGCAGCTCCGCCGCCCAGTCGACCTCCGGCGAGAACGCGAAGTGGTGGGCGGTGAACAGCCGGCCCCGGACGTCGGCCTTCCCGTCCAGCTCCCGCAGCGCCGCGAGCGGGGCGAGGTCGTGGACGAGCGGCTTCTCCACCAGCACCCTGGCGTCCGAGCGGAGGAGCGCCTCGGTCACCAGGTCGGCGTGGGTGGCCGTCGGGGTGGCGAGGACGATCAGGTCCGGCCGGTGCGCGTCGAGCGCCCGGGCGAGGCCGTCGTGGTGCGGCGGCGCGGCGGACCGGAAGCCGACCGGCCCGACCGGCCGCGGGTCGACGGTGAACTCCAGCTCCACGTCGTCCCGTTCGGCCAGGACCGCGAGGTGGGTCTCCGCGATGATGCCGAGCCCGACCAGGCCGACGCGTACCGGTTCAGTCATCCGATCCGTTCCTCTTCCGTGGGCTTGAACATCCGGGCTCCGACCGTGCCAGACTGGCGGCACGGCTCAGGGGCGGATGGCGACGGCTCCGTAGCAGGAGGCCTCCGCGTCCGTGATCTGTTCGGTGTCATGGGCGAGTTCCGGGTGCCAGCGCGGAGTGGCGACGACGCCCGGTTCCATGATGTCCCACCCCGTGAAGAACCGGGCGACCTCGTCGCGGGTGCAGGCGGCGACAGGGGTTCCGGCGGCGGTGTAGACCTGGATGAGCCGGGCGGTCTCCTCCGGCGCGAAGTCGGGGGTGACGTGGCTGATCACCAGCGCGGAGCCGCTGGGCAGCTGCGCCTTGAGGCCCTCGGTGATCCGGTGGGCGTCGCTCGGCACGAAGTGCAGCAGCGCGTTCATGCTGAGCGCTATCGGCCGGCTGAAGTCCAGGATCGAGCGGGCCGCGTCCAGGAGGTCGCCGGGCTCGCGCACATCGGCCTGGACGTAGGCGGTGACGCCCTCCTCGGTGCCGCGCAGCAGCGCCTGGGCGTGGAGCAGCACGATCGGGTCGTTGTCGGCGTAGACGACCTTGGCGTCCGGCGCGACCGACTGCGCGATCTCGTGCAGGTTCGGCGAGGTGGGGATGCCGGTGCCGATGTCGAGGAACTGCCGGACGCCGGCCTCGGCGAGCAGGCGCGTCGACCGGCGCATGAAGGCGCGGTTGGCCCGCGCGGCGGTCGGGGCGTAGGGGAAGACCGCCAGGGCCCGTCCGGCGGCCTCGCGGTCGGCGGGGAAGTTGGTGGTGCCGCCGAGGTAGTAGTCGTACATCCGCGCCGAGTGCGCGAGGTGGATGTCGAGGTTGACCTCCACGTCGTCGATCCGGGCGTCGCCGTCCGTCATGTGTCTCCCCCTGGTAGGTCATCGGCCCGCCCCCGCTCGGGACAGGACTGATCGGCGTCCGCGCCTCCGTGGCGAACGGGTGGCGAACCCCTGGCGCGGCCCCATCCACTATGCCCACACGCCCGAACGGCCAATCAAGGGCCACCACCGGCGGGGACGCGACCGCGCAGGAGCACGACCGGAACAGATCATATGGCAGCCGATCCTGACCGTCTTCGAGCAGAATCCCCTCTCCATCCGCCACTCGTTCTGTCTGATCTTGAAACCCTTTGCCTCGCCTTAACATCTCGGCACCTAATACGCCTTAATGTTCCTACCGGGGACGCGAGTTCCCGCTGTGACCGCCGCACGACCGCGGGCTCCCCGCAGTCGGCGGCCTGCGCCGGGCGGCGACCGACTGGGGCGCCGCGGGGGAGGAATGGGACGTGACCGAGAGCGACTGGGTGGTCGGCGACCGGGACCGCCTGACGTTCGACGCGTTCTGCGACACGCACGAGAAGGCCTGGATCGGGTTCGCCCGCGCGCGCCTCCGCGACGAAGCCGCCGCCCACACGGTGGTGGAGCTCGCCAAGGTCCGCGTCTGGGAGGAGTGGACCCGCATCCTGCGCGCGAAGATCCCGCCGTCCCACGCCTGGGCGATCCTCAAGGAGGAGATCGGCGCCTCCCTGGCGGGCATGATGATGAACGGCGAGCCGCTGCCCACCCAGCCGAACGTCCCCGGGTGGGTCCACTCGGTGCGGCTCGCCGCCGAGCGGGCGCAGCACCTGATGGAGACCCAGGGCGGCAACGAGCAGCTGTACGCCGCGCTGCGGCGACTGTCCGAGCGGCGCCACGACGTGATCGTGCTGCGGTACCTGCTCGACCTGTCGGACGAGCAGATCGCCGACTACCTGGGGACGACCCAGGCCAACGTGCGCTCGACCGTGAGCCAGGCCCTCGACCGGCTGGCCGCGTCGCTCGGCGGACGCCGGGGAGCGGGCCGGTGACCACCGAACACGACCGGGCCCTGCACCCGAACATGACCGGCGTCCACCTGCCCGCCCGGGCCCCGCGGCCGCAGCCCGGCGGAGCCGGCGTCTCCTGGGACCGGCTGCTGGCCGCCCCGAACCCGCTCTCCTCCGACCACCGGCAGGCGGCCCACGAACTCGACCTCGCCGCCTCCCTGGTCCTCGCGATGCCGTCCGCCGCGGCCTCCCTGGCCCTGCTCGTCGACGGCGAGCAGATCCACCCCGAGGGCGCCCTCGTCCTCGGCGCGCTGCTCTACGTCGCGGGCCACCGCGACGGCGCCCAGTTCTGGTGGCAGTTCGCGGCCGGCGGCGGCTCCTACACCTCCGCCTCGTTCCTGAGCCTGCTGCACCGCAGCCTCGGGGAGTTCCTGGACGCGGAGGTCTGGCGCCAGCAGGCCGAAGCCCTCGCCGCCACCCCCCGCGCCCCCCAGCGCGTCCTGGGATCCACCCGCGCCCTGCTGCCGGCCAAGGTGCTCACCGACATCCTCGCCCGCTGCCACTACGGCCTCGACGTGAAGCTGCCCCCCCGCCTCGCGGCCGTCATCCACCAACTCCCCGTCGCCGGCGACGACCCCGAGTACGGCGAACTCCCCCAACCCAGCGCCACCCTCGTCCGCGACCTCACCCGCGAGCCCTGACCCCCGCGCCGCCTCGGACTTCCCGGCGGTGGCGGCCCGGGGCCCGGCGGTCCGGTCGCGTGGAAGCGGCGGCTCGTCGCACCCGCTCGGCAGGTGTCGCGTGGTCGGTAGAGTTTGCCCGGCGTCGAACGCCCTGAACCGCGGGGCGTCGGGCCGTAGACCTGGGCAGTCGCGCGCGCCGGTGTCCGGCCGTTGTGCTCCAGCGGGAGGGACATCGCATGCAGGACTCGTCGGACTCGATGGAGATCGCCGATCCCGAGGAGGGCGGCCGGGGCCACGGCACCGACTCGCGTACTGGTGACGACCCGGCGACCGAGGCGGACGTCGACTCCGCGGACTCCACGGCGGTGTCGACGGTCTTCGTGGAGGTGCTTCCGGGGATCGCTGTCGTCCTCGGTGACGTCCCGGAGGTGCTCAAGCCCGGTCTGATCGACTTCGGGATCGTCCCGGCCGCCGACCGCATACGGATCTCCACCGTGCTCGGCTCGATCGGCAACGCGGCGACGCTGGCCGGCGCCGTCCGGAGTGCCTCCGCCGGCGCCCAGGGGCTCTACCGGGTCACCGGCGCGACCCAGGGCCTGCTGACGGCCGGCGCGACGCTGGCTGTCAAGGACGGCGCGAACCTCGGAGCGGTGTTCGCCAACGGTCGCATCATCGCCCAGGCCCGCTTCGTCCCGGTGGCCGAGCTGGGTCTGGCGTCGGGCGCGGCCTCGATCGGGCCGGCGCTGGCCATGGTCGCCCTCCAGATGCAGCTGAGCGAGGTCACGGGCCTCGTCCGCACCAACATCGCGCTGACGAGCCAGGTCCTCACCGCCGTCCGCCACGCGCAGTGGGCCGAGCTGGCCGGCCTCGTCTCCGTCGTCGACCGCGCGCTCGACCAGGCGCGCGAGCTGGAATCGGTCCCGACCTCCTTGTGGGACGACGTCGCGGGCAGTGGAGCGGCACTGGAGAAGCAGCTCGACCTGTACCGGCGCAACGTCCACGGCCACGTCGCACAGATCGATCGGGCCGACGCACCGCACCGCCGTGAGTACCTCCAGTCGAACGCCGAGGCGATCGTCTTCGACGCCCACGCCCTCCTCTCCTCCCTCAAGGCATGGACCGGGTACCAGGCCCTGCGCGCCGGGAGGGCGAGCACCGCGGGCCGCGAGGACGCCGTCGAGGCGCGGTACGTCGATGTCATCGCGCGCGACACCCGCGCGGTGCTCGACTCCGTCCTCTTCGGGACGGCGGACCTCGTCCACTCGCTGACGCGCGAGCTGAGGACCATCGCCGAGCTCCCCGGACGCGAGACGCTGTCACAGTCGCTGCTGGGGAAGCGGAAGGACTCGAAGGCCGCCCGCGAGATCTCCGCCCGGCTGCTGGAGGCGATCGTGCCGCTCGCCGATG
The DNA here is from genome assembly GCF_042268405.1 of Kitasatospora sp. NPDC056184. Lineage (NCBI taxonomy): Bacteria > Bacillati > Actinomycetota > Actinomycetes > Kitasatosporales > Streptomycetaceae > Kitasatospora > Kitasatospora sp. NPDC056184. Next base: position 27,961 of record NZ_JBHJUI010000018.1, on the reverse strand, counting down.
CCCTCCGTCCGCCGGCCCCGCCGCTGGAGGCTCCGGACATCGTCTGCGCACCCGCTTCTTCGGACCTGGAACCCTACCTCCGCATCCTGCAGTGGTTCCTCGAAGGCGGCGAGACGCTGCGGGTCCTCGCCCTCCTCGACCAGTCCGACGCCCTCGGTCCGGTCTCCGCGATTCTCGGCGGGGCCAAGGAGAAGCTGGCGGCCGCGAGGGACAAGGCCGCGCCGACGTCCCTTGTCGCCGTCACGAATCACCGCATCCTCATCGCCAGGACGAACGCTTTCCTCGGGCAGGGCGAGATCCGTCAGGACATCCCGGTCGAGCAGGTCCGGTACGTCCGTGTGGCGACCGCACAGGGCAGCGGCGGGCGCTCGGCGATCGACCTCATCACCCGCGACGACAACCTCCGGTGGCTCTTCCACCCCGACATGGACAACGCCCACGTGGACGCGCTCGCCGCCGTGCTCGCCGAGTCGATGACGATCCCCGACGTCGAACGCGACCGGCTCCGACGGAGGCACCTCGCATCCGTGACGGCGGGCACGGCGCGCACGGCGGACGAGACCGCGTAGGGCGCGCCCCGTCGATGCGCGCGAGTCCACCACCTCCGGCGTTCCTGTCCGACCGACGGGCCTCGCCACCCCCTGGCGGCTGTTCCGCCCGTGATCACACCGACACGCCCGGACTCACCCGCCGGGCCAGGGAACGGATCTCACCGAGCAGGTCGGCCGGCTCCCGATCGAGGTCCAGCGCGTGCTGGTGGATGACGACGCCGGCGTGCCGCACCCGGTGGGCGGCGTGCGGCGCGCTTCCCTCGGCGTAGACGAGGTGTCCTTCCCGCAGGCCGAGGGCGGTTACGTGTTGGCGACCCGGGCGCGACGGGAACTGCACTTCTGCTACGAGGGGAACGCGGAGCCGGCCGCGCTCTCCTCCGTGGGTACGGCCCTGTTGCTGCGCGGTTGAACGATTCCTCAGCGCTCCCGCCCCCGGGCCTTCAGGGGGATGTCGGGGAGGGCCGGGGCGCTCAGGCGGGTGCCGTCGTAGCCGTGGACCTCGCCGAAGCGGGTGCCGGCTTCCCAGTCGGTGCGGGCCTGGAGGATCTCGTCGCCGGTGCGGCCGATGAAGTTCCACCACATGACGAGTTTCTCGGCGAAGGGTTCGCCGCCGAGGAGGAGGAAGGTGGCGTCGGTGGTGGCGTGGAGGGGGAGGGTGCGGCGGCCGGTGCCGAGGTAGAGCATGGCGCCGGGGGCGAGGGGGACGGTGTCGGCGGTGAGGGTGCCGGACATGGTGAGGACGGCGTACTCGAAGTCGGGGTCGAGGGGCAGGCGCAGGTCGGTGCCGGCGGTGAGGGTGAGGTCGGCGCCGACGAGGGGGGTGTGGGTGGTGCCGGGGGAGGTGGTGCCGTCGAGGGTGCCGAGGATGACGGTGGCGGTCAGGCCCGGGGCGGTGACGGTGGGCAGGTCGGGGTGGTGTTCGAAGGCGGGTTCGCGGTGGCGGTGGGTGTCGGGCAGGGCGACCCAGAGCTGGGCGCCGTGCAGGAGGCGGGCGTGCGGGCGGGGGGACTCCTCGCTGTGGGAGATCGCGCGGCCGGAGGTCATCAGGCCCAGCTCGCGCGGGCGCACGGTCTGCAGGCTGCCGAGGCTGTCGCGGTGCAGCACCTCTCCCGCGTGCAGCCAGCTGACCGTCTGCAGGCCCATGTGCGGGTGCGGCGGGACCTGCATGCCCGGCTCGTCCGCGATGTCGTCCGGACCGTAGTGGTCCACGAAGCACCACGCCCCCACCATCCGCCGGCCCAGGCTCGGCAGCAGGCGGCGCACCATCGTGCTCTCGCCCAGCCGGACCTGACGGGCGGGCAGCAGGTCGCGGACCGGACCGCGGTCGGCCTCGCCTCCGCAGGTGGTCGGGGCGGGCCTGACGTCGAGGTTGCTCATGGGGCGGTCACCGCCGTGTGCAGGGGACCGGGAAGGAGTACGGACCGCCGTCCCCGGCCGGAGGGGTCGTCGCAACGATCCTCCACCAGGGCACGGCGATCCTCCACCCGGGACCGCCCGGCCGGGGCTCAGTGCCCGCAGGCCCACCAGGCGTCGGCGCTCGCGCCCTCGGCGAGGGTGCGCAGCTTGGCGACCGCCTCGGCCGGGTCCTCGGCGCCGTACACCGCCGAACCGGCGACGAAGACGTCCGCGCCGGCCTCGGCGCAGCGCTCGATGGTGCTCGCCGAGACACCGCCGTCGACCTGGAGCCACAGCTCCAGTCCGTGCTTGGCGATCAGCTGCCTGGTCCGGCGGATCTTCGGCAGCATGATGTCCAGGAACGCCTGGCCGCCGAAGCCCGGCTCGACGGTCATGATCAGCAGCATGTCCAGCTCGGGCAGCAGGTCCTCGTAGGGCTCGATCGGCGTGGCCGGCTTGAGCGCCATCGAGGCGCGGGCGCCCTTGGCCCGGATCTCGCGGGCCAGCCGGACGGGCGCGGCGGCGGCCTCGACGTGGAAGGTCACCGAGCCGGCGCCGGCCTCCACGTACTGGGGGGCCCAGCGGTCCGGGTCCTCGATCATGAGGTGGCAGTCGAGCGGGGTGTCGGTGGCCCGGGCCAGCGACTCGACGATCGGGACACCGAGGGTCAGGTTGGGCACGAAGTGGTTGTCCATCACGTCGACGTGCAGCCAGTCCGAGCCCCGCACGGCCTCGGCCTCCTGGGCCAGCCGGGCGAAGTCCGCGGACAGGATGCTGGGGTTGATCTGCGCCATGGGGCCTGTTACCTCTTCTTGCCTTCGTGCCGTCTGCGAGGGATCGGGCGTGCGCGGGGCGCACCCCGGCCATCATCTCGTGCACCGTCGGCCGCGTGGCACCACCGAGACCTCCGCGTGACCGTCATCACACCCCGGTCAGGGTTATCGTGACCGGCGCCGTGGTCATCAGCCAGTACGACAACCTGCAATGAGTACACCCGTACGGCGCGACCGCCCCCTCCCCTGAGGAAGGTTCCCTCTTGGCCGATCTCGTCCACCCCGCCCGGGCCCTGTGGTGGCTCTTCGAGCCGGTGCACGCCGTCACCTACTTCACCCCCGAGAGCCTCGGCGCCTTCGAGGCGGTCGGCCTGCGCGGGGTCGCGCGCAGCTACTTCGCCGGCCGCGCCGCCCCGCTCGGCCCGGTGGACGCGACGCCGGTGATCGCGGCGTTCTTCAACTTCGCGCCCGCCCCGATCGAGCGCGCCCTGCCGGAGGTCTGGAAGCTCGCCGACCCGGAGACGGCGCTCGCCGCCCGGGCCTCCGGCGCCTCGGCGGCCCTGGCGCGGCTGCTGGAGCACGTCGACCGGGCGCAGGTCGAGCTGGCGACCGACCTCCTGGAGGACGCCGTCACCCGGCTGGACTGCGCCGGGCGGGTCCTGGCCGCCGCCAACGCCTCCCTCCCCCGCCCGTCCGACCTGTACGGCCGCCTCTGGCAGGCCGCCACCGTGATGCGCGAGCACCGCGGCGACGGCCACATCGCCGCCCTGGTCTCGGCGGGCCTCGACGGCTGCGAGGCGCTGGTGGTCCGCTGCGCCCTGGACGTGCGGCGCGAGGCGCTGCAGCCGATGCGCGGCTGGACCGACGCCGAGTGGGACGCGGCCGCGGCCCGGCTGGCCGAACGCGGCTGGCTCACCGAACGCGGCACCATCACCGAGTGCGGCCGGATCCGCCACCACTCGCTGGAGGCGGCCACCGACCTCGCCGCCGCCCGGGTCTGGGAGAACCACCCGCGCGCCGAGCTGGACCGGCTCGCCGCCGCCCTCAAGCCGATCTCGGCCCTCTGTCGTACGGCTCTGCCGCCGATCAACCCCATCGGCCTGCCCGCGACCACCACGGCCTGACACCTCCGGCCGGCCGCCGCCACCCGCCCCCTGGCCGGTGACGGCGGCCGGTCACTCCTCCACCCCCTCGGAGCGGAAGGCGAGCCGCTGCTCGGCGGTCCGCCCCCGGCTCTCCACCGGCAGCACCCCGGTCGCGCCCGCGAGCCCGAACGGCGGCATGTCGAAGTACACGCACTCGTACGAGCCCTCCGGCACGACGTACGTCTCGTGCCAGAGCCCGACCAGCCCGCGCAGCCGGCCGTCCTTGAGCTTCTTGTTGGCGGTCTTCCACACCCGGTGGTGGAAGGCGTCCGGCGCGGTCGCGTACCGGTACAGCTTCTCCTTGGACTCCCAGTACTGGACGACGTAGTAGGTGCGCGGCGAGGCGGTCAGCAGGACCTTCCCGCGCAGGCCGCGCTCCGGCTCCTTCGCCAGGTCGTGGAGCATCCGGAACATCGCCAGCATCGCCGGCACCCACTGGTGGACGGCCCAGAACCGGTTGATCCGCATCCCGATGAGCAGGACGACGGTGTCCCCGGTGGCGGCCGCGGTGGTGAAGCCCGGAGTCGGTTTCGCGAACACGTCTGCCCCCAGCCTGTCGGCGCTTCCGGCCCTCCCAGCGCTCTGGCTACTCGCGGGTAGAGGCCGATGTAATCGGCGATTACATCAGCGCGCCCGCACCCGGTCAACCCTCCGCGCACGCGAAGTCCCCTCCGCTCAGCGCGGGTTGGCGACTCCCCGGCCGAAGGTGTCGAGCACCTGCGCGACCACCTCCTCCGCCTTCTCGGCCGGCAGGTACCCGTCCACGATCATCTGCGCCAGCCCGTACACCAGCGCCTGCCCCGCGAGCCCGACCAGCGCCGGATCGCCCGGCCGCAGCAGCCCCGCCGCCTGGTCGGCGACGATCACCTCGGTGTACGCGCGGTCGATCCCGGACAGCCGCTCGCGCAGCTCCGGCTGCGGGGAGGGCGCGAACACCCGCGACCGCACCAGCGCGAAGCGGTGGGGGTACCGGATCGCGTAGCGGACGAAGCCGAGCCCGACCGCCCGCAGCACCGCCCGCTGATCCCCGGCACCCGCACCCATGCCCGCACCCGCGTCCGGGTCCGCCCCCGCGGCCGCGGCCATCTCCACGCGCTGCCACCGCTCGAAGTCCGCCAGCGCCCGGTCCGCCACCGCCGTCATCAGTGCCCGCCGGTCCGCGAAGTGCCGGAACGGCGCCCCGGCCGAAACCCCCGCCCGGCGGGCCACCTCCCGCATGGTGACCTTCTCCTGCCCCAGCTCGTCCAGCAGCTCGAACGCCGCCCCGACCAGTGCCTCGGGCAGCGCCCCGTGGTGGTAACTCCCGCGCTCCGCGGGCCTCTCCGTCATGCGGGCAGTGCTATCACACCACCGGCGGCCCCAGGGCCGGTGCCAGGCGGTCATCGGCCACGGGCCCGTTCCGGGGGCGTTCCGAGGCGCGTTCCCCGGCGTGTTCCCCGACGCGTTCAGCTGACGGGGGCGCCCCACCACCGGGTCAGCGCGGCCTCCATCCCACCCTGACCGTCCCCGACCCAGACCACATGACCGTCCGGCCGCAGCAGGACGGCGGGCACGTCCAACTCCGCCCCGGCGTCGGCGACGTGGTCGACCCAGTCCGCCCAGCCCTCCGTCGAGAGCCGGCCGCCGGTGCGGTCGAGCAGCAGCCCGCGGCCGCCGTGCAGCCGTCCGTACAGTCGGCGGTCCCCCGACAGTCGGACGTCCCGCAGCCGTCGGCCGACGAGTGCGTGGTCCCCGTCGCCAACCTCGTAGCGGATGTCGACCGCGGTGATCACACCGGTGACGTAGCGGTTCACCTCCTCGACCTCCATCAGCCGAGCGAGCAGTTCCCGCAGCGCGGTCGGCCCCGGCGCGCTGCCGAGCAGGGTCATCTGCGCCTGGGTGTTGGTCAGCACGCGGGCGCCGACCGGGTGCCGCTCCGTGTGGTAGCTGTCCAACAGCCCCGCCGGCGCCCAGCCCTCGACCTCGGCGGCGAGCTTCCAACCCAGGTTGAACGCGTCCTGCACACCGAGGTTGAGCCCCTGCCCGCCGGTCGGCGGGTGGATGTGCGCCGCGTCGCCGGCCAGCAGCACCCGGCCGACCCGGTAGCGCTCGGCCTGCCGGGTGGCGTCGCCGAACCGGGAGAGCCAGTGCGGCGTGTGCGCGCCGAAATCGGTGCCCGCGACGGCGCGCAGCCGCGCCTTGAACTCCTCCAGCGTCGGCGGCGTCGCCCGGTCCTCGGCGACGCCGGCCGCCGGCACGATCATCCGCGCGACCCCCGGTCGGCCGTCCACGTCGGGGGCCACGCCGAACCGCGGTTCGGTGCGGCGCACCCGCTCCACCACGGCGGCCACCTCCGCCGGGTCGGCGGTCAGCTCCAGGTCGCCGATCAGCGTCTCGACCGTGGCGGGCTCCCCCGGGAAGCCCACGCCGAGCGCCTTGCGCACCGTGCTGCGCCCGCCGTCGCAGCCGACCAGGTAGCGCGAGCGCAGCCGTGTGCCGTCCGCCAGTTCGACGGTCACGCCCTCCGCGTCCTGGCTCAGTCCGGCGACCTCGCAACCGCGCCTGATCACGGCCCCGAGTTCGAGGGCGCGCTCCTCCAGCAGCCGCTCGGTGACCGCCTGCGGGGTGGCCAGCCCGTACGGGTGGGCGGTGTCCAGGCTCTCCGGCCAGGTCGTCATGACGCCGCCGAACAGCCCGCCCACCTGGAACTTCTCGCTCACCGCGAGGAACCGCTCCAACAGCCCCCGCTGGTCCATGATCTCCACGCTGCGCGCGTGCAACCCGCGTCCGCGCGACTCCCCGCCCCGCTCCGCCAACCGCTCCAGCACGACCGCGCCGACCCCGTGCAGCCGCAGCTCGCACGCCAGCATCAGCCCGGTCGGCCCGCCGCCGACCACGACAACGTCCTTCACCGGAGGCCCCGTTCCCTCGTTCACGCACATCCGCCGAAACGGGCAGAACGCCATGGATTCCACGAATCCCGCCGTTCCGCCCCATCCCGGCCCAGGCCGATGATTCTGCGCCTCCCCCACCCCCTTGCCGCAAGACCCCCCGTGCGCTATACGTTGAGAGTGGCGGCGAGTGAACACCCCTCGCCCGTCCGGTCCTCCCGCACCCCCTCCCGCACCCCCGGCTGACGCGTGTGTGCCCGCGTCTCGGCGAGACGCGGGCACACACGCGTGAAGTCTCCTCCCCTCCGCTGCTACCAGGCGTAGTCCTCCGGGGCCGGCTTCCGGCCCGGGAAGAGGGCGTCCAGACGGGCGAGGACCTCGTCGTCGAGCTTGATGCCGAGGGCGTGCACGGCCGCGTCGAGGTGGGAGGCCGCGCGCGGGCCGACGATCGGGGCGGTGACGGCGGGGCGGGAGAGCAGCCAGGCGAGGGCGAGGTCGGCGGGATGCTCGCCGACCTCGGCGGCGAGGTCCTCGTAGGCCTGGATGCGGGGCCGGTTGGCCTCCAGGATCTCGCCGGCGTGCGGCAGCGCGCCGCGGACGAGGCCGCCCTCGCGCTCCTTGCGGAGGGCGCCGCTCAGCACGCCGCTGCGCAGCGGGGACCACGGGAGCAGGCCGAGCCCGTAGTACTCGACGGCGGGGATGACCTCCAGCTCGATGGTGCGGTCGAGCAGGTTGTAGAGGGACTGCTCGCTGACCAGGCCGAGGAAGTGGCGGCTGCCGGCGGCCTCCTGGGCGCGGGCGATGTGCCAGCCCGCGAAGTTGCTGGAGCCGACGTAGATGATCTTGCCCTGGGCGACCAGGACCTCCATCGCCTGCCAGATCTCCTCCCAGGGCGTGTCCCGGTCGATGTGGTGCATCTGGTAGAGGTCGATGTAGTCGGTGCCGAGGCGGCGCAGGCTGGCGTCGACGGCGCGGCGGATGGCGAGGGCGGAGAGCCGGCCCTCGTTCGGCCACTCGCCCATCGGGGCGTAGGCCTTGGTGGCGAGCACGGTGCGCTCGCGGCGGCCGTCGCCCTTGGCGAACCAGCGACCGATGATCTCCTCGGTGCGCCCCTTCTGGCCGCCTTCGACGTTGCGGCCGTAACTGTTCGAGGTGTCGAAGAAGTTGATGCCCCGTTCGTGGGCGCTGTCCATGATCAGATGGGCGTCGGACTCCTCGGTGTGCGGGCCGAAGTTCATGGTGCCCAGACAGAGTCGGGAGACGGTGAGGCCGGTGCGGCCGAGGTGGGTGAACTCCATGGAGCCACCCTGAGCCGCACCGGCCGTGCTGTCCAGCACATTTCGCCCCGTGGGACGCGGGTCGCGCGGGTGCCGGCGAAGTGCCCGCGAAGTGTCGGCGGTCAGCGTCCGCGGGCGCCGTGCGTAGCGAACTTCCGTACCGCGAGCGGGCCGCAGAGCAGCAGCAGGAGCGCGCACCAGAGCAGGGTGGCCGAGGTCGCGTGCTGCATCGGCCAGGCGGCGGCCGGGGCGGACGGGTTGCCGAACAGCTCGCGTCCGGCCTGGACGACGGCGCTCATCGGGTTCCAGTCGGCGAGCGCGGCCAGCCAGCCGGGCATGCCGCCGGTGGGCACGAAGGCGTTGGTCACCATCGCCAACGGGAAGACCGCGACGGCCAGTTGCCCGGCCGCCTCCTCCTTGCCGACGGCCAGTCCGAGCAGCAGACCGACCCAGGTCATGGTGAACCGGAAGAGCAGCAGCAGGCCGAACGCCGCCGCGGCGTCGCCCGCTCCGCCGCGGATCCGCCAGCCGACGGCCAGCCCGACCGCCGACAGGAGGGCCAGGACGACCAGGCTGACCAGCAGGTCGGCGAGGGTCTGGCCGAGCAACAGGCCGGTGCGGGAGACCGCCATCGAGCGGAGCCGGTCGGTGATGCCGCGCCCGACGTCGCGGGCGGCGCCGACCATGGTGGGCATGATGCCGTTGACGGCGACCATGGCGAACAGGCCGGGCATCAGGAACTCCCGGTAGCCGCCGGTGTCACCGCTTCCGGACGCACCGGGCACGGCGATGGCGCTGCCGAACACATAGCCGAACAGCACCACCATCAGCACGGGGACGGCCAGCGAGGCGGCCACCAGTCCGGGCGAGCGGCGGTAGGCGAGGAGGACGCGGAGCGTCGACGACCAGGTGTCGGCGAGCAGGCGCGCGGGCGCGGACATCGGGCGCGCGGGTGCGGACATCAGGCGGCCCTCTCCGTCTCCGTGTCCGTCTCCGCTTCCGTGCCCGTCACCGCTTCCGCTTCCGCTTCCGCTTCCGCTTCCGTGGAGGTGCCGGGCGGCGCGCCGTCCGCGCGCCCGGTGAAGGCGAGGAAGACGTCGTCCAGCGAGGGCGGCCGGAGCGCGGCGTCCCGGGCGACCACCCCCACCGCGTCCAACTCCCGCACCAGCCTGGGCAGCAGCACCTCCACCCCGGGCCGGGAGACCACCTCGACGGTCCGCTCGTGCTGGTCCACCCGCACGTCGCCGGTCCCGGCGAGCGCCGCCACTACCACGGCGGCCCGGCCGAGGTGGGCGGCGTCGGCGAGGGTGACCGAGACCCGGGTGCCGATCGACGCCTTGAGCCGCTGCGGCGGGCCGGTGGCGATGGCGGCGCCGTGGTCGACCAGCACGATCGAGTCGGCCAGCCGGTCGGCCTCCTCCAGGTACTGGGTGGTGAGCAGCACGGTGGTACCGGCGGCGGCCAACTCCCGCACCACGTCCCAGATCTGCTGCCGGCTGCGCGGGTCGAGGCCGGTGGTGGGCTCGTCCAGGAAGAGCACCGGCGGGGCGGTGACCAGGCTGGCGACGAGGTCGAGCCGGCGCCGCATGCCGCCGGAGTAGGTGCGGACGAGCCGGTCGGCGGCCTCGGCGAGCCCGAAGCGGTCGAGGAGTTCCCCGGCCCGGGCCCGGGCGCCGCGGGCGCCGAGGTGGTGCAGCCGGCCGAGCAGGTGCAGGTTGTCGCGGCCGGTGAGGCCCTCGTCGACGGCGGCGTGCTGACCGGCCAGGCCGATGCTGCGCCGGACGGCGTCGGGGGCGCGGACCACGTCGTGGCCCGCCACCCGGGCGGTCCCGCGGTCGGGGGCGACGAGGGTGGCGAGGACGCGGACGGCGGTGGTCTTGCCCGCGCCGTTGGGGCCGAGCAGGCCGCAGACGGTGCCGGCGGGGACGGTCAGGTCGAGGCCGCGCAGCGCGCGGGTGGTGCCGAAACGTTTCTCGACGCCGGCCATCTCGATGGCGGCGACGGTGGCTCCGGCGTGGTTCCGGATGGTGTCGGACATGGCTCCGCCCACCCCCTCACTAGGTACAGCGTACGTAGAAGAGCTTGCGGGCGCATCGTACTACGTACGCCGTACGTATCTAAGATGGGGAACCGAGGTGATCAACCAGTGCCGTCCGAAGAATCCCCGCACAGCGACTCCGCCCCCGCCGCGTTTCCGGGCGAGGCACCCGAGCTGATCTGGCTGCGCCCCGAGCGCACCGGCCGGGGCCCCCGCCCGGCCCACAGCCGGACCTCGATCGCCGCCGCCGCCATCGCCATCGCGGACGCGGAGGGCCTGGACGCGGTCTCCATGCGCCGGGTCGCCTCGGCACTCGGCGCGGGCACCATGTCGCTCTACAACTACGTGCCGAAGAAGGAGCACCTGCTCGACCTCATGCTCGACGCCGTCGCCGCCGAGTACGACTACACCGCCCTCACCCCGACCGGCGACTGCCGCACCGACCTGCGCCGACTCGCCCACGAGCAGCTCGCCGCGCTGCGCCGCCACCCCTGGGCGCCGGCCCTGGTGATCGCCCGCCCCGGCCTCGGCCCGCACGCCCTGCGCTACACCGACCACTTCCTCGCCGTCACCGAACCCAGCGGCCTGGACGGCACCGCGCGCCTGGAGGCGCTCGCCCTGCTCAACGGCTTCGTCTGCCAGTACGCCCAGTACGAGCGCACGGCGGCGGCCGGCGCCAAGTGGCAGGCGGAACTGGCCGGTTACCTCGGCCGCGCCGCGGCGAGCGGCGCGTACCCCCACCTGGCCGCCGCGTTCGCCACCGCCGGCGCGCCGGCCGGCGACCCCGACACCGTCTTCGACCGCTCACTCGACCGCGTGATCACCGCCGCGCTGGCGCCGGTCGAGCAGCCCTGACCACCACCTGGGGCACCGCGCCCCGACAGCCCGTCGGCTATTCCTCGCGGCGGCGGCTGCCCGGAACGAACATCCAGAGCAGCCACGCCCCCGTGCCGAGCAGCAGCATGTTGACGGCGATCTGCCCCGGCGCCTCCCCGAACCCGGTGTCCCAGCCGCCGAGCCACGCCTCCAACAGGCTCCCGGTCAGGTACCAGAGGCCGAAGTCGGCCACGACGGTCACCGCCCACACCGCCATCGGATGCCACCGGGGCCGCGGCACCGCGTGCAGCAGCGCCAGCGCGGCGGTGATGCCGAGGGCGGTCGGGACGAAGTCGGGGCGGACGTGGTCGAGGTAGTTCCACGGCAGCACCGAGCCGACGACCCAGATCAGCGCCAGGCAGCCGATGAACCGCACCAGCATCGCCGCCGCCGGGTGCGGCGCGGGGCGCCGGGGCTGCGGCACGGGCGCGGGCGGTACGGGCACGGACGGCACCGGCCCCTGCCACCCCGTCGGCTGGGACGGCGCCAGCGGCCCGGGACCCACCGGCGGTGTGGACCGCGCGCCCGGCCCCCACACCGGGGCCGCCGCCGCACCGGCCTGCGGCGGGACCCGCACCGGCCCCAGCACCGGCGGCACGTCCGCCGCCGTCGCCAACGCCGTCACCGGAGGCGGCCCGTACGCGCCCGCCGGTGCCCCCGGCGCCTGCGCCCGGGCCACCGCCGCCAACGCGGCCAGCACCCGCTCCGCCGACGGCCGCGCCGCCGGGTCCTTGGTCAGCAGCGCCCCCAGCAGCGCCGCCAGCGCGCCCGCCCGTACCGGCGGCCGCGGCTCCTTGGTCACCACCGCCACACACAGCGCGCCGAACGTCGACCCGCCGAACGGCGCCTCGCCCTCCACCGCCGCGTACAGGGTCGCGCCGAGCGCCCACAGGTCGTTGGCGGGCACGGGCGGCCGGCCCTCCAACTGCTCCGGCGCCATGTACGCGGGCGTGCCGATGACCGCGCCGGTCCGGGTGAGCGCCGTGGTCGCGTCCGCCATGTGCGCGATGCCGAAGTCGGTGAGGACGACGCGCTCGCCCATCAGCAGCACGTTGTCCGGCTTGAGGTCCCGGTGCACGATGCCCGCCGCGTGCGCCTGCTGCAGCGCCTTGACCACGGCCGACCCGATCTCGGCGACCCGCGCCACCGGCAGCGCGCCCTCCCGGGCCAGCGCCGTCGCCAGCGAGACCCCGCGCACCAGCTCCATCACGATCACCGGCGCGCCCTCGTGCTCGACGACGTCGTGCACGGTGATGATCCCGGGGTGGTTCAGCCGGGCGGCGGCCCGCGCCTCGCGCAGCACCCGCTCGACGAGCTGCTCGCGCTCGGCGTCCGTCACGCCCTGCGGCAGCAGCACCTCCTTCACGGCGACGTCCCGGCCCAGGGTGGTGTCCCAGCCCCGCCAGACCCGCCCCATGCCGCCCTGGCCGATCAGCTCCACGAGCTGGTACCGGCCCCCGATCAGTGCCCCGTTCACCGCTGTCATCCGGCACACCCTAGCGGCCCGGCCGCACGGCGTTGACGCCCCGTCATCAAATCATTTCCCCCGGACACCTTCCGCCGCCTACCGTGACCCGGCCAGCGATCCCGCGCCCAGGAGAAAGACACCGCCATGCAGACCGACCACCACGGCTGGGCCGACGAGGGCTTCGGCGCCGTCGCCGACGCCTTCGCCCGCAACTTCGCCGACTTCCCCGAACTCGGCGCCGCCGTCACCGTCCACGCGGGCGGCCGCAAGGTGGTCGAACTGTGGGGCGGCGTCGCCGACGAACGCACCGGCCGGCCCTGGCAGGCGGACACCGTGGTCCCGGTCTTCTCCTGCGCCAAGGCGCTGGTCTCCCTCTCCGCCCACCTGCTCGCCCAGCAGGGCCGCCTCGACCTGGACGCGCCGATCGCCCGCTACTGGCCCGAGTTCGCCCGGGGCGGCAAGCAGGCGATCACCACCCGCATGGTGCTCGCCCACCGCGCCGGCATCCCCGCCCTGGACGCACCCCTGACCTTCTCCCAGATCGCCGCCTGGACCCCCGTCATCCGCGCGATCGAAGACCAGAAGCCGCTCTGGGAGCCGGACACCGCGCACGAGTACCACGGCCACGTCTTCGGCTTCGCGATCGGCGAGGTGATCCGCCGCATCACCGGCCTCACCCCCGGGCGGTTCTTCCACCTCACCTTCGCCGCACCCCTCGGCCTCGACGCCTGGATCGGCCTGCCCGCCACCGAACTCCCCCGCCTGGCCCGCCTCGCCGAGGCCGAGGGCCGCCGCCCGATGCCCGGCCCCGAGCACCTGCTCACCCGCATCGTCACGATGAACGGCGCGCTCGTCTTCCCCGGCCTCGACGAACCGCACGGCTGGAACGACCCCGACCTGCACGCCGTCGAACTCCCCGGCGCGGGCGCCGTCGCCTCCGCCACCGCCCTCTCCACCCTCCTCGCCGCCACCGTCACCGGCCTCGACGACGCCCCACCCCTGCTCACCCCCGCCACCATCGCCGACGCCACCCGCGAACTCTCCTCCGGCCCCGGCCACCTGGGCTTCGACCTCGGCGCCCGCTGGTCCTCCGGCTTCCTCCTCCCCTCCCCCACCCTCCGCCCCATGCTCACCCCCCACAGCTTCGGCAACGACGGCGCCGGCGGCCAGTTCACCTTCGCCGACCCCCACCTCGGCCTCACCTTCGCCTACACCGCCAACCGCATGATCGGCCACGCCGACCCCCGCGCCAACCACCTCATCGCCGCCCTCGGCGTCTGAGCAACGGACAACCGCTGTTCCTGAACGGTCCGCCGCGGTCGCCGCCCCACGGCGGTGATCGGTGGACACAACAGCACAGGGCCCCGGCCGGAGCCGGGGCCCTGGTTCACCGAGGGCGGGGGCACCTCGCCGCCCTCGGTGGGTTGAGTGTGTCAGGGGGTGCGTTCGGGCTGGAGTGTCCAGCGCTGGTTGGCCTGGAGTACGGGGCAGTCCCAGATGCCGAGTCGGGTGCCTTGTGCTGTTGCCCAGCCGGGCAGTTCCAGGCACTTGCCGCCGGTGCTGTCGGCGTTGACAGTGCCCGGGATGTAGAGTCGGCCGTCGGGTCGCATGCTCCATTTCTGTCCGGTTTCGCCTGTGCAGAGGGCGAGGACCGCGCGGGTGCCGTTGGTGAGTGCGTTGTCCTTGGTCGACAGGCAGTAGCTGCCGACGCGGACGGTGCCGTCGCTTGCGAAGTTGAACCGCTGGTTGGCCGTCTGCCAGCAGGCGTAGACGGCGAGTTCGGCGCCCGGGCGGGGGCCGCCTTCGGCGTCGGCACAGAGCCAGTCGACGAGGGCGGAGTGGATGGAAACGCTCGCGTCGGCGTAGCCGGCGAGGACCCAGGGGGCGAAGCCGGTGACCTTGCCGTTGGTGCCGGAGCCGGGGAAGATCGCGAGGGCGTTGGTGTTGTCGATCACCCAGAGATCGGCGAGTCCGTCACTGTTGAGGTCGCCCGCGCCGATCCGCGGGTGGGTGCCGGCCTTGAGCGCGGCGTTGGTGGTGAGCTTGATCCCCTTGTCCGGCTTGGTCAGCGCCGAGTAGTCGACGGTCTGGTCGGGGTTCCAGCCGAGCGGATAGGCGTAGATGTCGCCGGTGGAACGGCTGCGGGCCCAGAGCGTCGCCTGATTGACGGACTTGTTGGTGAGCGTACTGATGGTCGGTCCGTTGGCGGCACCGGGGTTGATGAGCTCGAGATCGTCCCAACTGCCGCTCGCCGCGGGGATCAGCAGCGCGGTGGGAATCTCCGGGGTGCCTCCGGGCTCGAAGAGGTAGAGCTTTCCATCCTCGACGGTGAGGATCGAGGTCTGCGTGGTGAAGACGGGCCGGTTGATGGCGGGCTTCTCGGCGGTGGCCTCACCGGTCGGGGTGCCGAATGCGAGGAGCTGCGAGATGTGGCTCCACGTGTCGTGGTAGATGTCGCACGGCGCGCCGGTGCCGTACGTGAGGCAGATCTCCGGGCGCGTAACGATCCCGGGCACGAGCTTGTCGAAGCCCCCGGTTCCGTTGTTGTTGATCAGGTAGAGCGCGTCCGCGAGAGGCTTGGTCCTGTCGGTGACGGGCTTGTTGTAGTGGGCGATGATCTGGTCGACGGAGGCGCCGACGGTCAGGCTTCCGCGATGGCTTATCTGGAAGTCGGCCCAGGTGGTGCCGTAGTCGTTGGCACCGGGAGCGGCCGCCGAGGTCGCGGCGAGCGAGCTCACCGGATCGGCATTGCCACCGATGACGCGGAGGTCGCCGTTCTTGTCGGCGCCGACGATGTCGGCCTTCTGGTCGTTGTCGACATCACCGAAGAGCGGCTGGGTGCCGGGCTTCCAGGGGACGTAGAAGTTGTAGACCGCGGCCTGGCTGTAGTTTCCCGCGATGTCCATGGCCCAGGCATAGATGGTGTTGATGCCCCACTTGCGCGCCTGGTAGTTGAACGTGGTCCCCGGAGCGAGGGTGGAGGGGTCGTTGGCGTCGCACGTCCAGCCGACGACCGGGGTCGGGTCGGCGCTGACGCGCACGCACGCGATCCCGGATGCCCGGAGGCCCGGGCCGGGGGCGGGGTCCTCGGCGTTGACCGTGAAGGCGCCCTGGTCGTTCATGTACTTGGCGGGGTTGGGGTTCGGCGTGCCGGCGGGCGGGAAGTCGCTGGAGCTGATGCTGGCCCGCGGGTTGGTGCGATCGACGCGGAAGTAGCACCACTCGCTCGCCGGCGAGTCGAGGAGTCCGTCGGACGACTGCGCGTACCAGCCGTACTGGTGTCCGTCGCTCAGCGCGCCCGGCGTCACCGGTTCCGCCGGGTAGTTCCAGCTTCCGCCCCAGGTGCCCCAGCGGTAGCTGAAGTTGGGGTCGTTGTCGTCCCACACGTGGACGCCGGTGTGCACGATCTGGCCGGTCGGGGACCAGCTGTTGGCGTAGAGGTAGATGTTCTGGTTGCTGCCGATCCACCCGGGGTTGTCCCAGGGGCGGACCCCTCCGCTGGTGCACTCGGCGGCACCGCCGTTGCTGTTCTTGGTCTTGGCGAAGCCGGGGGTGGGGTAGGTGCGCGGGTGCCAGACCGTGGGCGCGGTGTCGTAGGTGGTCGTGACGCTCGGCTTGCTGTCGAGGTGGTGCCGGTAGAGCTTCTCCATCTCGCCGGCCCTGGGCGCGATGCCGATGGTCCAGGTGGACCACGTGCCGTTGGCGGCGCGCTTCATCATGTCAGTCACGTCTATGGCGAGCGGGCCGCCGTTGCCGCTGATGACCTGGCTGCCGACGAACTCGCAGCCCTCCATGACCGCGCCCTTGTTCCCGTAGCCGCACGGCTGGTCGGTCCACTTGCTGTGGTCGTGGATCGCCGTGGGGGCCCAGTAGACGCCGAGCTCGGTCGAGGTTCCGGGGCTGGCCGCGCCGGTCACCAGGCCGTTGAGGGTCGAGCTGTACAGAACGGGCGGGGAGTCCGCGCCCTCGACCTTGGTGTAGATCGCCGGATTGACCGCGAACTGGAAGTACGCGCGCTGGCGGCCTTCGATGCCGCAGTCCTGGTTCGGATCGGTGCTGTGGTAGCCGCAGAAGCCCGTCGCGAGGTTGGTCTTCTTGTTGTAGTACTCGTAGCCCGGGTGGTTCTCCTGGACCTCGACCGACCCCTGGATCCCGCTGGTGACCGCGGTGAGCGACGGGTCGAGGTACCAGGGCCCGCTGCCGGCGCCCAGCGCCTGCGGGTCGGGCGTCAACTCGATGGCCCCGCCGGCGACCTTCGTCCCCATGGTGGCGACGTTGGCGCCGTCCCCCGGGCCCTCGGCGGTCGATGGCAGTCCCGTCGGCTGGAGGTCGGCGTCTCCGGCGGCGGGGGCCGCCGCGAGGCCGAAGGACTTGGCGGCCGGGGCCGGAGCACTCTGGCCCGTCCGTGAAGAGTCCCACTGCAGCGACGCGGGCGAGCGGAACCGGGCCACGCCGGCGTCGTCCTTCACGTCGATCTGCCCCTGGTCGTCCGCGGTGACGGTCAGGCCCTTGGTGCTGATCGGGAAGCGGAGGGTCTTCAACGCGGGATCGGCCGCAGCCTCGGGGGTGTGCACGACGATGACGTCCCGCCAGCCGCCGACGTCGAGCGCGGTCAGCTGCAGGTCGACGCCCGGCAGCACGTTCGCGTAGGTGGCGGTGCCGCCGTCCACGGAAGGCCTGGGCAGCGTGAACGGCGCCCCGACGGAGAGCTCCTTGCCGTCCGGGGTTGCCACGGTGGCCATCGGGCCGACGCCACCCCCGGAGAAGGTCACCGCGGTCGGGGAGACGGACGGGCTGAGAGTGCCGTCGCCGTTGGCCCGCAGGCTCGCGTCGATGTCGGCCCACGCGCCGTCACGCTTGACGCGCACGGGTTGGGCGTTGTCCGTGGTGGTCAGCCTCCCGTCCGGGTTCGCCACGGTCCTCGACGTCTCGCTCGTCATGGTGTCCACGACGACCGACCTGCCGCTCGCCTTCGCGTTGGAGATGGCGTCGAATACCGCCTGTTGCTCAGGTGTCCGGGGGGGTGGTGGTTGCGAAGGCGCAATCGGTGTCACACCTCCGACGGGCCCGTGCGCGGCCGTGGAATCGTCGGCGAATGCGGCGGGTACGCCGAGCAGGCCGATACCGAGGACACAACTCGTGGCGATGGCAGTCAGCCAGACCGTACGACCACGTACGGATTGTGTGGATGATGTGTGCACTCTTGTGCGCGATGCAGTGGGCATGCCTACCGCGCTTCCCCTTCCCGGGCAGCGGCCCCCGTCTGGGGTCACGTTCGGGTCGGAACGATGGTGCCTGACCTGCGGTTTAGTCAACCCACTTGCGGGTTCGTGCCCAGCATGTCCGGAAATCTTCCGGTCCCAAGGTCAAGAGTCCATAAACATCGTGCGCATGGTGGCCGAACGATCTGGTGGCACGTCAGAGCCCTCACCTATCGTCACTCCGACCGTGGTGCATCCATGTTCATTTGACGCCACGTCGACAAAGACCGAGGAGATTCTCCGGTGGGAGTTTTGCCTGCCCGGATACGGGCCGGGAGTTCAAAAAGACGCCGATGGCGTTCACCAGTGGTGGCGGCGATGGTCGCCCTGGCATTGACGGGGGTGTCCGTTCCGCCGGCGGTGGCGTGGACGTATCCCGAACCGGAGGGGAAGGTTTGGAGCCCTCCCAACTCTCCGGCGGTGGGAGCGGCGGTATCGGTGG
Source organism: Kitasatospora sp. NPDC056184 (assembly GCF_042268405.1). NCBI lineage: Bacteria > Bacillati > Actinomycetota > Actinomycetes > Kitasatosporales > Streptomycetaceae > Kitasatospora > Kitasatospora sp. NPDC056184. The sequence continues at coordinate 9,865 of NZ_JBHJUI010000018.1, read as the reverse complement.
AGGGCCACGACGCCCAGCCGCCGAACCAGGAGCCCGCGACCCGGACGCCCAATGGGCCGCCTAAGGCCGCGCCCACCGTCGTGACCGGGACCGAGACCGTCACGATCGGTGTCGACAGCGCCGGAGCGAAGGCCGCCCGCGCGGCCACCGGGGGCGCCTCACCCGCCTCCAGCGGTGCCTCCGGTGCCAAGGCCGGCGATCTCGCCGTCCGCGTCACCCCCGGCAGCGGTGCCGGCGAGAGTGCGCGCACGGTCCGCGTCCAGGTGACCGCTCCGGAAGCGGGCAAGGCGGCAGGCGTCGTCGGCCCCCTCATCGCAGTGTCCGACGTCGAGGCGTCGACGACCGGCGACGGTCGCAGCGCCAAGGTCTCCCTGGACCTCAAGTCGCTGCAGGCCGGCGCGTGGTCCGACCGCGCCGCGCTGGTCGCGCTGCCCGCCTGCGCCCTGACCACGCCGGATCGGGCCGAGTGCCGTACCCAGACACCCGTCCCCGTCCAGGCCGACGGCCACGGGTTGGTCAGCGCCGAGGTGACGCTGCCCGCGGCCGCCCCGGCCCAGGAGCGCGCCGGAGGAGTCAAGACGTCCTTCGCAGCCGGGATTGGTTCGGCTGCTCCGACCGGTTCCGCCTCTGTCGCGAGCGCACCCGTGGTACTCGCCGCGCTGCCCACTCCATTCGGCGCCGGCGGCAACTACACGGCGACGACGCTCTCGCCCTCCGCCGGTTGGAACGCCGGCTCCAACTCCGGGAGCTTCTCCTACGCCTATCCGGTCTCCGTGCCGGCGGCCCTCGGCGGCGAGGCGCCCACCGTCACGCTCGGCTACAACTCGGCCGCCGTCGACGGGAAGACGTCGGCGACCAACTCACAGTCCTCCTGGGTCGGTGACGGCTGGGGCTACGAGCCCGGTTTCATCGAGCGCTCCTACAAGGGCTGCAACAAGTCCGGGATCTCGGGATCCGCGGACCTGTGCTGGGGCGGCCAGAACGCCACCCTCGCACTCGGTGGCCGTTCCGGCACCATCGTGCGCGACGACGCCACCGGTACCTGGCACCTGCAGGACGACGACGGCTCCAAGATCGAGCAGCTGACCGGTGCACCGCGCAGCGGCAACGACGTCAGCTACCGGGACATGGAGTACTGGCGGATCACCACGCCGGACGGGATCCAGTACTACTTCGGCCTCAACCACCTGCCCGGTGGCGACGGCACCGACCCCGCCGCGAACTCCGTCCTGACGACGCCGGTGTACTCGCCGAAGAGCAGCGACCCCTGCTACAGCGCCTCGTCGGGCAACGACTCCTGGTGCCAGATGGCCTGGCGCTGGCAGCTCGACTTCGTCGTCGACCCCCACGGCAACCTGACCACGTACAAGTACGCGACCGAGGGCAACAAGTACAGCCGGGGCGGCGCGCCGGACAGCAGCAAGGGGGTCCTCACCGACTACCAGCGCAGCGCGTACCTCCGGGAGATCGGCTACGGCCAGCGGCTCGACGAGCAGAAGGCCGCCAAGGGCACTCTCAACCCTGCGGCGAAGGTCGCCTTCACGGTCGCGGAGCGGTGCCTGCCCTCCGGTTCGGTCACCTGCGCCGAGGACCAGCGCACCACCGCCAACGCCGACTTCTGGCCCGATGTCCCGGTCGACCAGATCTGCACCGGCTCGGGCACCTGCACGAACTCCGCACCGACGTTCTTCACCACCAAGCGGCTGACCGCCATCACCACCCAGGCCCTCGTCAGCGGCGCCTACCGCACCGTGGACAGCTGGGCGCTCACCCAGTCGCTCGCCGACCCCGGAGACGGCACCAAGAAGACCCTGCAGCTGGACTCCGTCCGGCGAACCGGGTCCAACGGCCAGACGCCGATCACCCTGCCGCCCGTGAGCTTCACCTACCGGATGATGGCCAACCGGGTCGACGGCCTGGACGTGCCGGAGCGCATGTTCATGCGCCCGCGGATCCAGGGCATCACCACCGAGGCCGGCAGCCGGATCAACGTCGCCTACAACGATCCCGAGTGCTCCCGGGTCAACAACCGCATGCCCGCCTCCGCGGACGGCAACTCCATGGCGTGCATGCCGGTCAAGTGGTATCTGCCCTACCAGGGCATGCCCGGCCAGGACCCGGAGCCGGTCGACGACTGGTTCAACAAGCCGCTCGTCAAGCTCGTCACCGAGCAGGACCTCGTCAGCACCCCCGCGATCGGCAAGACCACCGAGTACACGTACAACGGCGGCGCCGCCTGGCACCGCAACGACGCCGAGTCCACCGACCCCAAGGCCCGGACCTGGGACCAGTTCCGCGGCTACCAGTCGGTGACCACCACCACGGGCAGCGGCTCCTCCAGCGAGGCCCCCAAGACCCAGCAGACGATCACCTACCTGCGCGGGATGCACGGCGACTACCTCGCCAACGGCACCGACAAGCGCAACGTCCAGGTCACCAGCCCCCTCGGCGGCACCGTCACCGACGAGGACTGGCTCGCCGGCCGCATCGTGGCCACCGAGGACTACGACCAGGCCGGCGGCACCGTCCGATCGGTGGCCGGCAAGCAGTACAACGGCCAGCAGATCACCGCCACGCACGCCCAGAGCGCCGGCGCACCGCAGATCCACGCCCGCTACTCGGACTCCCAGACCACCTCTCTTACCAAGGCGAAACTCGCCGACGGGAGCTGGCGGACCGCCAGTACGGTCACCACGACCGATCCGGCGCACGGGAACCGCGTCGTTCAGGTCAATGACAAGGGTGACGGCACCACCGCCACCCCGGAGATCTGCAAGACCACCAGCTACGCACTGAGCGACAACCCGCTCCTGCTCACCCTGGCTTCCGAGGAAATCACCGTCCAGGGCAACTGCTCCACCAAGCCCACGGCCGTCACCACCATCAGCGGCAGCCGCACCCTGTACGACGGCAAGCCCCTCGGGTACGCCGGGACAGCGGGCGACCCGACCAGCAGCCAGGCCCTCGACCACCACGACCAGGCCGGCAATCCGGTCTACGCCCACTCCAGCAGTGTGACCTTCGACGCCTACGGCCGGAGCATGACCGCCGCATCGTCGAACGGCTCGACCTACGACCGCGACGGCGCCCAGCTCAGCGGGCCCTCGGTCACCCCGGCGGTCACGGCAACAGCGCTCACTCCGGCAACCGGCTCCCTTCCCTCCGAGGTGCGGACGACCGGACCGATGGGTGCGGGCTGGACCACCACCGTCGTCCAGGACCCTGCCCGCGGCCTGCCGCTCACCAGCACGGACATGAACGGCCGGGTCACCACGTCGAAGTACGACGCGATCGGGCGCATCACGGACGTCTGGGCCCCGGACCGCCCGACGAACGCACTCCCGAGCAAGACCTTCAGCTACTCCGTCAGGGGCACGGCGGGACCGTCCACCATCACGACCAAGTCGATCAACGACGACGTCGCCACCTACCTGACGACCATCGAACTCCTCGACGGATTCGGCCGCGCCCGGCAGACCCAGAGCATGAGCACGGCCTACCCGACCGGGCGTCTGATCACGGACACCGTCTACGACACCCACGGCTGGGTGATCAAGACGTCCAACCCGTACTACGAGAAGACCTCGTTCCCCACCGAATCCATCTTCCTCCCCGTCGGTGACGGCCAGATTCCCGGCCAGACCTGGAACACGTACGACGGCACCGGACGCGTGGTGCGCTCGGAGTTCCGCTCGAACGGCAACCTCCAGTGGGCCGGCACCACGGCCTACCCCGGTGCGGACCGGACCGACACCACCCCGCCCACCGGGGCCACGCCGACCTCCATCGTGACCGACGCCCGAGGCCGGACCACGGCCGCCTGGGAGTACCGCACCAGCACGGCCACCGGGAGCCCCGCCGACGCCGACATCACGACCTTCGCCTACACCGCGGCCGGCCAGCCCTCCGGGCGCACCGACAGCAGTGGCAACACCTGGAGCTACACCTACGACCTGAGGGGCCGGAAGGTCTCCGCGACCGATCCGGACACCGGCACCAGCCAGACGTTCTACGACACGGACTCGCAAGTCGACCGTACGACCGACGCCAAGGGCCAGACCCTGGCGTACACGTACGACCTGCTCGGCAGGAAGACCGGAAGCTACAGCGGCAGCGTCGCCCCGGCCAACCAGCTGGCGGCCTGGACGTACGACACGCTGGCCAAGGGCCTGCCGACCTCCTCAACCCGCTACGTCGGCGGATCAGGCGGACCGGCCTACACCACGGCCGTCACCGGCTACGACACCGGCTACCGGGCCCTGGGTACGTCGGTCACCATCCCCAGCGCCGAGGGCGCCCTCGCCGGCACCTACTCCACCACCAACATCTACAGCAAGGGCCGGGGGTTCCTGAAGGCCACGACCATCCCGGCGGCTGGTGGCCTGCCGGCCGAGACCGTGTCCTACGGCACGACCATCACCGGCCTGCTCACCTCGGCCTCCAGCCGGGGACAGGCCGTCATCCCCCAGATCACCTACGACCCGATGGCCCGCCCCCTGGAGACCACCTTCGGCGCCTACGGCGTGCAGGTCGTCTCGCTCCAGCAGTACGACTGGGCCACCGGACGCGTCATCAACTCCTTCGTCTCCCGCCAGACCGGCACCGTCGCCACCGACCAGACCAGCTACACCTACACGCCGTCCGGCCGGATCACCTCGGTCAGCACCATCCAGGACGCCGCGAGCACCGACACCCAGTGCTTCACCTATGACCACCTGGGCCGGCTGACCAACGCCTGGACGGACACCCAGGGCGTCCGTACCACCGCCGACTGGACCGACTCCGCCGGGACCACCCACGGAACCGGCGGCTCCACCAGCGTGCCCGGCATCGGCGGCTGTAACAACGCCACCGGCCCGGCCCAGGTCGGCCCCGGCGGCCGCAGCATCGGCGGACCCGCCCCCTACTGGAACACCTACAGCTACGACGCCAGCGGCAACCGCACCGGCCTCGTCCGCCACGACATCACCGGCAACAGCACCAACGACACCACCACCACCCAGACCTTCGGAGCCGCAAAGAGCCGCAACACCCCCACCACCGCGCCCAACACCGGCGGCGGAACCGGCGGGCCCCACGCCCTCCTGACCTCCACCACCACCGGACCCGGCGGGACCAAGGCCGTCAGCTACCAGTACGACGCCAAGGGCAACACCACCGCCATCACCGACACCGCCGGCACCACCACCCTGACCTGGAACGGCGAGGACAGGCTCGCTTCCCTCGCCAAGACGGCCGGCGGCACGACCACCTACCTCTACGACGCCGACGGCAACCAGCTCATCCGCCGCAACCCCGGCAAGACCACGCTCAACCTCCCCACGGACGAGCTCACGCTCGACACCGCCACGGGCTCGACGAGCAACGTCCGGACCGTCGCCTCGGCCGGCGGCCTGACCTACCTGCGCGTCACCGCCCCCATCGGCGGCGGCACCACTCTCATCCAGGCCACCGACCCCCACGGCACCAGCGGCCTCCAGATCGGGACGACCAGCACCCAGCCCGTCACCCGCCGCCCCACCGACCCCTTCGGCAACCCCCGCGGCACCCAGCCCCCGGCCTCCAGCTGGGCCGGCGGCAAGGGCTTCGTCGGCGGCACCAAGGACGACACCACCGGCCTCACCAACCTGGGAGCCCGCCAGTACGACCCCGCCACCGGCCGCTTCATCAGCCCCGACCCGATTCTCGACGACGCGAACCCGCAGCAGTGGAACGGCTACGCCTACAGCGAGAACGACCCGGTCAACCGCAGCGACCCCAGCGGCCTCGCCTCACCCGAGTGCGGCACGCTCTACAAGTGCACCGGTACCGGCGGCACCATCACGATGAAGAACGCGGAGCAGGCAACCGCGGAATACGTCCCCGAAACCGCTCTTCAGCGGCTGGTCGACAGTGCTCCCGGATACAAGCCCGTGGTGCCCATCGGCCCGCCTCCGAAGAAGCGCGGTTTCTTCGACGGCGTCAAGGACACCGTCGTCGGCACCGCGAAGGGCATGCTGCAGCCGTACAAGGACATGAAGAACTGTGTCTTCGGCTGGAGCGGCAGCGCCTGCAAGGCGACCGCGATATCGCTCAACCCTGTCGCGATGTCGATAAAGACCGTCAGCGGAAGTATCGACGGCGTCAAGGAGATGGCCGATCAGGTAAAGAACGGCGAGTACGCCTACACCAGCGGCCAGGCCACAACCCTGATCCTCATGTCCGTGGTCGGCAAGAAGATCAGCGGAGGATGCCACAGTTTCCTGCCGAGCACACTCGTGCTCATGGCCGACGGCACCGCGAAGCCAATCGGCAAACTTCAAGCAGGCGAGTTCGTCACCACCACCGACCCACAGACCGGTGAGACCACGTCACGACCCGTGACCGCGACGATCGTCACGCCTGACGACTCAGAGTTCACCGAACTCACCCTGACCGTTCCTACGGACGGCGGCGAGCCCACCACCACAACGACCATAGCCTCCACGTCCACCCACCCGTACTGGGACGAAACCACCCGGCGCTGGACCGAAGCCGGCGCGCTCCAGACCGGTCACCGTCTCATCGGACCCGATCAGAGCACGATGCTCATCGTCGGAACCCGCAGTTACACCACGCAGCCCCAGCAAGCCCATGACCTGACGGTCGCGGACCTTCACACGTACTATGTGCTGGCTGGCTCGCTTCCGGTATTGGTGCACAACTGCCCGACTTTCATTCCGCGCACCGCCAACAAAGCAGCCTCAGGTAATTCCGTCACGGTTTTTCACTACACAGACAAGGCCGGATACAACGGAATCCGCTCACAGAATCCCTACGTCATCCGCCCTGGAAGCTCAAAGAACGGGGCCGGCCCATTCTTCACCAACAAGAGCCCCAATGACCTGAGGGCTCCTGGGGCATTCAAGCGCGTCCTGGGAATCACGTCCGCAAAGTCCGAGTATGTGATGGAATTTTCAGTCGAGCAATCCGAACTCGTCCCCCTAAGAGGAGGTCGAGGAGCGCATATTTTCGAAATACCCGGGGGTGCCACCGTCCCCAGATCATCAGTTGAATATTTTGGCCCTACAGAAGAATGGGGTTAAATTGATCACGGGCCATGACCTTGTCATTTTGACACCCGGCCCGGTCGCCGGCGCGATCAGTTCGTTCCTTGATGCGACGTCAAGAAAATGGGGCAGCCTACTGTTTTCCCAGCAGTCGGGCGAGTTTCACCCCTGGATCGGGAGAGTCGAGGACATCTCGGACAGTTCTGGAGATCTACTCATTGCTCAAGACCGACAGATGGCCGATCGCTGGCAAGAGGAAGGCTATTTTGTCGACAACCAAGGAGGCCCATTCTCCATCCTCTACCAGCCAATGGAGAAAAGGGAACTGAAGGTTTCATCCCTGGAGGACCCATACAGCCACAACGGATTCGGCTTCAGGCCGTACGAAATGCTCCTCCTGATGCATTCGGCATGGCTAGTAACTCTTGTCACCCCTGACGAGGAATCCCCATTTTCGCGGGATTTGATGAAATCCTTCACAGCTGAAATCCTGAGATCCACACCCAGCAGTTGATGACCCCGATGCGGTAGGCGCTTCCACCTGGAACGCCTACCGCATCGGACGTATCGGAGCGGGTCAACCCAGGGCGCGGGGGAGGGTGGTGCGGACCCACTGCTCGGGTTCGGAGAGGTGGGGGGCGTGGCCGGCGTGGGGGTAGACGTGGCGTTCGGGTTTGGGGAGGGAGAGGTCGATCAGGTCGAGGACCTCGCCGTACATCGGTTCGCTGTCGTCGCTCTGGGTGAGGAGGACGCGTTCGGTGAAGCGGTTGAGGGCGGTGAGGTCGAGGTCGAGGGCGTCCGGGTCGCGCAGTTCGTCGAGGTAGGTCGGCGCGTTGCGGATGTAGGTGTGGCGGACCGGCGCGGGGAGCTGTTCCCAGGCCCCCGGGCCGAAGGCGACGGTGTCGACGTAGCGCTCGGCCCCGGCGGCCGATTCGGCCTGTTCGAGGAGCTCGCGGACGGCCGAGATCCGTTCGGCGAAGGCGACGCCGAGGGGGCGCAGCTCCGGGTCGGCGAGCAGGGTGCCGGTCGCGGGCGGTTCGTGGACGGCCACGCCGCGCAGCAGGTCGGGGCGGGCGGCGGCGAGGCGGAGGGCGATCAGGCCGCCGTAGGAGTCGCCGCAGACGTAGGCCGGCGCGAGGCCCAGTCCGACGATCAGGGCGGCCAGGTCGGCGGCGTCCTCGTACACGGAACCCTGGGTGAGCAGGTCCTCGCTGCGGCTGTGCCCGCGCCGGTCGTAGGCGACGGCGGTGGTCTCCTCGCCGAGCCCCGGCAGGACGCGCGACCAGCTGTCGGCGTCCGTCCACGATCCGTGCACCAGCACCAGCCCCGGCCCGGCACCCCGGGTCTCGTAGTACAGCGACACCCCGTTCACCCTGATCTCCGCCATCACGAGCCTCCCGACCTCGGTCGTGCACCGGTAGCGCCCCACCCACCAGCGTGACACACCCCCGTCACACCGGTCGGATGAACGGACCGGGGGGAATGCGGACGCCGTCACGGAGCGGAACCACCGGCCCGGCGGACGATCACGCGGAATTCCCGAAATCGAATACGCATGGGAATGTCCGAGAAAATCGGTGGACCTTGAAAGCGGCTTGAGTCCCGGCGGCGCGTGCGGCAAGACTGGGCCCCAACATCCGAACGGAGGGCCCCACTTGACCACCGACCTCTCCACGATCCGGCAGATCAGACTCGGCGACGAACTGCGAGCCCTGCGGCTGGAGCAGAACAGGAAGCTCCTGGAGGTCACCAGCGGTCTGGACGGCTGGAGCGCCGCACGCCTCAGCAAGATGGAGCGGGCGGAGCAGCCCGTAGGCCCCAGGGACCTCGCGACCCTCCTCGACTACTACGGGGTCAGCGGCGCGGACCGGGAGTACTACGAGAACCTCCTCGGCAGCGGGCCGCCGCCGAAGCAGTGGTGGCGGAACCTGGACTACGCCGAGGCGATCACGCCGGCCTTCGCGGAGTACCTCGCCCTGGAGGCCGAGGCCTCGTCCATGCTGGACTACTTCCCCTCCGGGTTCCCGGGCCTCGTGCAGACCGGCGAGTACGCGATGGAGATGATCGCGGCGGGCCTCGACTCGCCCAACGAGGAGAGCGTCGAGGCGGGGGCCGAGGTCCGGATCCTGCGGCAGCGGAGGCTCACCGACGAGCCGGCGCTGACGCTGGAGGCGTACTTCGGTGAGGTCGCGCTGCTGATCGCCGGCGATCAGTCCGTCCTGGCGCGGCAGATCGCGCACGCCGTCGAGGTCGCCCAATTGCCGAACGTGACACTGCGCATGGTGCCACTCAGCGCAGGTCGGACCGGCATTCTGTCATCCGGCGTCACCCTCATGCAGTTCCCGGGCGATACCGAAAACGGCTTCGTATTCATCGAAGCCGTCGGCGGTATGCTCCCGCGTAGGACGGGACGCGACGTGCGACGAGCCGAGCGAGCCTTCGCCCGAGTCGAGCGGCATGCGTTGTCTCCTGCCGACACCATCACCGCCCTTGAACGCAAGTTGGAAGAGCTGACGTGAGCCAGAAGCACGATCCCTACGTCCACGACCCCTCCGACGCCGAGTGGATCAAGTCCCCCTTCTCCGGTGACGGCAACGGCAACTGTGTGGTCATCGCCCGCTTCCCCAACGGCGACGTCTGGCTCGGCGACGACAAGGCCCCCGACCGGCCCCACCTCGCGTTCGACCACGCCGAGTGGGCCGCCTTCGTCAAGGCCATCGAGACCCGCTCCCCCGACTTCACCGCCTGACAGTGATGATGTTCGTGGTGACGCTGCGGGTGGGTCTGACTCGCCGCCTGACTGACGTCTCGACTGTCCTGTTTGGGATTTGTCGGCT
>NZ_JBHJUI010000017.1:159329-179646 GCF_042268405.1 Kitasatospora sp. NPDC056184 | reverse complement strand
CGGGGGCGTCCGTTCCGGGGGGCCCCCTTACCCCAAACATGCGGGGGGCGCGGGGGATGGCCCGCACGGGGGGGGGGGGGGGCCTGCACCCACCCCCCCCGGCCCTCCGGCGTTCCGCCGCACGACGGGTACGGCCCGCCCCCGGTACGCCGCGCCGGCCTCCCGGACGCGGCTCGCCGGCGGCGCAGGCCCACCGCGCCGGAGGGCGGGAGCGGTGATCCGCTCCCGCCCTCCGGCGTTCCGCCGCGGCCCGCTCAGTCCTGACCGGTGCGCAGCACCGTCTCGCGGATGAACAGCACGGTGACGAAGGCCAGCAGCGCGAACGGCGCCGCGACCAGGAAGACCACGCCGACACCGTGCCCGAAGGCGTCGGTGACCAGCGGCACCAGCGGCGCGGGCAGCCGGTGCAGGTCCGGGATGCCGCCGCCGAGCGAGCCGCCGCCCGCGGGGACGTGCGCGGCGGCCAGGTTCTCGGCGAGGTAGTGGCCGACCCGGTTGTTCATCAGCGCGCCGAGCGCCGAGACGCCCATCGCGCCGCCCATGGTGCGGAAGAAGGTGACGACCGAGCTGGCCGCGCCGAGTTCCGCGCGCGGCACGGTGTTCTGGACGGCGAGCACGAGGTTCTGCATGGTCAGGCCGAGGCCGACGCCGGTGACCGCCATGTAGACGGAGAGCAGGCCGTAGTTCGTGTCGGCCCGGGCGGTGCCGAGCAAGCCGAAGCCGATGGCCAGCAGCAGCGTGCCACTGACCAGGTAGGCCTTCCACTTGCCGTACTTGGTGATCATCTTCCCGGCGACGGTGGAGGAGACGGCCAGGCCGAGGATCATCGGCAGGGTCATCAGGCCGGCCACCGTCGGGGACTTCTCCCGGGCGAGCTGGAAGTACTGGCTGAGGAAGGTGGTCGCGCCGTACATCCCGATGCCGACCAGGACGCTGGCCAGCGCGGCGAGGGTGACCGTCCGGTGCTTGAACAGGTGCGGCGGGATGATCGGCTCGGCCGCGCGGCGCTCGACGACGACGGCGATCGCGCCGAGCAGCAGGCCGCCGCCGACCATGGCCGCGGTCTGCCAGGAGAGCCAGGCGTAGTTCTTGCCGGCCAGGGTGATCCAGATCATCAGCAGGCTGACCGCGCCGGTGATCACCAGCGCGCCCAGGTAGTCGATCTTCACCGGGCGCTTGACCACCGGCAGCTTCAGGGTGCGCTGCAGCACCAGGATCGCGGCCAGCGCGAACGGGATGCCGACGTAGAAGCACCAGCGCCAGCCGAGCCAGGAGGTGTCCACGATCACGCCGCCGATCAGCGGGCCGCCGATGGTGGCGAGTGCGAAGACGGCGCCGAAGTAGCCGCTGTACCGGCCGCGCTCGCGCGGCGGGACCATCGCGGCCAGGCAGATCTGGGCGAGGGCGGTGACACCGCCGGCGCCGATGCCCTGGAGGGCGCGGCAGGCGATCAGCTCGCCGGTGTTCTGGGAGAGGCCGGCCAGCGCGGAGGACGCGATGTAGATCACCAGGGCGATCTGCAGCAGCAGCTTCTTGCTGGCGAGGTCGGAGAGCTTGCCCCAGATCGGGGTGGAGGCGGTGAGGGTGAGCAGGGTCGCGGTGATCACCCAGGTGTAGGCGGACTGGCCGCCGTGCAGGTCGGTGAGGATGCGCGGCAGCGCGTTGGAGACGACGGTCGACGAGAGCACGGCGACGAAGAGGCCGAGCAGCAGGCCGGAGAGAGCCTCCATCACCTGCCGGTGCGTCATCGGTTGGTCGGTCGTGTCGGCGGCTCCGGTCGCGGCAGGCGTGGCGGTGGCGGTCATCGAGGTCCTTCGGAATAGTTGCCTGTAGCAACCATAAGGCTGGATGGTTGACTTGGGCAACATTCTTCAAGAGCAAGTAAAGCCCGGACCGATCCCGGCCCGGGCCCCACGCGCCCCGCGCGCCCCGCGCGCCCCGCTCAGCCGGCGGACACGGCCGCCTCGCCGACCACGTCGTTGAAGCGGTGCAGCAGTTCGGCGAAGCGGACCACGTCCTCCTCCGGCCAGCCCTCCATCAGCTCCCGCACCCGGCCCAGCCGGGCGGCCCGGGCGGCCAGGAACCGCCGCCGGCCGTCCTCGGTGAGCGAGACCCGCGCGGAGCGGCGGTCCTGCGGGTCCGCCTCCCGGGCCAGCAGGCCCAGCTCCTCCAGCGCCCGGATCTGCCGGCTGACCGTCGCCTTGCCGACCGCGAAGTGCACGCCGACGTCGGTCACCCGCACCGATCCGGCCTGCTCGATGTGGCTCAGCAGGCTGTACGCCATGCCCTCCAGTTGCGGGTGGACCCGCCGGGACAGCTCGGACATCCGGGCCCGGCCGCGCCGGAACAGCACCCCCACCTCGCGCTCCACCGCCAGCAGCGGGTCCTCGTCCGGGCCCTCGGCGCGATCCTCGTTCGGCGTACTCACCGCGCCAGTATCCCGCAGCACACCCGGACCGCCCCCGGCGCGGGAGAAACCTCGGCGAAACTAGTTCATGCTATTAAGTACCCGGTTTCCCCCGATACGCAAGGAGATGTGCATGACCGCCCCAGGGCAGCAGGGACAAGAGTCCGCCGAAGCACCGGAGAACGCGCCCGCACCGGCACCGAAGAAGGGCTTCGCGGCCGAGCTGAAGGGCGCGGTCACCCCGCGAGCGGCGCTGCTGGTGATCGGCGTGCTGCTCCTCCAGCTGGGCTTCGTCACCTCGTACGTGGGCGCGCTGCACCAGCCGAAGCCGCACGAGCTGTCGATCGCGGTGGTCGCCCCGCCGCAGGTCGCCCCGAAGCTGGTCCAGGGCCTGGAGTCGGTCCCGGACGAGGCCGTGCGGGCCGTGACCGCGCCGGACGCGGAGAGCGCCACCCAGCAGATCAAGGACCAGAAGATCTACGCCGCGCTGGTGGTGAACCCGGCGTCCACCGAGGACGTGCTGATGGTCGCCAACGCGCGCGGGCCGTCCGCCGCCCGGGCCGCCGAGACCATCGTCACCGGCCTGGAGAAGAGCCAGGGCCGCACGGTCGTGGTCCAGGACGTCGTGCCGCTCGCCCAGGGCGACGCCAACGGGCTCTCCTCCTTCTACCTGGTGATCGGCTGGTGCGTCGGCGGCTACCTGGTCGCCTCGATCCTCGGCGTCAGCGCCGGCGCCAAGCCCGCCAACGCCAACCGGGCGCTGATCCGGCTCGGCACCCTGGCGCTGTACTCGGTCGCGGCCGGCATCGGCGGTGCGATCATCGTCCAGACCGCCCTGGACGCGCTGCCCGGCCCGTTCTGGGCGCTGTCCGCCGTCGGCGCGCTGGTGGTCTTCGCGGTCGGCGCGTTCACCATGGCCCTGCAGTGCCTGTTCGACATCATCGGCATCGGCATCGCGGTGCTGATCTTCGTGGTGCTCGGCAACCCGAGCGCGGGCGGAGTCTTCCCGCCGCCGTTGATGCCGCCGTTCTGGCGCGCGATCGGCGCCTGGTTCCCGAACGGCGCCGGCACCGACGCGACCCGCTCGATCGCCTACTTCGACAGCACCAACCTGACCCAGCCGCTGCTGGTCCTGCTGGTCTGGGCGCTGGTCGGCGTCGGCATCACCTTCGCCGCCGTCCTCCGCAGGCCCTCGCACCTGAGCCGCGAACTGGTCACGGCCGAGGACGGGGCCTAAGGCTCCAGCCGGCCCGGGTCGGCGAGCAGCGACCGGACCACGCCGACCGCGGCCCCCAGCAGGGGGCCGCGGCGGCCCAGCCGGGAGACCGTCAGCCGCTCCTCCGACCAGGGCCGGACGGTCACCCGGGCGGCCAGCTCGGCCCGCATCGCGGGCAGCAGCCAGGGCGCCAGCTGGGCGTAGCCGCCGCCCAGCACCACCTCGGCCGGGTCCAGCAGGTTGACCGCCCCGGCCGCCGCGATGCCCAGCGCGGCCCCGGCGCCCGCGAGCGCCGCCCGCACCTCCTCGTCCCCGGCCCCGGCCCGCTCGGCGAGCAGCGCCACCCAGTCGCCCCGGACGCCCTCCAGCCCGGCCGCGCGCAGCACCGCCGACTCCCCCGCGTACTGCTCCAGGCAGCCGTGCGCCCCGCACGCGCAGCGCGGCCCCTCCGGATGCACCGGGACGTGGCCCAGCTCGCCCGCGTAGCCGCGCGCCCCGCGCAGCAGCCGGCCGTCGACGACGATCGCCGAGCCGATCCCGGCCTCGGCGGAGACGTGCAGGAAGTGCTCCGCCCCGCCGCCCAGCCAGAGCTCGGCGAGCCCGCCGAGGTTGGCCTCGTTGTCGGCCCGCACCGGGAGCTCGGCGAGGTCCCCCGCACTGGCGGCGCGCAGCGCGAGCCGCAGTTCGGCGGCGGCCCCGACGTCCCGCCAGCCCAGGTTGGCCGCCCGCCGGAGCAGCGCGCCGTCGGCGCCGACCAGTCCGGGCACGGCCAGTGCCAGCCCGGCCGGGCGCAGTCCGGCGTCGGCGGCGGCCCGGCGCAGCAGTTCGGCGAGGTCGGCCATCACGGCGGCGGGCTGCCGGCCCCGGTTGCGGATCTCCTGGCGGCGCCAGGCGCGGACCTCGCCGCGCAGGTCGACCACGCAGGCGCCCAGGTGCTCGACCCCGATCTCGGCGCCGAGGCCGGCCGGGCCGTCCCGGTTGAGCCCGAGCGCGGTGCCGGGCCGGCCGACCTTGCCGCTGGGGGCGGCCGGGCCCTCCTCGACCACCAGTCCGGCCGCGATCAGCTCCTCCGCGAGCGAGGAGACGGCGGCCCTGGTCAGCCCGGTCCGGGCGGCCACCTCGGCGCGCGAGCGCGGGGTCCGGGAGATGGCCCGGAGCACCAGCGCGAGATTGCTCCGGCGCATCCCCTGCTGGCTCGCCGGCCCGCCCGCCCGCGGACCCTGCGGCTCACGCATCGCGCTCACCCGCTCCGGCCTCCGCCGACCGCACCCGTGCACCCAGCGGCGGACCCGGCTGCGGGCCCGGCTGCGGACCCGCGCCGCCGACCCTCACGCCTCCGGGCTGCTCCGTCCGGGTGAAGACCCAGCGCTGCATCGCCCAGAAGCGGAACAGCATCGCCACGAAGGTGCCCAGCACCATCCCGCTCAGGAAGTCGGCGAGTTCCTGGGTCACCGGGCTGACCCACGGCTCGCGCAGGTCGAACAGGTAGCGCGAGGCGATCAGCGGCAGCACGTTGACGGCGATGGCGGCGGCGCTCACCAGCAGGAACAGCAGCGGCTCGCGCCGCCGCCAGGAGGAGCGGAAGCTCCACCGCCGGTTGAGCAGGTAGGAGACGGCGGTGCCGACCGCCGTCGCCGCGGTGAGCGCCACCACCGGCTTGCGCTCCAGCACGGTGAGCCGCAGCGCGTAGTTGATCAGCAGCGTCAGGACGAAGCAGCCGCTGCCGACCAGCAGGAACTTCACCAGCCGCCGGTGCCGGACCAGGTGGGGGCGGACCCCCTGCGGCACCCGGGCCAGGACGCGCTGGGTCAAGGACGGCACCTTCGCAGTCTGGCACGCACCCCGCGGCCCGTCCCGTCCGGCGGTCCACCGGACGGGACGGGCCGCGGGCCGCCGCCGTCAGGCCGCCGCCACCAGCACGCCGGCCGGCTCCAGGGCCAGCTCCAGCACCTCCCGGACGTCCGCGACCGGGTGGACGGCCAGCCGCTCCAGCACCTCGGCGGGGACGTCGTCCAGGTCGGCCTCGTTCCGCTTGGGGATGATCACCGTGGTGATCCCGGCCCGGTCGGCGGCGAGCAGCTTCTGCTTCACCCCGCCGATCGGCAGCACCCGCCCGGTCAGCGACACCTCACCGGTCATCGCCACGTCGGTGCGCACCTTGCGCCCGGAGAGCAGCGAGGCCAGCGCCGCGGTCATGGTGATGCCGGCGCTCGGCCCGTCCTTGGGGACGGCCCCGGCCGGGACGTGCAGGTGCACGCCGCGGTCGCGCAGCGAGGTGACCGGCAGCTCCAGCTCGGCGCCGCGCGAACGCAGGTAGGAGAGCGCGATGTGCGCGGACTCCTTCATGACGTCGCCCAGCTGGCCGGTCAGGGTCAGCCCGGTGCCGCCGGTCTCGGCGTCGGCGAGCGAGGCCTCGATGTAGAGGACGTCGCCGCCGGCCCCGGTGACCGCCAGGCCGGTGGCCACGCCGGGCACCGCGGTGCGCCGCTCGGCGGGCTCCTGGGCCGCCTCCGGGACGTGGTGCGGCCGGCCGATCAGGGCGCGCAGGTCCTCGGCGCCGATCGCGGCGGGCAGCTCGCGCTCGCCCAGCTCGTTCTGCGCGGCGACCTTGCGCAGCACCCGGGCGATCGCCCGTTCGAGGTTCCGGACGCCGGCCTCGCGGGTGTACTCGCCGGCCAGCCTGCGCAGCGCCGGCTCGTCGACCGCGACCTCCTCGCCCTTGAGCCCGGCCTTCTCCAGCTGGCGCGGGAGCAGGTGGTCGCGGGCGATGACGACCTTCTCGTCCTCGGTGTAGCCGTCCAGGCGCACCAGCTCCATCCGGTCGAGCAGCGGCTCGGGGATGGCCTCCAGCACGTTGGCGGTGGCGAGGAAGACCACGTCGGAGAGGTCCAGCTCGACCTCCAGGTAGTGGTCGCGGAAGGTGTGGTTCTGCGCCGGGTCGAGCACCTCCAGCAGGGCGGCGGCCGGGTCGCCCCGGTAGTCGGAGCCGACCTTGTCGATCTCGTCGAGCAGGACGACCGGGTTCATCGAGCCGGCCTCCTTGAGGGCGCGGACCAGCCGGCCGGGCAGCGCGCCGACGTAGGTGCGCCGGTGGCCGCGGATCTCCGCCTCGTCCCGGACGCCGCCGAGCGCGACCCGGACGAACTCGCGGCCCATGGCACGGGCCACCGACTCGCCGAGCGAGGTCTTGCCGACGCCGGGCGGGCCGACCAGGGCCAGCACCGCGCCTCCGCGGCGGCCGCCGACCAGCCCGAGCCCCTGCTCGGCCCGGCGCTTGCGGACCGCCAGGTACTCGACGATGCGCTCCTTCACGTCGGCCAGGCCGGCGTGGTCGGCGTCCAGCACCGCGCGGGCGCCGGCGATGTCGTAGGAGTCCTCGGTGCGCTCGTTCCAGGGCAGCTCCAGGACGGTGTCCAGCCAGGTGCGGATCCACGAGCCCTCGGGCGACTGGTCGCTGGAGCGCTCCAGCTTGTCGACCTCCTTGAGCGCGGCCTCGCGGACCTTCTCGGGCAGGTCGGCGGCCTCGACCCGGGCGCGGTAGTCGCCCTCCTCGTCGGCCGGGTCGCCGTTCAGCTCGGCCAGCTCCTTGCGGACGGCCTCCAGCTGGCGGCGGAGCAGGAACTCCTTCTGCTGCTTGGCCACGCCCTCCTCGACGTCCTTGCGGATGGTGTCGTTGACCTCCTCCTCGGCGAGGTGGTCGCGGAGCAGGCCGAGCGCGTACTCCAGTCGCGCGACCTGGTCGGCCTCCAGCAGCACCTTGAGCTTCTGCTCGGCGGTGGCGAAGGACGCGTAGCCGATGTTGTCGGCGAGCTCGCCGACGCCCTCGACGGCGGCCACCCGGTCGACGATCTGCCAGGCCCCGCGCTTGCGCAGCCACTGGGTGGACAGGCTCTTGTACTCCCGGACCAGCTCGGCGGCGCGGCCGGCCACCGGGGTGCCGACCGAGGACTCCCGGAACGGCGTGGTCTCCACCCAGAGCGCGGCGCCGGGCCCGGTGGTGCCAACGCCGATGCGCACCCGGCGCACCGCGCGGACCAGCGCCGCGGGCTGCCCGATCGCGTTGGGGCCGTCGGCCAGCCGGCCGACCTGCTCGACGGTGGCGAGGGTGCCGACCGCCGCGTACGAGCCGTCCACCCGCGGGACCAGCAGGACCTGGGGCTTCCCGGTGCTGCCCGTGGCGGCGGCGCGCGCGGCCTCGACGGCGGCGCGGACCTCGGTGTCCTTCAGGTCCAGCGGAACGACCATGCCCGGCAGGACGACCTCGTCGTCGAGCGGCAGCACGGGCAGGGTGAGCGGAGTGGACGTCGATGCCATGATCTCTCCCCGGTCAGTGAACTTGAGTCGACCTGACTAAGGATGGGGAGCCGCCGGATGTTCCCGGGCTCCCGTTCGCCGTGAGCGAACGGTGAAGGAGTCCTGGTGAGCCTGTCAAAACCGGGGCCGGACCAGGCTCAGAGCCGGTCCAGCACAGCCGCCCGGCGCGGCGCGGAGGCCGGCGCGGACGCGGATCGGGGGCGCGCGACGGACGCCCCGAGCCGGGTGGGACACGACCGGCGCCCGTCCCGACGGCGCAGCCACCGCCAGAGCACCACCCCGGCCAGCAGCGCCGCCGGATGGCCGACCCCGGTGACGAGGTCCCGGTCCTCGGCGATCTGCCCGCCGATCAGTGCCGCCGCCAGCCCGAGCGCGACCACCCGCCCGCCCGGCCGCAGCAGCCCGGCCAGCGCGCCGAGGCTGGCCAGCACGCCGTAGCTGACGCCGATGTCCAGGTAGTCCATCGCAGCCGGCTCCAGCCGCCCGCTCTCCACCCCGACGATCACCACCCCCTGGGAGAGCAGGGTGGCGCCGATGTGCCCGGCGGCGAAGACGACCGCCGCCCGGGCGGGGCCGACCCGGCGCTCCAGCGGCGCGACGGTGAGGGCGAAGGCCCACAGGTAGGGGACCCAGTCCGGGCCGGCCACCCAGAACCCGCTGAGCAGCAGGGCGCGCAGCGGGTGCTGCAGCAGGTTGTGCCCGTCCGAGCTGGAGGCCTCCTGGAGCCGGAGCACGAGGTCCGGGTCGGCCAGCCCGGCGAAGGTGGTGGTGGCGCCGACCACGGCGAGGTAGCCGAGCGCGAAGGGGTTGCGCCGCGGGGTCGGCACCCGGGCGAGCAGCCAGTCGACCGCCCCGGCGCGCAGACCGTGCCGGAGCAGCCCGTACGGCGGCCCGCCGTGCCCGGCGCGCGCCTGTCGCTCCGTCATGCCGCCTCCGCTCCAACGCCCGCAGCCGTCGCCTCCGGCGTGTCCAACGTACCGGTGCGTACCGGAAATCCCACCCCCCGTGATTTGTCGTGGCCACGGTACGGCCGGCTCCTGGGAGCCGGCTGGGAGAACGCTGGGCGCGGGGGGATCGCGGGGCGGCCGAATTGGTCCAGACCTTCTCCACCCCTCCGGGTGCCCGTCCCCGCTGACCGGCGGCTTGGCGCGAACCGATGTGCATACGTACCGTTACGGAGTGAAAAAACGCCGGGTAAGGTATCGGCCCGTGCCCACTTCCGAGTGGGCCCGACGGTCGGCCCGGCAAGCCGGCCCGCGGGCCGGAAATGCCCGGTCCACCTGCCGGGAATCACCCGCTGTCCGTACGCTGCGAGGTGTGCGGGAGAAGTGAGCGGCACACACCCGCTCGCCGGACACCGCGCACGCGACGGGACGGCGGACCCGGCACAGTCCACGACGGAACAAGACTACGAGCGGAGCCTTCGCCATCCCCACAGATGGCCGGCCCGCAGCCCTGGGGGCGGTGGCGTGACCGTGACAGAAATTCAGCAGGACAACCAGAACGCCGGCGGCACGGTGAGCAGTCAGCGCAGAGTGCTGGTGGTCGAGGACGAGCCCACGATCGCCGAGTCCATCGCGGCCCGGCTGGGCGCGGAGGGCTTCAAGGTCGCCGTGGCCCACGACGGCCCGGGCGCCGTCGACGGCTTCCACACCTGGCAGCCCGACCTCGTCGTCCTCGACATCATGCTGCCCGGCTTCGACGGCCTGGAGGTGTGCCGCCGGATCCAGGCCCAGCGCCCGGTACCGGTCCTGATGCTCACCGCGCGGGACGACGAGACGGACCTGCTGGTCGGCCTCGGCGTCGGCGCCGACGACTACATGACCAAGCCCTTCTCCATGCGCGAACTGGCAGCCCGGGTCAACGTCCTGCTGCGCCGCGTCGAGCGCGCCCAGCAGGCCGCCCGCACGCCCGCGCTGGGCAGCCTGCGCTTCGGCGAGCTGGAGATCGACCACGTGCAGCGCCGGGTCCGGCTGGCCGCGGGCGACGTCCACCTGACGCCGACCGAGTTCGACCTGCTCGCCTGCCTGGCCGCCCAGCCGCGCGCCGTGCTCACCCGCGAGCAGCTGCTGGCCGAGGTCTGGGACTGGACGGACGCGTCCGGCACCCGCACCGTCGACAGCCACGTCAAGGCACTGCGCCGGAAGATCGGCGCCAGCTGGATCCGCACCGTGCACGGCGTCGGATACGCGCTGGAGGCCCCGCTCTCGTAGCGGCGTACCTTCGGACACCGGGCCGCCGGGGGGCCCGCGTCCAGGACCGCCGTGCGCACCCACGCGGGGGATCACAGGGGACCAATGACCTTTCCACAGCAACGCAACGGGGACCTCGACGGCAGTCGGCCGCCCACACTGGCCGCCCGCGCCGCGCAACGGGTCTGGGCCGACATCCGGCCGCTCGACCCGGTCCGCTCGATCAAGGGCAAACTCGCCCTCCTGGTGATCGTGTCGGTCTTCCTGGCCACCGGCATGGTGGTCGTGGCGATCCGGTCCGAGACCCAGATCCGGATCATCATGATCTTCTCGATGATCGCCTCGCTGCTCTTCATGCAGTTCCTCGCGCACGGGCTGACCGCCCCGCTGCGCGACATGACCGCCGCCGCCCGCGCGATGGCCTCCGGCGACTACAGCCGCCGGGTCGAGGTGAACTCGCGCGACGAGATCGGCGAGCTGGCCGCCACCTTCAACCAGATGGCGGCCGATCTGGGGGCGGCCGACCGGCACCGCCGCGAGCTGGTCGCCAACGTCTCGCACGAGCTGCGCACGCCGATCGCCGCGCTGCACGCCGTGCTGGAGAACGTGGTCGACGGCGTCGTCCAGCCGAACCCGGCGACCCTGGGTGCCGCGCTGGAGCAGACCGAGCGGCTCGGCCGGCTGGTCGCCCACCTGCTCGACCTCTCCAAGATCGACGACGGCGTGGTCGACCTCGACGCGCGCCCCTTCGAGGTGCGCGAGTTCCTGGACGGCGTGCTGCGCGGGGTCACCGTGGACGGCGCGACGGCGGGCGGGGCGTTCTCCCGGCGCGGGGACGTCCGGCTCGCGCTGGAGGTGAGCCCGGCGGGCCTGACCGGCGTCGCCGACCCGGAGCGGCTCCACCAGGTGGTCGCCAACCTGGTCGACAACGCCTGCAAGCACTCCCCGCCCAACGGCACCGTGACCGTCCGCGCCCGGCCCGGCGAGGGTCCCGGCGCACTGCTGCTGGAGGTCGAGGACGAGGGCCCCGGCATCCCCGCGGCGGACCGGGCCCGGGTCTTCGAGCGGTTCGGGCGCAGCGGCACCGCGACCGCCTCCGGCCCCGGCTCCGACGGCGGGACCGGACTGGGCCTGGCCATCGCCCGCTGGGCGGTGGACCTGCACGGCGGGCGGATCGAGGTCGCCGAGGCCGCCCGCGGCTGCCGGATCGAGGTCCGGCTGCCCGGCCCGCGCTGAGCACCGCGCGCGGGCCGGGCGGCCGAAACCGCGGGCCGGACGACAGGGAAGGGGACAAATGTCACAGATCCGACACAGAGCCGCCCCCGGGGCACATGACCTACTTTGTCCGCTTTTACTTGCATTTGGGTGTCGGTCGGAACCGGTCGGTTCCCCTCCGATGCGCGTTTCTAACGCACATTTTCAGCCAAACCGCAGGTCAGGACTGTGATCTGGGCGACGCCTGCCCCCCGGGGACTGCGCGATCACTGGTCGGAGGCGTAGCCTTAATCCCCGCTGTCCAAACATCCCAAAAGGAAGCGGAAGAGGGCGGTTGCCGCCGTGTCGCCACAGTCCCCTGAACACCCCAACAGCTCGGCAAGCTCCACTGGCTTCGGCCCCAATGAGTGGCTCGTCGACGAGATCTACCAGCAGTACCTCCAGGACCCGAACTCGGTCGACCGAGCCTGGTGGGACTTTTTCGCCGACTACAAGCCCGGTACCGAGGTGACCCCAGTGACCCAGGCCGCGACCCCGGTCGGCACGACGCCGACCCCCGCCGCCGCCCCCGCGCCAGCTGCCGCTCCGGCCGCCCAGGCCCCCGCCGCTCCGGCCCCCGCGCCGGTGCAGCCGGCCCCGGCCGCCCCGGTGACGCCCGCCGCTCCGGCCCCCGCGCCGCTCGCCGCCGCTCCCGCCGCTCCGCCGGCCCCCAAGGCCGCCGCCCCGGCGCCCGCGCCCGCCCCCGAGCCGGCCGGCCCCGAGCTGATCCAGCTGCGCGGCCCGGCCAAGGCCGTGGCGACCAACATGGACGCTTCGCTGGAGGTGCCGACCGCGACCTCGGTCCGCGCCGTCCCGGCCAAGCTGTTGATCGACAACCGCATCGTCATCAACAACCACCTGCAGCGCGCCCGCGGCGGCAAGGTCTCCTTCACCCACCTGATCGGCTACGCCCTGGTCCAGGCCGTCAAGGCCTCGCCGGGCATGAACCACAGCTACAAGGTGGAGGACGGCAAGTCCTACCTGGTCAAGCCCGCGCACGTGAACCTCGGCCTGGCCATCGACCTGGTCAAGCCGAACGGCGACCGCCAGCTCGTCGTCGCGGCCATCAAGAAGGCCGAGACCCTCGACTTCTTCGGCTTCTGGCAGGCCTACGAGGACATCGTCCGCCGGGCCCGCGCCAACAAGCTGACCATGGACGACTTCACCGGCGTCACGGTCTCGCTGACCAACCCCGGCGGCATCGGCACCGTGCACTCCGTGCCGCGCCTCATGCAGAACCAGGGCACCATCGTCGGCGTCGGCGCCATGGAGTACCCGGCCGAGTTCCAGGGCTCCGCCCCGGAGACCCTGGCCCGCCTCGGCGTCTCCAAGATCATGACGCTGACCTCGACCTACGACCACCGCGTCATCCAGGGCGCGGCGTCGGGCGAGTTCCTGCGCACGATCCACCAGCTGCTGCTCGGGCAGAACGGCTTCTACGACGAGATCTTCGAGTCGCTGCGGATCCCGTACGAGCCGGTCCGCTGGGCCACCGACGTCGCCACCACCCACGACGACGAGGTCAACAAGACCGCCCGCGTCATGGAGCTGATCCACTCCTACCGGGTCCGCGGCCACCTCATGGCCGACACCGACCCGCTGGAGTACAAGCAGCGCAAGCACCCCGACCTGGACGTCACCACGCACGGCCTCACCCTGTGGGACCTGGAGCGCGAGTTCGCGGTCGGCGGCTTCGGCGGCCAGCGGATGATGAAGCTGCGCGACATCCTCGGCCTGCTGCGCAACACCTACTGCCGCACCGTCGGCATCGAGTACATGCACATCCAGGACCCGACGCAGCGCAAGTGGCTGCAGGAGCGCCTGGAGAAGCCGTACACCAAGCCCGAGCGCGAGGAGCAGCTGCGCATCCTGCGCCGGCTGAACTCGGCCGAGGCGTTCGAGACCTTCCTGCAGACCAAGTACGTCGGGCAGAAGCGCTTCTCGCTGGAGGGCGGCGAGTCGCTCATCCCGCTGCTGGACGCCACCATCGACTCGGCCGCCGAGCACCGCCTCGACGAGGCCGTCATCGGCATGGCCCACCGCGGCCGCCTCAACGTGCTGGCCAACATCGTCGGCAAGCCGTACGGCAAGATCTTCGGCGAGTTCGAGGGCAACCTCGACCCGAAGTCGATGCACGGCTCCGGCGACGTGAAGTACCACCTGGGCTCCGAGGGCACCTTCACCGGCCTGGACGGCGAGACCATCAAGGTCTCGCTGGCCGCCAACCCCTCCCACCTGGAGGCCGTGGACCCGGTCGTCGAGGGCATCGCCCGCGCCAAGCAGGACATCCTGGACCAGGGCGGCACCACCTTCCCGGTGCTGCCGATCCAGATCCACGGCGACGCGGCCTTCGCCGGCCAGGGCGTCGTCGCGGAGACCCTGAACATGTCGCAGCTGCGCGGCTACCGCACCGGCGGCACCGTGCACATCGTGGTGAACAACCAGGTCGGCTTCACCGCCGCCCCGGCGTCCAGCCGCTCCTCGATGTACTGCACCGACGTGGCCCGCATGATCGAGGCCCCGATCTTCCACGTGAACGGCGACGACCCGGAGGCCGTGGTCCGCGTCGCGCGGCTCGCCTTCGAGTTCCGCCAGGAGTTCCACAAGGACGTGGTGATCGACCTCATCTGCTACCGCCGCCGCGGTCACAACGAGGCCGACAACCCGTCGTTCACCCAGCCGCTGATGTACGACCTGATCGACAAGAAGCGCTCGGTGCGCAAGCTGTACACCGAGGGCCTGATCGGTCGCGGCGACATCACCATGGAAGAGGCGGAGCAGGCGCTCCAGGACTTCCAGGGCCAGCTGGAGAAGGTCTTCGCCGAGGTCCGCGACGCGGCCCAGGCCCCGGCCGCCGCCACCAGCGGCAAGCCGGTCGCCGACTTCCCGGTGACCATCCTGACCGGCATCTCCCAGGAGATGGTCAAGCGGATCGCCGCCTCCCAGGTCAACCTGCCGGACTGGCTGACCGTCCACCCGCGCCTGCTGCCGCAGCTGCAGCGCCGCGCCGCCTCGGTCGAGGACAACACCATCGACTGGGCGACCGGCGAGACCCTCGCCATCGGCTCGCTGCTCATGGAGGGCCACCCGGTCCGCCTGGCCGGCCAGGACAGCCGCCGCGGCACCTTCGGCCAGCGGCACGCCGTCCTGATCGACCGGGCCACCGGCGAGGACTACACCCCGCTGCAGTACCTCACCGAGGACCAGGCCCGCTACACCGTGTACGACAGCCTGCTGTCCGAGTACGCGGCGATGGGCTTCGAGTACGGCTACTCGCTGACCCGCCCGAACGCGCTGGTCATGTGGGAGGCGCAGTTCGGCGACTTCGTCAACGGCGCGCAGACCATGGTGGACGAGTACATCGCCTCCGCCGAGCAGAAGTGGGGCCAGCACTCCGGCGTCACCCTGCTGCTGCCGCACGGCTACGAGGGCCAGGGCCCGGACCACTCGTCCGCCCGCCCGGAGCGCTTCCTCCAGCTGTGCGCGCAGAACAACATGACGGTCGCCATGCCGACCCTGCCGTCGAACTACTTCCACCTGCTCCGCTGGCAGGCGCACAACCCGCACCACAAGCCGCTGGTCGTCTTCACCCCGAAGTCGATGCTGCGTCTCAAGGCCGCGGCGAGCGCCACCGAGGAGTTCCTGTCCGGCTCCTTCCGCCCGGTCATCGGTGACACCACCGTCGACCCGGCGCAGGTCCGCAAGGTGGTCATCACCGCCGGCAAGTTCTACTACGACGTCGAGGCGGCCCGCACCGAGCGCGGCGTCACCGACACGGCGATCGTCCGGGTCGAGCGGCTCTACCCGCTGCCGGTGGCCGAGCTCCAGGAGGAGCTGGCCCGCTACGGCGACGACGTCCAGTTCATCTGGGCGCAGGAGGAGCCGGCCAACCAGGGTGCCTGGCCGTTCATCGCGATGAACCTGGTCGACCACCTGCAGGTCGTCGTCGGCCGCAGCGCCAACGGCGCCCGGCTGCGCCGCGTCGCCCGCACGGCCTCCTCGGCCCCGGCGGTCGGCTCGGCCAAGCGGCACGGTGCCGAGCAGCAGCAGCTGCTGGAGGAGATCTTCACGATCTGACCCCCCGGTCGGCCGCGTGACCCACGGCCCCCCGTTCCCCCCGGACTCCGGCGGGAACGGGGGGCCGCCGCCGTTCCCGGGGCCGGTGCGGTCCGCGCCGGTGCGGTCCGGCGCGCACCGGGTGTGTGCGAAGGTCCCAGCTCTGCAACCAAACGCACACCCACCTGCGCGCCCTCCTGACGGGTCGATAGGTTAGGGCCCGCCGGGCCGCCGCCCGGGCGCCCGTCGCGCGCCCGCCGTCGGTGGCCGGTGGACCTCACCGCTCTCCCAGGGGGATCAACCGCATGACCGCCGACACGCCACCCGCCGCCCCGCTCCCACCGGTCTTCCAGCCGCTGCTCCCGGACGACCCGCGGGAGGTCGGCGGCTACCGGCTGTTCGCCCGGCTCGGGGCCGGCGGCATGGGCCGGGTCTACCTCTCGTACACGCCCGGCGGCCGGCCGGTGGCGCTCAAGGTCGTCCGCCCGGAGTTCGCCGAGGACGGCGAGTTCCGCCGCCGGTTCGCCCAGGAGGTGTCCAACGCCCAGCGGATCCACGGCCTCTACACCGCCCAGGTGATCGACTCCGGCGGTCTGGACGGCGACGCCCCGTGGCTGGTCACCGCGTACGTCCCCGGCCCGTCCCTGCAGCAGGTGGTGCGGGAGAACGGCGCGCTGCCGGTCCGCACCGTGCTGCTGCTGATGGGCGGCATCGCCGAGGCGCTGCAGGCGATCCACAGCGTCGAGGTGGTCCACCGGGACCTCAAGCCGGCCAATGTGCTGGTGGCCGGCGACGGCCCGCGGGTGATCGACTTCGGCATCGCCCGGGCCGCCGACGCCACCGCGCTCACCGGCACCGGCTACCGGATCGGCTCGCCCGCCTTCATGTCGCCCGAGCAGGCCCAGGGCCGCCCGGTCACCCCGGCCACCGACGTGTTCGCGCTCGGCGCGCTGGCCGCGTACGTGGCCGGCGGCGCCGCGCCGTTCGGCGACGGCCCGGACACCGCCGTGCTCTACCGGGTGGTGCACGAGCAGCCCGACCTGGACGCCGTCCCGGCCGGGCTGCGCGAGCTGGTCCTGCGCTGCCTCGCGAAGTCGCCCGAGGACCGGCCCCGGCCGGCCGAGATCATCGACATCGCCCGCAACCACCCGAGCGTCGGCGGACAGCTGCGGTTCTCCGACGACTGGCTGCCCAAGCAGGTCAACACCGAGATCACCCGCCGCTCGGACCTCCCGAAGACCCCGCCCACCCCGCTGCCGGCCTCGCCCGCCGCCCCGCCCGCTCCCCCCGCCGGTCCGCCCACCGGCGGGCACCTCGCCGCGCCGCCGCCGCCGGCCGCGGCGCCGACCCACCAGCCCACCGCGCCGTCCTTCGGCCCGCCGCCGCCCGGCTTCGGCCCGGCCCGGCCGGACACCCCGCCACCCGGCTTCGTCCCGCCGCCGCTCGGCGCGTACGGCGCCGCGCAGACGCCCGCCGAGGCGCCGACCGGCCCGCTGCTCGGCACCCCGCCGACCGTCCAGCTGCGCACGGAGCCGCCGTCCTACGACACCCCGCCGCCCGGGCCGGTGGTCACCGACACCCCGGCGGCCGCGCCGGAGCCGGCCCGCAAGGGCGGCGTCTCCTGGAAGGTGCTGCTGACCGTCGCCCTGGTGATGGCGCTCGGCGGCACGGTCGGCGGGGTGGCGCTGTCCAAGATGGGCAAGGACGACGACAGGACGAGCTCCGCCCAGGACGCCCCGGCGGCCACCCAGCCCGCCGCCGCCCCGCCGGCCGGCACCCCGTCGGCGGCCGCCACCGCGCCGTCCGCCGCGGCCGACACCCCGACCTCGGCGCCGGTCAGCGCCGCACCGAGCAGGTCGGCCACGGCCGGCGGGGTCACCGCGCCGGCCCGGCCGACCGGCTACCAGCCGGTGATCGAGAAGAAGGCGCTGGCCATCCCGGCCGCCGAGTACTCCAGCGAGGCGTACCGGATCGACCTCACGGCCGGCACCGTGGTCCCGCGCGGCGGCGACCTGAAGTGGGGGCTCGGCCTGAGCCGGGAGTCCACCTCCAGCGGCAGCCGGGCCGACTCCTTCGCGAGCGCGGGCGACAACAAGTCCGACTTCGCGGTGATCACCGACGCCGCCGTCACCCCGGAGCAGTGCGTCGCCGCGATCGACTCCCGGCCGGACACCGACCTGACGTTCAACCGGGTCACCCCGGGCCGGCTGCTGTGCATCCGCGACCGGACCACCCGCAACATCGCCATCGCCGCCGTGGAGGTCGCCGACCCCACCACCGGCGCCGCCAAGGTCACCCTGTCCACCTGGCGGGCGAGCTGACCCGGTCTATCCTGACCAGGTCGAATCCCCATCGGACCGGAGCGAACCCGTGTACTTCACCGACCGCGGCATCGAGGAACTGGAGAGCCGGCGCGGCGACGAGGAGGTCACCTTCGAGTGGCTGGCCGAGCGCCTGCGCGAGTTCGTCGACCTCAACCCGGACTTCGAGGTCCCGGTCGAGCGGCTGGCCACCTGGCTGGCGCGGCTCGACGACGAGGACGACGAGTGACCGGCTGACCCGGTGAACGGCCGTCGAAAGGGCCCGGAGGCACCCGCCTCCGGGCCCTTTCGCGCGCCCCCGTAGGGGCGGGTCTCCGGGTCCGCTCCGGGTCGGCCTCGGGGTGGGGTTCCCTTGACTTCGCCGTCACGCGATATATCGTCTTCAGGGAGAGAACGCGATACATCGCGAGTCCGAAACGGGAGGCGGCAGAGATGAGCCAGTGGACGGTCGAAGGACCCGACAGGATCACCATCGAGGAGACGGTCCGGACCCTGCAGGTGCGCACCGTCGACGGCGCGGTCAACGTGGTCGCCGCCGAGGGCCCGGCCCGCCTGGAGGTCACCGAGCTCAAGGGCGAGGCGCTGCACGTCACCCTGGTCGACGGCGTCCTCACCGTCACCTACAAGGACCTCAGCAGCTGGAACGACTTCGGCGACGTCCTCAAGTCGGTCGACTCGGTGAAGGGCTTCCTCTCCTCCTTCAAGCGCAAGCGGACCGCCGCGGTCACCCTGACCGTGCCGGCCGGCACCGAGGTCAAGGTCGGCACCGTCTCCGCCACGACGACGGTCTCCGGCATCACCGGGCACGTCTCGACCCAGACCGCCAACGCCGACATCACCCTGGTCGGCCTGGCCGGCCGGACCGACGCCAGGACCGTCACCGGCGACGTGGACGCCCAGTCGGTGGCCGGCCAGCTGCGGCTCAACACCGTCTCGGGCCGGCTCACCGTGGTCGCCGGCACCGCCGAGAAGGTGTCCGCCAACGCCGTGACAGGCGCGGTCACCCTGGACCTCGCGGCCGACTCCCCGACCGAGATCAAGGTCAACACGGTCAGCGGCGCGGTCGGCGTCCGGCTCCCCTCGCTGGCCGACACCCGGGTCGAGGCCGGCACCACCAGCGGCGACCTCTCCTCCAGCTTCGAGCAGCTCAAGGTCGGCGGCAGCTGGGGCACCAAGCGCCTCTCCGGCCAGCTCGGCGACGGCAAGGGCAGCCTCTCGGTCACCACCGTCTCCGGCGCGGTCACCGTGCTGCACCGGCCCGACGCCGAGGACGACGCCCAGGCGGCCGTCCGGGAGCTGCCCGCCGGGGACGGCCCGTCCACCGGCCCCGACCTCACCAAGGAGGCCTGACATGACCCCCGTCTTCGGCCACGGCCGGCTCCGGCTCTACCTGCTCAAGCTGCTCGACGAGGCCCCGCGCCACGGCTACGAGGTCATCCGCCTGCTGGAGGAGCGCTTCCAGGGCCTGTACGCGCCGTCCGCCGGCACCGTCTACCCCCGCCTGGCCAAGCTGGAGCAGGAGGGGCTGGTCGCGCACAGCACCGAGGGCGGCCGCAAGGTCTACCGGCTCACCGACGCGGGCCGCGCCGAACTCGCCGCCCGGCAGGGCGAGCTGGACGAGCTGGAGCTGGAGATCCACGACTCGGTGGCCCAGCTCGCCGGGGCGATCCGCGAGGACGTCCGGGACAGCGCCCAGGACCTGCGCGAGCAGCTCTGGGGCGCGGCCGAGCAGGCCCGGAGGAACGCGCCGCGGCCGGAGGCCGAGGACGGGGACGGGGCGACCGGCAACCCGTGGGCCGGGCCGTGGGGCGACCAGGCCGCCTGGCAGCGCGCCAAGGAGGAGTTCGCCCAGTTCAAGCGGCAGGCCAAGGAGCAGGCCAAGCGGGCCAAGGAGCAGGAGAAGGCCGCCAAGGCCAAGGCCAAGGCGGCCGAGGAGGAGGCCCGCCGGCTGCGCGAGCAGTCCAAGGCGGCGCGGACGGCGGCCCAGCAGGAGGCGCTGCGGATCAAGCGCCGGGTCGAGCAGCAGGTGCGCGACCACGCGGCCCGCGGCGACTGGCCGACCGGGCTGGCCGAGGGGCTCTCCGAGCTGACCAAGGGACTGGCCGGGCTGGCCGACGCGGCCCGCTGGGGCCACCCGTCCGACGGGCCGGCCGGGCCCGTCGGCGGTGCGCCGGCCGCCGAGCGGGTCACCGTCACCCGGATCGACCTGGACAAGGACGAGCCGGCCGGCGGGGCCGCCGCCGACCTGCCGCCGTGGGCCGCCACCGACCCGGCCGGCGACCCGGCCCGGGAGCTGGAGCGGCTGCTGGACCGGTTCCGCGACCAGGTCCGCGACGCGGCCCGGGACGGCGGGGTGACGCCCGAACGCCTCGCCGAGGCCCGCGGCGTGCTGGGCGCGGCCGGGGAGCGGCTGAAGCGCCTGCTCGACTGAGCCGGAGCACGGAGGCCCGGTACCCCGCGCGGGGGGCCCGGGCGGCCGGGGCGCGGGGGCCCCCCCCCCCGGGGCGGGCGGGGGGGGGGGGCCACCGTGGGCAGTACACGCCCCCCCGCCCCCCGG
>NZ_JBHJUI010000017.1:115531-159319 GCF_042268405.1 Kitasatospora sp. NPDC056184 | reverse complement strand
TGGGGCGGGGGGGGGGGGCGGGGCCGCCCCCCCGGGACGCGCGCCCCGCGCGGCGGCCCCGCGGCCCCCCGGGGGGCGGCCCCGGGCCTCCGTGCTCCGGGCGCCGCCCTCCCGGGGCGCGTCAGGGGGTGAGGACCAGCTTGCCGAAGACGTCGCCCGCGGCCAGCCGGGCGAGCGCGTCCGGCGCCCCGGCCAGCGGCAGCACCGAGTCGATCACCGGCCGGACACCGGTGGTGGCGCAGAACGAGAGCAGCCCGGCCAGCTCCTCCTTGGTGCCCATGGTCGAGCCGACCACCTTCAGCTCCAGGAAGAAGATCCGGTTCAGCTCGGCCGCCGGCGGGTTGGGGCCCGAGGTGGCACCGGAGATGACGATCGTGCCGCCCGGGCGGAGCGACTTCACCGAGTGCGACCAGGTGGCCGCGCCGACCGTCTCCATCACCGCGTCCACCCGCTCGGGCAGCCGCGCCCCGCTCGGGAAGGCCGCGTCGGCGCCCAGCTCCACCGCCCGGGCGCGCTTGGCCTCGTCCCGGCCGGTCACCCAGACCCGCAGGCCCGCCGCCTTGGCGAGGACCACCAGCGCGGTGGACACCCCGCCGCCGGCGCCCTGCACCAGCACGGTGTCACCGGGCTTCACCCCGGCGTTGGTGAACAGCATCCGATAGGCCGTCAGCCACGCGGTGGGCAGGCAGGCGGCCTCCTCGAAGGAGAGCCCGGCGGGCTTGGGCAGCAGGTTCCAGGTGGGGACGGCCACCCGCTGGGCGAAGGTGCCCTGGTAGCGCTCGGTCAGGATCGAGCGCGGCTCGTCCGGGCCGACCCCGTGCCCGCTCTGGCCGATCACGGAGTGCAGGACCACCTCGTTGCCGTGCTCGTCGACGCCGGCCGCGTCGCAGCCGAGGATCATCGGCAGCTTCTCCGCGGGCAGGCCGACCCCGCGCAGCGACCAGAGGTCGTGGTGGTTCAGGCTGGCGGCCCGGACGGTGACCACGCTCCACCCGGGGCGGGCCTCCGGCTCGGGGCGCTCGCCCAGCTCCAGCCCGCCCAGCGGGTCGTCGGCGTCGATTCGTGCGGCGTAGGCAGCAAACATGCCCCGGACGATAGCCAGAACGCCCCGGGCCCGGAACAACGCGAAGCTGTGACGCGTGTCCCGGGGCTGTGACCCCCCTGAGCCGCCGGGCGCTCCGACCCGCTGCCGGCGCTCGTACCCCGCCGGCCGTTCGTCGCTCTCGGCAGCGGCACGCCCTTCGGCCCAGAGGGGGGCCACGGTCCTCCGCAGGGCTACCGGCGGGCGACGCCCTCGGCGCGGGCGGCCTCGGCGACGGCCTTGCTGACGGCCGGCGCGACCCGCTCGTCGAACGGCGAGGGGATGACCTTCTGCGGCGTCAGCTCGTCCGCCACCACGCCGGCCAGCGCCTTGGCGGCGGCCAGCTTCATGCCCTCGGTGATCCGGGTGGCCCGGACCTGCAGCGCGCCCGCGAAGATGCCCGGGAAGGCCAGCACGTTGTTGATCTGGTTCGGGAAGTCGCTGCGCCCGGTGGCCACCACGGCCGCGTACTTGTGCGCGACCTCGGGGTGGATCTCCGGGTTCGGGTTGGCCATGGCGAAGACGAACGCGCCCTCGGCCATGGTCGCGACGACCTCCTCCGGCACGGTGCCGCCGGAGACGCCGATGAAGACGTCGGCGCCGGCCAGCGCGTCGGCCAGGCTGCCCTCGATGCCGGTGCGGTTGGTCAGCCCGGCGATCTCCGCCTTGACGTCCGTGAGGTCCCCGCGGCCCTCGTGCACCACGCCCTTGCGGTCGCAGACGGCCACGTCGCCGATGCCGGCGGCCAGCAGCATCTTGGCGATGGCGATGCCGGCCGCGCCGGCGCCGGAGATGACGGCCCGCAGCGCGCCGATCTCCCGGCCGGTCACCTTGGCCGCGTTCCAGAGCGCGGCGGTGGTGACGATGGCGGTGCCGTGCTGGTCGTCGTGGAAGACCGGGATGTCCAGGGCCTCCTGGAGCCGGCGCTCGATCTCGAAGCAGCGCGGGGCGGAGATGTCCTCCAGGTTGACGCCGCCGAAGGAGGGGGCCAGCCGGACCACCGTCTCGACGATCTCGTCCACCCCGGTGCAGGCCAGCGCGATCGGCACCGCGTCCACGCCGCCGAACTGCTTGAACAGGATCGCCTTGCCCTCCATGACGGGCAGCGAGGCCTCCGGACCGATGTCACCGAGGCCCAGCACGGCGGTGCCGTCGGTGACCACGGCCACCGTGTTGGCCTTCCAGGTGTAGTCGTTCACCAGCTCGGGCTGCTCGGCGATGGCGGTGCAGACGCGCGCGACACCGGGGGTGTAGGCGAGGGACAGGTCGTCCGCGTCGCGCACCGGGACGGTCGCCCGGACCTCCATCTTGCCGCCGCGGTGGAGCGCGAACACGGCGTCGACCGGATCGTCGGTGTCCTGGGTAGTGCTGTGGATGATCTCCGCTGCCACGATGACCTCTTCGTCATTGATCGAGCGAGGACACCCGGCCGACGGAGCGGACGACCCGGCCGCCCACCGGCATCCGGTGACCGTTGGCCGGTAACCGGAACCCGGGAACGCCGAAGCGTCCCCGGGGAGGACTGGGTCGGGGCGCCGCCGTCGGACGAGCGCCCTCGGATGAGGGTTTATGGATTTGTCTGCGTTGGTCCGCGCTGTGCTTCCGGGCCGAGCGTAGGTCGGACGAGGGCATCGCACCCATGCCTTTTCGTCCAAGTCACATGGTTGTCATACGCCTCACAGCCACCTGGCAGCACCAGGCGCCGTGAGAACCGGGCCCCGGCTACGGCAATGGCGAACGCGCACGCGCACTCGCAGGAGTGAACGCAGACACGGAGGGAGGCCGGTGCCTCGGATACGGAGTCGTCGTCCTGGACTTCCGTTCCTGCGCACCCCGAGCCTGTTTGCGGCCCGGCGGTCTGGTTCGAGCGTCGGGGATCACCCGGTACCGAATTCTGACACACCCGGCCACGGGCCCGGCAGGTCGGGATGGGAGGATCCGTTCTTCCGCCATCTCGCGTACACCTCCGCGACGCCGCGGCGCCTCTCCCTCCCTCCCACAGGAGCAACCGATGCACCACCGTGCACAGTCCCGCCGGC
The DNA here is from genome assembly GCF_042268405.1 of Kitasatospora sp. NPDC056184. Classification (NCBI taxonomy): domain Bacteria; kingdom Bacillati; phylum Actinomycetota; class Actinomycetes; order Kitasatosporales; family Streptomycetaceae; genus Kitasatospora; species Kitasatospora sp. NPDC056184. The sequence continues at coordinate 156,199 of NZ_JBHJUI010000017.1, read as the reverse complement.
CGACCGTCGCCGCGCTCGCCCTCGCCACCGCCGGAGGGCTGCTGCTGAGCGGCTGCGGCGGCGGCGACGGGACCGCGGCCCAGGACCCGGTCCAGGAGCTCCGGGCGCAGCTCCCGAAGGCCCAGCAGTCCGCCAAGGTGCTCCGCATCGGCATGGACGTCAACTACCCGCCGGTCGAGTTCCGGGGCGCCGACGGCAAGCCGGACGGCCTGGACCCGGACATCGCCGCGGCGCTCGGCCGGATCCTGGACCTGCGGATCGAGTACGTCGACACCCCCTTCGACAAGCTCCTGCCGGATCTCCACAGCAAGCAGTACGACGTGGTGATGTCCGCGCTCAGCGACGTCCGCCAGCGCCGGGAGGGCGTGGACGAGACCGGCAAGGCGACCGGCCAGGCGGTGGACTTCGTCGACTACTTCATCGCCGGCACCTCGATGGTGGTCGCCAAGGGCAACCCGAAGGGCATCCGCACCCTGGACGACCTCTGCGGCAAGACCGTCGCGGTGCAGTCCGGCACCACCCAGGACGAGATCGTCGCCCGCCAGGTCACCGCCTGCACCCGGGCCGGCAAGCCGCTCACCGTGCACAAGTTCGACACCGACGCCAAGGCGCTGGCCGAGGTGGCCGCCGGCACCGCGCAGGTGGGCCTGAACGACTCCCCGGTGGCCGCCCACGCGGCGAGGAACACCGACGGCGGCAACCGCTTCGAGGTGGCCGGCTCGCAGTCCCGCTCCAACCCGTACGGGATCGCGCTGCGCAAGGAGGACACCGAGCTGCGCGACGTGCTGGCGAAGGCGGTCGACCAGCTGATCCGCAGCGGCGAGTACGACAAGATCCTCGCCAAGTGGAACGTCACCGCGGGCGCGGCCCAGAACGCGGTGGTCAACGGGGGCATCTGAGCGGGTCCGGGCCGGACACCGGGCGGGGTCCGGCCCGTCGCGCGGCAGACCACAGGGCGCACTGCATACCTATGCACAGAGTGACAGGGACACGGTATTCGTCCGAATAGCGGACAGCGTGCCCCCTCGTTATCCGATTTTGATCTGAATCAGGGCCACCCGACCGTCCTCAGATGGCAGGATTCCCCCCATCTCGGATCGAGCCGGCCACTGGTCGAGGCGGTTCGGTCGACGCCCACCTCGGCGGACGGTGGCGGAGACGCAGTACCCGGATCCACCCCTGTACCCGGAACCACCCCTGCGCAGCTCTCCCAGCCCCACCCGTACAGCGCCGTACGGCTCTGCTGCCCCTGCACGCCGCTCCCCCGCGGCTCCCCGCCCGACCTCTCCCTCAGGAGGAGATCCCCCATGACCGTCCGTACCCAGCGCACCCGCCTCCTCGCCACCGCGGCGGTGCTCGCGTCCGCGTCGCTCGTGCTGACCGCCTGCGGCAGCAGCAAGTCCTCCTCCAACGGCGGTGCCGCCGGCGCCAATCCGAGCGCCAGCGTCGCGGCCGTGACCGCCGACCCGGCCCTGGCCCCGCTGGTCCCGGCCGACGTCAAGGGCTCGGGCAAGCTCATCGTCGCCGCCGACGCCTCCTACGCGCCCAACGAGTTCAAGGACGACAAGGGCAACATCGTCGGCCTGGACGTCGACCTCGCCGACGCGATCGCCAAGAAGCTCGGCCTGACCGCCGACGTGCAGAACGCCGACTTCACCTCGATCATCCCGGGCATCACCGCGAAGAAGTACCAGCTCGGCATGAGCTCCTTCACCGACACCAAGGAGCGCGAGCAGACCGTCGACATGGTCACCTACTTCACCGCCGGCAGCGCCGTCGCCGTGAAGAAGGGCAACCCGGACAAGATCGACCCGAAGGACCTCTGCGGCAAGAAGGTCGCCGTCCAGACCGGCACCACCCAGGCCCAGGAGATCACCGACGTCCGCAACCCGGACTGCGCCAAGGCCGGCAAGCCGGCCATCCCCAACGACGGCGACAAGTTCACCCTGCAGACCGACGTGACCACCGCGCTGGTCTCCGGCCGCGACCAGGTGATGATGGCCGACTCCCCGGTCGTCGACTACGCGATCAAGCAGACCAACGGCCAGCTGGAGAAGCTCGGCGAGACCTACGACAGCGCGCCCTACGGCGTCATCGTCGACAAGGGCTCGCCGCTGGCCCAGGCCGTCCAGGGCGCCGTCCAGTCGCTGATCGCCGACGGCACCTACAAGCAGATCCTGGCCAAGTGGGGCGTCGAGGCCGGCGCGATCGAGAAGTCCGAGATCAACGCCGCCAAGAGCTGACCCCCCGCTCCACCACACCCCCTGAGGCCCCAAGGTGAAATCTTCCGAGCAGGGGGCGGTGACATCGCGACGGCCCGAGACCATCAAGGCCGTCCCGGTCCGCCACCCCGGACGCTGGGCCGGAGCCGCCGTCATCGCCGTCCTCGCGGCGATGCTGCTCCACGCCCTGATCTTCAACCCCGCGTTCCAGTGGGACGTCGTCAAGGACACGCTGCAGAACGAGCAGATCCTCCGCGGCATCGTCACGACCCTGGAGCTGACCGCCCTGTCCATGCTGATGGGCGTGGCCGGCGGTGTGCTCCTCGCGATCATGCGGCTCTCGCCGAACCCGCTGCTGTCGGGAACGGCCTGGTTCTACATCTGGGTCTTCCGCGGCACCCCCGTCCTGGTCCAGCTGGTGTTCTGGAACTTCCTGGGCGCCCTCTGGCCGAGGCTCTCGATCGGCGTCCCGTTCGGTCCCGAGTTCTGGTCCGAGTCGACCAACACCCTGATCCCCACCTTCACCGCCGCCCTGCTCGGCCTCGGCCTCAACGAGGCGGCGTACATGGCGGAGATCGTCCGCGGCGGCATCCAGTCCGTGGACGAGGGGCAGACCGAGGCCGCCCACGCCCTGGGCATGAGCCGCGCGGCCGCGCTGCGCCGGATCGTGCTCCCCCAGGCGATGCGGGTCATCATCCCGCCGACCGGCAACGAGACCATCTCGATGCTGAAGACCACCTCGCTGGTCCAGGTCATCTCGCTGTCCGAGCTGTTCACCGCCGGCCACGACATCTACTCGCGGACCTTCCAGACCATCCCGGTCCTCGTCGCGGTCAGCATCTACTACCTGCTCATGACCTCGATCCTCACGATCGGGCAGTACTACATCGAACGGCACTACGCTCGTGGTGCGAACCGGACGCTGCCGCCCACCCCGATCCAGCGGCTGCGGCTGCTGTTCGGCGGCAGGCCCGCCCCGAAGGCCAAGAACGACGTGGTCCCCGGACTCGAGGGAGGCGGCCACGTATGACCGACCTGACCAAGACCCCCGCCGACGCCCGCCCCGGCGGCCCCATGGTGAAGGCCGAGGCCGTCCACAAGTCGTACGGCCAGGTCGAGGTGCTCAAGGGCATCGACCTGGAGGTCAAGCAGAACGAGGTCTTCTGCCTCGTCGGCCCGTCCGGCTCCGGCAAGTCGACCTTCCTGCGCTGCATCAACCACCTGGAGAAGATCAACGGCGGCCGCCTCTGGGTCGACGGCGAGCTGGTCGGCTACCAGCAGCGGGGCGACAAGCTCTACGAGCTCAAGGACCGCGAGGTCGCGCTCAAGCGGCGGGACATCGGCATGGTGTTCCAGCGCTTCAACCTCTTCCCGCACATGACCGCGGTGGAGAACGTCATGGAGGCGCCGGTCCAGGTCCGGCGGGAGTCCAAGGCCGAGGCGAGGGAGCGCGCCATGGCCCTGCTGGAGCGGGTCGGCCTGGCCGCGAAGGCCGGGAGCTACCCCTCCCAGCTCTCCGGCGGCCAGCAGCAGCGGGTGGCCATCGCCCGGGCGCTGGCCATGAAGCCCAAGCTGATGCTGTTCGACGAGCCGACCTCGGCGCTCGACCCCGAGCTGGTCGGCGAGGTGCTCGACGTCATGCGCGGGCTCGCCGAGGAGGGGATGACCATGATCGTGGTGACCCACGAGATGGGCTTCGCCCGCGAGGTCGGCGACGCGCTGGTGTTCATGGACGGCGGCGTGGTCGTCGAGTCCGGCAACCCCCGCGAGGTCCTCACCAACCCCCGGCACGAGCGCACCCGCGCCTTCCTCTCCAAGGTGCTCTGAGCGCACCGCTCCGCGGCGCCCGGCAGGCCGGTCCTGCCGGGCGCCGCCGCTTTCCCGCATTCGCCCTTCGGGTAATAGGCTTGGGGCAATAAGCCTGTTACCGATCTCTGGAAGGACCACCGTGGAGCTCGCCTCGTACGCCGATCTGGCCGTCCGGCTGGTGAACACCGAGGAACCCGGGCGCGGCACCGACTCGCTGACCTCGGTGGACGCGGTGCGCGGCCTGTTCTCGGACGCCGCCCGGGCCCGCGACCTCGCCGACGAGTCCGACCTGCCCCGGCTGCGGGCCGTCCGCACCCGGCTGCGCGGGGTCTTCGAGGCCGCCGCCGAGGGCGAGGAGATCCGCAGCGTCGACCTGCTGAACAGCCTGCTGATGGAGTTCCCGGTCAGCCCGCTGGTCTCCGGCCACGACTACCTGGACGAGGCCGGCCGGCCCCGCTGGCACCTGCACCTCGCCGACAACTCCCCCACCGCCACCGCGCACTTCAGCGCCGTCGCCTGCATGGGCCTGGCGGTCCACCTGACCGAGCTGGGCGCCGACCGGCTCGGCATCTGCCAGGCCGCGCCCTGCCGCAACGCCTACCTGGACACCTCCACCAACCGCTCCCGCCGGTACTGCTCGGACCGCTGCGCCACCCGCGCCAACGTCGCCGCCTACCGCGCCCGCAAGCGCCTGGAGGCCGCCGCCGCGGCCGGGAACCCGGCGGAGTAGGCCCGTCAGGAGCCCGGCAGCTCCTCCGGACGCACCCAGACGCCGAGGCGGCGGGCCAGCCCGGGGACCCGGGCCAGCGGGCCGGAGAGCAGCAGCCGCTCCAGCCGGGGGCCGGGCGCCAGCCAGGCCGGGCGCGGGCGCAGCCGCAGCAGCACCCGGCCGAGCACCAGCTCGTCCGGGACCGCGCCGTAGCTGCGGCTGTCGCTGTCCACCGGCCGGTTGTCGGAGAGCAGCCACCAGCCCTTGGACCGCCGGCCGTCGGCCCGCTTCACCACCAGCAGGTTCTGCTGGAACGGGTGGCGGAAGACCACCACCGCGCCGGGCCGGATCCGCGCGCCGTACCGCACCAGCAGCTGGTCGCCGTCGCGCAGGGTCGGCACCATCGAGTCCCCCGCCACGTCGATCAGCCCGAACGGCGCGCCGCCCGCCGGGGCTCCGTCCTCCGGTTCCTCCGGATCCGCGCTCCGTGCCACGACTCCTCCTCCTGGCCCGTGTCCCGCCGCGTCCCGCGGTCGCACACCAGTCTGCCGCACGGACCGTCACCCGCCGATGTCCGGATTCACCCGGTTCCGGCTCCGCCTTTTGCCCTAGGCCCGCCGCCCGGCCGAGAAACCGCAGGACCCGAGGGGTAACCTCGGGCGCGGGAAGACGATCTAAGGAAGGACTCCCCATGCTCTCTCGTCTGTTCGCCCCGCGTGCCACCGCCCACGCCCACTGCGACCTGCCCTGCGGCGTGTACGACCCGGCCCAGGCCCGCCTTGAGGCCGAGTCCGTCAAGGCCACCCAGGAGAAGTACCAGGCCAACGAGGACCCGCACTTCCGCGCCCGCGCCGTCATCATCAAGGAGCAGCGCGCCGAGGCCGTCAAGCACCACATCTCGGTGCTGTGGAGCGACTACTTCAAGGCCCCGCACTTCGAGAAGTACCCGCAGCTGCACCAGCTCGTCAACGACACCCTGAAGGCCGCCTCGGCCGCCAAGGCGTCCACCGACCCGGCCACCGGCCAGGCGCTGCTCGACCTCATCGCCGAGGTCGACAAGATCTTCTGGGAGACCAAGCAGGGCTGATCCCCGCACACTCCCGCCGAGCGCCCCCGTCCGCACCCCGGACGGGGGCGCTCGCGTGTGTCCGTCGCCACAGCCCGGCCGGTAAGGGTTGCCTGACCTCAGTGCTTGTTATGCTGCCAGGGCGTCCCGAGGGGGAAGCCGGTGCGAATCCGGCGCTGACCCGCAACGGTAAACGGTGCCCCGCGCCCCGTGAGCCCGATCGCCCGAGGACGCCGACCTCCCGACAACTCGCCGTGGACTGCGAGGGGATGGCGCCCCGGCGGAGCCGTGCCCGGGCGCGCCGCCCCGCGCCCTCCCCGGCCCGAGGCAAGGCGCGCCACAGTGAGCAGCACCGCGACCGCACCGGTCACCGACGCGGCCCCACCCGGCCCGCGCAGGACACCCGCCGTACCGCTGGCCGCCGTCCTCGCGGCGGCGCTGCTCGTCTCGCTGGTCTGCACCGTCGCCGTCGGCTCCTCCGGACTCGGCTGGAGCCAGGTCCTGCGGCTGCTGCGCGCCGGGCTGACGGGCGGTCGGCTGGAGGCCGACGAGGCCGCCGCCTACGCGATCGTCTGGGAGATCCGGCTGCCGCGCGCCGTGCTGGCCGCCGTGGTCGGCGCCGGACTCGCCGCCACCGGGGTCGCCGTCCAGGCGATGGTCCGCAACGCGCTCGCCGACCCCTTCGTGCTCGGCATCTCCTCCGGCGCCTCGGTCGGCGCCAACGCCGTGCTGATGCTGGGCGCCTTCGCCTCGCTCGGCGTCTGGGCGATCTCCGTCTCCGCCTTCGCCGCCGCCCTGCTCGCCATGGTGCTGGTCTACCTGACGGCCCGTACCGCCCACGGGCTCACCCCGCTGCGGCTGGTGCTCACCGGCACCGCGATGTCCTACGGCTTCTCCGCGCTGACGGCGCTGATGGTCTTCGCCGCCGCCCGCGGCGAGGCCGCCCGCTCCGCCATGATGTGGCTGCTCGGCAGCCTCGGCGGCGCGACCTGGGGCTCGGTGCCGATCGCCGCCGCCACCGTGCTGGCCGGCCTGGCCCACCTGGCCTGCTCCGCCGGGCGGCTGGACGCGCTGGCGATGGGCGACGAGACGGCCGCCTCGCTCGGCGTGGACCCGGACCGGCTGCGCCGCGAGCTGTTCGTGGTCACCGCGGCCGTCACCGGCACCGTGGTCGCGGTCAGCGGGGCGATCGGCTTCGTCGGGCTGATGGTCCCGCACCTGGTGCGGATGCTGGTCGGCGCCGGCCACCGCCGGGTGCTGCTGGTCGCCCCGCTCGCCGGGGCGCTGCTGCTGGTCTGGGTGGACATCGTCTCCCGCACCCTGCTGGCACCCGCCGAGCTGCCGATCGGCGTGGTCACCGCGGCCGTCGGGGTGCCGTGCTTCCTGCTGCTGATGCGCCGCCGCGGCTACTCCTTCGGCGGTGGCCGGTGACCGCCCCCGCCACCACCGCCGCCGGCCCCGCCGCGCTGGACCTCGCCGTCGACCGGGTCTCGGTCGACCTGGCCGGCGTCCGGCTGGTCCACGACGTCACGCTGGGCGCCGCCGCCGGCCAGGTGGTCGGCCTGATCGGCCCGAACGGCAGCGGCAAGTCCACCCTGCTGCGCTGCGTCTACCGGGCGCTGCGGCCCGCCGCCGGCGCCGTCCTGCTGGGCGGCGAGGACCTGCACGCGCTCGCCCCCCGCGAGGCCGCCCGGCGGGTGGCGGCGCTGCCGCAGGAGCACTCCGCCGAGTTCGACTTCACCGTGGCCGAGGTGGTCGGCATGGGCCGGCTGCCGCACCGGCGCGGCGCCCTGGCCGGGCCCTCCGCCGGGGACGAGGAGCGCTGCGCCGGGGCCCTGCGCCGGGTCGGCGCCGCGCACCTGGCCGCCCGGGGCTTCCTGAGCCTGTCCGGCGGCGAGAAGCAGCGGGTGCTGATCGCCCGCGCGCTGGTCCAGGAGCCCAAGGTGCTGGTCCTCGACGAGCCGACCAACCACCTGGACATCGCCCACCAGCTGGAGGTGCTGTCGCTGGTCCGCGAGGCCGGGCCGACGGTGCTCACCGCGCTGCACGACCTCAATCTGGCGGCCGGGCACTGCGACCTGCTCCACGTGATCGCGGACGGCCGGATCGTCGCCTCCGGGCCGCCCGCCGAGGTGCTCCGGCCGGAGCTGCTGGCCGAGGTGTTCAAGGTCCGCGCGACGCCCGTGCGGCACCCGGTCACCGGCGCCGTCCAGCTGCTCCTCGACCGCCTGCCGTGACCCCCCGCTCCCCCGCCCCGACCGCCCCGCCCCCGAGGATCCCCATGCGCACCAAGGCCGTTGCCGCCGCCGCCCTGCTCGCCCTCGCGCTCACCGGCTGCGGCGCCGAGATCGCCCCGAGCGGCGACGGCGCCGCCACCGCCTCCGCCCACTACCCGGTGACCGTCGTCAACTGCGGCACCGAGGTCACCTTCAAGGAGAAGCCGGCCCGCACCGTCACCAACGACGTCGGCATCACCGAGCTGATGTTCGCGCTCGGCCTGGAGGACCGGATGGCCGGCTACGTGATGCCCGACGACAAGGGCCAGGTGGACAAGGTCGCCTGGAAGGACGGCTACCAGCGGGCCAAGTGGCTCTCCAAGGACCGGATCGGCAAGGAGACCGTGCTGGACGCCAAGGCCGACCTGGTGGTCGACGGCTGGCACTACGGCTTCGACGAGGGCCGGGGCTTCACCCCGGAGGCGCTGTCCGGCCTGGGCATCGGCTCCTACGTGCTGACCGAGTCCTGCCGCAGCGGCAAGGGCGCCGAGCGCGGGGTGATGTCCCCGCTGGACGCGCTGTACACCGACCTCGTCAACCTGGGCGAGATCTTCGACGTCCGGGACCGGGCCGACAAGCTGGTCGCCGACTTCAAGGCGCAGATCGCCGCCGTCCCCGAGCCCGCCCACCGCCCGGGCGTCTTCCTGTACGACAGCGGCGAGGACAAGCCGTACACCTCGGGCCGCTTCGCCGCCCCGGAGGAGATCATCGCCAAGGCCGGCGGCCGGAACGTGATGGGCGACGTCGCCGACTCCTGGACCACCGTGGGCTGGGAGAGCGTGGTCCAGCGCGACCCCGAGGTGATCGTGATCAACAACTACGGCACCCCGGACGCCGAGGCGAAGCGGAGGTTCCTGAAGTCCTTCCCGCCGCTGGCCGGCGTCTCGGCCGTCCGCAACGACCGGATCTTCGTGCTCGACTACGTCGACCTGGTCGAGAGCCCGCGCAACCCGGCCGCGATCACCGCCCTGGCGGAGTACCTGCGGACCGTCCCGGCCCGCTGAGCCGGGCCCGTCCGGCCGCCGCTCCGGCACGCTCCTCCGGCCGGTTCCGACGGGCGTACGCTCAACAGTACGAGCCGACGGAACCGACCGGAGGAGCGAGAACATGACCACCATGGCCGCACCGTCCGCCTTCGACGTCCGGGCCCTGCGCGAGGGCATCGAGCGCGCCGACGCCCGGGCCCTGCTGGCGCTCTACGCGGACGACGCCGAACTGCGCGTGGTCGACCGCAAGACCCAGCCCAGCCACCCCCTGGTGATGCACGGCCGGGACGAGATCGGCGCGATGCTGGACGACCTCTACGCCCGCGAGATGAGCCACACCCTGGAACAGGTGGTGGTCCAGACGGACCGCCTCGCCTTCCTGGAGTCCTGCCGCTACCCGGACGGGATCCGGGTGCTGGTCAGCTCCACCGCCGAGCTGCGCGACGGGCGGATCGTCGACCAGACCTCCGTCCAGGCCTGGGACGAGAACGAACCGGCCCAGTAGGCTCGGAGTCATGATCCGCACCACCCTCCCCGCCGATGTCCCCGTCGTCCACGCCATGATCCGCGAGCTCGCGGAGTACGAGAAGGCCCTCCACGAGGTGGTCGCCACCGAGGAGCAGCTGCACGGCGCGCTCTTCGGACCCGCCCCCGCGCTGTTCGGCCTGATCGCCGAGGACGACACCACCGGCGAGCCGGTCGGCTTCGCGCTCTGGTTCCTCAACTACTCGACCTGGCGCGGCACCCACGGGATCTACCTGGAGGACCTCTACGTCCGCCCGACCGCGCGCGGCGGCGGCCACGGCAAGGCCCTGCTGCTGGAACTCGCCCGGATCGCCGTCGAGCGCGGCTACTCCCGGATGGAGTGGTCGGTGCTGGACTGGAACACCCCCTCGATCAACTTCTACAAGTCGCTCGGCGCCGAGCCGATGGACGGGTGGACCGTCTACCGCCTGACCGGGGACGCGCTCACCGCCGCCGGCACCCGCTGAGACCGGCGCGCGGACAGCGCGCGCAGGAGGCGCGCAGGGGCCTCGTCCGGACCACTGCCACCCTGTGTCGCGATGCCTTACCATGAGTGACTCCCGCACCGGGGCAGGAACGCGGTAACGTCTCGGGCGGACGGCGGCGTCCGGCCACCCCCCGAGGGGTATGACCGGTACGTACCGCACCACCCCTCTGGACAGTTGGGGCGAAGCAGTTGAGCCAAGCAACAGACAGTGCCGCGGCCACCGGCCCGGAAGCACAGCGCGTCACCCAGGAGGTGAGGGTGTCCCAGATCGACGGCGAGCCCGGAGTGCAGGACTTCGTGGAGGTCCGGCTGCCCGCGGCCGGGGCCTACCTCTCGGTCCTGCGGACGGCCACGGCGGGCCTCGCGGCCCGGCTGGACTTCACGCTGGACGAGATCGAGGACCTGCGCATCGCGGTCGACGAGGCCTGCGCCATCCTCCTCCAGCAGGCCGTCCCCGGGTCGGTCCTCTCCTGCGAGTTCCGACTGGTCGGCGACTCCCTGAAGGTGATCGTCTCGGCACCCACCACCGACGGCCGGGCGCCCGAACGGGACACCTTCGCGTGGACGGTGCTCTCCGCGCTCGCGGGCGAGGTCGAGTCCGCGGTCGCCGAGGACAGGACCGTGTCGATCAGCCTGCACAAGAAGCGCGGCGGCCCAGCCGCCCACTAGGTCCGCCGCGGCAGCGCGGCAGCAGCACCGAACAAGGGCCGTCCGCCCGGCACCACCGGGCCGGACGGACGGCTCCCGGTACCGCCCCCACCCGGCGGTACGACCAACGAGACGAACCGGGACCGACGGTCCCGGTGCTCCCGGAACGGAACGGGGGAATGGCCGTGAGTGATCTGGACCGTACCGGCCTCGCGACGGCGGGCCCTGCCGTACCGACCCAGGCGAGCGTTCCCGGCCTCGCCGCCAACGACGAAGCGCACCCGAAGGACGCCCACCGGATGAGCCAGCCGACCGAGCCGACGCCCCAGTCGTCGCCCGATCCGTCGCCCCCGCCCGTGCCGTCGGCCGCGGACCGCCCGGACGCCGCAGACCTCCCGGACGCCGGGGACACCCAGGACCCGGCGGCCGCCCCGGACGCCGGGAACGCCGCCGGGGCGGGCGAGGCGCTGCGCGCGGCGGTGCCCGCCCAGGGCCCGCAGCGCTCCGGCGCACCGGACCGCGAGGCGGCCCGGGCCCTGTTCGTACGGCTCTCGGCGCTGCCCGAGGGCTCCCCGGAGCGCGTCGAGCTGCGCAATCAGCTGGTGCGCATGCACATCCCGCTGGTCGAGCACCTGGCCCGGCGGTTCCGCAACCGGGGCGAGCCGCTGGACGACCTGACCCAGGTCGCCACCATCGGGCTGATCAAGTCGGTGGACCGGTTCGACCACGAGCGCGGGGTCGAGTTCTCCACCTACGCCACGCCGACCATCGTCGGCGAGATCAAGCGGCACTTCCGGGACAAGGGCTGGGCGGTCCGGGTGCCGCGCCGGCTCCAGGAGCTGCGGCTGTCGCTGACCACGGCGACCAGCGAGCTCTCCCAGCGGCACGGCCGCTCCCCCACGGTGCACGAGCTGGCCGAGCACCTGGGGATCTCCGAGGAGGACGTCCTGGAGGGGCTGGAGTCCGCCAACGCGTACTCCACGCTGTCGCTGGACGTGCCGGACAGCGACGACGAGTCGCCGGCCGTCGCGGACACCCTGGGCGCCACCGACGAGGCGCTGGAGGGCGTCGAGTACCGCGAGTCCCTCAAGCCGCTGCTGGCCCAACTACCGCCCCGCGAGCAGAAGATCCTGGTGCTGCGGTTCTTCCGGAACATGACGCAGTCGCAGATCGCCGCCGAGGTGGGCATCTCGCAGATGCACGTGTCCCGGCTGCTCGCCCGGACGCTGGCGCAGCTGCGGGAGAAGCTCCTCGTGGAGGAGTAGGCCCGGGAAGACGACTGACGGCCGCTCAGCGGCGGCCGTCCGGTCGTGAAGGTCGTGCGGAAGCGGCGGTCCTCCGCGCTCAGCCCTCGTGCGGAGCGTAGAGGGCCGCCGTCGCCTTCGGGCTGAGCAGCGCGCCGATGCCGACCAGGCCGAGCAGGCCGACGCCCACGCCGACCCCGGCCATCGCCCCGCCGCTCTGCCACATGTAGTACGCCACCGGCAGGCAGATCGAGTTGGTCAGCACGGCGGGGCTGCGGCCCCAGCGGCGGCCCTTGAGCAGCGCCCGGGCGGCCAGCAGCGGCAGCACGCCGAGCATCACGATCACCAGGCCGCCGAACTCGTTCAGGGCGAGCTGCTTGGACTGGCCGGACAGGGCGGCGACCATGTCCCAGACGCCGACGACGGCCAGCGCGGCGCCCTCCACGGCGGTGATGGCGGCGCCCAGGGCGAGGGCGGCCGGCCGGTCGGCGCCGGGCGCGGGTACGGGTGCGGAGGATTCTGCGGTCACTCCAGCAGGGTAGCCGCCGGTCGGTCCGTACCGACCCGTAGGCTGGGCCCATGCGCGCTCTCCTGGTCGTCAACCCGAAAGCGACCACCACCAGCGGTCGCACCCGGGACGTCCTGATCCACGCCCTGCGGAGCGACCTCAAGCTGGAGGTGGCGCAGACCGAGTACCGCGGCCACGCGCGCGACCTGGCCCGCGAGGCGGTGGAGGACGGCGCGGTCGACCTGGTGGTGGCGCTGGGCGGGGACGGCACCGTCAACGAGGTGGTCAACGGACTGCTCGCGCACGGCCCGGGCGACCGGGTCCCGCGGCTGGCCGTGGTCCCCGGCGGGTCGACCAATGTGTTCGCCCGCGCGCTGGGCCTGCCGAACGACCCGGTGGAGGCGACCGGCGCCCTGCTGGACGCCCTGGAGCACCGGCGCGAGCGGCCGATCGGGCTCGGCAAGGCGATGACCGACGGGCTGCCGGACCGCTGGTTCACCTTCACCGCCGGCCTGGGCTTCGACGCCGGAGTGGTCGGCCGGGTCGAGGAGCAGCGCCGGGCGGGACGCAAGTCCACCCACGCGCTCTACGTCACCCAGGCGCTCCGCCACTTCGTCACCCAGCGTGAGCAGCGCAGATCAGGCCCGGTCTCACTGCTGCTCGCGGGCCGCGAGCCCGTGCCGGGCCTGGCGCTGGCGATAGTCAGCAACACCTCGCCGTGGACGTTCCTGGGCAACCGCCCCGTCTACCCCTCTCCGCGCGCCTCCTTCGACGCGGATCTCGACGTCTTCGGCATCACTCGGATGACGGCGTTCGGCATCGCTCGAACGGTCCGTCAGATCCTGCGGTCGCACGGTCCTTCGAGCAACAAGCCCGCGCCGACCGGCCCTTCCGGGAAGCATGTCGTCTCCTATCACGACGTCCGCCACTTCACCTTGGTTTCGGAGGAACCGGTCCCGTTCCAGGTCGACGGCGACCACCTTGGATCCAGGAGTCGCGTCAGTTTCACAGGCGTACGGCGGGCACTGCGTGTGATTGTGTGACTAGAAGGGCCATTCCTCCTTCTTCTCGAACGCACAAGCCCCCTTCACTCCATAGAAGTACTGGCTGTGAGCTAGGCGACACCGAAGAATCCAAAATTCCTCCCTGAAGGGGGTTGTATCCGGGCCCGAGGTTTGCGAACCTCTACATGGCGATCGGGACACATCGCAGCGACGGCAACCCTCGAAACCTGGGGGGCCGACCGCGGGGTGTCCCTCGAATCGCGCGAATCCCTCCCCAGCACAGACCTCCCGGGCCCGGTGGGCCTTTGGTCTCTTTTGCTGTTGCGGGATTCGTGAAAGCGTTCACATTCACAAGGACCATCGATGTGCCGATCGGGCAACCCCCGCCGGCAGGAGGAGTTGGACGACCATGGACTGGCGCCACCGCGCTGTCTGCCGCGAAGAGGACCCGGAGCTGTTCTTCCCGATCGGGAACACCGGTCCTGCTCTGCTGCAGATCGAGGAAGCCAAGGCCGTGTGCCGCCGCTGTCCGGTCATGGAGCAGTGCCTCCAGTGGGCCCTCGAGACCGGCCAGGACGCCGGCGTCTGGGGCGGCATGAGCGAGGACGAGCGCCGCGCCATGAAGCGCCGTGCCGCCCGCAACCGCGCCCGCACCGCCTGATCACACGCCGTAGTACCAGCAGTAACCGCAGCACCGATCAACACATGATCACAGGCTTCCCCTGCACCTCCTGGTGAAGCCTTCCGCACAAAGGGCCTTGCTCGACGAGGCCCCGCGACACCCGCCCGCCCAGCCACTTGATACTGTTCACTTAGAGCAATATTGTGGAGCTGTGGCGCTCACCGTGTGCAACGCACCGGCTGGTGTCGCACCACTCAGAGCCCCCGTTCCGGCCGACTCCCCCCGACGGCCGGAACGGGTTGAGAGGCCCTGTCGACCCACCCCCCCCCGGTCGACAGGGCCTCGTTTCTGTTTCTCCGGCCTGTTCTTCTCCGGTCCGCGCCTCCGGGTGAAGCCGTTGGTGCGAAGAAGCGTGCGCCCGGCGCTTCCAGCGGACGCACGCCCCCTCTGCGCTTCCGCGCCTCAGCGCACCGGGATCTCCAGGATCACCTTGGTGCCGCCGTTCGGGCCGGCCACCATGTCGAAGGTGCCGCCCAGCTCCCCGGTGGCCAGGGTCCGGACGATCTGCAGCCCGAGGTTGCCCGCCTGCTGCGGGTCGAAGCCCTCCGGCATGCCCTTGCCGTCGTCCTGCACCGTGATCAGCAGGTACTCCTCCGGCCGGGCCCCGCCGTTCCAGCTGTCCGACCAGCCCATGCCGGTGGCCGGCGCCCGCCCGCGCAGCGCGCTGACCTCCAGGTTGCCGGAGGCGCTCGGGCCGAAGGCGTGCTCCAGCGCGTTCTGCAGCAGCTCGGTCAGCACCATCGCCAGCGGGGTGGCCACCTCGGCGGAGAGGATGCCGAAGCTGCCGCTGCGGCGGGTCGCCACCCGGCCGTCCTGGGACAGCTCCATCACCATGGCCAGCACCCGGTCGGCGATCTCGTCGAAGGCCACCTGCTCGTCCAGCGCCTGGGAGAGGGTCTCGTGCACGATCGCGATCGAGCCGACCCGGCGCACCGCCTCGTCGAGCGCGGCCCGGCCGGACTCGGACTCCATCCGGCGGGACTGCAGGCGCAGCAGCGCGGCGACGGTCTGCAGGTTGTTCTTCACCCGGTGGTGGATCTCCCGGATGGTGGCGTCCTTGGTCATCAGCTCGCGGTCGCGCCGGCGCAGCTCGGTGACGTCCCGGCAGAGCACCAGGGAGCCGGTCAGGGTGCCCTTGGGCTTGAGCGGGATGGCCCGCAGGGTGACCACGCCGCCCTGGGCCTCGATCTCGGTCTGCCGGGGGGCCCAGCCGCTGGCCAGCTTCACCAGCGCCTCGTGCACGGCGGCCCGGGAGGGCGGGGCGAGGTCGGCGGTGGTCCGGCCGAGGTGACTGCCGACCAGGTCGGTGGTGAGGCCGAGCCGGTGGTAGGCGGAGAGCGCGTTGGGACTGGCGTAGGTGACGACGCCGTCGGCGTCGAGGCGGATGAGGCCGTCGCCGACCCGCGGCGCGGCGTCCATGTCGGCCTGCTCGACGCCGGGGTAGGGGAAGGTGCCGGCGGCGATCATCTGGGCGAGGTCGGAGGCGCTCTGCAGGTAGGTGAGCTCCAGCCGGCTGGGGGTGCGCACGGTCAGCAGGTTGGTGTTGCGGGCGATCACGCCGAGCACCTTGCCCTCGCGCCGCACCGGGATGGACTCGACCCGGACCGGCACCTCCTCGCGCCACTCCGGGTCGCCCTCGCGCACGATCCGCCCCTCGTCGTAGGCGGCGTCCAGCAGCGGCCGGCGGCCGCGCGGGACGAGGTGGCCGACCATGTCGTCCTGGTAGGAGGTGGGACCGGTGTTGGGCCGCATCTGGGCGACCGAGACGTAGCGGATGCCGTCCCAGGTGGGGATCCAGAGCACCAGGTCGGCGAAGGACAGGTCGGAGAGCAGCTGCCACTCCGAGACCAGCATGTGCAGCCACTCCACATCGGCACCGGTCAGGGTCGTGTGGCGGCGGACGAGTTCGTTCAGCGAGGGCACAGGGCGAGCGTAGCCCCAGGGGCGTGCGGACGGGCCCCGCGTACCCCCGGCGACGTGCGGCGCGCACCCCTCCCCCAAGTTGTCCAGACCAATTTTCGGGGAGGCCTGGACAACCCAGATTGGTCTAGTCCACAATGAAAGGGCACCAAGGAGAGGCACCCGCGCAACTGCCCTGACCGCGCGATGCCGCTCCTCGGTCGGACGCCGCCGAACGAGGACCCCGCACAGTTCTCGATCGTCACCGGCGCCCGACGACAGCTCCGGGCCGCGGAGCCGCATGGGTTGAGGGTCCCGTGTCGGCGCCGTGGCCCGTAGTGTTTCCCGGACCCGGTTCCGCCCCGCGGGCCGGAGGAGACCGGAAACCGGCGGAGAACGGCCGAGCCCCCGTCCACAGGCTGTGGACGGGGGCTCGTGCGTCGCGGGGCGCGTCAGTGGGTCTCGGTGACCTTGGCGAGCGCGCGGGGGGCGTCCGGGTCCTGGCCGCGGGCGATGGTGACCTCGTAGGCCAGCAGCTGCAGCGGCAGGATCTCCAGGATCGGCTGCACCTCCTCGGGCACGCCGGCCGGCAGCGCGAAGCCCGCCGAGGCCGCCTCGACCTGCGCCTGCTGGCCGACCACGACCAGGTCGGCGCCGCGGCCGCGCAGGCGGTCCAGGACCGGCTGCAGGGCCTCGCCGCCCTTGCCGTCCGGGACGATCGCGATGACCGGGGAGACGTTGTCGACCATGGCCAGCGGGCCGTGCAGCAGGTCGGCGCCGGAGAACGGGGAGGCCGGGATGTAGGTGGTCTCCATGAGCTTCAGCGCCGCCTCGCGGGCGGTCGGGTAGCCGTAGCCGCGCGAGGTGATGACCAGGCGCTGGGCGAAGCGGTAGCGCTCGGCCAGGGCCTTGACCTCGTCCTGGCGGGCCAGGATGCCGGACGCCAGCTCCGGCAGGCCCTTGGCGGCCGCGCCGTCGCCGCCGCGCAGGCCCTCGATCAGCAGGTAGAGGGCGAGCAGCTCGGCGGTGTAGGTCTTGGTGGCGGGCAGCGCCTTCTCCGGGCCGGCCAGCACGTCGATGTGGAACTCGGAGACCTCGGCCAGCGGCGAACCGGCGTTGTTGGTCACCGCCAGGGTGATCGCACCGGCCTCGCGGGCCGCCTTGGTGGAGGCGACGAGGTCCGGCGAGCCGCCCGACTGGCTGACCGTGATCACCAGCACGTCGGTCAGGTCCGGCTTGGCGCCGTAGGCGGTGGTGGTGGACATCGAGGTCAGGCCGGCCGGCTTGCCCAGCAGGATCTCGATCAGGTACTTGGCGTACAGCGCGGCGTTGTCCGAGGTGCCCCGCGCGGTCAGGAGGACGAACCGCGGCTTGCGGGCGGCGATCCGGGACGCGATCTCGAAGATCTTGGGGGCGCCCTCGTCGAGGATGCGCTGCAGGACGGCCGGCTGCTCGGCCATCTCCGCCGCCATGATCCGGCCAGGGACGGTCTGCGTGTCGGACATCGTGTGGGGCCTCCGATGAGATGGTTCCACCCCGGCCGGACGGGAATGCCCGGCGGGGACCTCTACGGCGGCGAGTCCGCACACTCGCTGCGGTGAATACTCCGGCAATCCTACGGGGGCCGCCCGCCCGGGGCACATCCGAGGAGGCGGTCACGGCGGGTGCCCCCGGCCCCGGCGTGCGCGGAGCCCCTCCCGGCGGTGCGGGGAGGGGCTCCGGCGTCCGGGGGACGGCGGCTCAGCCGGCCTTGTTGATCAGCTGGTCGATGGCGGCGTCCGCCTCCTTGGTGGCCTGGTCCACCGGCTTGCCCTTGAGGATCGCGGTCAGCATGTCGGGCAGGATCTTCTGCTTCTCCACCGCGCCCCAGCCGGGGGCCAGCGGGGTGAACCAGGCGTCCGGCACCGCGTTGGCCGCGGCGGCGGTGGCCGGCTTGCTCTTCAGCGGGTTCAGCTGGTTCAGGTTGTTCGGCAGGATGTCCTTGTCGGCCAGCGCCTGCTCGGACTTGGCGCTGGTGAACATCCGGACCCAGTCGGTGGCCAGCGCCGCCGAGGGCGACTTCGCGGTGACCGCGAGGGCCGAGCCGCCGATGAAGGTCGGCAGCGGCTTGCCGCCCGGGCCGGGCATGGTGGCCAGCTTGACGGCGTCCTTGAGGCTCGGGTCGCCGGTGACCGGCGCGACGACGCTGGCCGACTCGTAGCCGTTGCCGTAGAAGGACGCCGCGTGGCCGCGGGCCATCGCCTCGAACTGGTTCTGCTCGTTGAGCACCTGGTCGCCCTTGTTGTACTTGCGCACCAGGTCGACGAAGTGGTTGATGCCCTGCTGGGACTTGGGGTCGCTCAGGGTGCCGTGCCAGTTGCCGCCGCTGTCGAAGCGGGCGATGGCGCCGCCGTACGCGGAGACGTAGCTCATCGCGGCGTACCAGAACGCGCCGGGCATGTAGAGCGCCGAGAAGGTCCGGTCGTTCTTGTTCTTCTCCGCGATCTTGTCGAGCGCCGCACGCAGCTCGTCCTCGGTCTTCGGGAAGTCGGCGCTGCCGGTGGCCTGCTGGAAGGCCGCCGAGTTGTAGATGGCGACCCGGGCGCCCGCGTAGTAGGGCACGCACCAGAGCTTGTCCTGGTAGGTGCAGGTGTTGGCGAGCGCCTTGATCCAGGTGTCGGAGTTGTCGAAGCTGCTGCGCTCCACCGGGGCCAGCGCGCCGGAGAGCACGTACTTCATGGTCTCGGTGTTGCCGAGCTCGACCACGTCCGGGGCGTTGCCGTCGGTGATCGCCTTGTCGAGCTTGGCCACCTTGTCGGCCCAGCCCTGGTAGGCCAGCTTGAGGGTGGCCTTCGGGTACTTGGCGGCGAACTCGTCGTTGACCCGCTGGACGAGGTCGGGCCAGTTCTTCTGGGCGTCGTCCATCAGCCAGACCGTGACCGTACCGGTCTCGGACTGCGGGTCCGCCGAGGCGGTCTTGGCGCCGTCCGACGCCGAGCCGCCCGACGAACACGCCGTCAGTCCGGCGGCCAGCGCCATGATGCCGACCGTCGCCATGAACCGACGCTTTCTCACGCCATCCTCCGAGGGTTTAGTGCTTGTGCCCGCCGGCGGCGCGCCGGCGCCCGACGGGACGGGTGTCCGGGGAGGGGCGGCGAAGAGCTTCGGGGTGGGCCAATACCACATCCGGCGAAATTGAAATTCGAACCGGATGGACTGGAGCCTGGCCTAGACCACTGTTGCTGTCAACGCCAAATGGCCTGGCGGTCAAGGCCGTTGCAGACCTGTTGTACCGCGTGGCGATCAGTCGCCCGACGATCACCCTAAGTAGAACTTAAGGCTGCCTTAAGGGAGATTTGAGGGAACACGGTCAGATCACGAAGCCGCAGGTCACACGGCACCCAACGGCGGGAGAACGCAGCGGGCCCGTCATGCGGCATGCGCATGACGGGCCCGTTGGGCGGGTGCCTCGGGCACCCGGTGCGACGGTCCTACGAGGACTCAGCCGACGGCCACCGACTGGCCGGTGAGCACCTCGACGGCGGCCAGCCCGCAGACCCGGGCGGCACCGTGGGTGGCGATGTGGAGGGCGCCGACCGGCTCGGACTGCGGCAGGCCCATCTCGACCACCGCGGCGTCCGGACGGGCCGCCAGCAGGCGGGCCAGCGCGGCCGCCATCCACTCGTGCCGGTGGGCGTCGCGGACCACCAGCACCAGGTGGCGGTCGGCGGCCCCGGCCAGCACCTCGGACACCGTCGCGTCCAGCACCGCGGCCTCGGCGGCCTCCGGGCCGACCTCGCGGGTGCGGGTGCCCGGGAAGCGGTCGGCCAGCATGCCGGCCACGCCCCACGGGGTGACGTCGCCGACGGCGATGTTCGGCTCGGCGGAGAACGAGGCCACGAACGGGCGCTCGGTCACCGGCAGGACCTCCCGGCCCGGCGCGCGGACCACGCGCAGCGCCCGGCGGGCCGCCCGCAGGCCGACCGCGAGGTCCGCCTCCGGCCGCTCGCCCTGGGCCGCGATCCGGGCCCAGCTGCCGAGCGCGCGCACCCGGGCGGCCGCGTCGGCGAGCCGCTCCTCCGGGAGCCGGCCGGACTGCACGCCCGCCACGATGGCGTCGCGCAGCATCAGCACGGTGTCCTCGTCGGCCAGGCCGCCGCCCACGCAGATCGCGTCCGCGCCGGCCGCCAGGGCCAGCACGGTGCCCTCGCCCATGCCGAAGGTGTCGGCGATGGCGCCCATCTCGATCGCGTCGCTGACGATCAGGCCCTGGTAGCCGAGGCCACCGTCCTCCGGGGCCGCGCGCAGCAGGTCGCGCAGCACCGCGGGGCTGAGCGTGGCGGGCAGCTTGGGGTCGAGCGCCGGGACCATGATGTGGGCCGTCATCACGGCCTTGGTCCCGGCGGCGATCGCGGCCCGGAACGGCACCAGGTCGCGGTCGCGCAGCACGTCCAGGTCGACGTCGATGACCGGCAGGCCGTGGTGCGAGTCGACGGCGGTGTCGCCGTGGCCGGGGAAGTGCTTGGAGCAGGCCGCGACACCGGCCGACTGCAGGCCCTCCACCCAGGCGGCGGTGTGCCGGGCGCACAGCTCCGGGTCGGCGCCGAAGGAGCGGACGCCGATGACCGGGTTGCGCGGGTTGGAGTTGACGTCCGCGGTGGGCGCCCAGTTGTAGTTGACGCCGGCGGCGGCCAGCGCGCGGCCCAGCTCGCGGGCGACGTCGCGGGTCAGCGCCGGGTCGTCGATGGCGCCGAGGGCGAGGTTGCCCGGCCAGGACGAGCCGGAGCCGGCCTCCAGGCGGGTGACGTCGCCGGACTCCTCGTCGATGGCGATCAGCAGGTCGGGGTTCTCGGCCCGCAGCGCGGCGGTGAGCGCGGCGAGCTGGCCGAGGTCGGCCACGTTGCGGTCGAACAGCGCGACCGAGCCGAGGCCGGCCGCGAGGTGGCGGCGCAGCCACTCCGGCGGCTCGGTGCCGACGAAGCCGGGCTGCAGGACGGTCAGCGCGTCACGGTGCAGCTGGCCGGAGGCCGGGAGGGTGGGAACGAGGATGCTCACGGGGGATCAGCCCTTCACGGCGCCGTCGGTGAGGCCACCGACCGCCTTGCGCTGCAGGAAGACGAACAGGATCAGCACCGGGAGGGCGAACAGCGTCGACGCCGCCATCGTGGCGCCCCAGTCGTTGCCGAAGGCGGTCTGGAAGGAGGACAGCCACAGCGGCAGGGTCTGGCCGTCGGTCTTGTTGACGATCAGGACGAGGGGGAACTCGTTCCAGGCCGTGATGAAGCCGAACAGCGAGGTGGACATCAGGCCCGGTGCCAGCAGCGGGAAGATCACCTTCACGAAGGCCTGGGTGCGGGTGCACCCGTCGACCATCGCGGACTCCTCCAGCTCCTTCGGCACCGCGGCGATGAAGCCGCGGAGCGTCCAGATGGTGAAGGGCAGCACCATCATCATGTAGAAGGCGGTGAGCGGAACGAGGCTGTTCAGCATGCCGTTGTCGCGGGAGATCAGGTAGACCGCGATGGTCATGACCTCCCAGGGCGCCATCTGGGCGGCCATGATGACCAGCACGAAGGTCTTGCGGCCGCGGAACCTCATCCGCGCGATGGCGAAGGACGCCAGGGTGGCGATCACCAGCGAGATCACCACCGCGAGGACGGTGACGATGAAGCTGTTGGCGGTGTACGTCCAGAACTTCGGGACGTTGACCGCGGTCTTGAAGTGGTCCAGGGTCGCGTCGAACGGGATGAACACCGGCGTCGAGCTGGCGATGTCCTTCGTCGGCTTGAAGGCCGTGCTGATCATCCAGTAGACGGGGAACGCGAAGAAGACGAAGAGGACGACCGCGACGACGTTCGGCCAGGTGCGTCCGATGAGCGAGCGCCTCACAGCTCGTCCTCCTGCTTCAGAATGATCCGGAAGTAGTACGCCATGAGGACGCCCAGGATCAGGATGGTGAGCACCGCGATCGCGGCACCGGTGCCGTAGTGCTGGCGGCCGGAGCCCTCCAGGAAGGCGTGGATCGGCAGCGTGCGGGTGAGACCGTCGGGGCCGCCGGCCTTGATCGCGTAGATCTGGGTGAAGGCCTTGAAGATCCAGATGACCTCGAGGAAGGTCGTGGCCAGGAAGAACGGCTTCAGGTTGGGGAACATCACCGCGGTGAAGATCTTGACCGGGCCGGCGCCGTCCATCCGGGCCGCCTCGTAGAGCTCCTTCGGGATGGTGGTCAGCGCCGCGTACATGTTGAACGCCACGAACGGGATCGAGCCCCAGACCAGCAGCAGGAGGATCACGAAGAAGGTCGAGTACTGGGTGCTGGTCCAGTTGTAGGCGGCCATCGAGTGCCAGCCCAGGGCGTCCAGGATCCAGTTGACGACGCCGAAGCGGGCCTCGAACAGCCAGGTGTAGACCGTGGTCGAGGCGACCACCGGCATCGCCCAGGCGAGCAGCAGGCCGATCGACAGCAGCAGCCGCATCTTCTTGCCGAGCCGGTTGAGCAGCAGACCGACCAGCGCGCCGCCCGCCATGATCAGGAAGACGTTGAGCGCGGTGAACACCACGGACCGGCCGGTGACCGACCAGAACTCCGGGTCGGACAGCTGCTCGGTGTAGTTCTCGAAGCCGTTCCACTCGGTCAGGTGCTGGACGAGCTGGCGCGCGTTCAGGTTCTGGAACGAGACCAGAATGGTCTTCAGCAGGGGCCAGCCCAGTAGGGCCAGGGTGGCCAGTGTGGCCGGCAGGAGCAGCAGGTACGGCGCGGACCGGGAGCCGAGGCTCCGCCCGTCGGCCGGTCTGGCGCTCTTCTTCGGGGTGCCGGCGCCGCCACCGCGCACGGCGTCCGTCTTCATAGTGGCCACAGCAGCCTTCCCTGAATCCGGGGACTGTGTCTGCACCCGCTCCGAATGCACAGCCATCGTTCTCTCTTCCTCACAACCCGACCACGACGGACAGGCGCCGCCCACCGGCCCCCCGCCGGGAGCCGGTGAGCGACGCCGCTCGACTGCTACTGCTTGGCGTTGAGGCGCTTCGCGATCTCCTCGTCGGCCTTCTTCGCGGCGGCGTTGTAGTCGCCGGTCAGGGCCCCGGTCAGGAACTCCTTGATCGGGTTCGGGTCGTTCTCGACCGCCGACCAGTTCGGGGTGGTCGGGGTGATGCCGCCGACCGAGGAGGCCGCCTTCGCCGCGATGGCGAAGTCACCGGCGACCTTGTCGTTGAGCGAGGCCTTGTTCGGGATGTTGCCCGCGGCCGCGATCGCGCCCTCGTTCTTGTCGTTCAGGGCGATCTTCAGGAAGTCCTTGGCCATCTCGGTGTTCTTGCTGGCCGAGGCGATGGCGATGTTCGAGCCGCCGAGGAAGACGCCGGAGGGCTTGTCGGCGGTCTTGCCCGGGAGGGCGAAGTGGCCGATCTTGTCCTTGGTCACCGGGGACTTCTCGTCCGGCACCTCCCAGCCGAGGCCGATGATGGTGCCGATGCCACCGCCGCCGAAGACGTCCTTCTGCTGCGGCTTGGCCTCGTCCTTGTCCTTGAGACCCGTGGTCGAGTAGCTCTGGAGCTTCTTGTAGACGTCGAAGGCCTTCTGCGCCTCGGGGGTGGACAGGCCGCCCACCCACTTGTCGCCGTCCTTCTTCGCCAGCTTGCCGCCCTCGCTGGTGAGGAGGCCGAAGTAGACGTACCACTCCTGGCCCGGCATGTAGATCGGGTCGGTGACGCCCGCGGTGGTCTTCAGCTTCTCCAGGGCGGTGTAGAACTCGTCCAGCGTCTTCGGGATGCTCAGCCCGGCGGCGGCCCAGAGGTCCTTGTTGTAGGTGACCGCGCGGTTGGTGACGAACCACGGGGCGGCGTACTGCTTGCCGTCCAGGATCGCGGACTCGCTCTGGTTGGCGGCCCAGTCGGCACCGCCGAGGGCGGCCTTGTCCTTGGTGATGTCCAGCAGACCACCGGTGGCGGCGTAGCCGGCCGTCTGGGTGTTGCCGATCTCCAGGACGTCGACGGAGCCCTCGGACAGCGCGGCGGTGACCTTCGGGCCGATGCCGGTCCACTCCTGGACCTGGTACTCGACCTTCGAGCCCGGGTAGGTGGACTCGAACTCGGTCTTGACCGCGTCGTCCCAGCCCTTGGGGGCGGAGCCGGACATCAGCCACACCTTGAGCGTCTTGCCGTTGTAGTCCTTCTTGCCCGCGGCAGCGGACGAGTTGCCCGACGCGTTGTTGTTGCTGTCGTCCTTCTTGGCGTCCGAGCCGCAGGCCGCGAGACCAACAACCATGGCCGCGACACCGACCGCCGCGATGAGCTGACGCTTCACGCCATCCTCCTGAGGGATGCCTTGGTTACCCCCGTCGGGTGGCAGCGGCATACCCACGCAAGGTGGGAGGAATGGTGCCGCGGACTCCAGCGAACGGGTGGGGGGATTCATAGTGACCGGCCTAGTGGTGTAGACCAGATGCCTGGAGCTTGGCCTAGACCAATGGGCCTGTCAACGGCTGTTCGACCGATCCGGACCACCCGTTATCAAGCCGACACCGCACATCGTTCATCGCGTGATGAGGTATTCGTTCCGTAGCCATACATGCAACGATGTGAGCCGTTAATCATGTGGTGGGGCTCCCCGGGAGCCCTGCGAGAAGCGGGAGACAGGTCCGATGAGCAGCGACGGGGGCAGCACGGCCCAGGTCAACGACCCCCAGGCGAGGATTCCCGCCACGCAGGGCGGCGCGGACCCCACCGCCCGGGTGCCGAAGTACTACGGCCTCAAGCGCCACCTGCTGCAGCTTACCGAGACCCAGCCGGCCGGCACCCCGGTTCCGCCCGAACGTGCCCTGGCCGCACAGTTCGACACCTCCCGCACCACCGTCCGGCAGGCCCTGCAGGAGCTCGTCGTCGAGGGCCGGCTGGAGCGCATCCAGGGCAAGGGCACCTTCGTCGCCAAGCCCAAGGTGGCCCAGGCCCTCCAGCTCACCTCCTACACGGAGGACATGCGCGCCCAGGGCCTGGAGCCCACCTCCCGGCTGATCGAGATCGGCTACATCTCCGCCGACGACCGGCTGGCCCCGCTGCTGGACATCAAGCCCGGCGGCCGGGTGCTGCGGATCGAGCGCCTGCGGCTGGCCAACGGCGACCCGATGGCCATCGAGGTGGCCCACCTGTCCGCCAAGCGCTTCCCCGCCCTGCGCCGCAACCTGGCCAAGCACAACTCGCTGTACACCGCGCTGCGCGAGGTCTACGGGGTGACCGTGGCCGAGGCCGAGGAGACCATCGAGACCACCCTGGCCAACCCCCGCGAGGCCGGGCTGCTCGGCTCCGACCTCGGCCTGCCGATGCTCCAGCTCTCCCGGCACTCCTTCGACCCGGACGGGGACCCGGTCGAGTGGGTGCGCTCCATCTACCGCGGGGACCGCTACAAGTTCATCACCCGCCTCAAGCGGCCGGAGTAGTCCGGCCCGGCGCCCGTACGCTTCCGGGCCCCGGCGCGCGAGGGGCGCGCGCCGGGGCTCGTTGCGTCGGGAGGGCGCGCGGGAGATCCGGATGGCGGGAAAGTGTCCCGGATCCGGTGACACGGATCACCCGATGCTCTAGATTCCGCATCCGTACTGACTGCCGATCACCAGTGGTGCTGCTCGGCGGACCCACGGGGGGCGTGCGGCTGCCCGGGGGTTGCGGCGCCGGCGAGGTGAACCCTCCGGAGCGGAGCCGAACCATGTCGTCAGACCTCACCGACCGACCTGTCATGCCCGAGCCAGAAGAACCCGGCGGCCCCGGCATCCCGGCGGTCACCGCCGAGCGGGTGCTGGCCGCGCTCGCCCTGCTGGTGCCGATCGTCGCGATGCTCTGGGTGGGCTCGTACGACAAGACCGGGCCCGAAGCCGGCGGTGTCCCCTTCTTCTACTGGTACCAGCTGCTCTGGGTGCCGGTCTCCGCCGTCTTCACGGTCGCCGCCTACCTGCTGGTCGACCGGGACGAGAAGGCCCGCCGGGCCGCCCGGGCGCGGAAGGGTGGTGGCGCCCGGTGAACGGGGTCAACGTGCCCGCGCTGGCGGTGTTCGTCCTCTTCTTCCTGCTGGTCACCGTGATGGGCTTCCTCGCCTCCCGGTGGCGGCGCGCCGACAACGCGCTCCACCTCGACGAGTGGGGCCTCGGCGGGCGCAGCTTCGGGACCTGGATCACCTGGTTCCTGCTCGGCGGCGACCTCTACACCGCGTACACCTTCGTCGCCGTCCCCGCGGCCGTCTACGCGACCGGCGCCGCGGGCTTCTTCGCCGTCCCCTACACGATCATCGCCTACCCGCTGGTCTTCCTCTTCCTCCCCCGGCTCTGGTCGGTCTCCCGGGTGCACGGCTACGTCACCCCGGCCGACTTCGTGCGCGGGCGCTACGGCTCCCGGCCGCTGTCGCTGGTGGTCGCGCTGACCGGCATCCTCGCCACCATGCCGTACATCGCGCTCCAGCTGGTCGGCATCCAGGCGGTGCTGGACGTGCTGGGCGTCGGCGGCGGCGAGAGCGCCAACTGGTTCGTCAAGGACCTGCCGCTGTTCATCGCCTTCGGCGTGCTCGCCGCGTACACCTACTCCTCGGGGCTGCGCGCGCCGGCGCTGATCGCCTTCGTCAAGGACGCCCTCGTCTACGTGGTGATCATCGTCGCGGTGGTCTACATCCCGATCCGGCTCGGCGGCTACGGCCACATCTTCGACGCGGTCGGCGAGCGGTTCGCCGCCCCCGGGTCCGTCGGCTCGCTCACCCTGCCGGAGAACAAGCAGTGGACGTACGCGACGCTGGCGCTCGGCTCGGCGATGGCGCTGTTCCTGTACCCGCACTCGGTGACCGGCGTGCTGGCCGGCAGGTCCCGCACCACGGTGCGCCGGAACATGGCGATCATGCCCGCGTACTCGCTGATGCTCGGGCTGCTGGCGCTGCTCGGCTTCATGGCGATCGCGGCCGGGATCGGCAAGGGCGACAAGGGCTTCAACACCCAGCTCGCGGTGCCGCAGCTGTTCGAGGACATGTTCCCCGACTGGTTCACCGGCGTCGCCTTCGCGGCCATCGGCATCGGCGCGCTCGTCCCGGCGGCGATCATGTCCATCGCGGCGGCGAACCTGTTCACCCGCAACGTCTACAAGGAGTACCTGCGGCCCTCCGCCACCCCGGCCGACGAGACCCGGGTCGCCAAGCTGGTCTCGCTGCTGGTCAAGGTCGGCGCGCTGGTCTTCGTGCTCGGCATGGACAAGCAGGCGGCGATCAACCTCCAGCTGCTCGGCGGCCTGTGGATCCTGCAGACCTTCGTCTCGATCGTCGGCGGCCTGTTCACCCGCTGGTTCCACCACTGGGCGCTGCTCGCCGGCTGGGCGGCCGGCATGGTCTACGGCACCTGGGAGGCCTACGGGATCGCCAGCCCCAAGACCAGGCACTTCGGCGGGAACGCCGCCGAGATCCCCGGCATCGGCGAGATCGGCTACATCGGCCTCACCGCCTTCGTCCTCAACCTGCTGGTCGCGGTGGCGCTCACCCTGGTCCTGCGCGCCGTGAAGGCGCCGGACGGGCCGGACGAGACCCGGCCGGGCGACTACAGCGCCGACGGCGGCGAGGAGGAGCCCGAGGACGCGCCGGAGCCCGTGGCGGCGCACTGATACGCCCTGCGCGCCCTGTGGTCGCGCCGTCTCCTCGGTCAACACTGGAGGGGGCGGCGCGATCATATGTATGAACAGCCGGGTGCATGGGGCACCACACTCAGGGCACCAACCAGACCGGACCGGCAACCGGCCGGCAACTGATCGACCCACGGGGAGCGGCGGTATGGCAGAACTCGGCACCACCCTCAACGGCCAGCACCACACCGACGGACGGCACCGGCCGGCCGCCCCGCACCGGACCGCCGGCGCCGCCGCGGCGACCGCGGCCGCCGGGCTGCCCCCCGTCCCCTCCGTCCTGATCGCCACCCGCCACGGCGAGTCCACCGCCAACGTCGAGTTCCAGCTCGCCGAGGCGGCCGGCGCGCTCAGCGTGCCGATCAGCAGCCGGGACGCGGACATCCCGCTCTCCCTGCACGGCCAGCAGCAGGCCCAGGCGCTCGGCCGCTGGTGGGCCGGGCTGCCCAGCGCCGACCGGCCGCGCAGCGTCTGGTGCTCGCCCTACGTCCGCACCGCCGAGACCGCCCGGATCGCGCTCGCCCAGGCCGCCGGCCTGGGCGCCGTCCCGGTCTCGCTCACCGTCCGCTACGACGAGCGGCTGCGCGACCGCGAGCTCGGCGTGCTGGAGATGCTGCCCAAGGCCGCCATCGAGACCGATCACCCCGCGGAGGCGGCCCGGCGGCGGAAGATGGGCGAGCTGTACTACCGTCCGCCGGGCGGCGAGTCCTGGGCGGACGTGGCGCTGCGGGTGCGCAGCGCGCTGCGCGACATCTGCGCGGAGGAGGCCGGGCGTCCGGTCCTGCTGGTCGCGCACGACTGCACGGTGCTCATGCTCCGGTACGTGCTGGACCGGCTCACCGAGGAGCAGCTGACCGCGCTGGAGCCGGTGCGCAACTGCTCCGCCAGCGTCTGGCGGGCCGAGGGCGGCCGGCTGCGGCCGGACCGCTGGAACCAGACCGGGCACCTGGAGGACGCGGGCTGAGCCCGCGGGGCGCCGGACGCGGGCGGCGAGCGCGGTCGCGGACGCCGCGGTCGCCGCGGTCGAGGCGGCGGGGTGCCCAGGGCGGCGGGACGGCGGGCCGCCCGGGACGGCGGCGCTCAGACCCGGACGGCGACGGCGGCGGCCGGCTCGGCGAAGCAGCGGCGGTAGGCCAGCGGCGTGGTGCCGAGCCGGCGGCCGAAGTGGTGCCGCAGGGTCGCCGCGTTGCCGAAGCCGCACCGGGCCGCGATGGCGTCCACCGGCTCGGTGGTCGACTCCAGCAGCCGCTGGGCGAGCAGCAGCCGCTGCCCGATCAGCCAGCGGTGCGGGGTGGTGCCGGTCTCCTGGTGGAAGCGCCGGGCGAAGGTGCGCGGCGACATGTGGACCCGGGCGGCCAGCTGCTCGACGGTCGACTCCTCGTCGAGGTGGTGGCGCATCCAGTCGAGCAGCGGGGCCAGCGACTCGCCGTCGCCCTCCGGCAGCGGGCGGTGCACGAACTGGGCCTGTCCGCCCTCCCGGTGCGGCGCCACCACCATCCGGCGGGCGATCCCCCGGGCCACCTCGGCGCCCTGCACCTTGCGCACCAGGTGCAGGCAGGCGTCGATGCCGGCCGCCGTGCCGGCGGAGGTGATCACCGGGTCGTCGTCCACGTAGAGGACGTCCGGCTCGACGGTGGTCCTCGGATGGCGGGCACCCAGTTCGGCGGTGTACCGCCAGTGCGTGGTGGCCCGGCGGCCGTCCAGCAGGCCGGCCGCGCCGAGCACGAAGGCGCCGCTGCAGATGGACAGCACCCGGGCGCCGCGCTCGACGGTCGCCCGCAGCGCGTCCAGCAGCGGGGCCGGGTACTCGGCGCGCATCGAGCTGGCGGTGACCACCACCAGGTCGGCGGCAGCGAGCCGTTCGGGCCCGTGCGGGACGTCGACGGCGAAGCCGGCGTGGGTGCGGTGCAGGCCCGACCGGGCGCCGGCGAGCGCGAAGTCGTAGGCGGGCAGCCCGTCCTCGCTCCGGTCCAGGCCGAACACCTCGCAGGCGACCCCGAGTTCGAAGGGGTGGACGTCCTCCATGACCACGGCCACGACGTTCTTCAGCATGCCGCCAGGGTAGCCCGACCGCTGGCAGTTTTTCGATGCAATAAGGCGTTCCTGCCACTCGCCGCCGCGCGGTGTTGCGGCGAAGGTGGAGCCATGGATTCCGACACGCTCGCCAGCGCACTCGCCCTGCTCGGGGCCGTCGGCGGGTTCGGCCTGCTCGGCGGACTGATCGGACGCGACGTGGCGCGGCAGAAGGCCACCGGACGCGACAACTGGCACCGTCCTGGCGGCTACCCCGACGACCCCGCCCTGCCCGACCGGCTCTACGGCACCCTGCCCGCCGCCTCGCTCCGCCCGGCCGCCGACCCCGCCACCGCCGCTGCCACGGCTGCCGCCACCGCCACGGCCGCCGAAGCGGAGGCCCGCCCCCCGCTCAGCGCCGTCCGGCGGGATTCCGGCACACTGGCCGGATGGACATCGTCATCCGCCCGGCCCGCGCCGAGGAGTACGAGCAAGCCGGCCGCATAACCGTCGAGGCCTTCGTCGGCGACGGCTTCACCGCGCCCGACAGCGTCTACGTGGACCGGCTGCGCGACGCGGCCACCCGGGCCGCCGAGGCCGAACTCCTCGTCGCGGTGGACGCGGCCGACGGGACGGTCCTCGGCTGCGTCACCTTCGCGGTCGGCGGCACCGAGTGGGCCGACATCGCCACCCCCGAGGAGGGCGAGATCCGGATGCTCGCCACCGCCGCGGCCGCCCGCGGGCGCGGCGCCGGCGAGGCGCTGGTGCGCGCCGCCGTCGCCCGGAGCCGCGAGCTGGGCCTGGCCGGCATGGCGTTCTCCACCCAGCCGGGGATGACCACCGCGCACCGGATCTACGAGCGGGTCGGCTTCCGCCGAGCCCCGGAGCGTGACTGGTCGCCGGTCCCGGGCATCGACCTGATGGTCTACAGCACGGCCTTCTGAGCGGCCGTCAGGCCCCTCGATCGCCGCCCCTGAGCCCAAGGGCGCGATCCGCCAACGGGTATGACGATCGCATTTGACCGACTGCTAGGATCCGCCGCATGACGACGGGGAGCACGCCGGCTGGCTGGTACGACGATCCTTCCGGGCAGCCCAACACGGAGCGCTGGTGGGACGGATCCGCATGGAGCGGCCGCACCCGGCCGACCACCGGGACCGACGCCGCCACCGTGACGACCGGGACCGCCGGCGGCGTCCCGAACCAGGGCGTCCCGGGCGCCTTCGGCCCCGCCCCCTCGGTCGCCGCGACGCCCACCGTGACCACGCCCGCCGCGTCCACCGCCCCGGCCGCGCCGCGGCCCTTCACCCCGACCTCCGTGGTCTTCGAGACCGTCGAGCCCAGCAGCACCCGCCGCCGGGTGCTGATCGGCGTCGGCGCCGTGGTGCTGTCCGTGGTCATGGCCGCCGGCGGCTACGTCGTCGGCAACCGCACCGCCGACGAGACCGGAGCCACCCCCTCGGCCGGCCGCACCACGGGCCCGGACGTCGCCGCCGACCCGAAGAGCCCCAACGGCTTCATGGGCACCGCCCTGACCGGCGGTCAGCAGCTGTCCGGCGGGAAGCCGGTGACCGGCCAGGAGTCGAAGATGAACTTCATGCTGCCGGCCGACTGGCAGGTCCAGAGCGACGCCAAGAACCCCACCGACGTGCGCTACGCGGTCTCCCCGTACGCCTGCGTCGGCCACGGCAGCGGCGCCTGCACCCGCGGCCTGGTCGTGCAGAACCTCCGGGTGTTCAACGGCGGCTGGTCCGACCCGAAGTCCATGGTCCTCGGCATGGGCCAGCTGCTGTACAACGCCCGCTTCGGCTCCGACGCCCCCACGCCGCCCGAGCCGGTCAAGCAGTCCACCGTCAAGATCCAGGGCCTGGACGGCTATCTGGCGCTCTGGCACGTACCGATGTCCAGCGGCTCCTCGACCCCCGACTCCTACTGCGGCGTCCTGGAGGTGACCCCGGCGGCCGGGGCCACCACCGTGCCGGTGCTGCAGATCTGCCTGGACCAGTCCCCCGAGGGCCCGTCGCTCGCGCTGATGGACCAGATCGCCAACTCGGTGAAGATCACCCCCTGATCCGGGAACAACCGGACGAACGGCGTCCGACCGTCGTCCCCGCCCCCCGATGATCCGTCACCGGGGTGTGCCCGTATGCTCACTAGCGGCCACCGGGCCCGCCGCCCACACGGCGGGCACCACGGAACGCACGGGCCAGGACGAGGACGACAACGACCGCCCGGGCAACGGGGCGGCCCACAACGGGGGACTGGCTGGTGGACTCCACCGAGGAACGGACGACGCACGCCGCCGGCCGGCGCGGGCGAGGACGCCACAGCAGACTCCTCCCCGAGGCCCCGCACGAGCGGCGCGCCACCCGCAGCCAGTCCCGCAACGCCTCGGCCCGGCGGGCCTACCTGGCCTGCGCCGACACCACCGGCCCGCTGGAGGACGGCGAGGGCGTCGAGACCGTCCGCTACCGCACCGCCTCCTCACCCGGCGTCAAGATCGTGCTGACGCTGCTGGTCTCCCTCAACGCGGTGGCCGGCCTGGTGTTCGTCGGCTGGCTGCTGCTGCCCTCGCACATACCCGGGCCGGGCGTCGGCTGGTCCCCCGACTGGCGGATCAACGTCGCCCGGATCTGCTTCTGCGCCGTGGTGACCGTCGAGGTGGTGCGGCTGGTCCAGAACCTCGCGGTCTGGGTCTTCGCCTTCCGCGCCAAGGACCCGGTTCCGCTCACCGCGCGGCCCGGCCTCAAGGTCGCGGTGCTCACCACGATCGTGCCGTCCAAGGAGCCGATCGAGATCGTCGAGCAGACCCTCGCGGCGATGCTGGAGATCGAGTACGACGGCGAGGTCGACGTCTGGATCCTCGACGAGGGCGACGACGACCGGGTCAAGGCCATGGCCGCCCGGCTGGGCGTGCACCACTTCAGCCGCAAGGGCCGCCCCGAGTACAACCGGACCGAGGGCGAGTTCCGGGCGAAGACCAAGTCCGGCAACCACAACTCCTGGCGGGCCGAGCACGAGCACAAGTACGACGTGGTGGCCCAGATGGACCCGGACCACGTCCCGCTGCCGTGCTTCCTGGAGCGCACCCTCGGCTACTTCCGCGACCCCGACACCGCCTTCGTCGTCGCCCCCCAGGTGTACGGCAACATGTACGACAACTGGGTCGCGCACGGCGCCTCCGTGCAGCAGTACCTGTTCTCCGGCCTGGTCGAGCGCGGCGGCAACGGCATGGACGCCCCGCTGCTGATCGGCACCAACCACCTCTACCGGCCCGCCGCCTGGCAGCAGATCGGCGGCTACCAGGACTCGATCATCGAGGACCACCTCACCAGCATGCGGGTGCAGGCCACCGAGAACCCGGCCACCGGCCGCCGCTGGAAGGGCGTCTACACCCCGGACGTGCTCGCCATCGGCGAGGGCCCGACCTCCTGGACCGACTACTTCAACCAGCAGAAGCGCTGGGCGTTCGGGATCTGGGAGATCCTGATCAGGACCCGGCTGCGCAAGGGCATCAAGCTGCGGCTGCGCCAGCGGGTGCTGTACGGGCTGGTGCAGTTCTACTACCCGAGCGTGGCCGCGACCACCGTGCTGGGCAGCCTCGCCACCGCCGTCTACCTGGCCTGCGGGATCACCTCGATCCAGCTCGACACCCTGCTCTGGACCTCGCTGTGGGGCGCCAGCATGGGCAGCTGGTTCCTGCTCTGGCTGTGGCTGCGGCGCTTCAACCTGGCCGCCCACGAACGGCGCGAGATCGGCATGGCCGGCATGGGCCTGGCGCTGTTCGCCGGGCCGGTGTACGTCGCCGCCGCCGTCGCCGCGCTGCTGCGCCGCCCGCTCGCCTACGCGGTGACCGCCAAGGGCGACCTGCGCAGCGCCGAGCGGCTCTCGACCTTCCGGCTGCACCTGCTCTGGGCCGCCGTCGCCGCCGGGCTGCTCGGCGCGAGCTTCACCCTGCACCACGGCATCTGGCTGCTCCGGTTCTGGGCCGGCCTCAGCATGTTCACCGGCATCGCGCCGCCGGTCATCTCCTTCGTCAGCGCGCGCCGGATCGCCCGGGCCGAGCGGCGGGCCGAGCGGCAGGACGCGGCCCGGCTGCCCTCCCCGCGCCGCCCGGACACCGCCGCCGGGACGCTCGGCACGGGAACGGACGGCGCGGGAAGGAACGGCACGGGGACGGACGGCACCGGGGCCGACCCCGGGCCGGAGCTGGCGGAACTGCTGGAGCCGGCCCCGGCCGGCGGCGGCCGGAAGGGCGGCCGCTGATGCTGCGGATCACCGTGCCCAGGCTCGTCGGCCTGCTCGCGCTCGCGCTGATGGTCAGCTACACCTTCGTGCTGGCGCCGAAGTACAACGCCCGCAACGCGCCCGCCCCGTACGCCTTCGCCGGCGCCGCGCCGACCGCGATGCCGGACTGGCTGGTGGCCGCGCTGGCCGCTCCGGCCCCGACGGCCACCCCGACCGCCACCGCGACCGACCCCTCCGGCGCCCCGTCCGGCGCGCCCGCCACCCCGGCCCCGGCCGAGCCCGCGCCGGCCCCGTTCCCGGCACCCGGCGGCGCCTTCATGGGCATCATGACCAAGGCCGGCCCCTACGACCTCGACCCGGTCGAGGAGTTCGCCACCGCCGTCCAGCACCGACCGAACGTGCTGGAGTTCTCCGTCGGGTGGTGGGACAAGCAGTTCGACCGCCGGATCTTCGACTCCGTGGCCGAGCGCGGCATCATGCCGATGGTCGCCTGGGAGCCCTGGGACTTCCACAAGGAGTCCAAGGTCGACAAGCTCCGCGGCGAGCAGCCCGACTACGCGCTGAGCCGCATCATCGGCGGCGAGTTCGACGCCTACGTCAAGCAGTGGGCGGAGGGCGTCAAGAACCTCGGCTACCCGATCGCGCTGCGCTTCGCCCACGAGATGAACGGCTACTGGTACCCGTGGGCCGAGCAGGCCAACGGCAACCGCCGCGGCCAGTACGTCCAGGCCTGGAAGCACGTCCACGACCTCTTCCGGCAGGCCGGCGCCGACAAGGTGGTCTGGGTGTGGAGCCCGAACATCGACTACGAGAACGCCACCCCGCTGGACTCGCTCTACCCCGGTGACGACTACGTCGACTGGATCGGCCTGTCCGGCTACTACGGCACCGTCGGCCTGGAGAAGTACGCCTCGTTCGACCAGATCTTCGAGCCGACGCTGCGCAAGCTCCGGGCCTTCAGCCAGAAGCCCGTGGTCATCACCGAGACCGCCGCCACCGACAGCTCCGGCCAGAAGGCCCGCTGGATCACCGAGATGTTCGCCCAGCTCCCCCAGCACCCGGACATCATCGGCCTGATCTGGTACGAGGCCGTCAAGGAGGTCGACTGGCGGGTCACCGCCACCGACGCGGCCAGCGCGGCGTACGCCGCCGGGGTCTCCGCGCCCCGGTACGCCGGGCAGTGGACCGTCCGCTCGCAACCGCTCAAGGCCGCGCCGCCGACGGCCCCGCCGTCCGCCCCGCCGTCGCCGTCCGCCCCGCCCGCGCCGTCGCCCTCGCCGAGCGCGAAGCCCACCACCGGGTCCACCGGCACCAAGCCCTCCGGTTCGGCCGGTCCGGGGAAGAAGCCGACCACCACCAAGCCCCGGACGGCTCCACCGGGCGACGCCGGATAGCCTCGACCGACCGCGGGCCCGCCGGCCCGCGGAACGCCGCCGGAAGCCCCGGACGGCCCGCACAGCGAACACCAGTACCCGTCGGGAGGCGACGACCATGGCCCGCCCCTTCCTGCCCGGCCCCGGGCGCCCCCGTCCGCGCGCCTGGTGGTGGCTCGCCCCCGCCGCCCTCCTGGTGCTCTGCCTGTGCGCCGTGCTGATCCCGCGCGAGGGCTCCCCCTCGACCGCGGCCGTCGCCCCGCCGCCGGCCCCGCCGCCGCTGGGCTCGGCCGAACCCGGCGAGCTGTGCTCCACCGCTCAGAACCGCTACCCCTCGCAGCCGGTGGACTCCGGGCGCTACATCATCAACCCCAACGAGTGGAACGCCTCCGGCGGCCTGTGCATCCGCGGCAGCGCCGACGGCGCCGGCTTCGCCGTCACCCGCAGCGCCGTCGCCCGCGGCAACCTCACCGACCCGGCCCGCGGCCCCGGCGCCTACCCGCACATCAGCACCCCGGTCGGCGGCGACGGCGTCAGCCCGCTGCCCGTCGCCGTCGACAACCTGCGGTACGCCACCAGCAGCTGGCGCACCACCCAGGTCGACGGCGGCATCTGGAACGCCTCCTACGACCTCTGGTACAGCACCACCCGGGGCAGCTGCTCCTTCACCGAGAGCGCCGAGGTGATGGTCTGGCTGCGCGGCAACGGCACCTCGCCGTTCGGCAAGCAGTCCGGCGAGCTGCGCACCGGCGGCCAGTCCTACCGGGTGTACGAGGCGCCGAAGAAGAGCAGCCACACCCTGATCACCTACGAGTCGACCTCCGCCACCAACGCCGTCACCGATCTCGACCTGCGCGCCTTCACCCGCGACGCGGTCCAGCGCGGCTACGTCCCGGCCGGCTCCTACCTGTGCGCCGTCCAGGCCGGCTTCGAGATCTGGGAGGGCGGCGCGGGCCTCAGCACCGACGCGTTCTCCTTCGACGTCGCCGCGGGCCGTCCGAGCGGCGCGATCACCTCCGCGGTGCCCGGCTCCTGCCTGGACAGCCGGGTGGCCGGCGATCCGGCCGCCGTCGGCGCCGCCACCTGCGACGGCTCCGCGGCCCAGACCTGGACCATGGGCGAGGACGGCTCCGTCGGCCAGGCCGCGCGCTGCCTGGAGGACCCGGACATCGGCTTCCCGGTCCTGACCGGCTGCACCCGCCGGCCCGACCAGCGCTGGCGCACCACCGGCACCGGGCAGCTGCAGAACGAGGGCACCGGGAAGTGCGTGGAGAACCCGTCCGCCGGCCCCACCGGCACCGGCGCGGGCTCCCAGCAGGTGCGGATGCGGCTGTGCTCCGCGCGCCCCGCGCAGGAGTGGCACGCGCCCGTCTGAGGGGCGCCCGAAACCCCGGCAGCCTATCGCACCCGACCCCCGACACGCAGCCGCGCGACACTACATGTGGTGCTTCGTCGGACGGACAGCACTAGATGTATGCTCACTCCTGCTGTCGACGCAGGGGAACCCGGTGCGATTCCGGGACTGCCCCGCAGCGGTGTGCGGCCGCCTCCCCAGGCGCGCCACGAGTCCGAGTACCTGCCGACGGCGGTGCCGACGCCTCCCCGCAGGGGCCATGGCACCAGCACCACCTTCCGGGCCTCGCGGGCGGGCCGGGGACGACACACGCGCGACGCCTCCGGGTCCGCGCGGCGTCCTCCCCTGCCCCGAACGGCCCGGCCCGAGCCACCGCCGTCGACCGCCGCCAGGAGAGAGCGCCTTGACCACCGCTGCCTCAGCCACCCTGCCCGCCCAGGGTTCCAGCTCCGCCCCCGCCGACCCGACGGTCTCCGACCCCGGCGGTGCGCTCCTGCGCCTCCTGACCGACCGCAGCGCCGACCTCCCCCAGGTCGACCCCGGCCACGTCGCCGCCGCCGCGCTCCGCGGCCGCCACGCCGGCTCCGACTTCGCCGAGCTGCGCGGGCTGGCCGTCGACGCCGCCGCGTCGATGATCGCCGAGGACCCCCAGTACTCCAAGCTCGCGGCCCGCCTGCTCGCGCTGGAGATCGTGGACGAGGCGGCGAGCCAGGGCGTGGTCTCGTTCTCCACCTCGATCGCGGTCGGCCACGCCGAGGGCCTCATCGGCGACACCACCGCCGACTTCGTCGCCAAGCACACCGAAGCCCTGGACGCGCTGGTCGACCCTCAGGGCGACGACCGCTTCGAGTACTTCGGCCTGCGCACCGTGCAGTCCCGGTACCTGCTGCGCCACCCGATCACCCGCAAGGTCGTCGAGACCCCGCAGCACTTCCTGCTCCGCGTCGCCTGTGGCCTGGCGGTCGGCGACACCGAGCAGTCGGTCGCGGAGGTCGCCGAGCTGTACCGCCTGATGAGCCGGCTGGAGTACCTGACCTCCTCGCCGACCCTCTTCAACTCCGGCACCCGCCACCCCCAGATGTCCAGCTGCTACCTGCTGGACTCGCCGCTGGACAACCTGGACTCGATCTACTCGCGCTACGCGCAGATCGCCCGGCTGTCCAAGCACGCCGGCGGCATCGGCCTGTCCTACTCCCGGATCCGCTCGCGCGGCTCGCTGATCCGCGGCACCAACGGCAAGTCCAACGGCATCGTGCCGTTCCTGCGCACCCTCGACTCCTCGGTCGCCGCCGTCAACCAGGGCGGCCGCCGCAAGGGCGCGGCCTGCGTCTACCTGGAGACCTGGCACGCGGACATCGAGGAGTTCCTGGAGCTGCGCGACAACACCGGTGAGGAGGCGCGCCGCACCCACAACCTCAACCTGGCGCACTGGATCCCGGACGAGTTCATGCGCCGGGTCAACGCCAACGCGGACTGGTCGCTGTTCTCCCCCGCCGACGTCCCCGAGCTGGTCGACCTGTGGGGCGCGGAGTTCGACGAGGCCTACCTGAAGGCCGAGCTGGCCGGCAAGGCCGTGCGCACCATCCCCGCGCAGACCCTGTACGCCCGGATGATGCGCACCCTGGCGCAGACCGGCAACGGCTGGATGACCTTCAAGGACGCCTCCAACCGCGCCGCCAACCAGACCGCGCTGCCGGGCCGCACGGTGCACAGCTCCAACCTCTGCACCGAGATCCTGGAGGTCACGGACGACTCCGAGACCGCCGTCTGCAACCTCGGCTCGGTCAACCTCGGCGCGCACGTCGCCGAGGGCGCGTCGGCCGACGACCTGCTGAACGCGCTGGACTGGGAGCGCCTGGACGCCACCGTCCGCACCGCCGTCACCTTCCTCGACCGCGTGGTGGACATCAACTTCTACCCGACCCCCGAGGCCGGCGCCTCCAACTCGCGCTGGCGCCCGGTGGGCCTCGGCGTCATGGGCCTGCAGGACGTCTTCTTCAAGCTGCGGATCGACTTCGACTCCGCCGAGGCCGCGCGCCTGTCCACGCTCATCGCCGAGCGCATCATGCTCACCGCGTACGAGCGCTCCGCCGACCTGGCCGAGCAGCTGGGCCGCCACGAGGCCTACGGCGAGACCCGCGCCGCCCGCGGCGAGCTGCACATCGACCACTTCCCGACGGCCGCGCCCGCGTGGGCCGACCGCTGGGCCGCGCTGCGCACCCGGATCGCCACCACCGGCCTGCGCAACTCGCTGCTGCTCGCCATCGCGCCGACCGCGACCATCGCGTCCATCGCCGGTGTGTACGAGTGCATCGAGCCGCAGGTGTCCAACCTGTTCAAGCGCGAGACCCTCTCCGGCGAGTTCCTCCAGGTCAACCCGTACCTGGTGCGCGACCTCAAGGAGCTGGGCGTCTGGGACCAGCAGACCCGCGACGCGCTGCGCGACGCCAACGGCTCGGTGCAGGAGCTCGGCTGGCTGCCCGAGGAGATCCGCTCGCTGTACCGCACCGCCTGGGAGCTGCCGCAGCGCGCGCTGATCGACCTGGCCGCGGCCCGCATGCCGTACATCGACCAGAGCCAGTCGCTGAACCTGTTCATGGCCGCGCCGACCATCGGCAAGCTCAGCTCGATGTACGCGTACGCGTGGAAGGTCGGTCTGAAGACCACCTACTACCTGCGCTCGCGCCCGGCCACCCGGATCGCCCAGGCCGCCTCGGGCACCGCCCGCGCCGCCGCGCCGGTGCCGGTGGACGCCCCGACCCTCACCCCCGAGGAAGAGGCCGCGCTGGCCTGCTCCCTGGAGAACCCCGAGTCCTGCGAGGCCTGCCAGTAATGTCCGACGACGACCGCAAGATGCTGCTCGACCCCGGCTTCGAGCTGACGCTGCGCCCGATGCGCTACCCGTCGTTCTACGACCGGTACCGCGACGCGATCAAGAACACCTGGACCGTCGAGGAGGTGGACCTGCACTCCGACGTCGCCGACCTGGCGAAGCTGAGTGAGGGTGAGCGCCACCTCATCGGCCGACTGGTCGCCTTCTTCGCCACCGGGGACTCGATCGTCTCCAACAACGTGGTGCTGAGCCTGTACAAGCACATCAATTCCCCGGAGGCACGGCTCTACCTGAGCCGGCAGCTGTTCGAGGAGGCCGTGCACGTCCAGTTCTACCTGACGCTGCTGGACACGTACCTGCCCGACCCGGAGGACCGCAACGCGGCCTTCGCCGCGGTGGAGAACATCCCCTCCATCCGCCAGAAGGCCCAGTTCTGCTTCAAGTACATGAACGCGGTCGACCACATCGACTCGCTGCAGACCAAGGAGGACCGCCGCGCGTTCCTCCTGAACCTGATCTGCTTCGCGGCGTGCGTCGAGGGCCTGTTCTTCTACGGCGCGTTCGCCTACGTGTACTGGTTCCGGAGCCGGGGCCTGCTGCACGGTCTGGCGACCGGCACCAACTGGGTGTTCCGCGACGAGTCCATGCACATGGACTTCGCGATGTCGGTGGTCGACACCGTCCGCGAGGAGGAGCCCGACCTCTTCGACGAGGAGATGGCCAAGCAGGTCACGGAGATGCTGGAGGAGGCCGTCGAGGCCGAGCTCCAGTTCGCCCAGGACCTGTGCGGTGACGGCCTCCCCGGCATGAACACCGAGTCGATGCGGGAGTACCTCCAGGCCGTGGCCGACCAGCGCCTCGCGCGGCTCGGCCTGCCGATCCGGTACGGCTCGACGAACCCGTTCGGCTTCATGGAGCTCCAGAACGTCCAGGAGCTGACCAACTTCTTCGAGCGCCGGGTCTCCGCGTACCAGGTCGCCGTCGAGGGCTCGGTCTCCTTCGACGACGACTTCTAGGAACAACAGAAACAGAAGACGACAAAGAGGTGGCCCCCCCCGCCCCCCCCCCCCGGGGCCCCCGGGGCGGGGGGGGGGGGGGGGGGGACCCCCCCCCAGGCCCGGGCTCGTATAAAAAAAAAACCTCCCACCAGAACCCACAGAAGAGCGTTT
>NZ_JBHJUI010000017.1:0-115521 GCF_042268405.1 Kitasatospora sp. NPDC056184 | reverse complement strand
CGCGGGTTCCCCCCCTACCCGGCCGCCGTCGCGGGCTCGGTCTCCTCCGACGACGACTTCTAGTAAAAACACAAACACACCACGACAAAGCGGGGCCCCGCCCGGCCACCGCCGCGGGGGGCACCTCTGTTGCTTCAGCCGGTCGGAAACTCCCCACCCTTGACCCCAGCCACGAAGGACGCCCACGCCTCAGCATCGAACAGCACCACTGGCCCGGCAGGGTCCTTCGAGTCCCGCACCGGCACAGCATCGGCCACACCGAACGCCACCTCAACACAGTTGCTCTGAGCCCCTGAGTATGAGGATTTTCGCCAGACCAGGCCAGCCGCAGCCGGGCCCAGGAGAGCGTCAATCATCGCTGTGCTTTCCCTTCGCGATGCGCTTGATGAGCGTGGTTCTTCGCCCTGCCTCAGCGTTCACGCTGAGGCAGGGCGATCCCGTCTTCGACAACACCCTCTACCAATGAGGCCAGAAGTGGAGGTGCCCCACGTGGCTGTGGCCACGTGGGGCACCTCTCTCGTTTCAGCCGCTCGGAAACTCCCCGCCCTTGACCCCGGCCACGAAGGCCAACCAGGCATCAGCCGCGAACAGCAGCATGGGCCCACCGGGATCCTTGGAGTCACGAACAGCCATCCCAGCCGATGCGAGGCGGCCAGTCTCCACGCAATCGTTCGCCTGAGCGCTGTAGCTGCTCTTGCACCAGTTTCGAACAGCGACTTCCGGTACGGTCATTGCGCTCACACCTCTGTCTGGTCTTGTGCTCACATCTCCGTCGCGATTGCGGAGATCATATCCAGCGAGTTCGCAGGGTTCAGGGCTGATGAGCGGAGGTACTCGAAGACCAGCCCATAGCCGTCCAGCTCTGCTTGCTGCTCCATGTAGTGGCTGCTTGTCAGCGTCTCCAGGAAGACCGCCCCAGGGTTCGGGGAGTCGGTAAACCCGAACATCACGAATGCTCCGCAAGCGCCAGCCGTGGCTCCGACCTCCATTGGAACAACCTGCAAGGTGATGTTCGGAAGCTGGGCGACCTCGGCGAGATACTCCAGCTGCGCTCGCTGGATACCCCTACCTCCGACGGGGCACCTGAGCGCCGGCTCCCAGATGATCGCCCAGAATCTGGCCGGGTCTGCCCTGGAGAGAACCTCCTTCCGCTCCATCCGAATCTCAACAAGCTGATCGATGCGCTCTGGACGGACGGCAGCCGGATTGGCTTCCAGCACTGCGCGGGCGTAGTGCTCGGTCTGCAACAGGCCCGGCACCACCATGGATTGCCACGTGCGAATGTACCGGGCGTCCCCTTCGAGCCCCAAGAAGTCCGCATAGGCTGGCGGGATCGTATCGCCGTAATCGTGCCACCAACCGCGCTTCTTGCTCTCCCTGGACAACTTCTCAAGAGCTTCACGCTCTCCCCCGGCCACCCCGTACAGGTCCAGCAAGATCCCGAGATCCAGCCGACGAACCCCGGATGCCCCGGTCTCTATGCGGCTGATCTTGGCGCGGGAGCAGGCAAGGGCCTGCGCCGCATCGTCGGTTCCCTTGCCGACGGCTTCGCGTAAACGGCGAAGCTCCGATCCAAGTCGGCGGGCACGGACCGTCGGCCTCGGTTCATCAGCCATGCGCAAGTCCTCTCCCTGGCGAGCCTCAGTCTGCCTTGTGACGATTCGTCAATCCAGCGTAGCCAGAACTGCATCATTGCAGCTGTTCCGCTTGCAGGTTGCACCAGAACGAGTGCATGCTACCTACAGTTGTGAGCTGCGCCACAGAGAGTGATCTCGGCAGGCTCGCCACCGGGCATCCCCATGCCTGCTTCAGCTGCCGTCACCCAGACCGACCAGAGGTGGCTCCGCCATGCCTGAAACCGTCTCCCCCACCCCTGCCGAGCGGACCTGCTGGCTGCCCCGGCACCGCAAGTCGCCCCGCCTCGCCCGTCAGGAGCTCCGCTCCTTCCTCCTCCCCCTCCCCTCCGGCGAACTCCTCCTCCCCAGCGGCGAGCTGCTGGTCAGCGAGCTCGTCACC
Organism: Kitasatospora sp. NPDC056184; assembly: GCF_042268405.1. NCBI lineage: Bacteria > Bacillati > Actinomycetota > Actinomycetes > Kitasatosporales > Streptomycetaceae > Kitasatospora > Kitasatospora sp. NPDC056184. Next base: position 113,505 of record NZ_JBHJUI010000017.1, on the reverse strand, counting down.
AACGCCGTCCAGCACGCCCGCACCCCCCGAGACCGGCTGATCTACGTCCGCTTCCACCTCTCCTCCGGCCTCACCCTCCGGATCGAAGTGCACGACGCGGACAACGAGAAGCCCGCCCTCCGCGCCGCCTCCGACTCCGACGAGGCCGGCCGGGGCCTGCTCCTCGTCCGCGAGTTGGCGACCCAGTGGGGCTGCTGCCCGCGCATCGGCGGCGTCGGCAAGTTCGTCTGGTGCCACCTCTCCCCCGACCCGGCCGCCGCGTGAGCGTCGTCCGGGCCGGGATCTCGGGCATCGTGCTGCCCACCGTCTTCCCGAGCCTCGACCACGCGCTGCCCATCCTCTGGGAGCGCGTCCGCCCGCTCCCGATCCGCGCGGCCCACCGCGACTTCATCCGCATCTGCATCGGCCCGGGCGGCGGCGACGGCATCGCCCGCTGCCTCGCCCGTGGCGGCCGCTGGAGCGTCACCCTCTACGTCGGCGAGCTCACCAACTGGACCGCCCACCCGATCACCATCACCACCTACCGGCCCTGACCTCCCTGCCCCGCACGGCCACAGCCGTGCGGGGCACCACAAAGAGGTTCAGCCGCTCGGAAACTCCCCACCCTTGACCCCGGCCAGGAACGAAGCCCAAGCCTCAGCCGCGAACTGCAAGGACGGTCCAGAGGGGTCCTTGGAGTCACGGACAACCATCGCCGCCCACCTGACCTGCGTCTCAACGCAGTTTCCGCCCTGCCCGCTGTAGGTGCTCCTACGCCACACCGTGCGTCCAGTCACGACTCGCCATCCTTTGCCCAGAGTTCAGAACTCCTGCCGCACCCGAGCCATCGTGTCGGCACTTCTCTCCCCTCCCCGCCCGGCGTTCACGCCGGGCGGGGCTGTCCGGATGAACTCGGTGGGCGCACCTGGCGGAATGTGTCCATGTGCGATCGGTTCCCGACTACGGTCCGGCCACGACCGATCGAAAGGGGATGCGCCATGGCCACCGGGGTTCTGGACTACGAGAGCGACGCGATCGTCCAGCTGATGAACATCGCGGAGGAGGACTGGACCGAGCAGGAGCTCAAGGACGCCCTCCAGCGGGCCATCATGCTGGAGCTCTCCACCATCCCGCCCTACGCCACCGCGCTCTGGTCGATCCTGAACCGGGACGACAGCGAGCCGGTGTTCCACGGCATCAAGGAGATCATCTTCGACGAGATGTCCCACTTCGGTCTCGTCTGCAACATGCTCACCAGCATCGGCGGCACCGTCACCCTCACCGACCCGCTCACCGTCCCCAAGTTCCCCGGCGAGCTGCCCGGCGGCGTCAACCCCGGGCTGGAGGTGTTCCTCAGCGGGCTGAGCCGCGAGTCGGCCGCCCTGTTCGCCGACATCGAGAAGCCCGAGCACCCGCTCGCGTTCGCCCTCGACGGCAACACCATCGGCGCCTTCTACCAGCGGATCGCCGATGTCTTCCCCAAGTTCGCGGACCTCATCCACGACCGCAACCAGGTCACCTTCCGGCTCGGGTCGGGCCACGGCGCCGGCAACGACATCATCCCGATGACCACCCTCCCCGCCATCCTCCACGCCATCGAGATCATCAAGGCCCAGGGCGAGGGCACCGCGGCCTCCCCGGAGAACCCCTTCCCCGGCAAGCCCGGCGAACTCGCCCACTACTACGCCTTCAAGGAGATCGCCGAGGGGCACCGGCTCGTCTTCAACGAGGCGACGCAGAAGTTCGAGTTCACCGGCGACCCGGTGCCGCTGCCCGACAACTCGCCGGTCGGCCGGGTCCCCCGGGGCGGCTGGGCCAACGACCCCGACAACGCTCCCGACCAGGCGACGGCCGATCTCCTGCACACGTTCAACCAGCACTACAGCGACATGCTGCACGCCCTCGAAGAGGCCTGGAGCAAGCCCTCGGGCCAGGGCGGCGGCTTCGTCGGCACGGCGATCGGCCTGATGGGCGACATGCGTGATGCCGCCCAGCAGATCAACGTCCTCAAGCTCCCCGCCAACCCCCGTTTCACCTACGGCCCGGAGTGGCTGTTCGTCACCGCCTGACGCTGCGGCCCCGCCGCCGGCTCAGCCCTTGACCGAGCCGGCGGTGAGCCCCTGGGCGAGGTAGCGCTGGAGGAACTGGTAGACCACGATCACCGGCAGCGAGGTGACCAGCGCCCCCGCCGCGAAGAGGCCGTAGTTCTGGTCCTGCTGGCCGGAGATGATCCCGTAGAGCCCGACCGCCACCGTCTTGGACTCGTTGGAGGTCAGGAAGATGCCGGCCAGGATGACGTCGTTCAGGGCGGTGGTCAGCGAGAGGATCCCGATCACCACCAGCATCGGCGCGGCCAGCGGCAGGATCAGCCGGAAGAAGATCTGCGCGTGCCCGGCCCCGTCCACCCTGGCGGCCTCGTCGATCTCCTTCGGGATGGTGTCCAGATACCCCTTCATCAGCCAGGTGTTCACCCCCATCGACCCGCCCAGGTAGACCAGGAGCAGCCCCCAGGGCGTGTCCAGGCCGATCGCCGGCAGCACGTCGCCGATCCGGGCGAACAGCAGGTAGAGCGAGACGACCGCGAGGAACTGCGGGAACATCTGCGCCAGCAGGACGGTGAGCAGCCCCACCCGCCGGCCCCGGAAGCGGAACCGGGAGAACGCGTACGCCGAGCAGACCCCGAGCAGCACGTTGAGCACGGCGAAGCTGCCGCAGATCAGCGCCGTGTTGAGCAGCCAGCGGCCGAACGGGTACTGCTCGTCGGTGAACAGCGCCGTGAAGTTGGCGAAGGAGGCGTGCTCGGGCAGCAGCGTGGAGGACTGGAGGGTGCCGAGCGGGTTGAGCGCGGCGGAGAACACGAACAGCAGCGGGAACAGCGCGAAGCAGACGGCGAGGACGGCGACCAGGTGCCGCCAGCCGAACCGGCGCAGCCATCGGGCGGTGGTGGTCATGCGTTCAGCTCCTCAAGGGCCCGGGTGCGGCGGAAGCCCACCAGGGTGATCAGGCCGACCAGCAGGAAGATGAAGATCGACAGGGCGGCGGCGAAGCCGTACTGGGCGCCCTGCCCGCCGAAGGCCACCCGGTAGGTGTAGCTGATCAGGATGTCGGTGGAGCCGGCCGCACCTCCCGCGCCGTCGAACGGGCCACCGCCGGTGAGCAGTTGGACGGCGTTGAAGTTGTTGAAGTTGAAGGCGAAGGAGGAGATCAGCACGGGCGAGGCGGCCACCAGCAGCAGCGGGAAGGTGACCGCCCGGAAGGCGGTCCACGGCCCCGCGCCGTCGATCCGCGCGGCTTCGTTCAGCTCGGCGGGCATCGACTGGAGCACCCCGGTGCAGATCAGCAGCATGTTGGGGAAGCCGAGCCACAGGCTGGTCAGGACGACCGCGAAGCGCGCGCTCCAGGTGTCGCCGAGCCAGTCGATCCGGGTGTGCAGCAGCTGGTTGAGCAGCCCGAAGTCCCGGTTGTACATGCTCTGCCAGATCAGGATCCCGATGAACGCGGGCATCGCGTACGGCAGCAGCAGCAGCGAGCGGTAGGCCCGCTGCCCGCGCAGCCGCGGGTGGTGCAGGGTGAAGGCGAGGCCGAGGCCGAGCGCGAAGGAGGCGCCGGTGGAGAGCGCGGCGAAGCCGAACGTCCAGGCGAGCACGCCGAGGAAGGGGCCGCGCACGGCCGGGCTGGTGAGCACGGCGGTGAAGTTGGCGAAGCCGACGGTGCGGTGCCAGCCGGTGGGCAGGGTCCGGCCGGAGCCGTCGTCGGCGGTGAACCGGCCGTCCTCGGCGCGGTAGACGGTGCCGGTGCGGGTGTCGGTGAGGGTGTCGGCCCGGCCGTCGTGGACCAGGGCGGGCCGGGCGGTGGTGGCCGAGGAGAGTCCCTGGCCGATCACGAAGCCGCCGTCCACCGGGACCCTCAGCTCCTTCAGCTCCTGGGCGCGGCCGTTGACCTGGCCCAGGGTGAGGATCCGCAGGCCCGGGGCGGCGGTCACCCGGCCGTCGGGCGCGGTCACCGTGCCGGCCGGGGCGGGGGCCAGGCCGCGCGCGGTGCCGGCCTCGGTCCGGCCGGTCGCCGGGTCGGTGAGCAGCAGGACGAGCGGGCCGCCGGCCTGTTCGGTGGCGACGGTGAGCGTGTACGAGGCCCCGTCGGGGACGGGCTCCACCGAGTTGTCGACCAGGGTGCGGACGGCCTGGTCCTTGGTGAGCAGGTGCCCGTCGCCGTAGTCGGTGAAGGAGACCGCGACGATGTGGAGCACGGGGTAGACCACGAAGGCCAGGAAGAGCACGGTGGCCGGCCACAGGTACTTGGCGGCGAGCCGGCGGGGCGAGAGGTAGATCCAGAAGGTGGCCGCGGTCCCGGCGGCGAGGACGCCGAGGCCGGCCCAGTGGCCGGCCCCGTAGAGCTTGGGCGCGGCGAACAGGGCGAGTGCGGCGACCCCGGACAGCAGGGCGAGCTTCACCAGGTGCGCGGTCAGGGCGCCGGCCCGGCGGGGCGGGCGTATCGGGGCGTCGGCGGGGCGGGCCGGACGCCTGCTGTCCTGAAGGGTGGGGGAGGTCATGGGGATGGTCCCTGGTCCGTCCGGGAGGGGCGCGGGGCGCCGGGGGGTGTCAGTGGCCGGCGCCGAGGGCGGCGCGGATGGCCTCGCCGGCCTGGCGCATGGTCTCGGCCGGGTCGGCGCCGGCCACGATGCTCGCCTCGGCCTGGCCGAGCGGGCCCCAGATCGCGTTCATCGCGGGGACGGTCGGCAGCGGCTGCCCGGCCTCGCCGGCGGCCGCGAAGGCACCGATGTCGGGGTCGCCGGCGCTGGCCTTGGCGAGCGCCGAGGTCAGCGCGGGCGGCTCCGGCGAGGCCTGGTAGAGCGCCAGCTGGCCCTCCTCCGAGCCGATCGCGCGCAGCAGGAACTCCTGGGCCAGCGGCTGGTTCTTCGCCTTGGCGGAGAGGTAGAACGCCTGCACGCCGATGAAGGGGCGGGCCTGCCCCTTGCCGGCCCAGCCGGGCACCGCGGAGATCGCGTACGGCAGGCCGGCCTGCTTGACCTGCCCGAGCGCCCAGGGCCCGGCCACCAGGTAGGGCGACTTGCGCCCGGTGAACAGCGAGATGGCGTTGGTGTCCACCGAGCGGTTGAACAGCCCGGTGCCCTTCTCCCCGTACTGCTTGAACAGCTCGCCGGCCGCGATCGAGCCGGGGCCGCCGACGCCGAGGTCCGCGGTGTCCCAGCCGCCGTCCGGCTTGCCGCCGAACAGGTAGCCGCCGGCCGAGGTGAACAGCGGCTGCAGGGCGTAGGCGTTGCCCTGCTGGCCGATCGGCAGCGCCAGCGGGACCTCGGCCTTCCCCGCCCGGACGGCCTCCTGGGCGGTGCCGGCCAGGTCCTCGAAGGTGGCGGGCGCGGCCGGGGCCAGGTCGGTGTTGCGGAACAGCACCAGGGTCTCGGTCGCGTACGGCAGGCCGTACTGCTGGCCGCCCTGGGCGACGGCCGCCAGGGCGGCGGGCTGGAACAGCGCCTTCTGCTGCGCGGTCAGCGGGACGGGGGCGACCGTGCCGTTCTGCACCAGGTTGCCGAGCCAGTCGGAGGCGCCGACCACGAGGTCGGGGCCCTTGCCCGCGTTGGTGGCCGTGACGTACGACTGCTGGGTGTTGACGGACTGCGGGGTGACGGTGACCTTGACGCCGTGCTCCTTGCCGAAGCGTTCGGCGAGCGGCTGCAGGGCGGCGGCCTGCTGGGTCTGGGCCCAGATCACCAGGTCGCCCTCGGCGGCGCCGAGCGGCGGGGCGGTCATCGGCCCGTCCGCGGCGGTGGTGCCGCCGGCGGGCGCGGGGCCGGCCGAGGGGGAGGTGCCGCCGCAGGCCGTGGCCAGCAGGGCGAGCAGGCCGAGGGCGGCGGTTCTGCGGGGGCTGATGATCCGGTGGCGCATGGTCCGAGACTCCTTCGTCCGGGAGGGGTGCGGGGGTGGGCCGCAGGGGGGATCGCCGGGGGGTGGGGGGGTCAGATGCCGTCCGCCGGCCGGTGCCAGCGGTCGACGGTGAGGTCGAGCCGGGTGTCGCGGTCGACCCGCAGCGGGTGCAGCACCCGCCGGCCGTCGGCGTCGACGGCGTCCAGGCCCCAGCCGCGCGAGACGCCGCCGTCGAAGCCGGTGCCGCGCGGGACGGCGATCCGCCCGCGGAACCGGCCCGGGCCGGCCGGGGCGCAGGGCAGCGGGCCGAACATCACCGGGGCGTCGTCGGGGGTTCCCGGCGGGACGGTCACGGTGACCTCCAGGACCGGGTGGGCCGGCAGCTCCGGGTCGACCGCGACCTCGGTGCTCGCGGCCAGCCCGTGCGCCCGGACGGTGACCGCCGTCCGCCCGGCGGCCAGCGGGAGCAGCCCGCCGTGCGGCGAGACGGCCGCCACCTCGGGGCGCTCGACCCGGTAGCCGGCCTCCAGCGCGGTGTAGCGCACGCCGTCGGCGCGGACCGCGACCGGGTTGACGGCGCTCCAGGTCTCCCCGGGCGCGAGCAGGATCTCCGGCTCGACGGTGAGCGAGCGCACCGGCGAGGGCGCGCCGAACAGGTGCAGCAGCGCGTGCCGGGCGCGCGGGCGCCAGGCGTTCTCGTGGTGCGGCGCGGCCGGGTCCTCGTAGTAGAGCAGGTCGGCGCCGGAGGTGTAGCCGGCCTCGTCGACCAGCCGGCCGGCCAGCTCGCGGGCGGGCCGGGCCATGATGAGCCCCTCCCGGCCGCCGATGTCCAGCCAGATCCGCCGCGGCCCGCGCCGCCGGTAGCGCTCGTGCACCACCCGCTCGCCGAGGCCGTCCGGGTCGACGTGGGCGAGGAACGGGGAGAGGACGGCGGCCAGGCCGAAGACCTCGGGGCGGCGGAAGGCGATGTGGTACGTGACCAGCCCGCCCATCGAGGAGCCCATCAGCGCGGTGTGCTCCGGACCGGTCCTGGTCCGGTAGCGGGCGTCGACGAACGGCTTGACCTCGTCGGTCAGGAAGGCCTCGTAGCGGTGGCCCTTCAGCGGGGTGCCGGGGGTGCGCCAGTACTCGGCGACGTGGGAGTACTCGACGCCCCGGTCGGCGCCGGCGTTGGGCACGGCGACCGCGATCAGCTCGGGGATCAGCCCTTCCGCGTACAGCGCCTCCAGGGTCCGGTCCACCGCCCAGGTGGGCTGCTGCCCCTGGTCGAAGACCTGCTGGCCGTCGTGCAGGTAGAGCACCGGGTAGTCGGCGTCCGGCCGGTCGTCGTAGCCGGGCGGCAGGTGGACCAGCAGGTCCCGTTCGTTGCCGAGCAGCTCGGAGCGGAAGCCGGGGACCCGCTCGATCCGGCCGCGCGGGGCGGTCCGGCCGTGCGCCCAGGTGCCGTCCTGCGGGGCGGTGCCGTCCTGCGCGGCGGCCCAGGCGGTGTCGGCGCTCATCGGGCCACCGACCAGACGTGCACGGCCGGGCCCTCGCAGGGCAGGTCGCGGCCGGGGACCAGCTGCGGCCCGCCGAGCAGGTGGGTGGCGTGCCACTCGCCCGCCACCGGCGGGTGGTCGGCCCGGCTGATCTGCACCAGGATCCGCTCCCGCTCGTCCTCCCGCTCGAACAGCAGGACGTCGCCCTCGGCGACCAGCCAGCGCAGCCCGCCGCCGGTCAGCGCGCTGTGGCTGCGGCGCAGCCGGACCAGGTCGCGGTAGGTGCGCCAGGTGTGCTGGTCCCAGGCGGACTCGTCCCAGGGGAACGGCTTGCGGCCCTCCTCCAGGCCCTCCCCCAGCACGCCGACCTCGTCGCCGGAGAACACCATGGGGATGCCGGGCAGGGTGAACAGCAGCGCCGCGCCGAGCAGTTGGCGCTCCGGACCGGCGAAGGTCCGGAACCGGGCGGTGTCATGCGAGTCCAGCAGGGTCAGGTTGTGGGCGCGGCTGCGCCAGGGCAGCGCGGCACCGAAGGCCGTCATGGTGGCGCGCACCCGGGCGGCGTCGTAGTCGGGGATCGGCCCGGGGACGGCCCAGAAGTCCTTCTGGTCGTGCTTCTCGACGAGCCAGCTCCAGACCGGCCGGGTGAAGCCCGCGTAGCTCATGGTGCCCTGCCAGCCGTCGCCGGCCAGCGCGAGCGAGGCGTCGTGCTGGTGCTCGGCGAGCAGGACGGCGTCGGGGTTGGCGGCCCGCACGGTGGCCGCGGTGGTGGTGGCGACCAGGCGGTTGAGCTCGACGTCGCCGCGCCGGCCGGCCATCTGCGCCACGTCGACCCGCCAGCCGTCCAGGTGGAAGGGCGCGCCGAGGTACCTGGCGATCACCGAGTCGGGGCCCTCGTAGAGGCGGCGGCGCAGCTCGGCCGAGCGGTGGTCGAAGGTCGGCAGGGTGCGCACGCCGAGGAAGGTCGCGTAGTCGTCCGGTCCGCCGTCGCCGAAGAAGTAGAAGCCGGCCTCGGGGCTCGCCGGGTCGGACTGCGCGGTGCGGAACCACGCGTGCTCGTCGCCGGAGTGGTTGAGGGTGATGTCGCCGATCACCTTGATGCCGCGCCGGTGCGCCTCGGCGGTGAGGGCGATCAGCGCCTCGTCGCCGCCGAGCGCCGGGTCGACCCGGTCGAAGGAGACGGCGTCGTAGCGGTGGTTGGAGCGGCCCTCGAAGAACGGGGTCAGGTAGATCACCGTGGCGCCGAGCCGCTGGATGTGGTCGATCTTGCGCACCACGCCCCAGAGGTCGCCGCCGTACATCTGCTGGAGGGCCTCGGCGTCGCCGGTGCGCAGCGGGGTGTCCCAGTCGGCCGGGCGGGCCCAGGCGGCGAGCGGGGCCTCGCCGGAGCGGTGGTAGCGGTCCGGGAAGATCTGGTAGACCACCGCGTCCGCGGCCCAGGCGGGCGGGGCGGGGTGCGCGGTGAGGCGGAAGTCGGTGGCGTCCGGCAGGTCGTGGTCGTGCAGGCCGGCGGCGGTGAGCCAGCGCCCGCCGTCCGGGGTGTGCAGCCAGAACCGGTAGTTCATCTCCGGGTTGACCATCTCCAGGGCGGCCCGCCACCAGGTGGTCCCGGTGTCGTCGACGCGGTCGACGGCGGCGGCCGTGAAGTGCGGTTCGCCGTCCGGGACGGAGCGCAGGAACACCCGCTCGACCTCCTGCCCGGCGGGCACCCGGACCAGCAGGTCGACGTGCTGCCCGAGGCGAGGGGCGAGGTCGCCGACGTACCGCGCGGACCCGTCGTGGTGCGGCTGGTGGCGGGCGGCGAGGCGGTGGCTGCTGGCCGGGTCCATGGGGCTCCTCGGGGCGGGTGGACAGGTTAACGGATGGCGGCATTCCGCTTATCGGAGCCGACGAGGGAACCGTAACGGCGATGAAACTGTTGCGCAATATGTTGCTAAGATCGTTTCATCCTGGTGCGCGGCCTGCCGCGCCGGGCTTTGTAAGATGCAGGCCGGACCAGACCGGAGGACCAATTGAGCGGCCCGTCACTGCGCGACATCGCCGCCCGGGCGGGCGTCAGCGCCGCCTCGGTGAGCAGGGTGATCAACGACCGGCCGGGCGTCTCCGACGACACCAAGGTGAAGGTCGCCGAGGCCATGCGGGAGCTCGGCTGGCAGCCCGACCAGGGCTACGACCCGCACCAGGGCGCGCTGATCGGCATCGTCGTGCCCGAACTCGACAACCCGGTCTTCCCGCTGCTCGCCTCCGCGATCGAGGTGCAGCTCGCCAAGCACGGCCTCACCGCCGTGGTCGGCACCTCCACCCGCCAGGGCACCGCCGAACTCGGCTACATCGACGTCCTGCTCCGCAAGGGCGTCTCCGGCCTGGTCCTGGTCTCCGGGCGGCACGCCAACCCGAACGCCGACCACGGCTTCTACCGGCTGCTGCACGAGCGCGGCATCCCGATGGTGCTGGTCAGCGGCCGGGTGGAGGGCCTGGCCGTCCCCACCGTCGCGACCGACGAGGCGCTCGGCGCCCGGATCGCCGTCGCCCACCTGCGCGAACTCGGCCACCGCCGGATCGGCCTGGCCGGCGGCCAGGGCTACCTGCGCCCCTCGCTCAACCGCCTGGACGGCTACCGGCGGGCGATGCGCGAACTGCTCGGCGGGGAGCCCCCCGCCGACTGGTACGCCGAGTCCGCCTACTCCATCGCCGGCGGCGCGGCGGCCGCCCGCCAGCTGCTCGACGCGGACGTCACCGCCGTGATCGCCGGCAGCGACCTGATGGCCCTCGGCGTGGTCCAGGCCGCCCGCGAGGCCGGGCGCAGCGTCCCCGGCGACCTCTCGGTGATCGGCTACGACGACTGCTACCTCGCCGCCCACAGCAACCCGCCGCTCACCACCGTCCGCCAGCCGATCGACGAGATGGGAGCCGCCGTCGCCGACGCCCTCTGGCGCCAGCTGGAGGGCCACGGCGGCCGGGCCCGGGACTACCTGTTCACCCCCGTCCTGGTCGCCCGCGACTCCACCGCCCGCGCCCGCGGCTGAGTCCGGACGCGGCGGAGGGCCGGCGGGCTGCTGCCCACCGGCCCTCCGTCAGTTCCCGGGCGGCGTCAGTCGTTCGCGACCGTCGCGTAGCGCGCGGTGCCCTCGGCCATCTGCCGCAGGGCGTCCTTGCGGTCCCGCTTCGACAGCTTGTCGATGTAGAGGAAGCCGAACAGGTGGTCGGTCTCGTGCTGCAGGCAGCGGGCGAAGAAGCCGGTGCCCTCGACCCGGATCGGGTTGCCGTCCTTGTCCTGGCCGGTCACCGCCGCGTAGTCCGGGCGGGGCAGCTCGGCGTAGGCGGTCGGCACCGACAGGCAGCCCTCGTTGCCGTCGTCCAGCACCCGCCGGCGGTCCTTGGGGAACTCCTCCAGCACCGGGTTGACCACGTGGCCGATGTGGCGCACGCCCTCGTCGTCCGGGCAGTCGTAGACGAAGACCTTCAGATCCACGCCGATCTGGTTGGCGGCCAGGCCCACGCCCTCCGCCGCGTACATCGACTGGAACATGTCGTCGATCAGCGCGGACAGCTCGCCGTCGAAGGCCGTCACGTCCTTCACCTCGCGGTGCAGCACGGGGTTGCCGTAGACGGTGATCGGGCGCGCCGTGCCCTTGGAGGGGTCCGGCTGCTCGCCGACCACCTTCGGGGTCTCGTCGTGCTCGTGCTGCTCCTGCTCCGCCATGTCTTCCGCTTCCATAGGCCTACGCGTACCGCACCAGGGTACTCAGCGGACTCAGCACACTTCTTCGAGATCCCGGTACACCCGGGTTCCCGGCGAGGCCGCGGCCCAGCGGTCCAGCAGCACCCGCACCAGGTGCGCCGGCGCGGCGATCCCGCACTCGCGCTCGGCCAGCCAGGACATCCCGCCCGCGCCGGGGCTCAGGTGGCTCAGGTGGCCGGGGTGCGCGGCGTCCCCGTCGTCGTGCGGGTCGTGGTGGGCGGTGTGGCCGTCGTCCGAGGCCATCCGGCTCTCGGAGCAGGCCCGGCACAGCAGCCGCACCGAGGACGTCCAGTCCTCCGCCGCGTAGCCCGCGTCCGCGACCAGCCGCTCCAGCGCGTCCCGGTCCGCCTCGGTCGCCGCCTGCAGCAGCACCACGTACGTCGGCACCGGGGACGGCGCCCACAGTTCGATCTCGTCGAACACCGGGTAGGCGACCCCGTCGGTGACCCGCTCGCCGTGCGGGGCGCCGTCGTGCAGCACCACCTCGCCCCAGCGTCTGCCGGAGGACGGCAGCGGGATCGACAGCACCTCGATCCGGGCCGGGTCCAGCCGGCGGCCCCACACGACCTCGGACTCGCCGTCCGGGGAGAGCCGCACCGGGGTCGTCCCGAGGTCCAGGCTGACCGGCCCCTCCTCGCGCGCGCCGGGGCCGCCGGGCAGCTTCAGCCCGTACGCCTGCCAGGCCCGGCGGGCCAGCGGCCAGTCCTGCAGCGCGGTCGCGGTGATGCCGAGGTTCCACCAGTCCGGGGCGCCCTGCTCGCGGTCCAGCAGCGCCACCGCCCGCAGCCCGGCCGCCCGGGCCTGCTCCCAGTCGCGGCGGAACTTGTGCAGCAGCGCCAGGTTGAACCAGGAGTCCGAGAGCCACGGCTCCAGGTCGGCCGCCATCACCAGCAGGGCGCCGGCGTCCTCGTACCGGCCGTCGCCGATCAACGTGAAAGCCCGGTCGGTCGTCTGCCGCCAGGTGGCGGACGGCCGGTGCCGTGCCCGGTGGAAGATCCTCACGTTCGTCCCTGCCGTCGTCGTCCGCTCGAGTCCCGCGACCGCTCCCGCGTCACGGGCCCGGTGTCCCGGGTCGGTTTTCCACGCTACGACCGCATCCAACCACGACGGCCGCCGCCCGCGCTCCCCACCGCCGGGGTTGCCCGGTTCCGTCCCGGCCCGTTTCCGGCCCCTCCCCCAGCCTGCCCGCCCGGCCCCGCCGCCTCAACCCCGGACACCCCCTCCCCGCCCCCCGACCCGGCCGGCCGGCCCCGCCCGCGGCCGCCGGGCGCCGTCAGCCGCGGACCCGCACCAGGGCGTCCACCACCCTGGCGTCGTACACCCGCCCCCGCCCCAGCCGCAGCGCCTCCAGCACCTCCAGCCGGCCCACCGCCTCCCCCACCCCGCGCCCGCGGGCCGCCGTCAGCAGGTCGTCGTGCGCGTTGGCCACCCGGATGATCCGCGCCGCCAGCGGCACCGCCCGCCCGCCGTCCGGCCCGGGGAACGGGTCGGCCAGCCGGGCGACCTGCTCGGCGACCCGCCGCGGCACCCCGGTGCGCCGGATCACCTCGCTGCCCAGCCGGGCGATCCGCCGCTGCTCCTCGTCCGGCAGCAGCGCCGTCGCCCCGCCCGGCACCGGCTCCACCAGTGACAGCTGCCCGACGTCGTGCATCAGCGCCGCGTACTCCAGCAGGGCCAGCTCCCGGGTGCCGAGCCCCAGCTCGCGGCCGACCGCGCAGGCCGTGTCGGCGACCCGGCGGGCGTGTCCCGGCGGCGTGTACCCGGCCACCTCGGTGGCCTTGGCCAGGCTGGCGATGGCCTGCCCGGTGGTGGCCCGTACCGCCGCCGCCCGCCGGAACGACACCTGGGCCAGCAGCAGCGGCGCGCAGAACAGCGGCAGCGCCCACAGCCCCACCTCCCCGGCGGCCAGGCTGACCAGCATGCCGGTGGCGGCGATCGCCGAGCCGATCCCGAACAGCGAGCGCAGCTCGTCCTCCAGCGCCGCCGGGAACCGCAGCCCGCTGCGGGCCCGGCGCAGCAGCGCCGCCAGCACCGCGTCGCAGAGCGCGGCCAGCGCGGCCACCGCCGTCAGGAACACGCCGTACGCCGGACCGTCGGCGGAGAAGCGGTCCACCACGCCGCTGTTGTAGAGCGGCTGGAACACGGCGGCCGCGAACCCGGCGCCGAGCAGCCGCCGCGCCGCGCCGTCGCACCGGGCCCGCTCGCGCCACGGCGCCGGTCCGACGGGCCCGGCGCCGGCGGGGCGGGAAGCCGCCCGGCCCGCCGCCCGCACCGCCGCGGGCAGCAGTGCCAGCAGCAGGCCCGCCCCGGTCACCGCCACCACCTGGAGCACTCCCGGTCCGGCCGGCAGCCCGCGCAGCGGCCCGAGCAGCGCGTACGCCAGCGCCCCCGCCGCCCCGATCGGCGCCTGCTCGCGGTCGCCCGGAAGAGTGATCCGCACGCACTCGCCGACGGCGATCAGCGCCGTGAACGCCAGCGCCACCCCCGGCTGGGCCGGGCCGCGCACCGCCACCGCCCCGAAGGCCGCCGCCAGCAGCGCGAGCGCCGCCCCGTGCACCGCGCGCACCGCACCGGCGCGAGCCTGCGGTGCACCCGCGCGCCCGGCGCCCGGAAGCCACCGCGCGCTCCCCGGTGAAACCTTCGCGCCCGCTCGCGCACCCCGCCGCGCGCTCACGAGGGTCCGGTCGTCGGCACGCTGCCGCCGCCCTGGACCGGCACCCCGCGCGGGGCCGCCCGGGGCGCCGGCTCGGGGACGCCGAGCGGGATGTCCGGCACCGCCTTGATGCAGTCCGGGGACGGCGGCAGCACCGGCTGCCAGTCGTGCACGGCCAGCGCGTCCACCAGCGCCCGCACCATCACCGGGTCGAACTGGCTGCCCGAGCAGCGCTCCAGCTCGGCGACCGCCTCGCCGACCGGCCGCCCGCGCCGGTAGGAGCGGGTGGAGGTCATCGAGTCGAAGGCGTCGGCGACCGAGATGATCCGGGCGAACTCGGGGATCTGCTCGCCGGCCAGCCCCGCCGGGTAGCCGCGGCCGTCCATCCGCTCGTGGTGGTGCAGGATCCCGGCGTGCGCCTCGCCCAGGAAGGCGATCCCGCGCACCAGCTCGTACCCGTGCACCGGGTGCACCTCGACGGCCCGGCGCTCCGCCTCGGTGAGGGGACCGTTTCTGCGCAGCAGCTCGGTGGCGACGCCCAGCTTGCCGACGTCGTGCAGGATGCCCGCGAACCGCAGGGTCCGCAGCCGCTCGGCCTCCATGCCCAGCTGATCGGCGATCAGCACCGCCGCCCGGCCGACCCGTTCGCTGTGGCCCCGGGTGTAGGCGTCCTTGATCTCCACCGCCTGGACCAGCGCCCGGACGGTCGCCTGGTGGGCGTCGCGCTCCCGGTGCCCCTGGGCGAACACCCAGGCCGAGATGGTCAGCGGCAGCAGGGCCAGCAGCGCCGCGAACGCGCCGTACGGCCCCTGCCACAGCACGGCCAGCATCAGCCCGCCCGCCGCGTGCACCAGCACCGGCACCCCCAGGGCGGCGGAGGCGCCGCGCAGCAGCACGGTCGGCCGCCGGCCCTCCGCCAGCACCCGCATCCCGCCCACCAGCACACCGTTGACCAGGCAGAACGCGCCGAGCGCGGCGAACGCGGGCAGCAGCGCGGCCGGGAAGCGGGAGCCGAGCAGCAGCTGCGGCCCGGCCAGCAGGTGGAACACCGCGGCGGCCGCGAAGGCGGACAGCGCGAGCTGCGCACCGTTCCACACCTGGCGCCGCCGGCCCTCCGCCTCGGCGGCACCGAGCAGCGCGGCCGGGACGGCGACCAGCCCGGCGGCGGCCGGCGGCAGCATCAGCACCCCGGCGAACAGCACCGGGAAGAAGGCGTTGACACCGGGCCGGACCGGCCTGCGGGCGCGCAGCGGCGGGCGGCGCAGCAGCAGCAGCGTCAGCCGCAGGCAGGGCGTCGCCAGGCCCTGGGCGAGCGACTCCCAGCAGGTGTGCAGGAAGGCCAGCAGCCCGACCTTCGGCCAGTCCACCGGCCCGCCCGGCCAGTGCGCCGCGGCCGCCGGGGCGGGTAACGGCAGCAGGGTCAGCAGGCAGCAGGCCGCCAGCACCGGCACGGCCACGAGGTAGCGCGCGGCGCCCGGCGGCAGGTCCGCGTCTCCACTGTCGGTAGCGATGGCGATATCGACCTCCCCGCGTGCTGGCCCGCGCCGCCCTGGCCCGTCGTCCCGGCCCGCCGCCCGCCCGGGTGCGCGCCGGAACGGCGGCGGGCGGGCGGTGGTGAGCGTCCGTCAGAGGATAGGGCGCCACTCCGGCACGGGGACGCGTGATCGCGCAATGCCGCTGCTGGCACACCGCCAACTCACTCGAACGAGTGACGGCGTCGCGCGGGCGGAGGGGACGCGGACAGCGAACGGCCCCGGGAGCATCCGCTCCCGGGGCCGCCCCGGTCCGTCGTCGGGTGTGCGCCGTCCGGCGCACCCGCCGTCAGGTCCCGGCCGCCGCCTCCGCGGCACGGCCCGGCCCGGCCGGCTCGCCGGTCGCCTCGGCGTGCACCTCGACCGTCGTCTCGACCGCGACCACCACGGCCTCGCCCGACCGCTGCCCGGCCCGGATCGAGTCGATCCTGGCCAGCACCTTGCCGCGCAGGTCCGCCGGGGTGTCGTCGCAGCCGCAGGAACGCTTGATCAGCGCCTTGATCGCCTGCTCCAGTCCGTACTGCCGCAGGCACGGCGAGCACTCCTCGAAGTGCACGCGCAGCTTGACGCAGTCGCCCTCGGCCATCTCGTTGTCGAGGAATTCGTAGAGGTGGTCGAGGACCTCGCCACACTCGGTGTCGTGCGGATCGCCGCAGCTCATGAGCCCGAGCCCTTCGCTTCCTGCCCTGCCCCGCTGCCGGCCGGGACCAGCCCGCGCTCACGGGCGTAGTCCTCCAGCATGCCGCGCAACTGTCGGCGGCCGCGGTGCAGCCGGGACATCACCGTACCGATGGGAGTACCCATGATGTCCGCGATCTCCTTGTACGCAAAGCCCTCGACGTCCGCGAGATAGACGGCGATGCGGAACTCCTCCGGAATGGCCTGGAGGGCGTCCTTCACATCACTGTCCGGAAGGTGGTCCAGGGCCTGGGTCTCCGCCGAGCGCAGACCCGTCGACATGTGCGACTCGGCCCGGGCCAGCTGCCAGTCCTCGATCTCCTCGGCGGCGGTGCGCTGCGGCTCCCGCTGCTTCTTGCGGTACGAGTTGATGAAGGTGTTGGTCAGGATGCGGTACAGCCACGCCTTGAGGTTGGTGCCCTCGCGGAACTGGTGGAACGACGCGTACGCCTTCGCGAACGCCTCCTGGAGGAGGTCCTCCGCGTCGGCCGGGTTGCGGGTCATCCGCAGCGCCGCCGAGTACATCGGGTCCAGGTAGCCCAGGGCGTCGCGCTCGAAGCGCTCCCGCCGGGCCTCCTCGGTCTCCTCCGCCGACACCCGGAAGGTGTCCTCACCGATCGCCTCGGCCAGCTCCTCACCGGTGAGCGCCCCGCCCGCGGGCAGGCCCTCCTCCGGGCCCCGGCCCGGTTCGGTCTCGTGCTCGGTCCCGACGACCGGACCCACCTCCTCGGCATGACGGTCGCGGCCCACGGCAGGCCGCCCCGAAAGCGAGGATATCGGGCCGACGGACTTCTCGCTCCCGACAACCCAGTCCGACCAGGAGGGAGTGAACGCCGACGCGGCCTCGCGCTCCTCCGGCCGCTCGGGGCACGCGATCGAACCCATCTGCCCTGCCTTCCACGGGACTCCGACTGACGACCGTGTCAACCACGGCGGCCCCGCGTGCATTCCCGGCCCCCGGTGGCCCGGCTCACACCACCCGCAGCACCCAGTCCCCGACCGCCGAGACGATCAGGTCCAGCAGCTCCCGCTGCCCCGTCACCGACCGCTTCGGCACCTCGAACCCGTGGTTGCCGGCCGGCAGCGCCACCAGCCCGTGCGAGGCCGGCAGCTCCGGGAACTCCGCCGGCCCGCCGAACGGGTCCTTCGCCCCCTGCACCACCAGCGTCGGCAGCCCCGAGCCGAGCAGCTCCTCGGCCCGGCTCCGCTCCGGCTTCCCCGGCGGGTGCAGCGGGAACGCCAGCGCCAGCACCCCCACCGCCCCGCTCGCCGCCCCGGTCCGGCAGGCCACCCGGGCCCCGGCGCTGCGCCCGCCCACCACCAGCGGCAGGCCCGGGCCGGCCAGCCGCTCGGCCACCGGCAGCCAGCCCGCGTCCAGCGTCCGCGGCGCGGGCGCCACCTTCTTCCCCGCCACCCGCCAGGGCTGCTCCACCAGCGCCACCGACACCCCGCGGGCCGGCAGGGCCGCGGCCAGCGCCGCCAGGTCCCGCGCCTCGATCCCGCCGCCGGCGCCGTGCCCCAGCGCCAGCACCGCCCGCGGCGCGGCCGCCGGGTGCAGGGTGATCCGGGCGTCCCCGGCGGGCGTGGGCACCGACTCCGTGGTCACGGCGGCGGGCTCCCGGTCGGCGGGCTCCTCGACGGGCTCGTCGGCGGTCATGGCGGTGGTCCTCTCGGCGGCGGACGACGGTCAGAACAGGGTGGTCTCGTACTCGGCCTCGGTGTGGGGCTCGGTCAGCCCGGCGTGGTTGTTGCGGATGCTGCCGACCTCCGGCGAGACCGGCACCACCCGCAGCGCGCCCGGCGGCGGCGCTATCAGCAGCCGCCGCAGCTCCTCGGACCCGCCGTCGTCCAGCCCCGGGTCCAGCCACGCGTCGAACGACCCCGGGTCCAGGAACAGCGGCATCCGCTCGTGGATCGGCGCCAGCAGCTCCTCGGCCTCGGTCGTCACCACCGTGAACGTCACCAGCCAGCCCTCCGGGTGGTCCGAGGGCACCGCCCGGTTGCGCCAGAACTCGTACAGCCCCGCCAGCGCCAGCGGCGCGCCGTCCGCCCGGGACACGAAGAACGGCTTCTTCCGCGCCTTCCCCCGCTCCCCCGGCACCGTCTGCCACTCGTAGTAGCCGTCCACCGGCAGCACGCACCGGCGCGAGGCGAACGCCTGCCGGTACGCCGGCTTCTCGTGCACCGTGTCCGCCCGGGCGTTGATCATCTTCACCGCCGTCTCCGGCGACCCCGCCCACTGCGGCACCAGCCCCCAGCGCAGCACCCGCAGCTGGCGCACCGGCCCCGGAGCGCCCTTCGCCAGGCGCTCCAGCACCACGAAGGCGCTCTGCGTCGGCGCGACGTTCCAGCTCGGGTCCAGCGTCTCGGCCGGATCCCACTGCTGGACGCCGAACAGCTCGACGATGTCCTCGGGCCGGGTACTCGCGGCGAAGCGACCACACATACCGTCAGCTTGCCACGGCCCCGACCGCCCCCGTCCCCCGGCCGCCGCGCAGAACCACCCGGCCCCCGCCCGCCGTCCTCCCCATGGCAGGCTGCCACCCCGGAAGGGACGGCCGAGACGAGGCGGAGGAGACCCATGGACGCCAGGACCCTCGACGAGCTGTGGACCGCCGTCACCGGCACCCAGCCCGCCCCGCCCGGCTGGCTCGTCCTCGCCACCGGCGCCGCCGCGCTGCTCACCGTCCTCGCCCGCCCGCTGTGGCTGGTCGCCCGGGGCGCCGTCACCATCGCCCACGAGGGCGGCCACGGCCTCGCCGCCCTCGCCACCCGCCGCAGGCTCGACGGCATTCGGCTGCACTCCGACACCTCCGGCCTCACCCTCACCTACGGCCGCCCCACCGGCCCCGGCATGGTCCTCGTCTCCGCCGCCGGCTACACCACCCCCGCCCTGCTCGGCCTCGGCTGCGCCGCCCTGCTCGCCGCCGACCGGATCACCCTGCTGCTGTGGCTCGCGATCGCCCTGCTGCTCGCCCTGATCGTCCGGGTCCGCAACGCCTTCGGCTTCCTCGTGGTGCTGCTCGCCGGCGGCGCCTTCTTCCTCGTCTCCTGGTTCGGCTCCCCCGAGGTCCAGGCCGGCTTCGCCTACCTCGGCACCTGGTTCCTGCTCCTCGGCGCCGTCCGCCCGGTCCTCGAACTCCAGCAGCAGCGCCGGTACGGCCAGGGCGGCGACTCCGACGCCGACCAGCTCGCCCGCCTCACCGGCATCCCCGGCCTCGCCTGGACCACCCTGTTCCTCGTCGTCGCCCTCGCCGCCCTCGCCCTCGGCGCGAGCTGGCTGCTGCGCCCCCTCTGACGGCTCCCGCGCGCCACCGCACCGCGCCCCGCACCCCGGCCCGTACCCCGCCCCGGCCACCGCCCGGCCCCCGCATCGGAGGCGAACGGGCGAGCCGCGGCACGGCCCCTAGACTTGGGCCCATGACCGAGACCCTGTGGCCCGCTCCCGTCGCGACCACCCCCGTGGACGCCACCGTCACCATCCCCGGCTCCAAGTCGGTCACCAACCGGGCCCTGGTGCTGGCGGCACTCGCCGACGGCCCCGGCTGGGTCCGCCGCCCACTGCGCAGCCGCGACTCCCAGCTGATGGCCGACGGCCTGCGCGCGCTCGGCGTCACCATCGAGGAGCAGGTCAACAACGACACCGGCGGCACCGGCGGCGGCGAGGCCTGGCGGGTCATCCCGGCCCCCGTGCTGCGCGGCCCCGCCTCGGTCGACGTCGGCAACGCCGGCACGGTCATGCGCTTCCTGCCCCCGCTCGCCGTCCTCGCCGACGGCCCGGTCCACTTCGACGGCGACCCGCGCAGCCACGAGCGCCCCCAGCACGGCGTCATCGACGCCCTGCGGGTGCTCGGCGCCCGGATCGACGACGACGGGCGCGGCACCTTCCCGCTCACCGTGCACGGCACCGGCGCCCTCGACGGCGGCACCGTCGAACTCGACGCCTCCGCCTCCTCCCAGTTCGTCTCCGCCCTGCTGCTCTCCGGCGCCCGCTACAACAACGGCGTCGAGGTCCGGCACGTCGGCGGACCCGTCCCCTCGCTGCCGCACATCCGGATGACCGTCGACATGCTGCGCCTGGCCGGCGTCCAGGTCGACGCGCCCGGGGACGGCGGCGAGAAGGACGTCTGGCGGGTCACCCCCGGCGCTCTGCTCGGCCGCGACCTGGTCGTCGAGCCCGACCTCTCCAACGCCGCGCCGTTCTTCGCCGCCGCCCTGGTCACCGGCGGCCAGGTCACCGTGCGCGACTGGCCGAAGCACACCACCCAGCCCGGCGACCAGCTGCGCGACCTCTACACCCGGATGGGCGGCAGCTGTACGTTCACCGACGAGGGCCTGCGCTTCACCGGCACCGGCCGGATCCACGGCATCGAGGCCGACCTGCACGACGTCGGCGAGCTCACCCCGGTGATCGCCGCGGTCGCCGCCCTCGCCGACTCCGAGTCCCACCTCTACGGCATCGCCCACCTGCGGCTGCACGAGACCGACCGGCTGGCCGCCCTCGCCAAGGAGATCAACGGCCTCGGCGGCGACGTCAGCGAGACCGAGGACGGCCTGCGGATCCGCCCGCGCAAGCTGACCGGCGGCGTCTTCCACACCTACGAGGACCACCGGCTGGCCACCGCCGCCGCGGTGATCGGCCTCGCCGTGCCCGGCGTCCAGGTGGAGAACGTGGCCACCACCGCGAAGACCCTGCCGGACTTCCCCGCCATGTGGGACGACTTGCTCGCCGGACCGGTGGCGGGCGGCTGAGCGGGGGACTGGGCACATGCGCCGCTACGGCAAGGACGCCGACGAGGACGACATCCGCAACCGCCCCGCGCGCCGGGGCTCCCGGCCGCGGACCCGGATCCGGCCCAAGCACGAGGACGCCGCCGAGGCGATGGTGCTCACCGTCGACCGCGGCCGGCTGACCTGCCTGGTCGACCCGGGGACCAAGCAGGAGCACGAGGTCGTCGCCATGAAGGCCCGCGAGCTGGGCCGCAAGGGCGTCGTCGTCGGCGACACGGTCTCACTGGTCGGCGACCTCTCCGGGGACGCCGACACCCTGGCCAGGATCGTCCGGGTCGAGGAGCGCGCCTCGGTGCTGCGGCGCACCGCGGACGACGACGACCCCTACGAGCGGATCGTCGTCGCCAACGCCGAGCAGCTCGCCATCGTCACCGCGCTGGCCGACCCGGAGCCGCGGCCCCGGCTGATCGACCGCTGCCTGGTCGCCGCCTACGACGCGGGCATGGAGCCGCTGCTCGTCCTCACCAAGGCCGACCTGGCCCCGGCCGCGCCGATGCTGGAGTCCTACGCGCCGCTCGGCATCCAGTACGTCGTCACCCGCCGCGACGAGCTGGAGACCACCGGCGCGGAGGCCGTCCGCGAGCACCTGCGCGGTCTGCGCACCGTGTTCATCGGCCACTCCGGCGTCGGCAAGACCACCCTGGTCAACGCCCTCGTCCCGGAGCGGCAGCGGACCACCGGCCAGGTCAACGCCGTCACCGGCCGCGGCCGGCACACCACCGTCTCCGCGCTCGCGCTGCGGCTGCCGCCGCCGCCCGGCGCCAAGCCGGGCTCGAAGAAGGCGCTGAACGCCGGCTGGGTGATCGACACGCCCGGTTTCCGCTCGTTCGGCCTGTCGCACATCGACCCGTCCCGGGTCATCCACGCCTTCCCCGACCTGGAGCCCGGCACCGAGGACTGCCCGCGCGCGTGCAGCCACGACGAGCCGGACTGCGCGCTGGACGCCTGGGTGGCCGACGGCCACGCCGACCCGGCGCGGCTCTACTCGCTGCGCCGCCTGCTGGCCAGCAAGGAGGCGCGCGAGGGCGACTGACCGCCGCCGCCGCACCGGTTTCGGCATTCGAGGTGTCGGACCGCCCTCTCGTGGTGATCATAGGAAAGTCGGGCCGGTTCACGGCCCGGTCCACCGACCGATCCCGCCGACCGACAGGGAGAGCACGCGATGGCATGGGCCCTGGTGATCCTGGCCGGCCTGCTGGAGACCGGCTTCGCGATCAACCTCAAGCTCAGCGAGGGCTTCACCAAGCTCTGGCCCACCATCAGCTTCTGCGTCTTCGCCCTCGGGAGCTTCGGCCTGCTGACCCTCTCCCTGAAGACCCTCCCGGTCGGCCCCGCCTACGCGGTGTGGACCGGCATCGGCGCCGCCGGAACCGCCATCTACGGCATGCTCTTCCTCGGCGAGTCCAGCTCGGTGCTCAAGCTCGTCTCGATCTCCCTGGTCATCGCCGGGGTCATCGGCCTCCAGCTCAGCGGATCCGCCCACTGAGCCGAGCCGCCCGGCGGGCGGATCCACCCGTCGGGCGGAGCGGAGCGCTAGGGTTTCGACCATGGCCGACTACCACGACGACCTCCGACTCGCCCATGTCCTCGCCGACTCGGCCGACTCGGTCACCCTGGAGCGTTTCAAGGCGCTCGACCTGCGGATCGAGACCAAGCCCGACCTCACCCCCGTCAGCGACGCCGACAAGGCCGCCGAGGAGCTGGTGCGCGGCGTCCTGCAGCGGGCCCGCCCGCGCGACGCGGTGCTCGGCGAGGAGTTCGGCCTGCAGGGCTCGGGTCCGCGCCGCTGGGTGATCGACCCGATCGACGGCACCAAGAACTACATCCGCGGCGTCCCGGTCTGGGCCACCCTGATCGCGCTGATGGAGGACGGCCCGGACGGCGTGGAGCGCCCCGTCGTCGGCATGGTCTCCGCCCCCGCGCTGAACCGCCGCTGGTGGGCCGCCAAGGACCTCGGCGCGTTCGCCGGCCGCAGCCTCGCCAAGGCGTCCCGGATCCGGGTCTCCGGCGTCTCGCGGATCGAGGACGCCTCCTTCTCCTACTCCTCGCTCACCGGCTGGGAGGAGCGCGGCCGCCTCGACCCGTTCCTCGACCTCACCCGGGCCTGCTGGCGCACCCGCGCCTACGGCGACTTCTGGTCGTACATGATGGTCGCCGAGGGCGCGGTGGACATCGCCGCCGAGCCGGAGCTGTCGCTGTGGGACATGGCGGCGAACTGCATCATCGTCGAGGAGGCCGGCGGCCGCTTCACCGGCCTCGACGGCGTCCCGGGCCCGGGCGGCGCCGACGCCGTCGCCTCCAACGGCGTGCTCCACGAGGAGGCGCTGCGCCGCCTGAGCGTCTGACCGCCGCGGACGTGGTGCGGGCCCCGGGTGCCGGTTCTCCAACGGCACTCGGGGCCCGCCGCTCGGCGGGGCCCCTCACCGGGCCCCGCGCCGGGGTGCGTCAGCGCTGCTTGCGCAGCTCCCGCACCGCCGTCTCCAGCCGCTGACCGAAGTCCGCGTCGGCCCGGCGGAAGTTGCCCACCGCGCGCTCGACGATGTCCTCGCGGTCGGCGGAGACCTTGGCGATGAAGCCGGACAGGTTGCCGATCAGCCGCTGCTTCTCGTCCTCGCCCAGCAGCCGGTAGAGGTCGCCGGCCTGCACGAAGTCGTTGTCCTCGGCGTGCGAGGGCGCCTCGTGGGTGCCGGTGGCACCCTCGACCGGCAGCGGCGCCCACAGCGGGCGGCCGGTCTGCACCGGGCCGCCGAAGCTGTTCGGCTCGTAGTTCTTGCGGCGTCCGTGGCGGCCGTCGTACAGGTGGCCGTCCCGGTGGTTGGTGAGCGCCTCGGTGGCGTGCGGGCGGTTGACCGGCAGGTGGTCGGCGTTGATGCCGACGCGGTAGCGGTGCGCGTCCGCGTAGGCGAACAGGCGGCCCTGCAGCATCTTGTCCGGGGACGGGCCGATGCCGGGCACGAAGTGCGACGGCGAGAAGATCGACTGCTCGACCTCGGCGAAGACGTTGTCGGGGTTGCGGTTGAGCTCCAGCTTGCCGATCTCGATCGGCGGGTAGTCCGCGTGCGGCCAGACCTTGGTCAGGTCGAACGGGTTGAAGCGGTAGTTCGCCGCGTCCGCCGCCGGCATGATCTGGACCTGCACCGTCCAGGTCGGGAACTCGCCGCGCTCGATGGACTCGCGCAGGTCGCGCTGGTGGCTGTCCGGGTCCTCGCCGGCGAGGAGGTTGGCCTCGGCCTGGGTGAGGCTCTTGACGCCCTGGTCGGTCTTGAAGTGGTACTTCACCCAGAAGTACTCGCCGGCCTCGTTCTGCCACTGGTAGGTGTGCGAGCCGTAGCCGTTCATGTGCCGGTACGAGGCCGGTATGCCGCGGTCGCCGAACAGCCAGGTCACCTGGTGGGTGGACTCCGGCGACAGGCCCCAGAAGTCCCAGACGTTGTCCGCCTCCTGCGAGCCGGTGTACGGGTCGCGCTTCTGGGTGTGGATGAAGTCCGGGAACTTGCTCGCGTCCTTGATGAAGAACACCGGGGTGTTGTTGCCGACGAGGTCGTAGTTGCCCTCCTCGGTGTAGAACTTCAGCGCGAAGCCGCGCGGGTCGCGCACCGCGTCCGCCGCGCCGAGGTTGCCGGCGACGGTCGAGAAGCGCAGGAAGGTCTCGGTCTGCTTGCCGACCTCGGAGAGGAAGGCGGCCCGGGTGTACGCGGTGACGTCCGCGGTCACGGTGAAGGTGCCGTAGGCACCGGCGCCGCGGGCGTGCACCACGCGCTCCGGGATGCGCTCGCGGTTGAAGTGCGCGAGCTTCTCGAACAGCTGCTGGTCCTGGATCAGCGCCGGACCGCCGACACCGGCGGTCTCGGTGTTCTGGTTGTCGGCGACGGGGGCACCCGCCTCCGTGGTGAGGGTGGGGCGCAGCTCGTCCTGGGTAGTCATGTGAGGGGCCTCCGCGTGATCCGGTCGTGACGAACCGATCCTAACTTGGACTTTGTCTAAGTCAACACTGGAACCAGACTCGGCGTGTCACTTACCCTGATCCCATGAGCGACCTGCTGGAGAGACTGCGCGGACGTGGATGGCGGCTGACCTCGCAGCGCCGGGTCGTGGCCGAGGTCCTCGACGGCGAGCACGTCCACCTGACCGCCGACGAGGTGCACTCCCGCGCGGTCGAGCGCCTGCCCGAGATCAGCCGCGCCACCGTCTACAACACCCTCGGCGAACTCGTCGGCCTGGGCGAGGTGTTGGAGGTCGCCACGGACGGCCGCGCCAAGCGCTACGACCCCAACGCCCACCACGCGCACCAGCACCTGGTCTGCTACGGCTGCGGCGCCATCCGCGACGTCCACCCGCAGGGCGACCCGCTGGCCGCGCTGCCCGACGCCGAGCGGTTCGGCTTCACCCTCTCCGGCGCCGAGATCACCTACCGCGGCCTGTGTCCGGACTGCTCCGCCGCCACCGCCTGAACCTTCCCGGCGCGCGCGACGCGGCGCACGCCGCGGCCCACGGCCGCGCGCCCGGTTACGCGCTGAGTTCCGCGTGCAGCGCGCCCAGCAGCCGGCCCGCCCGCTCGGCGACCTCCGCCGGACCGTAGTCCGCGGCCCGCCGGCACCAGCCCTCCGCCAGCACCGGCTCCCCCCGCCGCAGCGCCAGCAGCGCCAGCCGCAGCGCCGCCCGCCCGTGCCCGGCGTCCGCCGCCCGGGTGTACCAGAGCATCGCCTCGGCCTCGCTGTCCTGCCGGGCCAGCAGCAGCCCCAGGTTGAACGCGGCACTGCGGCTGCCGGCCTCCGCCGCCCGCCGGTACCAGCTCTCGGCGATCTCCAGCGCCCCCCGCTCGGCCGCCCGCACCCCCATCCGCACCTGCGCCCGGCGATGCCCGGCGTCCGCCGCCACCGCGTACCAGTGCTCGGCCTCCGCGTCCGCGTCCCCGCGCCGGTCCAGCACCGAGGCCAGCCGGAACGCGCCCTCCGCCGATCCGCCCGCCGCCGCCTGCCGGTAGCGCTCCAGCGCGCCCGCCGCGTTGCCGCGCTGCTCCTGCACCACCGCCAGCTGCAGCGCCGCCTCGCCGTGCCCCTCCGCGGCGGCGCGCGCGTACCACTCCTGGGCCTGCCGGTGCTCGCCGCGCCCGGCGTGCAGCACGCCCAGGTTGAACGCGCCATCCACGCTGCCGGCCTCGGCGGCCTTGGAGAACCACGGCTCGGCGCCCGACTCGTCGCCGCGCTGCAGCAGCACCACGGCCAGCGCGTTGCACGCCTCCCGGTGCCCGGCATACGCGGCCCGGCGGTACCACTGCTCGGCCTGCTGGTCGCGGCCCGCCCCGGCGCACAGCAGGCCCAGGTTGAACGCGCCGTTCTGGTCGCCGGCCTCCAGCGCGCCGCGGTACCAGCGCTCGGCCTCGGCCGCCTCGCCGCGCGAGGCGTGCAGCGCGCCCAGCGCGTTGGCCGCGTTGCCGTCGCCGGCCTCGGCCGCCTCCTGCCACCACTCGGCGGCCGAGGCGAGGTCCCCGCCGTCGCGCAGCAGGTAGCCCAGCGCGCACGCGGCCCGCGGCTCGCCGTTCTGCGCCGACTGGCGGTACCAGCGGGCCGCCTCGTCCAGCAGCGACTGCTCCCCGCCGGCCCGGTCCTCCAGCAGCACGCCCAGGCGCAGCGCGGCGCGGGCGTGGCTGCGGGCGGCCGCGATCCGGTACCAGGCCTCGGCGGTCTCCTTGTCCCCGGCGGCCTCGCGCATCCGGGCCAGCCGGTAGGCGGCCTCGCGGTGCCCGGCGTCCGCGGACACCTTGAACCAGCGCTCGGCGCGCACGTCCCGGCGGTGCTCCATGAGGTCGCCCAGCGCGTAGGCGCCCAGCGGGTGGCCGTGGTCGGCGGCGAAGTGCAGCCAGTACTCGGCGGCCTCCTCCTCGCCCTGGTCGCGCAGTTGCAGGCCGAGCGCGTGGGCGGCGGGCGCGCTGCCGGCCACCGCGGCCTGGCGCCACCACTGGGCGGCCTCGGCCCGGTGGCCGCGCTGGTGCAGCAGCACGCCCAGGTTGTTGGCGGCGGCGCGCAGCCCGGCGGCGGCGGCGCCGCGCAGGTACGGCTCGGCGTCCTCCAGGTCCCCGCGGCGCAGCAGCAGGGTGCCCAGCCGGGCGGCGGCGTCCGGGTCGCCGTCGTCGGCGGCGCGCCGGTGCCGGGCCTCCAGGGCGGCCTGCTCGCGCGCGGCCAGTGCGGTCTCGAAGCTCGCCGAGTCGAAGCCGGTGTCGCTCTCGACGCCGGGGCCCGGGGGGCCGTCGGACGAGGCGCCGCGGGGAACGGGCGCGGCGGCCAGGCCGCCGGCCGGGACGTGCACCAGGGAGTCCGGGCCCCAGCCGCCGCCGGGACGGCGCTCGGCCAGTCCGCTGGTGCGCTGGGAGGGCAGGGCGCCGGGCCGCCGTTCGGGGCTCTCCGCCCAGGCCTCGGTGTCCGACTCGGTGGTCGCCGCCGGCTTCGCCCCTGCCCCGTTCCTGCCGATCAGCCTCATGCCGACTCCCACTCCCCCCGAGTGTCGCGGCGTCGTCCTCCGGCCCGGGGCCGGGGGGACCCCACGGGGAGCCCGCGGACCCGACGGCCGGTCAGCAGCCGGGCGGCGTCCCCCATGTGTCCCATCGTCGCATCACCCGCAACCCGCGTACACCTGCCCCGGCCGATTTCGGCGGGGCGGACCCGAAGCCGACGAAATTGCTTCGGCGCTTTGTCGACTTCCCGACTCTTGGCCTCCACAAACCCCGCTGCCGTCGTCCTTGGCGACGCTCGATGGTACCGGAGCGCCCCCACCCGTCCGCGCGCGCAAACACCGAAGGCCCGGAGGAAGAATCCTCCGGGCCTTCGGGCTACTGAGTAGCGGGGACAGGATTTGAACCTGCGACCTCTGGGTTATGAGCCCAGCGAGCTACCGAGCTGCTCCACCCCGCGTCGTTGTGGTTGAACCATAGCACGGGCGCGGGGTGGAGCGGAAATCGGTTACCGCGGGATCGCCGCAGCTCAGGGGCTGCCGCTCGGTGCGGGCGAGGCCGCTCCGGTGGCCGGCGGGGTGGCGGGCGGGGTCGCCGGTGCCGTTCCCGTCGGCGTCGGGGCCGGGGTGATCCCGGCCTTCTGCTCGGCCGCCTCGACCGCCTTGAGCGCGTCGTTGAGCGCCTTCTGGGCCTGGCCCCAGGCCACCCAGTCGCCGTTCTTGAACGCGGCCTGGCTGTCGTTGTTGGCCTTCACCGCGTCCGCGATCGCCTTCTGCAGCTCCGGCGTCACCGTGCCGCCCGGCGTCGGGGTGGTCGGCGTGGTGGGCGTGGTGGGCGTCGTCGGAGCGGTCGGCGTGGTGCCGGGCGCCGTGGGCGTGGCCGGCGCACCGGTCACCGCGCCGCCGAGCACCTTGGCCAGCGCCTTCTCCAGGTTGTCCTCCACCGCGACGACCGCGTTCTCGTTCCCGTACGTCGCCAGCACCTTCTTCAGCACCGGCACCTTGGCGCTGCGGCCGATGAGGTAGACCGGCTCGACGTTCAGCAGGCCGCCGCCGACCGGCAGGGTCAGCAGGTTGCCGTACTCGATGTCGGAGTCGGTGCCGGTCTTCAGCAGGGTCAGCTGGTTGGCGACCAGCGGGTCCGAGTTGAACTTCGCCTGCACCTGCTTGGGGCCCAGCGCCCCCGCACCGGTCGGGATCTTGGCGATCCGGATCTTCCCGTAGTCCGGGCCCGGGTCGGCGCTGACCGACATGAACGCGGCCAGGTTGTCCCGGCCCTGCGGGGCGAAGGTCGTGGTGAGCGAGAACGACGCCTCCTTCGCGTCCGGCATCCGGACGGTCAGGTAGTACGGCGGCTGCACCTCGTTGCTGTTGGTGGTCGGGTCGGTCGGCACCTGCCAGATGTCCGTGCCGTTGAAGAAGCCGCCGGCGTCGGTCATGTGGTACTCGGCGAGCAGGTCGCGCTGCACCTTGAACATGTCCTGCGGGTAGCGCAGGTGGGGTGCCAGCTCCGACGGGATGTCGGCCTTGGCCTTCACCGTGCCCGGGAACGCCTTCATCCAGGTCTTCAGCACCGGGTCGGTCTCGTCCCACTGGTAGAGCGTCACCTCGCCGGTGTACGCGTCCACGGTGGCCTTGACCGAGTTGCGGATGTAGTTGACCTGGTTCGCGGCGGTCAGCAGCTCACCGCGCTGGTTGGTCAGCGAGTCCTTGGTGACGTCGCCCAGCGTCGTCTTCGACGAGAACGGGTAGCCGTCCGAGGTGGTGTAGCCGTCCAGCACCCACACCACCCGGCCGTTCTCCACCACCGGGTACGGGTCGGCGTCGATCGACAGCCACGGCGCGACCTTCTCGACCCGCTCCTTGGGCGTGCGGTCGTAGATGATCTTCGCGCCGTCCCGGATCGCGCTGGAGTAGAGGATCTGCGGCTCGGCGAACTTCACCGCGTACGCGGCCCGGGTCAGCGGGTTGCCCAGCCCGACACCGCTGTCGCCGTCGTAGGAGAAGTGCACCGGGGTGCCGTCCTCCGCGGTGTAGTCGATGTCCTGGTAGCCGCCGCCGACGATCGAGTACGTCGAGGTCTTCTCGCCGTAGTAGATCCGCTGCTGGTAGTCGCCGAACGCGCCCTTGGTCGGCAGCGCCGACTCGGTGTAGACCGGGTTGCCGTTGGCGTCCACCTGGTTGCCCTTGGCCGCGATCACGCCGTAGCCGTGGGTGTAGTTGAAGTGGTCGTTGATCCAGTTCCGCTGGATGCCGTTCAGGTCCAGCTCGCGCACGCCCAGCACGGTGTCCTGGTCGCCGTAGCGGTCCACGTCCAGCGACTTGGGGAACGCGTAGTACTTGCGCAGCGCCTCGTTCTGCTGGAACGTCGGGCCGACCACGTTCGGGTCCAGCAGCCGGATGTCCGAGATGGTCTGCGCGTCCGGCTTCAGCGCGTCCGCGTTGGTCCCGTTCGCCGGCTCGTACTGCACGACCTGGCTGTCGGCGATCCCGTACGCCTCACGCGTCGCGTCGATGTTCTTCTGGATGTACGGCGTCTCCTTGGCCTGCTCGTTCGGCTTGACCTGGAACTGCTGCACGATCGCCGGGTACACCCCGCCGATCAGCACCGCCGACAGCACCATCAGCCCCAGCCCGATCAGGGCCGGCGCCCAGGTGCGGCGCACCGGGGTCAGGAAGAACAGCACCGCGCAGATCACCGCGACGAAGAACAGGATCGTCTTCGCCGGCAGGAACGCGTTGGCGTCCACGTACCGCAGGCCCGTCCAGCCGGACACGCCCTTGTAGGAGCCGGTCTTCACCGCCAGCGCGTACCGGTCCAGCCAGTACGCCACCGCCTTCAGCAGCACGAACACGCCCAGCAGCACCGCCAGGTGCCCCTGCGCGCCGACGCTCGCCCGGCGGCCCGGCCCCTGCAGCCGCAGGCCCCCGTACAGGTAGTGCACCATCACCGAGGTCAGCAGCGAGACGATCACCGCGCTGAACGCGAAGCCCAGCAGGAACTCGTAGAACGGCAGGTCGAAGGCGTAGAACGAGACGTCCTTGCCGAACTGCGGGTCCTTCGTGCCGAACGGCGTCCCGTTCGTCCACAGCAGCCAGGTCCGCCACTGCCCCGAGGCCGCGGCACCCGCCACCAGCCCGATCACCAGCGACACCCCGAGCAGCACCCAGCGCTTGAACGGCGCCAGGCCCGAGCGGTAGCGGTCCAGGCTCTGCTGCTCCACCGACATCGCCGACAGCGGCGGCCGCAGCCGGTGCGCCAGCCACACGTTGAAGCCGACGATCACCGCCATCAGCAGGCCGAACACCGCGAACAGGCCGATCTTCGTCCACAGTTGGGTGGTGAAGACCGACGAGTAGTGCACCGACCTGAACCAGAGCCAGTCCGTCCAGAACCCGGCGAACATGACGAAGAGCAGGAACAGCACCGCGAGCACGCCCAGGGTCAGCAGGCCCACCCGCGCCCGCCGGGAGGGCGGTCCTCCTCTTCGCCGGAACCCCGGTCCTGAGCGTTCCGGCATCTGGAATACCACGGTGGCACCTCAGCTGTGTCGTCGTGTAGTCGGTCGGTCCTCAGTGCAACTTAACCAGTCTTTGGCCGAGTTCCCACCGTTAGCAGACGGTTACGACAACTCGGGAACCGGGGCCCTCCCCCGGTCCCGCCCGGGCCCGCACCGTGCCCGCGCCCGGGCCCCCGGCGGGCGGAGGCCGCGCGCGGGGCGCCCGGCGTGTGAGGATTGAGACATGTCCGATGGATCCAACCTCCCCGACGACGTCTCCACCCTCCCGGCCGGCAGCCCGCTGACCCGGGCCGCGCTGGAGATCGACGAGTACGCCGCCACCCTCGGCTGGGACCTCCCGGCCCGCCTCTTCGCCCTGGTGGACAGCGCCGCCCTGCGCAAGGCCGACCCCCGCATCGCCAAGCAGCTCGGCCTCGCCGACGGCACCGAGCCCGGCCTCACCCCGGTCGAGCAGGACGAGCTGCCCGCCGGCATGGAGCTGGACAAGTTCCTCGGCACCATCGCCTGGCCGGACGCCGTGGCCGGCTGCGCCCTGGTCGTCGAGCGCCTGATGCTGCCGCCGGGCGCCGAGCAGTCCCGCCCGCGCAACGCCAGCGACGCCCAGCTCGCCGAGTGGGTGGCCAACCACCCCAAGCGCGAGGAGGTGCGGATCACCGCCGCCGTGCTGCGCGACGGCGGCAAGGAGATCGCGCTGCGGCTGCGCTCCAAGGACACCGCCCGCGAGGTGCTGACCGGCCCCGACCTGGTGCCGGGCCTGACCGAGGCGCTGCTGGCGACCTTCTCCTGAGGCCCGCCGGGCCCTACGGGGCGCAGGACGGCAGCGCGGAGGTCTGCCCGGAGCGGATCTGCTCCAGCGCCTTCAGCGCGCCGTCCAGCGTCTCCGCCTTGACCAGCCGCAGGCCGGACGGGGTGTTCTTGGAGGCTTCGGCGCAGTTCGACGCCGGGGTGAGGAAGTACTCGGCGCCCGCGTCCCGGGCGGCGATCAGCTTCATCGCTATGCCGCCGATCGGGCCGACCTCGCCGGCGTCGGTGATGGTGCCCGTGCCGGCCACGAACCGCCCGCCGGTCAGGTCGCCCGGGGTCAGCTTGTCGATGATGCCGAGCGAGAACATCAGGCCCGCGCTGGGCCCGCCGACGTCCTGCAGGCCGATGTCGATCCGGAACGGGTAGGTGTGCCGCAGGCCCGGGCGGATGCCGACCATCGCGGCGCCGGTGTCCGGCGACTTCACGGTCGGGACGCTGATGTCGGTGCGCACCCCCGGCTCGGCCGAGCCCTCCTTGACCCGCGGCACCACGGTGAAGACCGCCGGCTCGCCGGGCTGGTGCCGGGTGACCGCCTTGGCGACCGCGTCCGCGTCGGCGACCGGGGTGCCGTCCACCGCGACGATCTGGTCCCCCGCGTGCAGCCGGCCCTCGGCCGGGGCGCCGGCGGTGACGCTCTGGACGATCAGCTCGCTGCCCATCGGGATGCCGAGCTGGCTCAGCGCCGCGGTGCGGGCGTGGTCCTCGGAGAGCGCGAACTCCTCGGCGTTCTGCCGCTTCGCGTCGGCGTCGGTCTGGCCCTTCGGGTAGACGTTGTCGTGCGGCACCACCAGCACGTCGTCGCGCAGCCAGCCCACCACCGCGTTGACCAGGCTCGGCTCGTACTTGGCGCCGGTGACCTGGACGGTCGTCATGTTGAGGTTCCCGCTCGCCGGGAACGACTCGTGCCCGGTGATGGTGATCACCGGGGTCCCCGTCTTCTCCTGCACCCCGAGCGTGTTGTACGTCGGACCCGGGCTCATCTCGGTGTACGGCACCTTCATCAGCACCGAGGCGCAGAGCAGCGCTATGAGCAGCAGGGTGGCGGCGAGCATCGTCGCAGAGCGGCGTGGCATGCCTCGACAGTACGGGACGCCGGTGACGGCGCGCCCGGCGGGCCGGGCGCCGCCGGGCCCGGCGCTACCGCTCGGGGCGCTCGCGCGGGGCGCCGGAGGCCGTGGTGCGTTCCATCGCGGCCATGAACCGCTGGTGCTCGGCCAGCGAGGCCGGGTCCCCCGTCGCCCGCGGGGCCCGCTGGGCCCAACCCGCCCACACGGTGGCCAGCACCCCGGCGACGCAGGGAATGATCAACCAGGCGAGCACAGCCATCTCAGTACTCCCAGCTCGTCGTGTCTATGAGCAGATTAACCACCCGGCCGGACAACGCTTCGGGCGCCGTCCGGGTTACGGCACGGCCGATCGGCTCACTGCCAGGGAGTATCCGGCGCACCGTCCCACACCCGTTCGAGTGAGCGACCGGCGTGCCTGCACGACACGGGGGGTCCGGCGGGTGCTCAGCAGTCGCCGGCGCCGACCCACTCCTCGCCGCCGTCGGCGAAGACCTGGTGCTTCCAGATCGGCACCTCGTGCTTGAGGTCGTCGATCAGCCGGCGGGCCGCGTCGAACGCCTCGCCGCGGTGCGCGCAGGACACGGCGACGATCACGGCCTTGTCGGTGATCCCCAGCCGGCCCACCCGGTGCACGGCGGCCAGCGCCCGGACCGGGAAGTCGGCGACGACCTTCTCGGCGACCCGGCGCAGCTCCCGCTCCGCCGACGGGTGGCAGCTGTACTCCAGCGCGGAGACCGGCCGGCCCCCGTCGTGGTCGCGGACCGCCCCGACGAAGACGGTCGTCCCGCCGGCCGCGTCGTCGCCCACCGCCGCGTACACCTCGTCGAGCGAGAGCGGGGTGTCACGGATCGCGAGCAGGCGGATCGGGTCGTGGTTCTCGGGCATGCCCTCATGATGGCCCATCCGCGGCGGACGGCGGCAAGCGCCTTCCGCATCACGCGGACGGGATTCCGCGTCACGGGAACCGGGGTGTCCCGGACCACCGCCCGGGGCACCGCCGCAGCGGGGACCGGCTCCGGACGTCAGAACCGGCGCCGCTTGCGCGCCCGCCGCACCAGCGCGGCCGTACCCACCAGCGCCACCGTCGCCCCCGCCGCGCCCAGGCTCGTCGCCGCCTCCTTGCCGCCGAGGCGCCGGCCCGCCACCGCGTGCTTGCCCGCCACCTGCGCCAGCAGCTCCGCGAGCACCTCCTCGTTGGTGTGCGTCGGACGCCAGCCCGCCTCGTGCAGCCGGCTCCCCGACACCACCCACGGGTACATCGTGTACGCGAGGTCCCCGGCCGGCGCCGGCGTCAG
This sequence comes from Kitasatospora sp. NPDC056184, assembly GCF_042268405.1. Lineage (NCBI taxonomy): Bacteria > Bacillati > Actinomycetota > Actinomycetes > Kitasatosporales > Streptomycetaceae > Kitasatospora > Kitasatospora sp. NPDC056184. Next base: position 79,636 of record NZ_JBHJUI010000017.1, on the reverse strand, counting down.
CCCCAGCCGGTGCAGCCGGGCCGCCGTGCCCAGCGCCAGCGAGGCCGGCAGCTCCATCCGCCGGATCCCCGACAGCCGCTCCACGTCCTCCTGCTCCAGCCAGCCGTCGCAGCCGACCGTCACCTCGCCCTCGACCAGGCCCAGCGCCGCGTACTCCAGCGCCGCCGCCAGGTCGTCCACGTGGCAGAACTGCCAGCACGGCCGCGAACCCGCCACCACCAGCAGCCGAGGCGCCTCGAAGTGCCGCGTCAGCACCGTGTCCACCCCGGGGCCGACCACCACCGCCGGGCGCAGCACCGTCACCTGGAGACCCGGGTGCGCGCGCGGGGCCCGCCGGGCCAGCCGCTCGATCTCCAGCAGGTCCCCGACCAGCGAGGCCTCCTCGGTCGCCCGCAGCTCGGAGTCCTCCGCCAGCGGCACCTCGTTGTCGGCCAGCGCGCCGTAGACCATCGCCGAGGTGCAGAGCACGACCCGGTGCACCCCGGCCGCCGCGGCCGCCGTCAGCACCGTCTGCGCGCCGCGCACGTTGTAGGCGCTGCGCGCCCGCGGGTCCGACTCCATGCCCAGGTCCATCGCCAGGTGGACCACCACGTCCACCCCGGCCAGCCGCTCCGCGACCGCCGGGTCCCGGACGTCCAGGACCCGCCACTGCACCCCCGGCACCTCGCCGCGCCGGTCGTCCACCGCCAGGACCCGCTTCACCCCCGGCGAGGCGACCAGCCGGGCCGCGACCCGCTCGCCGAGCACCCCGGCGGCGCCCGTGACGGCCACGGTCAGCGGTCTTCCGGCATAGGCTGGAGGCGGCGACGCCGTGATGTCCGGGGCGTCCTCTCCTCCGGTCAGCCCAGAGCGAACGTCCGAGGGCGGGGAACTCACCGGCCATCCTCCACGGTTAGCTTATGTGCGTACGTACGTGTGTCACGTACGTCCATCCTGCCCGAGGCGGAGGCCCGGCGGTGCACCCGGCGCGGTCCGGCCGCGCGGGAGCCGTCCACCGGCCGGGAGTCCCCCACTCCGCCGACCGCCCCGGGCGCGCAGACTTCACCGCCACCACCCGTATGACGGCCGACCGGATCGAGGACCCCGTGAGCGACCTTCCCTTCGGATTCGGCGTTCCGCCCGAGGAGCCCGAGGACGGCAAGGCCAAGCCCGACGACGACCAGAAGAAGGAGGAGAGCGGCGGCGCGCAGTCCGGCGGCCCGCAGCCCTTCGGATTCTCCGGCGGCAACCCGCTCGGCGCCCTGTTCGGCATGGGCCTGCCCGGCATGCCCGGCACCCCCGGTGCGGGCGGGCCCGGCGCCGGCGACAACCCGTTCGCCGCGATGTTCGGCGGCCTCAACCCCAACGACCTCGGCGCCGCCTTCCAGCAGCTCGGCCAGATGCTCTCGTTCGAGGGCGGCCCGGTCAACTGGGACCTCGCCAAGGACATCGCCCGGCAGACCGTCGTCGCCGAGCCCGTCGAGGGCAAGAGCAAGGACCGCTCGGTCAGCGCCGTCGAGCGCACCGCCGTCGCCGAGGCCGTCCGCCTCGCCGACCTGTGGCTCGACGGCGTCACCACCTTCCCGTCCGGCGCCGGCACCGCCGTCGCCTGGAGCCGCGCCGAGTGGATCGAGGCCACCCTCCCGGTCTGGAAGGACCTCGTCGACCCGGTCGCCGAGCGCGTCGGCAACGCCATGGGCGGCGTCCTGCCCGAGGAGATGCAGGCCATGGCCGGCCCGCTGCTGGGCATGATGCGCTCCATGGGCGGCGCCATGTTCGGCACCCAGATCGGCCAGGCGCTCGGCGCCCTCGCCGCCGAGGTCGTCGGCTCCGCCGACGTCGGCCTGCCGCTCGCCCCCGCCGGCAAGGCCGCGCTGCTGCCGCAGAACGTCGCCGAGTTCGGCGAGGGCCTCAGCGTGCCCGCCGAGGAGGTCCGCCTCTACCTCGCCCTGCGCGAGGCCGCCCACCAGCGGCTCTTCGCCCACGTGCCGTGGCTGCGCGCCCACCTCCTCGGCGCCGTCGAGGCCTACGCCCGCGGCATCAAGGTCGACAGCTCCCGCATGGAGGAGCTCGTCGGCCAGCTCGACCCGAGCAACCCCGAGGCGCTCCAGGAGGCCCTCGCCGGCGGCCTGCTCCAGCCCGAGGACACCCCCGAGCAGAAGGCCGCGCTCGCCCGGCTGGAGACGGCGCTCGCGCTCGTCGAGGGCTGGGTCGACGCCGTCGTGCACGCCGCCGCCGAGCCCCACCTGCCGCAGGCCGGCGCCCTGCGCGAGACCGTCCGCCGCCGCCGCGCCGCCGGCGGGCCCGCCGAGCAGACCTTCGCCACCCTGGTCGGCCTCGAACTGCGCCCGCGCCGGCTGCGCGACGCCGCCCGCCTCTGGGCGCTGCTGGCCGACGCCCGCGGCACCGAGGGCCGCGACGACCTGTGGCAGCACCCCGACATGCTCCCCACCGCCGCCGACCTCGACGACCCGGACGCCTTCGTGCACCGGGGCAGCGGCGACGACCTGGAGGGCGGCATCGACTTCGACGCCCTCGACAAGCTGCTCGGCGAAGCCGCCGCCGGCGGCGCCCCGGGCACCGGCTCGGGCGACCCGAAGCCCGACCTGACGAAGAACGACGGCGACGACGAGCACGGGAAGGGCGAGCCCACCGCATGACGGCCACCGAGACGGACCGCGCCGGAGCCCTGCACGCCGACGCCGTCCGGGCCCTGGGCGACTGGCGGCCCGCCGAGCCCGAGCAGGAGCAGCTGCGGCTGGCCTACCTGCGGCACCTCGCGGAGCAGCCCGACGGCCTGTACCGTTCCTGCCTGCCCGCCCACGTCACCGCCAGCGCCGCCGTCGTCGACCCCGCCGCCGGACGCGTCCTGCTGACCCTGCACCCCAAGGTCGGCCGGTGGCTGCAGATGGGCGGCCACTGCGAACCCGGGGACCGCGACCTCGCCTCGGCCGCGCTGCGGGAGGCCACCGAGGAGTCCGGCATCCCCGACCTCGTCCTGCTCGCCCGCGACGGCGCGCCGGTCCCGGTCAAGCTCGACCGCCACCAGGTGCGCTGCACCGGCAAGGACCGGCCCGAGAACACCCACCTCGACGTCCAGTACATCGCGCTGGCCCCGCCCGGCGCCCAGGCGCTGATCAGCGAGGAGTCGCTCGACCTGCGCTGGTTCGACTACGACCGCCTGCCCGAGCTCACCGACCAGTCCGTGCGCGACCTCGTCGCGCGCGCCCGCGAGCTCACCGGCTGAAGCACTCGCCGTCCGTTCCGCCCGCTCCACCCGTTCCGCCCGCTCCTCCGCGGTGCCCCGGGTGACCGCTCAGCCGCAGGACTCCGCCGGACCGGGCTCCGACGGGGCCTCGTGCCGGGCCCCCGGGATGTGCGGCAGCCGGGCCGCCGACACCACGCCCTCCAGATAGCCGCGCGCCCGCTCCGTCCGCGGATACGCCTCCAGCAGCGCCCAGAAGTCCGGGCCGTGGTCCGGCACCAGCAGGTGCGCCAGCTCGTGCAGCAGCACGTAGTCGACCACGTACTCCGGCATCCCCTGCAGGCGGTGCGAGAGCCGGATCGTCCGCTCGCTCGGGGTGCACGACCCCCAGCGCGAGTTCTGATTGGTCACCCAGCGGACCTGGGCGGGCCGGGCGCGACCGCCCAGGTAGGCCCCCGAGAGCTCGCGCGCCCGGGCCACCAGCGCATCGTCACCGAGCACCCGGCGGCTCTCCTGCGCGGCCAGCTTCTCCAGCATCTGGGCGACCCACCGCTGCTCCTCCGCGTGCGACATCCGGGCCGGGATCAGCACGATCGTGCGGTCGCCCTCGCGGTAGGCGGACACCGTCCGGCTGCGGCGGGCACTGCGCCGCACCTCCACCCGGGACCGGTCGAGCGCGGCCCCCGGCTGCGGCTCCGGGCGCTGCTCGGGCCGTTGCTCGGGACGCTGCTCCGGACGCCCGCGCGTACTCGGCGCCGCCGTGTGCGACCCGGACGCTGCACGGGCACGCCGAGGCGACGCCGAGGGATGGGAGTCCCGTTCGGCTGCCATGGCACACGACGTTACCCGTTCCCCCTGACAGAAGTCCGCTGCCATGGCCGAAATGTTTCGTGGAGCGATCGGGAACGAAAGGCCTACGGAGGGTGTCCGGAATCCGACATCGGACCGGACGCCAAGTTATCCACAGGGTGTGCGAACGGCTTATCCGATCATGAGCCCGTCCCTGTGGACAACGCACCGCACCCCGCCGCCCCGATCGGGCATGCTGCCGTCAGCCGTCCGGAAACGATCGGAAGGAAGACCGCCGTGCGCCTCGCCCTCAAGCCCGCCCTCTCCCGCAGCTGGCGGGACTCGGACACCCTCCAGTTCGGCACCATCCCGCAGCACGCGGGGGTGCTCGGCAACGCCGCCGACACGGCCCTGCGCGAGTTCCTCGGCCTCGTCGACGGAACGCGCGACCGGCCCGCGCTCCTCGCCGAGGGCGAGCGGATCGGCTTCGGCAGCGATCCCGCCGACTCGCTGCTCGACCTGCTGGAGGAGGCCGGGGTGCTCGACGACGCCGAGGCCGCGGACCACGCCCTGGCCCGCTTCCCCCAGCCGCACCGCGACCTGCTCGGCCCCGACCTCGCCTCGCTGTCGCTGATCCACGCACCGCCCGGCGCCGCCCCCGCCGTGCTGGCCCGGCGGCCGGAGCACGCGGTCGAGGTCCGCGGCGCGGGCCGGATCGGCGCGGCCGTCGCCGCCGTCCTCGCCGCGGGCGGCATCGGGACGGTCACCGTGGCCGACTCGGGCCGGGTCACCCCCGCCGACTGCTCCCCCGCCGGGCTGCCACCGGCCGACGTCGGCCGGCTCCGGTCCACCGCCGCCCGCGAGGCCGTCGACCGGGCCACCGCCCGGCGCCCGGGCCGGCGCGACCGGAAACCGAGACCGGGCCTGCCCGACCTGGTGGTGCTCGCGCCCCGGGACGGCAGCGGCGCGTTCGCCGGCGGCACGCCCCAGGCCCGCGAGCTGCTCCGGGCCGGGGTCCCGCACCTGTACGTCGGCGTGGTGGAGGAGTACGGGGTGGTCGGGCCGCTGGTCCTGCCGGGAGTCTCGGCCTGCGGCCACTGCCTGGTCCTGGCCCGGGAGGACGAGGACGCCGCCTGGCCTCGGATCCTCGCCCAGCTCGCCGACGGCGGCTCCGGGCGGGCGCCGACACCGGCCTGCGACACCGCCCTCGCGACGGCGGTCGCCGGGCTCGCGGCCCTGCACGTCCAGGTCTTCCTGGACGGCGGCCGGCCACCCAGCGTGGACGGCTGGTGCGAGCTGTCCGCCGTGGACGGCATGCCCCGCCGCCTACGGCTCAAGGGCCACCCGGACTGCGGCTGCCTCTGGCAGCCGACACCACCGCACTGAGGCACCGCGCCGGGCGGCTGCCGAAGCGGCGGCGGGCCGATGACCGGTGCGCCCGGGGCGACGGCTCCGAGAGACCACTTCGGGCGCCGGCCCGCACGGCGCCGGGGCGACGACTGCGGCACCGCTCCGGACGGCTGCCGGAGCGGCGGCGGGCCGACGACCGCTGCGCCCGGGGCGACGGCTCCGCCCCGGGATAGCACCTGCGGCACCGCTCCGGGCGCCCGCCCGTACAGCGCCGGGGCGATGAAAGCGGCACCGCTCCGGGCAGCTGCCGGAGCGGCAGCGGGCCGACGACCGCTGTGCCCGGGGCGACGGCTCCGAGACGCCACTTCGGGCGCCCGCCCGTACGGCGCCGGGGCGACGACTGCGGCACCGCTCCGGGCAGCTGCCGGAGCGGCGGAGGGCAGTGGACGCTGCACGGCCGAGTGGCGGCGGTGGCGGCTCGGGCTTCGGCCAACGTGCCCCGGTGACGGTCCCGAAGCGGCTCGGGCTGCCTCGGCGCCTCGGCCGTGGCCGAGGCGCCGAGGAGGAGGGAGGGGGTGGGGAGGGGGGTGGGGGGGAGGGCCCCCCCGAAGAGAGGAAAGGGCGCCTCGGCGGGGCGCAGAGCGATTACTGTGACGTCGGCCATCCGGCCGACGCGGCCCGGGCGGCCCCGGCTCAACGATCGCAACGCTCGTGCACGACCTCACCGAGAGGTATCGACATGATCACTCGCAGATCGCTCATCGGCGCCGCCGGCGCCCTCGCCCTCCCGCTGACCGCCGTCTCCACCGCCCCCGCCGTCGCCACGGCGGCCGAGGCCCGGCCACGACGCTGGTCCCGGCTCTCCGGCCACCTGCACGGCACCCTCGTCCTCCCCGGCGACCCGGCCTACGGCACCGCCAAGCAGATCGGCCAGGCCCGCTTCGACTCCGTCGAACCGGCCGCCGTCGCCTACTGCGCCGACGAGGCCGACGTCGCCCTCTGTCTCCGCTACGCCCAGGACCGGGACCTCCCGATCGCCGTCCGCGCCGGCGGCCACAGCGGCGGCGGCTACTCCACCGGCACCGGCCTGGTGATCGACGTCTCCCGGCTCTCCTCCACCGCGGTGACCCCCGGCGCCGCCACCTTCGGCGGCGGCACCCAGCTGGTCGACGTCACCCACGCCGTCGCCCCGCACGGGCTCGCCGTCCCGGGCGGCTTCTGCCCCACCGTCTCGCTGGGAGGCTTCCTCCAGGGCGGCGGCATCGGCCTGCTGACCCGCCACGCGGGCATCTCCAGCGACAAGGTGACGGCGGCCCGCGTGGTGCTCGCCAACGGCAGGACCGTCACCGCCTCGCCCGACGAGCACGACGACCTGTACTGGGCGCTGCGCGGCGGCGGCGGTGGCAACTTCGGCGTCGTCACCTCCTACACGATGACGCCCGTCCCGCTGGCCGCCCTCACCCTCGCCAGCCTGACCTGGTCCTACGACCACGCGGTGGACCTGCTGGACGCCTGGTCGCACTGGCTGCCGGACGCCCCGCGGACGCTGGGCGGCGGCGCCGTGGTCGGCCTGCGGGACGCCGCGCCCGGTGCGACCCCGTTCGTCTCGGTGCTGATCGGCTCGGTCGGCGCCGAGGCCGAACTCACCGCCGAGATCGCCCGGTTGACCGATCTGGTGGGCGCACCGCCGGCCACCGGGAGCAGCTTCACCGCCCCCTACCTCTCGGTCATGATGGGCCTCTACGGCTGCGGCTCCTCCACCAGGGACCAGTGCCACCGGGCGGGCACCGGCCCGGCGGCCGCGCTGGCCCGGCCGACCGCCGCCGTGGACCGGGGCCGGCTGTTCGACGCCCCGCCGCCGCGTGCGCTCTGGGACGCCGCGCTCGGCCTGTTCGACCGGGACCGGCAGGCCGGGCAGCAGCGCATGGTGCAGCTGAGCGCACTGGGCGGCGCCGCCAACGACCCGGCCCGCACCGCCACCGCGTACGTCCACCGCGACGCGCTGTTCAACGCGAGCTTCGGCGCGGTGATCGCCACCGGCCCGGTGGACGAGGCCGCGGTGGCGGCGGCCCGCCGCTGGGCGGACGCCGGGTTCGCGCTGCTCGACCCGCACTCCGCCGGCGAGACCTACCAGAACTTCGTCGACCCCGGCCTGCCGGACTGGCGGCAGGCCTACTACGGCGAGAACTATCCGCGGCTGGTCGCGGTGAAACGCCGCTACGACCCGTACCGGCTGTTCTCCTTCCCGCAGGCCGTCGGCGCGGCCCCGGCCCCCCGGGGCTGACCCGCCGGGTTCGGCCCCGGCGGGGCGGCGTAATCCGGCCGGGGCCGCGCCGCCGAGCGGGCACAATGGCGTATGACGGTCGGCTCCCGCCCCGGGGGCCTTGGGCGTGTCGACTTGGAGGCCCGGGTGAGCGATCTTCCGCGCAAGGCAATGACCCGCACGGCAAGGCTCGCCGCCCTGCCGCTGGGGATAGCCGGCCGGGCCACCCTCGGCCTCGGGAAGCGGATCGGCGGACGGTCGGCCGAGGTGGTGACCGCCGAGCTGCAACAGGCCACCGCCGACCAGCTGTTCAAGGTCCTGGGTGAGCTCAAGGGCGGGGCGATGAAGTTCGGGCAGGTGCTGTCCGTCTTCGAGGCCGCCCTGCCCGAGGAGGTGGCCGGCCCCTACCGGGCGGCGCTGACCAAGCTGCAGGACGCCGCGCCGCCGATGCCGGCCGCGAAGGTGCACGCCGCGCTGGCGCAGCGGCTGGGCGAGGACTGGCGGAGCCTGTTCCGGGAGTTCGACGACCGTCCGGCGGCGGCCGCCTCGATCGGCCAGGTGCACCGGGCGGTGTGGCACGACGGCCGCGCGGTCGCGGTGAAGGTGCAGTACCCGGGGGCGGGGGACGCCCTGCTGGCGGACCTGTCGCAGTTGAGCCGGGTGGCCTGGCTGCTGGGTCCGCTGATTCCGGGCCTGGACATCAAGCCGCTGATCACGGAGCTGCGGGAGCGGGTCGCCGAGGAGCTGGACTACGAGCTGGAGGCGCAGGCGCAGCGCCGTCATGCGGAGGAGTTCGCGGGCGATCCGGAGATCGTGGTGCCGGGTGTGGTGGCTCAGGCGGACCAGGTGCTGGTGTCGGAGTGGATGGACGGCACGCCGCTGGCGGAGGTGATCGCCTCCGGTTCGCAGGAGGAGCGGGACGTCGCGGGCCGGCTGCTGGCGCGGTTCCTGTTCGCCGGTCCGTCGCGGACGGGCCTGTTGCACGCGGATCCGCATCCGGGCAACTTCCGGCTGTTGAAGGACGACGGCCCGGTGGAGGGCTGGCGGCTGGGGGTGCTGGACTTCGGGACGGTCGACCGGTTGCCGGGCGGTCTGCCGGCGCCGATCGGGGCGTCGTTGCGGATGGCGCTGGCCGGGGACGCGGCGGGTGTGCTGGCGATGCTGCGCGAGGAGGGCTTCGTGAAGCCCTCGGTCGAGCTGGACGCGGACGCGGTGCTGGACTACCTGCTGCCGATCATCGAGCCGGCGGCGGTGGAGACGTTCCACTTCACCCGGGCGTGGATGCGGGCGCAGGCGGCGCGGATCGCCGATCCGCGGTCGCCCGCGTACAACCTGGGCAAGCAGTTGAACCTGCCGCCGTCGTACCTGTTGATCCACCGGGTGACGCTGAGCACCATCGGGGTGCTGTGTCAGCTGGGTGCGAAGGCGCCGTTCCGGGCGGAGATGCTGGAGTGGCTGCCGGAGTTCGCCGAGGCGGGTTCGCCGGGGAAGCGGCCGGCCGCGAAGCCGGCGGCGGCCACGAAGCAGGCGGCGAAGACGTCGACGACGGCGAAGACAGCGGCGGCGAAGACAGCGGCGGCGAAGCCGGCGAAGAAGGCGGGCGCGAAGAGCCCGGCGGCCAAGAAGGCGGCCCCGGCCAGGCGCCGGAGCCCGTCGGCGGAGGGCTGATCCGCCGTCCGCCGCAACGGCCGCAGGCCGCCCCCCGGTGTCGGGGGGCGGCCTGCGGCGCGACGGGGGTACGTCGGGTCCGGGTGCCGCCGGGGCCGGGCATGGCGGCGCGCCGGCGCCCGGGTCACCTCGGAGAGGTCACATCAGGGCGACGGCGAGGGCCTTGCGGGCCCGCAGCGAGGCGCGTTCGGCCTTGCGCTTGAGCCGGTGGGCCCGGGCGAGTCGGCCGACGAGCCGTTGGTGCTCGGCCTCCTGGAGGCGCTCTTGCATATGCGCCCTGGCCAGGGATTCGTGGAGGAGTTGCATTTCGAGGGTCCTGTTCTGGATCTGGAGTTCGGTGGTCTGCTCGGCGCGGACGGTCGGATCGATGGCGGCGGCGGTCATGTGGTGGTCCTGCTCGTGGTGCGTGGTCGGAAAGGGGCGGATGCGGGCGGCGTCGGCCTTGGCGGCCGCGAGGCGTACGGAGCGGCGGAGGGCGTTGTCCGGCGGGGGCTGCTCTCCCCGGCGGACGGTTCCGGCTCCGGACGCGGGGTTCACGCCGCGACCTCGGTCTTGCGCGGGCGGCCACGCGGCCGCTTGCGGGCCACGACGACACCCTGGACGAACAGCTCGCCGCCCCAGACGCCCCAGGGCTCGCGGCGCTCGAGCGCGCCGGTCAGACAGGCGTCCTTGACCGGGCAGGTGCCACAGAGGGACTTCGCGTACTCGACGTCGGCGGGCGTCTCGGCGAAGAAGACCTCGGGGTCGAAGGCACGGCACGGGATGGGGAGACCGAGCTCCTCGGCCTGGTCGATCGAGGTGAACTGCATGGGGAGAACCTCCGGGGGGTCGGCCTGGTCGGCCTTGGTCTGGCTTGTCTGCGGTACGGACGGGGTGGGCGGCGTGATGACCGTGGACACTGTGGGCGTCTTCCTCGTCTTCTCAGTGGGTCCGGCTCAGCTGACTGGTGGGGCTGGGCCGGAGGCCCCGGGGGGCCTGGGTGGTCTTGCGTACCGGACAAAACAGAAGGGCCGCGGATCCCGGTGTGTGGGGTTCCGCGGCCCTGGAGGCGCCGACCTGAGGCTGGCTCAGGTTCGTTCTCTCCAGGGTTCGGGGCCGCGGAAGGCCCTCATCCGGACGGCCGTGGCGTCGGCAAAGACAGCCATGGCCTGCGTGATCTGCTGCTCGTTCTGCTTCTGGGTGTTTCCGGCACCGATGACCTGCGCATAGCCGCCATGCAGGGCAATGGCTACAGCCGTCTTCGGTGCCTGGGTCGGTCGCTCATCACGCAGGGAGCGCGAAGCATCGGCCGACGCCCAGTCGCGGGACAGACCAGTCTCGATACGGGTGCCGTCGAGGCTGCCGCCCTGGATGCCGTTGCTGCCGAGGCCAGTGTGTCCGAGGCCACTGACAGCGGGGGCGGGGGAAGCGGGAACGACGGAGACACCGGTGGTGTCGAGACCCAGACCGGTTCCGCACAGCTCGGCGGCGAGCCGCAGGCTGGCGGCACGCAGGGAGGCAGCGTCGACGGTCTGGCCAGTCATTTTGGTGATCATGGTTTCCACTGCCTTCGCCTCCTCTCGGCGCCTAGCGGAGCCTGGTCTCCCGGGCTCCGAACTGTTCGGATGTCTGTCTCGGTGAAGCTGGTGGGTGCAGGGGATGCGGCGACAGGCGTCACCCCGGGCGATCGCGTCCCCTTGACCGCTCCGGCAGGCTATTGCGCTCCCGGCACGGCGCGCAAACTATTTTTCCGGCGAGTTTCCCGACGGTCTCCGCGGCGCCCCTCGGCGCCGGCTGTGATCGCCCCGGACCGGCTCAGGCCGGTTCGTCCGGCTGGTCGTCCGTGACGTCCACCGGATCCCTGACGGGCTCCTCCCCCGCACACAACGAGAGCACGGCGGCCCCGTATTTGTCCAGCTTCATGGCGCCGACCCCGGAGATGCCGGCGAGCTCCTGCCGGTTGGCGGGGACGTCCTCGGCGATGGCCATCAGGGTGGCGTCGGTGAAGACCACGTAGGCGGGGGCGCCCTGCTCGCGGGCCTGGGCGGCGCGCCACTCCCGCAGCCGTTCGTAGAGCGCCTCGTCCATGGTGGAGGGGCAGCTCTCGCAGCGGCGCAGCTTGCGTTCGACGGCCTCGGTGAGGGCGCGCCCGCAGACCCGGCAGGTGACCGGGCCGCGGACCCGGCGCCCGGCGGAGCGCTCGCCGGCCTCGCCGCCGCGCCCGCCGCGCCCGGCGGGGCGGGCGCCGGGGGCGCTGGAGCCGGGGCGCAGCCCGTCGAGGAAGCGGCTGGGCTTGCGGGAGGCGCGGCCGCCCGGGGAGCGGGAGAGCGCCCAGGAGAGGGTGAGGTGCTTGCGGGCGCGGGTGACGCCGACGTAGAGGAGGCGGCGCTCCTCCTCGATCTGCTCGTCGGTCTTGGCGTAGATGATCGGCAGGGTGCCCTCGGTGAGGCCGACGAGGTAGACGGCGTCCCACTCCAGGCCCTTGGCGGCGTGCAGGGAGGCGAGGGTGACGCCTTCCACGGCGGGGGCGTGCTGGGCGGCGGCGCGGGCGTCGAGCTCGGCGACGTACGCGGCGAGGTCGGTGCCCTGGCCGGCGGCGGTGCGGCCGCGTTCGAATTCCTCGGCGAGCCGGACGAGGGCGGCGAGGGACTCCCAGCGGTCGCGGACGGCGCCGGAGCCGGCGGGGGGTTCGGCGGTGAAGCCGCGGGTGGCGAGGACGGCGCGGACCTGTCCGGCGAGGTCGGGGGCGCCGTCGGTGACGGGGTCGGAGGCGGCGCGGGCGGCGCCGCGCAGCAGGACGCCGGCGTCGCGGACCTCGGGGCGTTCGAAGAACCGCTCGGCGCCCTTGAGCTGGTAGGGGACGCCGAGGTCGGCGAGGGCCTGCTCGTAGACCTCGGACTGGCCGTTGGTGCGGAAGAGGACGGCGATCTCGCTGGCGCGCACGCCGGCCGCGAGGAGGTCCTTGATCCGGCGGGCGGTGTTCTCGGCCTCGGTGGGTTCGTCCTCGTACTCGGTGTAGACGGGGTCGGGGCCGGCCTCGCGCTGGGAGACGAGTTCGAGGCGGTGGCGGGCGGCCTCGCCGCGGGCCTGGGCGAGGAGTCCGTTGGCGAGGTGGACGACCTGGGGGGTGGAGCGGTAGTCGCGGACGAGCTTGACGACGGTGGCCTCGGGGTGCCGGGTGCGGAAGCCCAGCAGGTAGTCGGGGGTGGCTCCGGTGAAGGAGTAGATGGTCTGGCTGGCGTCGCCGACGACGCAGAGGCTGGCGCCGCCGCCGGGGCCGGTCCACTGGTCGAGGAGGCGCTGCTGGAGCGGGGAGACGTCCTGGTACTCGTCGACGGTGAAGTGCCGGTACTGGGCGCGGACCTGGTCGGCGATGTCGGGGCGGTCCTCCAGGATCGCGGCGGTGAGCAGCAGGACGTCCTCGAAGTCGATGTTCCCGCGGCGGCTCTTGGTCTCCTCGTAGACGCGGTAGACCTGGGCGGTCTCGGCGGGGTCGCGGGGGGCCTCGCGGCCGGACTTGGCGACGGCGGCGGGGTAGTCGTCGGGGCCGGTCTGGGTGACCTTGGCCCATTCGATCTCGGCGGTGAGGTCGCGCAGTTCGGTGCGCTGGACGCGCAGGCCGCAGCGGCCGGCGGCTTCGGCGACCAGCTGGACCTTGCGTTCGAGCAGCTGGGGGACGGGGCCGCCGACGGCGCGGGGCCAGAAGTACTGGAGCTGGCGCAGGGCGGCGGCGTGGAAGGTGCGGGCCTGGACGCCCTCGGCGCCGAGCTGGCGCAGGCGTCCGCGCATCTCGCCGGCGGCGCGGGCGGTGAAGGTGACGGCGAGGACCTGCTGGGGCTGGTAGACGCCGCTGCGCACGCCGTAGGCGATGCGGTGGGTGATGGCGCGGGTCTTGCCGGTGCCGGCGCCGGCGAGGACGCAGACGGCACCGTGCAGGGCGGTGGCGACGGCCCGCTGTTCGGGGTCGAGTCCGGCGAGGACGGCGTCGGGGCCGCCGTCGGCGGCGGGGTGGCCGGACCGGTGGGCGTCCTGGTGTCCGTCGAACGGGCTGCCGCTCAAGAGGTCTTCCTGCATGCGTTCCATCCTCTCAGCCCGGGCGGACATCGCGGGCGGGGTTGTCCACAGGTGCGGTGTGATCGCCGGATGATCGCGTGGTGGACGGCGGACTGTGGCACTCGACGGCGCGCGCGGTGGGCCCCGCGCCGGTGCGGGTGGGTGCGCGCCGGAGCGGCCGTGCGGTCCGGTGGCGTCCGGGTGCCTCCGGTCGCGGAATGACCGCCGGGCGGCGCGCGTTCTCCCCCCGGAGCCGTGCGACGTGCGCGGCGCCCCCAGTGACAGGCCCTCCCGATCCGAAGGAGTCCCCTCGATGTCCGGCAGCGTGACGATGTACAGCACGACCTGGTGCGGCTACTGCAACCGGCTCAAGAGCCAGCTGCAGCGCGAGGGCATCGGCTACACCGAGATCAACATCGAGGAGGACCCGGCGTCGGCGGCCTTCGTCGAGTCGGTGAACAACGGCAACCAGACCGTTCCGACCGTGCTGGTGAAGCCGACCGGCGGCGGCGAGCAGGTCGTGATGACCAACCCGAGCCTGCTGCAGGTGAAGAAGGCCCTGGCGGCCTGACCCCGCGAAGGCCCGGCCCGCGAACGCCCGACCCCGCGACGCCCGGCCCCGCGAACGCCTGACGCCGAACGCCCGGCGCCCCCCGCGGCGCCGGGCCGGTGCGCCCGCCCGGCGGGATCGGCCGGACACCCGCTACGGCGCGTCGGCCCGGGCCGGGTCGACGGGCGCAGCGGGCGCGGGCAGCGAGGCCCGGGCGCCGAGGTCGCCGACGCCGTAGACCAGCCGGCTGCGGTCGGCCGAGTAGCGGGTCTCGATGACCCGGACCGGCCCGCGCCGGTCGTAGGTGACCCGGGTCTGGACCATCAGCGGCACCCCGGGCCCGCCCTGGAACCACTGGGCCTCCTCGGGCCCGGGCATCCGGGCGACCAGGTGGTCGACGGCCCCGACCTCGGTGCGGCCGAGGGCGGCGAGCACCGCCTCGTCGCCGCCGTCGATCTGGTCCGGCTCCATCAGCGGGGTGCCCGCGGCGAGGCCGGCCCGGTAGTGGCTCTCCTCGATGGAGTACGGCTCGCGGTCGAGCATGCGCAGCTGGCGGCGGACGACGATGGCCTCGCCGGGGCGCAGTCCGAGCCGTTCGGCGATGTCGACGCGGGCCCGGACGATCATCATCTCGAAGTCGACGGTGAGTTCGCGCCCGCTCTCGGCGGCCTCGCCGCGGTAGACGGCGCTGGGGACGGCCAGGCAGTCGCGGGGGGCGGCGTCCTGCGGGTCGAGGCGGGAGGCGGGCCCGTAGGCGCGGTGGTCGAGCACGGGGTGCTCGCGCAGGTAGGTGCCCTTGCCCTGGAGGCGGACCAGCCGGCCTTCGTTGACCAGGACGTCGACGGCGAGGCGGACGGTGTTGCGGGCGACGCCGTACTGGCGTTCCAGTTCGCTCTCGACCGGGAGGGCGGCCGCGGCGGTGAACTCGCCCTCGGCGATCCGGCGGCGCAGGTCGGCGGCGAGGCGCTGGTATTTGGGGGATTGGGCGGTGCCCCGGGGGATTGTCACCCGAGTGAATGTAGCGAGACGGGTGAGGGGCTTTCAGGCGTTTGCGGCAAAGTCGACCGGGATCGGTGACTCCGCCCGAGGAGGACCCGGGGCCCGTACTGGACATGGCCGCTCCGGTTACGAACATCCTGGGGAGACGGGTTCGAAAAGGAAATTGGGGGCGCGCGGATCAACTCCGCACGCCCCCCAATCCGCAGAACGCCCGGGGCGGCGCCGGAATTACCAGCGGGCCGCCGCCGGCAGCGGTTCGCCGTACCACACCTCGACCAGGTGCCGGGCGATCGAGATCCCGGACGGCGGCAGGATCTCCCCCGCCGCCATGCCCGCCCGCAGCTCCTCCCGGGAGAACCAGCGCGCCTCCGCCAGCTCCTCGCCGTCCACGGTGATCGTGGTGCCCTCCGGGTGCGCCCGGCCCAGGAAGCCCAGCATCAGGCTGGACGGGAACGGCCACGGCTGGCTGGCCACGTAGGAGACCTCGGCGACCCGCACCCCGGCCTCCTCCCCGACCTCGCGGACCACCGCCTGCTCGATCGACTCCCCCGGCTCGACGAAGCCGGCCAGCGTCGACCAGCGGCCCTCCGGCCACAGCGCCTGGCGGCCGAGCAGGCAGCGGTCCTGCTCGTCGGTGATCAGCATGATCACCGCCGGGTCGGTGCGCGGGTAGTGCTCGGCCGCGCAGGAGGTGCAGCGCCGCACGTGCCCGGCGCCGGCCTTCTCGGTCGGGTGGCCGCAGCGCGAGCAGAAGCTGTGCAGCCGGTGCCAGTGCTCCAGCGCGACGGCGTGCACCAGCAGCCCGGCGTCCCGGTCGGAGAGCAGCGCGCCGACCTCGCGCAGCCCGGCCGGGCGGGCGTCGCCGTCCAGCCGGCCCGGCAGGCTCTCGCCGGCCAGCGCGAAGTAGGAGACGCCGTCCTCGTCGGTGCCGAGGAAGTACCGGTCGCCGGTCTGCGGCGCCTCGAAGGAGGGCATCAGGACCAGCTCGGTCCCCTGCCCGGTGTCCACGACGAACGCCTCGCCGCCGGCGATCGGCAGCACCTTGGTGGACGGGTGGCTCCAGGCGGCCGCCAGCCAGGGCTCGTCGAACCGGTGCTGGGCCGCCCGGTCCACCCCGGCCCGGGCCAGCGCCAGGTTCAGCGGGCGTTCGGTCTCAGGCACGGTGCTCAACTGTTCCATCCCCACGTGATGAGTCTTCCGGACGGTTCGGGTCCCACGGTCGGGCCGGCGCGGCGGCCGGTCCGGGGCGCGCCCGCCACCGGCCCGCCCGCGCTCGCCCGCGGTTCACGCGCGCTCGCCGCCCGGCCGCCAGTTCTCGGCCAGGTCGGCCCACAGGTAGGCGGCGGTCTCGACGCCCTTGGCCAGCAGGTCCAGCTCGACCTTCTCGTCCACCGAGTGCCAGCCGTCCGAGGGCACCGAGATGCCGAGGAACAGCACCGGCGCGCCGAGCACGTCCTGCAGGTCGGCGGCCGGACCGGAACCGCCCTCACGGGTGAACAGGATCTTCTGCTCGAAGGCCCGGCCCATCGCCCGGACGGTGGACTGCAGCGCCGGGTGGTCGAGCGGGGTCAGGCACGGGCGGGTCGCGCCCGGGAAGACCAGCTCGTACCGGATGCCCTCGGGCACCCGGTCGGCCACCCAGCCGCGGACGGCCTCGCGGACCTTCTCCACCTCCTGCCCGGCGACCAGCCGGAAGGAGAGCTTCAGGTGCGCCGAGGCGGGCACGATGGTCTTCCCGCCGGGGCCGGTGTAGCCGCCCCAGATGCCGTTGACCTCGGCGGTCGGGCGGGCCCAGATCCGCTCCAGGGTGGAGTAGCCGGCCTCGCCGCGGGTGCCGTACGACTTGGCGGTCCGCAGCCAGGCCGCCTCGTCGAAGGGCAGCTCGGCGAAGAGCGCGCGCTCGCGGTCGGTCAGCTCGACCACGCCGTCGTAGAAGCCGGGGACGGCGACCCGGTGGTCGGCGTCGTGCAGCCCGGCGGCCAGCTCCGCGGCGACGGTGGCCGGGTTGGGCACGGCGCCGCCGAAGGAGCCGGAGTGGATGTCGGTGTCCGGCCCGTACAGGTCGATCTGGGCGTCGGCCAGGCCCCGCATGCCGGTGCAGACGGTCGGCGTGGTCTCGGACCACATGCCGGTGTCCGAGATGATCACGACGTCGGCGGCCAGCCGGCCGGCCTCGCGGCGGACCAGGTCGGCGAAGTGCGGGGAGCCGGACTCCTCCTCGCCCTCGACCAGCAGCTTGAGGTTGACGGCCGGCGCGGTGCGGCCGGTGGCGGCCAGGTGGGCGCGCACGCCGAGGGTGTGGAAGAAGACCTGGCCCTTGTCGTCGGCGGCGCCCCGGGCGTACAGCCGGTTGCCGACCACGGTCGGCTCGAACGGCTCGGTCGCCCAGCCGTCCTCCCGGGCGGCGGGCTGCACGTCGTGGTGGCCGTAGACGAGGACGGTCGGCGCGTCCGGGTCCCCGGAGGGCCACTCGGCGAACACCGCCGGCAGGCCGTCCGTCTCCCAGACCTCGGCCACCGGGAAGCCGGTGTCGCGCAGCTTGGCGGCCAGCCACTCGGCGGAGCGGCGGACGTCCCCGGCCCGGCCGGGGTCGGCGGACACCGAGGGGATGCGGAGCCAGTCCGCGAGGTCCGCGAGGAAGGCGGGCCGGTGCTGGTCGATGAAGGAGCGGACGACACTGTCCGGAGTTCTCGTCATACGGACGACTTTAGTTCGCCCGGACGCCCCCCAGCGGCCCCGGTCCCGAAGGGTGGGACCCCCGGGGCCTGTTACGTCCGTCACCCCGGACGCGCGCGGGCGTCCGGGGTGACGGGGGCGGGGCGGCGCCAGCGGCTCAGCCGGTGCGGCGCAGCAGCGAGATCCGCGAGCGGGTGAGCAGTGCGGCGAGCGCCACCGCGAGCAGCGGCAGCAGGATCACGGTGCCCCCGATGTTGAGCCAGGGGAACACCACGATGCCCTTGGCCGCCTTCTCCTGCAGGGTCATCCCGGGGTAGCTCGACGCGGCGGCCTCGACCTTGCGCAGCGCGATCGCGGGCACGATGCCGGCGACGGCGCCGAGCACGGCGCCCATGGCGGCGATGACACCGCACTGGAAGCCGGACAGGGTGCGCCGGATCCCGGGCGCGGCGCCGACCGCCGCGAGGGTGGTCAGGTCGCGCTGGGAGTCGGCGGCGGCGAGGCCGGTGGCGATGCCGGCGGCGCCGAGGGCGACCAGGCCGGCGAACAGGGTCAGGCCCAGGGTGATGAGGTTGCCCGGGGACTGGTAACCGCGCTCGATGTCGAACTGCACGCCGTCGGAGAGCTTGGCGAGCGCGGCGCGGGCCTTCTGCTCCGCGGTGTCGGCGGTCGCGCCGCCGGGCCGCCACACCGAGCCGATGTCGCGGGTGGTGAGGCCGAGGCGCTGCGCGGTGTCGGGGTTGAGGACCACCTGGCTGGTGGGCCCCAGCGGGGAGGCGGCGAGGTGGGCGTCGACGGTGACGGGGTGGACGACCGGCTCGGCCTCCGGGTTGTTGTCGTCCCTCGGCTCGGTGAGCTCCAGGATGGCCTTGCCGTCCTTGATGTAGCGCTCGTCGAAGACGACGGCCTTGCCGGCGGCGAGGGCCTGGGCGGTGGCCTGGTCGGTCACGTCGTAGAGGTTGCGCAGCAGGGCGGCGTCACCGGCCTGGACCATCCCGAAGGGGCTGCCGCGGGAGATGCGGTCCTCCTGGCAGCGCGGGTCCTCGCGGCTGAGCCGGTCGATATCGCCCGGGCCGACCTGGAGGCCGTGGCGGCCCCAGGTGGGGCAGCGGCGCTCCTCGGGCATCACGAGCGTGGCCCAGCCGCAGTTGCCGTTGCGGCTGACCATGCAGTCGCCCCGGTAGTTGACGCGCTGGACGTCGGCGCGGGTGCCCAGCCCGGGGACGGTGTTCTGCACGGCGCCGCGCATCTGCGGGAGCAGCGAGCCGTCGGAGCCGGCGCCCCAGCCGGCGGAGAGGACGACGGAGTGGTCGGGGCCGGAGGCGACGTACTCGCGGCGCAACTCCTCGTCGGAGCTGACGGTGTAGACGCCGACGGCCACGGATCCGGCGACGGCGGCCATGACGGCGGCGACGGCGGGGGCGGTGCGGCCGCGGTGGCGCACCGAGTCGCGCAGGGCGAGCCGGGGGCCGAGCGGCAGCCAGCGGCCGAGCCGGCCGAAGAGGCCGACCAGGTAGGGGGCGAGGGCGACCATGCCGAGTTCGGCGACGGCCGAGCCGCCGAGGACGCTGAGCGAGCGGCCGCCGAAGCCGCCGGTGGCGCCGAGCAGGGCGAGGGCGGAGCCGCCGCCGAGCATCAGCAGGCCGAGCAGGGCGAGCTTGCGGCTGGGCGGCTTCAGGGTGTCGCGGCCGGTGAGGGCGGCGACGACGTCCTGCCGGGAGGCCTGGACGGCGGGCACGACGGCGGCCAGCAGGCCGGTGACGAGGCCGATCAGGGCGATGCCGAGCAGGTCGAGCGGCTGGAGGTCGAAGTGGCCGAAGCGCTCGCCGGAGAACTCCTCGGCCCGGGTGCGCAGCAGGGCGACCAGGCCGGTGCCGAGGACGAGGCCGACGACGGCGCCGGAGAGGCCGAGGACGACACCGCCGCCGAGGACGACGGCGCGCACCTGGGCGCGGTCGCCGCCGCCGGCGGCGAGCAGGCCGAGCTGGCGGCGGGAGCGGCGGGCGCCGACGGCGAAGGCCGGGCCGGCGAGCAGCACGATCTCCAGCAGGGCCATGCCCATGACGGTGCCGAGGACGACGACGGAGGTCCGGTCGAGGAACGGGGTGGAGCTGCCGCCGCCCTGGCTGTCCTGGTAGACGTAGAACGGCACCTCGGAGCGGGGCGGCGGGTCGAGGATCACGGTGCGCGAGCCGACGAGGAAGCCGTACTTGTTGAGCTCCACGACCTTGGCCCAGTCCAGGGTGGCCCCGGCCGGGAGCTGGACGAGCCAGTTGTTGACCTCCTCGCTGACGGAGGTGCGCCCGCGCTGCGAGGACTCGGCGCCGGGCAGCTTGGCGAGCGGGTCGATCAGGGCGCCGGGGCGGGCGAACAGGCCGAGGCCGCGCAGGTCGCCGGGGTGCTCGGCGACGCCGGTGATGGTGTACGGGGTGGCTTCGAGGCCGCGCGGCGAGGTGCGGTCGCCGATCTTCAGCCGGGAGCTGTCGAGGAAGGCCTGGGTGACGGCGATCTCGTGGTCGGCGCTGGGGGCGCGGCCCTTGACCATGTCGTAGCGGCCGTGCCAGACGGGGTCGGCGAGGTCGAGTTCGGTGACCCGGACGTTGACGAGGCCCTCGGCGGTGCTGGTGGTGACGTAGGGGCCTTCGCGCAGCGGCACGAGGGTGGCGCCGGGCAGCAGCTGCCGGGCGAGCTCGGCGGGCGCGGTGTCGAGGCCGCGCTGCTGCTCGGGGGTGAGGACGGGCTTGCCGTTCTCCTTCTTCGCGTCGTCGACGGTGGTGATCCTGCGGTCGACGTCGGGGTCGGGGGTCTGCAGGACGATGGCGCCGCGGTCGAGGATCTCCAGGGAGGCGTCGGCCCGGCCCATGCTGCGCTCGATCTTCTCGACGGGGTCGAGTTCGGCGCTGCGGAAGAACACGTCGGCGCCGGTGACGCCGAGGACGGGCAGGGCGACCATGGCGACGACGAGGGCGCTGCGGCCCTTGGCGCGCAGGGCGTCGCGGCGGGCGATGCGCAGGGCGACCCGCCAGGAACCGAGCTTCACTCCCCCACCGGGCCCTTCGCGTTGGCGGCGGCGGCGACGAGCAGGCTGCCGGCGTCCTGGCTGGCGCTCTCGTCGACCATCCGGCCGTCGCGCAGGAAGACGACGCGGTCGGCCCAGGCGGCGTGCCGGGCCTCGTGGGTGACCATCATCGCGGCGGCGCCGGCGTCGCAGCGGGCGCGCAGCACGGCGAGGACGGCCTCGCCGGTGGTGGAGTCGAGGGCGCCGGTCGGCTCGTCGGCGAGGACGAGGCGGCGGTCGCCGATGAGGGCGCGGGCGATGGCGACGCGCTGCTGCTGGCCGCCGGACATGTCGTCGGGGAAGCGGTCGGCGAGTTCGGGGATGCCGAGCTCCTCCAGTGCGACGAGGGCCTCGCGGCGGGCGGCGCGGGTGGACAGGCCGTCGAGTTCGCGCGGCAGGGAGATGTTCTCGGCGGCGGTGAGGGCCGGTATCAGGTTGTAGTCCTGGAAGACGTAGCCGACGGAGCGGCGGCGGACCTCGGCGAGCCGCTTGCGGCTGAGGCCGCCGAGGGCGACGCCCTCCACCAGGACCTGGCCGGTGCTGGGCGTGTCGAGGCCGCCGGCGAGGGTCAGCAGGGTGGATTTGCCGGAGCCGGAGGGGCCCATGACGGCGACGAACTCGCCGGGGTGGACCTTGAGGTCGACGCCGCGCAGCGCCTGGACCTCGGCGGCGCCGTGTCCGTGGACGCGGGTGACGTTGTCCAGGTGCAGAACGGCGTCGGCGCCGTTCGTGCTCGGACCGGTGTGGGACACGTTTCCCCCTGCTGTGGTGGGGCCCGTCGCGCGGAGGCGCGGGGCGGGCCGGTGGTTCGCGTGGTTCGTACGGTTCAGGTGGTTCAGGTGGTTCAGGTGGTTCGCGTGGTTCGCGTGGTTCGAGTAGTTCGCACGGATCCGGGGCCCCGGACGGTTCAGGCCTTGCTGCGGCGGCGCCCGAACCGGCTGGGCGCCGGCGGGCTGTCGTCCGGGCGGGCCTCGGCGGCGCGGCTCTCGGCGGCGCGGGCCTGTTCGACCTCGGCGTGCTGGGTGAGCCGGGTCTCGCAGTGGTCGAGCCAGCGGATCTCGGCCTCGGTCTGGAAGATCAGCTGTTCGAGGACGAGCAGCCAGGCCAGGTCGGATCCGGGCTCCGCGGCACCGCCGGGCCGGGCCTCGCCGGCCAGGGCGCGGCCCTTCAGCCGGGTGTAGTCCTGGAGGGCCTTGATGCTGTGCCGGCGCTGGCCCTGGACGACCGCGGGCACGTCGACGCCGGGCACGGTGACGGCCATGGCGAGCTTGATGGCGAGTTCGTCGCGGGGCGGGTTGGTGCGCGGCACCGGGGTGTCGAACCAGGCGCGCAGCTCGGCCCGGCCGGCGTCGGTGGCGGCGTAGAACTGGTGCCCCTCCTCGTCCTCCCCGGCGGGGACGACCAGTCCGTCGCGTTCCAGGCGGGCGAGGGTGGTGTAGACCTGGCCGACGTTGAGCGGCCAGGTGGCGCCGGTGCGCGCCTCGAACTCGGTTCTCAGTTGGTAGCCGTAGCGCGGCCCCTGGTCGAGCAGGGCGAGCAGGCCGTGGCGGATGGACATACCGAGTATGTATACCCGGTATGCTCGACGGGTCAAGCCGGAGGGGCCCGGCCGGGGGTCGGACCGTCACCGGCGGCGGGTAACGTCGGGGGGCGTGAGCCAGTTGCGCATCGCCACCTTCAATCTGTTGCACGGTCAGCCGCTGGCGCCCGACGGCGCCCCGCGACCCTTCCCGGCCGACCCCGGCGGACCGCTCGCCCAGGCGGTGGCCGCGCTGGACGCCGACGTGCTCGCGCTCCAGGAGGTGGACCGCGGCCAGGCCCGCTCCGGCGGCACCGACCAGGCCGCCGTCGCCGCCAAGGCGATGGGCGCCGCGGACTGGCGGTTCGCCGCCGCCCTGCACGGCCGGCCCGCGCCGGTGGCCGGCTGGCTGCCGGAGGCCTCGGTGCCCGCCGGGATCCGGGTGTACGGGCCGGGCGAGGTCGGCGACGACGCCCCGCCCGCGTACGGCACGGCGCTGCTGACGCGGCTGCCGGTGCGGCACTGGCGGGCCCGCCGGTTCGCCCCCGCCCCGTTCGGACTGCCGCTGCGGGTGGCCGGTCGGCGCGGGCTGACGCCGGTGCCGGACGAGCCCAGGGCGGCGCTGGCGGCCGTCCTGGAGGGCGAGCACGGTCCGTTCACGGTGGTGGCCGCGCACCTGTCGTTCGTACCGGGCTGGAACATGGCGCAGCTGGCGGCGATCCGCCGGTGGATCGCCGACCTGCCGCAGCCGTACCTGGTGCTGGGGGACTTCAATCTGGTGGGCGCGGTGCCGCGCACGGTGCTGGGCGGGGCTAGCGCGCTGGAGCGGTCGGCGCCGCGGGCGCGGGTGCGGGAGCTGCGGGCGGCCCGCCGGGCCCGGCCGGCGCTGGTGGAGCCGCGCCGGCGGCGGGTCCGGGAGCCGCGGGCGCGGCTGCAGGGCTGGTCGGACCTGGTCCGCACGCCGACCTACCCGTCGCACCGTCCGGCCGTGCAGTTCGACCACGTGCTGGCGGTGGGGGTGCCGCGCTCCGCGGTGGGGGCGGCGTCCGCCCCGCGCGCGGAGGTGTCGGACCACCGGCCGCTGGTGGTGCGGGTGTCGCTGTAGGAGCTGCGAGAGCTACGAGGGTTGCGGGAGCCGTAGGAGCTGCGAGGGTTGCGGGAGTCCCGCGCGGGCCCGGTCACTTCCGGGACAGGTGCCCGTTCTGCTGGGGCACGTGCGGGACGGTCGAGGCGGGCGGGGTGACCGGGCGGGCCGGGTCGGCGGAGGCCGAGGCGGCCTCCGGCCGGTCGGCGACCGGGGGCGGCTCGTACTGGAGGAGCAGCATGGCGGCGTCGTCGCCGAGCTGGCGCCCGACGTGCCGCACCACGTCCTCGTGCAGGCGGCGCAGCACGTCGACGGGGCCGCCGCCGTGGGCGCAGCGCGGGAGGCGTTCGGCGAGCGGGTAGAAGGCGCCGGCCCGGTCGCGGGCCTCGATGACGCCGTCGGTGAAGAGCAGGACGCGGTCGCCGGGGTGCAGCGGGACCCGGAGGACCGGGGGGCGGACGTCGGCGGGGTCGAGGACGCCGAGCGGGGGCACCGTCTCGGCGAGTTCGAGCGGGCGGGCGGCCTCGGTGCCGCGCAGCAGCAGCGGGGCGGGGTGGCCGCAGTTGACGATCTCGGCGGTGCCGTCGTGGCCCACGCCGATGAGGACGAGGGTGACGAACTCCTCCTCGACGCCGGGGTGGTCGTTCTCGTGCAGGGCGCGGTCGAGGCTGTCGGCGAGCCAGCCGGCGACCTTGTCGAGCGCGGCCTCCTGGTGGGCGGCCTCGCGGAAGGCGCCGAGCACGGCGGCGGCGGTCTCGACGGCGCCCAGGCCCTTGCCGCGCACGTCGCCGACGACGGCGCGCACGCCGTGCCGGGTGTTGACGACCTCGTAGAGGTCGCCGCCGATGCGGGCGTGGGCGGCGGCGGCCGCGTAGTGGACGGCGGCGCGGACGGTGCCGACCCGGTCGGGGACGGGGCGCAGCAGGACCCGCCGGGCGATCGAGGCGACGAGCTGGGCGTCGGCGAGCAGCCGCTCCTGGCGCAGCCTCAGGGTGGCGCTGACCCAGCCGATCGCGGCGACGAGGACGATGGCGAAGACGGTGGCGCTGTGCACGGACTCGCCGAGCACGTCGTTGCGGAAGGCCATCAGGAAGGCGGCCGCCTCGGTGCAGGCGCCGATGGCGAGCGGGTACCAGGTGCGGCGGCTGACCACGGCGGCCAGCGCGGGGACTGCGGTGAGTGCCGGTTCGACGGTCACCGCGGCGTCGGTGAAGTAGTCGAGGACGACGACCAGCGCCATGCCGATGAACGGCAGCGACAGTGCCGTCCTCGGCCAGGTGCCGGTCGCGCCCGGTGCGGCCCCCGGGGTCGGCCCGGCGAACCGTTCTCTGATCCATCCGGTCGCGCTCAACTTCGGTTCTCCAGCAGAAGACGCCGATGCCCGTGGGCACCTGCGGTGATGACTGAGGGTTAGGGAATGCGGGCCTCGCTGGCGGCCGGAGCACGGGGGTTGACCGGTTACCGACCCCACAATATGCGCGAAACGTGCACTACGCACAGGTTTCGCCCGATGCCGTGATGACTTGAATGCTCTCCGTGACTCATTCTTCACTGTTCCCGATCAGGAGCCGTTCCAACTCTTTTCGGCCGGGAAGTCCTGCGGGTTGTTCGATCCGGCCGCTGCGGACGTACAGGAACGAGGCCGTGACCTGCTCCGGCGGAACGCCCGCCTGTTCGGCCCAGGCCAGCCGGTAGACGGCGAGTTGGAGCGGATCGGCGGTCTCCTCGCGGTGCGTCTTCCAGTCCACCACTTCGTAGCGTGACGCGCCGCCGATTTCTGACCCGTCGTCACCCCCACGATAGACCGCGTCGATCCGGCCGCGCACCACCCGTCCCGCCAGCACCAGCTGGAACGGCGCCTCGACCCGCAGCGGCTCGCGGTGCGCGTACGGGGTCCGCAGGAAGGCCTCCTTGAGGCGTTCGAGGTCCTGCTCGTCCTCGATGCCGTCGTCGTCGGCGCCGGGCAGCGCGCCGGGGCCGATCAGCATCAGCGGTTCGATCCGGGACTGCACCCAGGCGTGGAAGCGGGTGCCGCGCCGGGCGGCGGGCTGCGGCGGGCGGGGCATCGGGCGGGCGAGGTCGTGCGCGAAGCCGTCCGGGTCGGCGGCCAGGCGCATCAGCTGGGTCGCGGAGAGCGAGGCCGGCAGCGGCACCTGCCGCACCCGGGTGCGGGAGCGCTCCAACTCGCCGACCAGCGCGGTCAGGTCGCGGTCCCAGGACTCCACCAGCCGGCGGTCCTCGGGGGCCATCGGCTCGGGTTCGGGAGCGGGCGCTCCGGCCAGCCGGCGGTGCACGACCTCGGCGACCCGGCGGCGGGCCCGCTGGGCGTCCGGGTCCAGCGGCAGCGGCCAGGGGCGTTCGACGGGCGCGGCCAGCGCCGGGTTCTCCTCCCCCTCGGCGGGCGGCCCGGCCCAGACGGCGAGCTCGCCGTTGCCGGGCCGCTCGGCGTGCTCGCGCACCTGCTCCAGGAAGGCGGACGGACCGCGCGGGGACTTCTGGCTGGGCCCCCACCAGTGGCCGGAGGCGAGCAGCAGGGCGCGCGGGCGGGTGAAGGCGACGTAGCCCAGGCGCAGCTCCTCGGTGGCGGAGTGCTCGGCGAGGGCGGCCTTGAACTCCTTCACGGCCTTGGCGGTCCAGCCGCCCCGCACATCGGGCAGGGTGGCGGCGTCGCCGCGCAGGGCGTGCGGCAGGACGCGCTTGGCGCTGGTCCAGCGCTCGCGCGGGGACGAGGACGGGAAGGCGCCCTTGACCAGGCCGGGGACGGCGACGACGTCCCACTCCAGGCCCTTGGACTTGTGCGCGGTGAGGACCTTGACGGTGTCCTCGCCGCCGGGCAGGCCGGCGTCCAGGCCGCGGTCGTGCTCCTGGGCGGCGCGCAGGAAGCCGAGGAAGGCGGCGAGGCCGGGGTCGCCGTCGAGGTCGGCGAAGGAGGCGGCGACGTCGAGGAAGGCGTGCAGGGTCTCCCGGCGGCGGGCGGCCAGCGCCTGCGGGGAGGCGGCGAGTTCGACCTCCAGGCCGGTGACGGCGAGGACCCGGTGCAGCACGTCCATCAGCGGTTCGGCGAGCGAGCGGCGCAGCTCGCGCAGCTCGCGGGCGAGCCGGGCGAAGCGGACCCGGGCCTCGGCGGAGAAGGGCAGCTCGTCGGCCTCCTTCGCGTCCAGGAAGGTCTCCAGGGCGTCGGCGAGCGAGACGACCTCGGTGGGGTCGGTCTCGGCGACGGCGGCGGCCAGCGCCTCGACGCCCTCGGGGCGCTCGGTGCGGACGAGTTCGGCGGCGCGCCGGCCGAGCAGGGCGAGGTCGCGCGGGCCGATCCGCCAGCGCGGGCCGATCAGCAGCCGGACCAGGGCGGCGTTGGCGGTCGGGTCCTGGAGCACCTCGCAGACCGCGACCAGGTCGGCGACCTCGGGCAGGTGGAGCAGGCCGCCGAGGCCGACCACCTCGACCGGCACGTCCCGGGCGACCAGGGCGGCGTGCACGTCGGGGAAGGCCGCGCCGCCCCGGCACAGCACGGCGATCCGGCCGGGGGCGGTGCCGGTGCGCACCAGGTGGGCGATCTCGTCGGCGAGCCAGTCGACCTCCTCGGCGTGGGTGGGCAGCAGCGCGGCCCGCACCAGGCCGTCGGTCTCGGCGCCGGGCGCGGGGCGCAGCGCCTCGACGCCCTCGTGCATGGCGCGCAGCGGCGCCGCGAGCCCGTTGGCGAAGGCGAGCAGCCGCCCGCCGCTGCGGCGGTTCTCGCTGAGCGCGTACCGGTCGGCGGGGGCGCCGTCGGCGTTCGGGAAGTGGCGGGGGAACTCGTCGAGGTTGGCGACGGAGGCGCCGCGCCAGCCGTAGATGGCCTGGCAGGGGTCGCCGACGGCGGTGACCGGGTGGCCGGGGGCGGTGCCGTCCGGGCCGGCGCCGAACAGGCCGGCGAGCATCAGGCGCTGGGCGACGGAGGTGTCCTGGTACTCGTCGAGCAGCACGACCCGGTACTGCTCGCGCAGCAGGGCGCCGACCTCGGGGCGCTGCTGGGCGAGGCGGGCGGCGGCGGCGATCTGGTCGCCGAAGTCCATCAGGCCGGCGGTGGTCTTGCGGCGCCGGTAGTCCTCGACGAGGCGCAGCAGTTCCAGGCGGGCGCGGGCGGTGGCGGGCACGGCCCGCAGGTCCTCGTTGCTGAGCCGCACGCCGGCGAGGGTGTCGAGCAGGTCCTCGTCGAAGGCGCGCAGGGCGGCGGGTTCGACGAGGTGCTCGGCGAGTTCGCCGTCGAGGGCGGTGAGGTCGGCGACCAGGTTGGCGAAGGTGCCGGTGAGGGCGGGGAACGGGCCGCGGGCGGTGCGCAGCACCTTGGCGGCGAGCTGGAAGCGGGTGGCGTCGGCGAGCAGCCGGGTGTCGGGCTCGATGCCGATGCGCAGGCCGTGCTCCTTGAGCAGGCGGCCGGCGAAGGCGTGGTAGGTGGAGATCTCGGGCTCGCCGAGCGCCTCGCCGTCCTCGGGGTCGTCCACTCCGGCCTGCCGCAGCGCGGACCGGACGCGCTCGGCGAGTTCGCCGGCGGCCTTGTTGGTGAAGGTGAGGCCGAGGACCTGTTCGGGGCGGACGGCGCCGGAGCCGACCAGCCAGACGACCCGGGCGGCCATCACCGTGGTCTTGCCGGAGCCGGCGCCAGCGACGATGACGGCCGGCCGCAGCGGGGCGCCGACGGCGGCCATCTGCTCCCGGTTGAAGGGGATGCCCAGCAGCTCCTTGAGCTGGTCGGGATGGCTGAGCACGGCGGTCACCACGCAACGGTAGCCGGGGGCGCCGACAGCCGGGGACCGCTGTGGCGACGGCCACGTGCCGCGTGCGCCACACCGGGCCGGGGCTCCCCGGGCGGCTACTCGACGAGCTGGGCGCCGTCGCGCTGGGCGGAGCAGCTGCGGCGGAAGGCGCAGCGGTCGCAGCCGCCGCCGGTCTGCGGGACGAACCGCTCGGCGAGGATCCGCCCCGCGGCGTCGGCGAGCAGGTTCTCGATCCACGGCTCGCCCTCGGGCGGGTCCTGGCGCTGCACCTTGGGCGCGTCGGCGACGGCCTTGTCGGGCTTGCGCAGCTGGACGAGCTCGGCGCCACCGGACTCGGCGGGGGCGGCGGCGTCGAAGCCGGGCAGCCCGTTGAGGGCGCCGGAGCGGACGGCGAGCTGGTAGACGGCGAGCTGCTTGTGCTCGGGCAGGGACCGGTCGGTGGGCGTCTGCTTGCCGGTCTTGAAGTCGACGACGTAGGCGCGGCCCGCCTCGTCCTTCTCGACGCGGTCCATCGAGCCGCGGATGCGCACCTGGACGCCGCCGGCGTCGAGGGTGACGTCGAAGCCGTGCTCGGTGGCGACGACGTCGCGGCCGCGGGCCATCACGTGCCAGGTGAGGAAGCGCTCCAGCGCGGCGCGGGCCTCGGTCTTCTCCTGCTGGGACTTCCACGGCGCGTCGAAGGCCAGCGCGTCCCAGACGGTGTCCAGGCGCTCCATCAGGACGGCGAGGTCGGCGGGGCTGCGGCCGGAGCCGACCTCGTCGGCGAGGGCGTGCACGACGTTGCCGAAGCCCTGCGCGGCGGAGGAGGTGCCGCGGGCCTTGACCTCCTTGTCGAGGAACCACTGCAGCGAGCAGTCCTCCAGCTGTTCCAGGCCGCTGCCGGACAGCCGCACCGGCAGGTCGGCGGAGCGCAGCGGGTCGGGGGCGGCGGTGGCGTCGTCCAGGCCCCACCAGGTCTCGGGGCGGGCGGCGGGCACCAGCGGGCGGTCCTCGTCGTCGGTGGCGAGGGCGAGGGTGGCGAGCCGTTCGGCGGCGGCCCGGCGCAGCTCGGGCGAGCGGGCGGGGTCGACGGTGACCGCGCGCAGCTCGGCGACCAGCGCGGGCACGGCGAGCGGGCGGCGCGGGCGGTGGGTGACGTCCTCGACGGTGACCGCCGGGGTGCGGCGCAGGACGCGGCCGGTCCTGGGGTCGACGTCCTCGCGGTAGAGCTCGCGCAGGAAGCGGGACGGCTGGTCGCCGTCGTCGGCGGGGGCCTTGACGGCGGTGACGACGAGCCGGTCCCTGGCGCGGGTGGCGGCGACGTAGAAGAGGCGGCGCTCCTCGGCGAGCAGGGCGGCGGGGGTGAGCGGTTCGGCGAGGCCGTCGCGGCCGATCCGGTCGGCCTCCAGCAGGGAGCCGCGGCGGCGCAGGTCGGGCCAGAGGCCGTCCTGGACGCCGGCGACGACGACCAGCCGCCATTCCAGGCCCTTGGCGCGGTGGGCGGTCATCAGCCGGACGGCCTCGGGGCGCACGGTGCGCACGGTGAGGGTGTCGGCGGCGATGTCCTGGGCCTCCAGCTCGGCGAGCAGGTCGAGGGCGCCGCGGTGTCCGGTGACCTGCTCCTCGGCGCGGGCGGCGGTCTCGAACAGGGCGCAGACCGCGTCGAGGTCGCGGTCGGCGTTGCGGCCGGCGGCGCCGCCGCGCAGGGCGGCCCGCTCCAGGCGTTCGCGCCAGCGGCGGGAGCCGTCCCACAGCTGCCAGAGGGCGTCCTCGGCGGTGCAGCCGCCGGCCAGGGACTCGCGGACCTTGCGCAGCAGGGTGCCGAGGTCGTGGGCGCGGCGGGCGTACGGGGCGTCGACGACGGCGAGGCGCTCGGGCTCGGCGAGGGCCTCGCGCAGGAGTTCGCCGGCCGGGCGGGGCACGGCGGCCGGGGCGCCGGCGCCGGTCGCGGCCCCGGTGCGCAGGGCGGCGCGCTCCTCCTCGCGCAGGGTGCGGCCGAGGCGGCGCAGGTCGGCGCCGTCGAGGCCGCCGAGCGGGCCGGTCAGCAGGGCGTGGGCGAGGTCGGTGGTGAGCGGGTCGGGCGCACCCGGGCCCGCGGCGTCCGCGCCGTCCGAGGCGTCCGCGCCCTCCCCACCGTCCCGGTCGTCCAGGCCGTCCCGGTCGTCCCGGTCGTCCCGCCGGGCGCGGACGGCCTGCTCGGCGCAGACCCGCAGGGCGAGCAGCAGCTGGGCGACGGCCGGCTCCTCGCGCAGCGGCAGGTCGTCGCCGTCGATCTCCAGCGGGACGCCGGCCGCGCCGAGGGCCCGCCGCACGCCCGGGATGGACCGGGCGCCGGCCCGGACCAGGACGGCCATCTCGCCCCACGGCACGCCGTCCTCCAGGTGGGCGCGGCGCAGCAGGTCGGCGATCGAGTCCAGCTCGGCGCCGGGCGTCGGGTAGGTGTAGACCTCGACCCGGCCGCCCTCCCGGGCGGGCAGCGGGGCGCGGTGCTGGGCGAGCTTGTCGGCGGGCAGCCGGCCCATCGGCATCCGGCGGGTCAGTTCGCGGGCGGCGGCGAGCAGCACGGCGCCGGAGCGGCGCGAGACCCGCAGCACCTTGACGTCGGCGGGGCGGCCGTCGGTGTGCCGGAAGGTCTGCGGGAACTCCAGGATGCCGTTGATGTCGGCGCCGCGGAACGCGTAGATGGACTGGTCGGGGTCGCCGACGGCGACCAGCTCGCGCCCGCCGCCGGCGAGCCGCCGCAGCAGCCGCACCTGGGCCGGATCGGTGTCCTGGTACTCGTCGACGAAGACGGCGTCGTAGCGCTCGCGCAGGCCGCGCTCGACCTCGGGGCGGTCGGCGAGCAGCACCGCGCGGTGCACCAGCTCCGCGTAGTCGAGGACGCCGCGCAGGTCCAGGACGTCGAGGTAGTCGGCGAGGAAGTGGGCGGCGGCGGCCCAGTCGGGCCGCTGGACGCCCTCGGCGAAGCGGGCCAGCTCGGCCTCGCCGAGGCCGAGCTCGCGGCTGCGGGCGAGCACGGCGCGGACCTCGTCGGCGAAGCCGCGGGTGGTGAGGCAGGCCCGCAGGTCCAGCGGCCAGGCGATCCGGGAGCGGCCGCGCCGGGCGTCCTCGGCGCCTCCGGCGAGCAGTTCGCGGACCATGACGTCCTGCTCGGGGCCGGACAGCAGGCGCAGCGGCTCGGCGTAGTCGGCCGGGTCCTGGTGGGCGCGGAGCAGGGCGTAGCAGAAGGAGTGGAAGGTGGTGGCCTGCGGGGCGGCGGCGCGGGAGCCGGCGCCGGCGGCGGAGAGCCGGCCGGCCATCCGGTCGCGCAGTTCCATGGCGGCCTTGCGGCTGAAGGTGAGGACGAGGATCCGCTCCGGGTCGGCGCCGTCCTCGATCCGCCGGGCGACCGCCTCGACCAGGGTGGTGGTCTTGCCGGTCCCCGGCCCGGCGAGCACCAGCAGCGGGCCGCCCGCGTGCGCGACCACGGCGCGCTGGTACGCGTCGAGCTCGGGCGGGGCGGGCGGCACGAGGGGGCTGCGCACCAGACGGTAGGGGGAGGTCACGGACGTCCTGGGGGTCGTACTCGGGCAACTGCGGGCGGGCCCGCCGAGGGGCCCGCCGTATCGAGCCTACGATCCTGCCCCGTCATTCCCGTCCGCGCACGGGGTGACGCGGATCCCGGCCCGGCTCACTCCCCGGCGGGCCGGCCGTCCCAGCGGGCGCGCCGCAGGTCGACCCGGGGCGGGTCGGCGAGCTCGCGCAGCGGGGTGCCCTCCTCGCCGTAGCGGGCGAGGGCGCGGTGCTCGTGGCCGGGCAGCAGCCGGCCGTCGGCGCGGATCACCCGCCACCAGGGCACGGCGCCGCCGTACAGGGCCATCACCCGGCCGACCTGCCGGGGGCCGCCCTGGCCCAGGTACTCGGCGACGTCTCCGTAGGTCATCACCCGGCCGGGTGGAATCCGCTCGGTCAGGTCGAGCACCAGTTCCGCGAAGGGCGGCAGCACATCGGGGCCGGTGTCGTCGGGGGCGTCCGTCACCTGCGGCATTCTTCCGCATCCGGCCGGTCCGCGGGCCCCGGGCGAACGATCCGCCGCGCCCGATCCGGCCCCTGTCCAGCGCGGGGCGCCGCGGCATGCCACCATCTTCGGGGCGGTGAGTGGTGATACGAGGACAAGACCAGATGACCGGGACGGCTGACGTGGGTGTGGACGAGGACTCCGACGAGTCCTCCGACAGCATGCCCGCGGACGGCGGCGACGCCGCCACCGAGGCGCCACCGGAAGTCTCCCTGATCAAGGACCGGATGATCAAGAGCCCGCAGCCGGCCCGCCCCGCGACCGGGGCCCCCGCCGTCGTACCGAACCAGCCGACCGCTCCCGGGACGGGGGCCGAGCCGCCCCTTCCCGAGCCGCCCCTTCCCGAGCCGCCCCTTCCCGAGCCGCCCCTTCCCGAGCCGTCCGCGCCCGGGCCGTCCGCGACCGGGCCCTCCGCGCCCGAGCCGTCCGCGCACCGGCCCGCGGCGACCGGGCCCGCCACGACTCCGGCGGGCCCGCCGCGCGATCCCGGCCCGCGTCCCGGCCACGACCCGCTGGACGACGCCCCGCACCTGGACGTCGACGAACCGCTGCTCGCCGCCCGCGCGCACCGGCCCTCCGACCTCATCCGCTTCCTGGCCGGCGTCCTCGGCATCGTCGCGGTCTTCGTGCTCGCCGGGGTGGCGACCTCCACCACCACCGGCATCGAGATCGACATCGCCGAGAACGCGCCCCGCTTCTCCCCGGTGCTCACCACCATCACCGGCCTGATCTCCAACGTCGCGGTGCTGGCCGTGCCGCTCGCCTTCGCGGTCGAACGGCTGATCAAGCGCGACGGCCTGCGGGTCGCCGACGGCGTGCTCGCCTCGGTGCTGGCCTACGGCGTCTCGCTGGGCATCGACTGGTGGGTCGCCGAGGGCGCCTCCGACCACATCAGGGACGCCCTGACCCGCTTCCCGCTGGACTCCGTCGGCACCCTCACCGACCCGGTGCACGGCTACCTCGCCCCGGTGATCGCCTACATGACCGCGGTCGGCATGTCGAGCAGACCCCGGTGGCGGGTCGCCCTGTGGGT
Source organism: Kitasatospora sp. NPDC056184 (assembly GCF_042268405.1). Taxonomy (NCBI): domain Bacteria; kingdom Bacillati; phylum Actinomycetota; class Actinomycetes; order Kitasatosporales; family Streptomycetaceae; genus Kitasatospora; species Kitasatospora sp. NPDC056184. The sequence continues at coordinate 46,641 of NZ_JBHJUI010000017.1, read as the reverse complement.
GGTGGTCGTCTTCAGCGGCATCACCGAACTGCTCGGCGGCTACACCACCCCGCTGTCCCTGCTGCTCACCGTCCTGATCGGCTGGTCCGTCGCCTACGGCACCCTGTACGCGATCGGCTCGCCGAACATCCGGCCCACCGGCCAGCACCTGATGATCGGCCTGCGCAAGGTCGGCTTCACCCCGGCCAGCGCCCACCGCGCCCCCGACGCCCCCGGCGGCACCCGCCGCTACCTGGTCGCCCAGCAGAGCGGCCCGCCGCTGGACGTCCACATCGTCGACCGCGAGCAGCAGGCCTCCGGCTTCTTCTACCGGGCCTGGCGGCGGCTGCGGCTGCGCTCGGTGGCGGTGCGGCGCAGCCCGCAGTCGCTGCGCCAGGCGCTGGAGCAGGAGGCGCTGATCGCCTACGCGGCCGCCGCCTCCGGTGCCCGCGCCCCGCAGCTGGTCGCCACCTCCGAGCTGGGCCCCGACGCCGCGATCCTGGTCTACGAGAACGTCGAGGGCCGCACCCTGGACGACCTCGCCGACGAGGAGGTCACCGACCAGGTGATGGCCTCGCTCTGGGAGTCGGTCGCCGCCCTGCACGAGCGCCGGATCGCCCACCGCCGGCTGACCGGCGAGTCGCTGCTGGTCGTCGACGGGAAGACGGCCTGCCTGGTCAACCTCTCCGGCGGCGACATCGCCGCCACCGACCTGACCCTGCGCATCGACGTCGCCCAGCTGCTCACCACCTTCGCGCTGCGGATCGGCCCCGAGCGGACGGTCGCCACCGCCAACGCGGTGCTCGGCGCCGAACGCGTCGCCCAGGCGCTGCCGCTGCTGCAGCCGGTCGGCATGAGCCGCTCGACCCGCGTCGACCTGAAGAAGGTCACCAAGGAGCGCAAGGCCGCCGCCCAGGCGCAGGCACTGGAGCAGGTCGCCGCCGGCGAGCGCACCCAGCAGCAGGCCGAGGAGGACATCGCGGTCGCCGGCGAGGACCTGCTCAGCCGGATCCGCGCCCAGATCCTGCAGATCGCCCCCGAGGCGCCGATGGAGCCGGCCAAGCTGGAGCGGCTCAGGCCGAAGAGCCTGATCATGGTGATCGCGCTCACCTTCGCCGCCTACCTGACGCTGACGACCGTCAAGCCGGCCCAGCTCAAGCTCTCCCAGATGGACTGGGCGTGGGCGGCGGTGGCGCTCGCCGCGGCCGCGTTCTCCTACGTCGCCGCGTCGATGAGCCTGACCGGCTTCGTCCCGGAGAAGCTGCCGTTCCGCCGCACCGTGGCCGCCCAGCTCGCGGGGTCCTTCGTGAAGCTGGTCGCCCCGGCGGCGATCGGCGGCATCGCGCTGAACACCCGCTACCTGCAGAAGGCGGGCATCCGCTCCGGCCAGGCGGTCGCCTCGGTCGGCGCCTCCCAGCTGGCCGGCCTCGCCGGGCACCTGCTGCTGCTGTTCAGCTTCGGCCTGATCACCGGCAGCCAGACCAACGGCGACCTCTCCGCCTCCCGCGCGGTGATCATCGGCGTGCTGAGCGCCGCCGTGCTGGCCATGGTGATCGCGGCGGTCGCCCCGCTGCGGCGGTTCGTGCTGAACCGGCTGCGCTCGCTGTTCTTCGGCGTGGTGCCCCGGATGCTCGACCTGATGCAGACGCCCAGCAAGCTGATCACCGGCTTCGGCGGCATCCTGCTGCTGACGCTCTCCTTCACCGCCTGCCTGGACGCCTCGGTGCGGGCCTTCGGCGGCTCGATCTCCTTCTCGGCGGTCGCCGTGGTCTTCCTGACCGCCAACGCGGCCGGCTCCGCGATCCCCACCCCGGGCGGCATCGGCCCGATCGAGGTCGCGCTGATCAGTGCGCTGACCTTCGCCGACGTGCCGACCTCCGTCGCCACCCCGGCGGTCTTCCTCTACCGGGCGCTCACCTTCTGGCTGCCGGTGCTGCCCGGCTGGATCTCCTACAACGTGCTCCAGCGCAAGGGCGCGCTCTAGCCCCGGGGCGGGCCGGACGCGGACACGCGGAAGGGCCCGCCGCAGCGGGCCCTTCCGGCTGTACGCGGTCCGGATCAGTACACCGGCTTGTGCGGCTCGATCTGGTTGATCCAGCCGAGCACGCCGCCGCCCAGGTGGACGGCGTTGGCGAAGCCGGCCGACTTCACCACGGCCAGCACCTCGGCCGAGCGGACGCCCGACTTGCAGTGCAGCACGATCTTCTTGTCCTGCGGCAGCTGCTCCAGCGCGTTGCCCATCAGGAACTCGTTCTTCGGGATCAGCACCGCGCCGGGGATGTTGACGATCTCGTACTCGCCGGGCTCGCGGACGTCGATCAGGAAGATGTCCTCCTCGTCGTCCTGCCACTGCTTGAGCTGCTTCGAGGTGATCGTCGAACCGGCGGCCGCCGCCTGCGCCTCCTCCGACACGGCGCCGCAGAAGGCCTCGTAGTCGATCAGCTCGGTGACGGTCGGGTTCTCACCGCAGAGCGCGCAGTTCGGGTCCTTGCGGACCTTCACCTGGCGGTAGTTCATCTCCAGGGCGTCGTAGATCATCAGCCGGCCGACCAGCGGGTCGCCGACCCCGGCCAGCAGCTTGATCGCCTCGGTGACCTGGATCGAGCCGATCGACGCGCAGAGCACGCCCAGCACGCCGCCCTCGGCGCAGGACGGGACCATGCCCGGCGGCGGCGCCTCCGGGTAGAGGCAGCGGTAGCAGGGGCCGTGCTCGGCCCAGAACACGCTCGCCTGGCCGTCGAAGCGGTAGATCGAGCCCCACACGTACGGCTTGCCGAGCAGCACCGCGGCGTCGTTCACCAGGTAGCGGGTGGCGAAGTTGTCGGTGCCGTCCACGATCAGGTCGTAGCCGGAGAAGATCTCCATGACGTTGGAGTTGTCGAGGCGCTCCTCGTGCAGGATCACGTCGACGTAGGGGTTGATCTCCTTGACCGAGTCCCGCGCCGACTCGCCCTTCGAGCGGCCGATGTCCGACTGGCCGTGGATGATCTGGCGCTGCAGGTTCGACTCGTCGACCACGTCGAACTCGACGATGCCGAGCGTGCCCACCCCGGCCGCCGCGAGGTACATCAGCGCGGGCGAGCCCAGACCGCCGGCGCCGACGCACAGCACCTTGGCGTTCTTCAGCCGCTTCTGCCCGGCCATGCCCACGTCGGGGATGATCAGGTGGCGGGAGTACCTGCGGACCTCGTCAACGGTGAGCTCGTCGGCCGGCTCGACCAGGGGTGGCAGCGACACGGGGACTCCGATGGTCGTCAGTTCAGGTGGCCAGGGCCAACCTCTAGGGGCATGTTGCTCCGCCACCGAGGTGGCTCTGCTACGCCAACAGTGTCACGCCGCTCCGGTATTCCGAGACAGCTCGTCCGATGGGCGAGACGGCCCGAGCCGGATGGTGGGACCACGGAGCAGGCCCCGGACAGACCCCCGCAGGGGGCGTCCGGGGCCTGTGCGCGGGCCTTCGGGGCCCTGCCGGACCGCGCGGCCGGGGGATCAGACCCGGCAGGCCGTCTCCAGCCAGACGTCGCCCAGCGACTCCTCCAGCGGCACCTGCGTCCGCCAGCCGAGACGGTCCCGGGCGGTGCGCACGTCCGCCTGCCGCCACGGCACCGGCTCGCCCGGGGCCACCCGCCCCTCCCCCGGCCGCGGCTCCGCGGGACGGTGGCCCGGCAGGTGGTGCGCGGACACGTGCCCCGGCACGTGCTCGACCGGTCCGCCGGCCTGGGCGGGCAGCACGACCTGCCGGTTCTCCTCCACGACGGTCCCCTCGAAGCCGGACGCCCGGACCAGCAGCTGGGCCGCCTCGCGCGCCCGCACGGCGTGCCCGCTGCCGACGTTGATCACGCCCGTCGCGGCCGACACCGCCGCCGCCTGGATCGCCCGCGCGACGTCCCGCACGTCGACGAAATCCCGGTATCCGGACAGGTCCGGCATCCGGACCTGGGACTCCTCGCGCTCCAGCGCCCGCCGCAGGCCCTCCGCCAGCCTCCCGAACAGCGAGGCGGTCGGCGCCCCCGGTCCCACCACGTCGAACACCCGCAGCACCGCCGCGTCCAGCCCCGAGGCCAGCACCAGCTCCGTACCGGCCAGCTTCGACACCCCGTACGGGCCCACCGGGCGCGGCTCGGCGCTCTCCGACACCGGGACCCCGCCCGGCACCGGTCCGTACTCGGCGGCCGAGCCGACGTGCACCAGCCGGGCGGGCTCCCGGCTGCGCCGGATCCCCTCGCAGACCGTCGCCACGGCGAGCGTGTTGGCCCGGATCAGCGTGCGCGAGCTGCCGTAGGTGGCACCGGCGCAGTTGATCACCACCTGCGGCGCGACCGCGTCCAGGAACCGGGCCAGCGCGCCCGGACTGCCGGTGGTCAGGTCGAAGCGGATGTCGGCGGAGTCACGCCGGCCGAGCACCGTCACCTGCAACTCCGGATCCACGAGCAGGCGGTCGGTGACCCGACGGCCGATGAAGCCGTCGGCGCCCAGCAGCAGCACCCTCATCGGGGGCGTCCTTCCACGAAGCCAGACCGAGGCACGGCCTGGCGGGTCCGAGTGAACAACGGGAAATCGAGCGGATCGGAGGCGGGGGGATCGAACGGTCGGCGCGCACCGGTGTGCGCCCGGAGGGTCACCGGTGCGCCTCGGGACGGCCCAGCACCGACCACGCGTACACCAGCAGCGCCAGCGCCACCATGCCCCCCACGAGCGGTGCGGACACCGCCGCGGCCGCAGCCCCCGCCGGCGCGCCCAGTGCGGCCGCGCCCGTCCGGCCGCAGCGCGCCAGCAGCGCGGACAGCACCAGCAGCAGCCCGAGCACCCCCTGGGCCGCCCACTGCGCGGGCCCGGCACGCTCGGCCGCCAGGTGCAGCAGGCCGCCGCCGTGGCCGGGACCCGGACGCGGCGCCAGGGCGGTCAGCACCGCGAGCGCCGCGAAGCTCAGTACGGCCAGCACCGCCAGGTGCAGCGCCAGCGCCACCGGGAGCACCGGCCGCATCCGGGAGCGGAACTCCGCCAGCGTCGCCGCCTCCCCCAGGTGTCCCCGGCCGACCTGCCGGAACCACCGGGCCGCCCACTGCGCCGACCCGGCCGACAGCGCCGCCGCCAGCACCAGCGCCGCCGTCACCCGCCGCTCCTCCGGCCCTCCGGCCGCGGCGGCCAGCGGCGCCAGCAGCAGCGCGGCCGTCCCCGCCCGCCGCGCCGCCGCACCGGACCGCCGCTGCCGGACCTCGGCCGGACTGGCCGGATCCTCGGCGGGCGGGCGGCGCGGCACCCTGGCGTACAGCTCCTCGGCGAGCGAGAACAGGTCCGCGTGCCGGCAGCGGGCCGCGGCCGCCGGGCCCAGCCCGGCCTCCTCCAGCCCGGCGGCGATCTCCAGCGGGTCGACGGCCCGCTCGCAGAGCAGCCGGTGCTCGGCCATCACCGCCCGGACCGGGTCGCCCACCCCCGCACCCCCGCTCCCCGCCATCAGACCGCCTCCGCGAACGCGTCCGCGTCCGGGGACGGGGACGGGGAGGCCGACGGGGACGGGACGGGACGGCCGCGGTCGGTGAGCCAGTACTCGGCGGGGCGGGCGAAGGGGCGCGGGCGCGGGCCGGGGTCGGCGGTCGGGAAGGCCGGCCAGTGCGAGACGAGTTCCAGGTAGATCTCCCGGAAGGCCCCGGTCACCGGCTCGACGGCGAAGCGTTCCTGCGCCCGCAGCCGGCCGGCCAGTCCGAGGCGGGCCCGCCGCTCCTCGTCGCGCAGCAGCGCGAGGCAGGCCCCGGCCAGGGCCCTCGGGTCGCGGGGCGGGACGAGCAGCCCGGTCGGGCCGACCACCTCGCGGACCACCCCGACGTCGGTGGCGACCACCGCGCGGCCGCTCAGCATCGCGTCGGCGAGCAGCCGGGGGCGGCGCTGGGAGAGCGCGGAGAAGACGACGACGGTGCCGCCCGCCCAGGCGTCGGCGGCCGAGCGGGGCCGGCCGGCGAACTCGACCGCCCCGGCCACCCCGAGCCGTTCGGCGACGGCCGCGCAGTGCGCCCGGTAGCCGGGGGCGTCCTCCTCGCCGTGGACGACCAGCCGCGCGCCGGGCAGCTCGGCGCGGACCAGGGCGAAGGCGTGCAGGGCGAGCTCGGGGTCGCGGCCCGGCTCCAGCGGGCCGGCCCAGACCAGGGTGGGCGCGGCCGGTTCGGGGCCGGCCGCGGGGCGGTCGACCGCCGGGGTGCCCTCGTACACCACCCGGGTGCGCGCCGGGTCGGCCCCGCAGCGCAGCTGCCACCGCTGGTCGTGGGCGCTGCCCGGGGTGAGTATCGCGGCCTGCCGGTAGGTCTCCTCGGTGAGCGCCCGGAAGAAGGCGAGCAGCAGGGCCCGCACGGGCCACCGGTAGCGGGCCTCGCGGTGGCCGAGGTACTGCTCGCGCAGGTGCGGCCCGTGCTCGGTGACCACGAACGGGACGCCGTGCAGCCGCTCGGCGACCAGCGCGGGCAGGGCGGCCGGACCGCCGCCGACGACGTGGCAGAGGTCGGCGGCGCCCAGTTCGCCGGGGGCGGCGCCGTACCAGGGGGCGGAGAGCGGGCGCAGGCACTGTTCGAGGAGGTCGGCGGCGACCAGGACGTCGCGGACCAGGGGCTGCCCGGCGGAGGTGTCGGCGCCGGGCGAGCGCCAGACCCGCTCCAGGACGCGCCGGGCGTGCACCGAGACCAGGAAGGCGGGCAGGTCGCGGCCCGCGCGGGCGAGGTCGGCGAGCCGGTACAGGCCGGGGCCGAAGGCGGCGCGCTCGCCGGGGCGCAGCAGGGCGCGGACGAGCTGCTCGTAGGCGGCGGCGTACTGGCGGCGGCGCAGCGCGCCGGGCGCGCGGCCGGCCGGGGGGCGGCCCCCGAGGGCGAGTTCCCGGAGCCCGGGCCGGGACTCGGCGGGCTCCCGGCCGGCCGCTCCGGTGAGGACGTACCGGGTGAAGTCGTGCTCGCGCAGGCCGTCCACCAGCCGGTCGCACCAGCCGCCGGTGCCACGCGGGGCGTGCGGGCGCACACCCTCGGTGAGCAGTGCAACGCGCACGGGGGACCTCCAGAGCAGAGCGGATCGACGGACGGCTGGGCGGACCTGGCGGGCCGAGCGGGCTGGTTCAGGCCGAGCGGGCGACGCGTCCGGCGCGTGCTCCGCGGCACGGCACCGCGACCGGGCCGGCGACCGTCACCGGCGCCGGCGTCCCCCGTGCGGCCGCCCTCCGGACACTCCGGCGGCCGCGACTCCCCCCACACCTGTTCGGTCCGACAGCAGAAAGGTAGGTCCGGCCCGGGGCAATCCATCGGTCACATGCCTGGCTGCCACCTGAACGAGTGAACCGGAGTGACCTCGTCCCGATCATGGCGTTAACGGCGGCCGATCACCGGGTGTCCGTCGTGTCCCGCCGTCGCGCCCTGCCGTCGCGCCCCGCCGTCGCACCCCGCCGTGGCGCGGGCGGTCAGGCCCGCCCGAGCAGCTCGCGCACCGCACGCGCGACGGCGTCGGGGTGCTCCATCATGGCGACGTGCCCGGACTCCGGGAGCACCAGCAGCCGGGAGTCCGCGAAGGCCGCGCAGGCCCGGCGGGCGGACCGGTAGGAGACGAGCTTGTCGCGCAGCCCGTACACCAGCAGGACCGGGGCCCGCACCCGGGCGGCCTGCCGCCAGAGGGCCTGGTCGCCGCGCTCGGTGTAGGCGGAGACGATCCCGCGCGCCGATCCGGCCAGCGCCTGCATCGCGTAGGGCAGCTCGATCCGCCGCCGGTACTGGGCGAGGGCCTCGGCGCGGGTGGCCGCCGAGAGGCGGTCCGGGTCGCCGTAGACCAGCCGGAGGAGCTCGTCGGTGGCCTGCTCGGGTCCGCGCCGGCCGGCCGGCAGCCGGCGCAGCAGCGCGGGCAGGCCGGGGACGGCGAGCAGCCCGGTGGGCCAGGCGGTGCGCTGCGGGGGCAGCTCGGGCAGTGCGGGCGAGACGAGGGTGAGGCTGCGGACGAGGTCGGGGCGCAGGGCGGAGAGCCGCACGGCGACCGCGCCGCCGAGCGAGTTGCCGAAGAGGTGGACCGGGCCGCGGCCGGTGGCCTCCAGGTAGCCGATGACGGCGCGCACGTGCCCGGAGAGGCCGAGGTTGCCGTCGGCGGGCGGGGCGGAGTCGCCGAAGCCGGGGAGGTCGACGGCCTCGCCGTCGAGCCGTCCGGCCAGCCGGGCCATCAGCTCGGTCCAGTTGGCGGCGGAGCCGCCGAGCCCGTGCACGAACAGCGCCGGCTCCCGTCCGCCGCCCGGGGCGGGGTCCCCGGCGGGCCGGTGCACGGCCAGGGTCGCGCCGGGCACCTCGACGGTGCGCAGCGGCGCCAGGGCGGCCGGTTCCGGGAGTATCTGCTGCTCAGCGCTGTCCATGGGGGACGATGGTAGTGAGCCGGTGCCGCCGCGGCCCACGGGTCGCCCGGTCCCGCGGGGTTCCCCATTGCCTCGTGCTCAGCACTGCCGAGGGCCGTGGTGGGCGCCGTATTGTGGGCTCCTGACAAGGGGGACCGCCGCTTTTCTCGCGCCTGGCAAGCGCGAACGCGGTTACCCGAAAGTAGAATCGGTCATCTTGCCGACCTCGTACGACCCGTGAAGTGAGGAGCGCCGTGACGGCCATCCAGGAGGCGCAGGAGCGCCCGCGCGGTGCCCGCCTGCCGCGAAGCGCCCGCCGTGAACAACTGCTCGGTGCCGCCCAGGAGGTGTTCGTCGCGCAGGGTTACCACGCGGCCGCCATGGACGACATCGCCGACCGCGCCGGGGTGAGCAAGCCGGTCCTGTACCAGCACTTCCCCGGGAAGCTGGAGCTCTACCTCGCGCTGCTGGACAAGCACTGCGACGCCCTGGTCGACTCGACCCGCGAGGCGCTGGAGACCACCACCGACAACAAGCTCCGGGTCGCGGCGACGATGGAGGCGTACTTCAACTACGTCTCCAGCGAGTCCGGCGCCTTCCGGCTGGTCTTCGAGTCGGACCTGACCAACGAGCCGGCCGTGCGCGAGCGGGTCGAGCGGGCCGCCGAGGCCAGTGCGACGCTGGTCAGCAAGGTGATCCAGGAGGACACCGACCTGCCGGAGGCGGAGTCCAAGCTGCTGGCCGCGGGCGTCTGCGGCCTGGCCCAGATCACCGCCCGGTACTGGCTGTCGCAGGGCCTGGAGATCCCCCGCGACGAGGCCGTCCGGCTGGTCGCCAGCCTGGCCTGGCGCGGGCTGAAGGGCTTCCCGATGCACCCGAACACCGACGCCCCGGAGGCCCCCGCGGCCGACCGGTGATCCACCGGCCTTCGCCTCGGCGCCGATCCGGTGCTCTATGGTGAAGCCGTACGGCGCGGTCGCCGGGCCCGCTTGTCCCAGGCGGTGCGGTGCCGCGCGTGGATGGCTGCAACCCCGGAGGGACGGAAGCCGTGGAGGTCAAGATCGGCGTGCAGAACGCGCCTCGCGAGATCGTGATCGAGAGCTCGCAGACTGCCGATGAGGTCCAGAACGCGGTCGCGAAGGCGCTGGAGGGCACCGAGAAGCTCTTCTCCCTGAGCGACGAGCACGGCCGACGCATCATCGTTCCGGCCGAGCGCCTCGCGTACGTGGAGATCGGCGAGCCGGCCGCGCGCAAGGTCGGCTTCGGCACGCTCTGAGCCACGGGCCTCGCCCGGTGCCCCGTCCCCTCGGCCGAGGGGGCGGGGCACCGTCGTCCCCGGGGGCGGGCGCCCGGTGCGGCCGGGGCCTGGTGTACGGGCGGGGCGGCCGGGGTACGGCGACAGTGCGGTCGGCCTCGCGCCGGGCGCCCGTCCCCGGGGAGGCATCCTTGCTGGTCGAGACGTTCGCCTTCGTCCTCGTCGGCGTGGTCGTCGGCGCCGCCGCGCTGCTGTCGTGGCCCGCGTACTTCCCGGCCGGGCGGCCGATGACCCTGGGCACGGCCCTCGGATCGGCGCTGCTCGCCGGGGTGGTCGCCCACTTCGTGCTGGACGGCCGGTACCCGGCGGCGAGCATCGCCGCCTCGGCGGTCGCCTCGGCCCTGCTCACCTCGGTGCTGGCCCGGCCCGACCTGGCCGCCGGGCGGGCGCCGGCGCACCGCCACCGCCAGCACCGGGCGGGCGCGCACCGGGCGGGCGCGCACCGGCGCCACCGGCCCGCCTGAGCCGCCCGGACCGGCGGCGGGTCAGGACGCCAGGCCGAGCGCCGCCATCCGGCGGGTGTGCGCCTCGGTGATCCGGTTGAACATCTTGCCGACCTCGACCAGGTCGAAGCCCTGCACCCGGACGCCGCCGACCAGCAGGTTGGAGAGCGCGTCCCGCTCGGCGACCACCCGCTGCGCCTGGCTGAGCGCCTCGCCCATCAGCCGCCGGCCCCACAGGGCGAGCCGGCCGCCGGCCCGCGGGTCGGCCTCGATGGCCCGGCGGACCTTGTCGACGGCGAACTGCGCGTGACCGGTGTCGGACATGACGCCGAGGACGAGCTCGCGGGTGTCGTCGTCGAGCCGGACGGCCACCTCGCGGTAGAAGTCGGTCGCGATGGCGTCGCCGACGTAGGCCTTGACCAGGCCCTCCAGCCAGTCCGAGGGCGCGGTCATCCGGTGGAAGAGCTCCAGCGGCTCGACGAACGGCCGCATCGCCTCCTGCGGGTCGGCGCCGACCTCGGCGAGCCGGTCGTGCAGCCGCTGGTAGTGCTGGAACTCGGCGCAGGCCATCCGGGCCAGCGCCGCCTTGTCGGCCAGGTCGGGCGCGAGCTTGGCGTCCTCGGCGAGCCGCTCGAAGGCGCTCAGCTCGCCGTAGGCGAGGGCGCCGAGCAGGTCCAGTACGGCGGCCCGGTAGCCCGGATCGGCCGAGCAGGCCGCCCAGTCGCCGATCGAGCCGGCCGCCACGTCGTCCTGCGTCTCACCACGGTTCTCCATGACCCGCCACCTTAGTGCCGGTCCGTCCCGGGTCACCTCTTCCACCGCTCCGACCTGCGATGTCGTCCGCGTCACGTGTTCGAGTCGTCGGGTGACTGTATGGTGGTACGGAGGCCCGTCGTGCTCGCACGGTGTCACCGCCGTCTCGGTGTGCCGGGCAAGCCCGCTCCGCAGCGGCTCCGTCCCCCACGGACGCGCCGTACGGAAGCCGGGTTCTCAACGTACGCGGATGCCCGGTCGGAGAGCCGATCGGCTCCGACCAGGGTTTGGACCTCAAGCCTTGGCACCGCATGTGGCCGAGCGAGGGCCGCCGAGACCGCGCCAGTCGGCGCAGGTCCCGCGCAGGTCCCTCACGGGAATCCTCCCCGACGCCGCCGGCGACGCGCCCCCTTGACCGGGCCGCGCGCACCGGCCGGCCGCAGGGACCGGCGCGGTTGTGCGTCCGCGCAGCTGTATTCGGGGCCCTCCGGGCCCGTACGCAGCCGCGCGGCTGCCCGCCCGCCGCTCGCTCTCGGCCCCTCCACACGGAAGAGGCAGCACCCTGTCCACCACCGCTGAACCCACGAAGACGACCTTCCGGGACCTCGGGATCCTCCCGGAGACCGCCGAGGCCCTTGAGGCCGTCGGCATCGTCCACCCGTTCCCGATCCAGGAGATGACCCTGCCGGTCGCGCTGACCGGCCACGACGTCATCGGCCAGGCCAAGACCGGCACCGGCAAGACCCTCGGCTTCGGCCTCCCGCTGATCGAGCGGGTCGTCGTGCGGGCCGACGTCGACGCCGGGCGCGCGCAGGAGGAGCAGCTCTCCGACTGCCCGCAGGCGCTGATCGTCGTGCCGACCCGCGAGCTGTGCACCCAGGTCACCAACGACCTGCAGACCGCCGGCAAGGTCCGCGACGTGCGCGTGCTCGCCGTCTACGGCGGCCGCGCCTACGAGCCGCAGGTCGAGGCGCTGAAGAAGGGCGTCGACATCGTCGTCGGCACCCCCGGCCGTCTGCTCGACCTGGCCGGCCAGAAGAAGCTGAACCTCTCCGAGGTCCGCTCGCTGGTCCTGGACGAGGCCGACGAGATGCTCGACCTCGGCTTCCTGCCGGACGTCGAGAAGATCATCACCATGCTGCCGGCCAAGCGGCAGACCCTGCTGTTCTCGGCGACCATGCCGGGCCAGGTCATCAGCCTCGCCCGCCGGTACATGAGCCAGCCGACGCACATCCGCGCCGCCGCGCCGGACGACACCGGCACCACCGTCGCCAACATCGAGCAGCACATCTTCCGCGCCCACTCGCTGGACAAGGTGGAGATGGTCTCGCGCATCCTGCAGGCCGACGGCCGCGGGCTGGCGATGATCTTCTGCCGGACCAAGCGGACCGCCGCCGACGTCGCCGACCAGCTCACCCAGCGCGGCTTCGCGGCCGGCGCGGTGCACGGCGACCTCGGGCAGGGCGCCCGCGAGCAGGCGCTGCGGGCGTTCCGCAACGGCAAGGTCGACGTGCTGGTCTGCACCGACGTCGCGGCCCGCGGCATCGACGTCGAGGGCGTCACGCACGTGATCAACTACCAGTGCCCCGAGGACGAGAAGACCTACCTGCACCGGATCGGCCGCACCGGCCGGGCCGGCGCCTCGGGCACCGCCGTCACCCTGGTCGACTGGGACGACATCCCGCGCTGGCAGCTGATCAACAAGGCGCTGGACCTGCCGTTCAACGAGCCGGAGGAGACCTACTCCACCTCGCCGCACCTGTACGAGCTGCTGAAGATCGCGCCGGGGACCAAGGGCATCCTGCCGCGCTCGGAGCGGACCCGGGCCGGGCTCGGCGCGGAGGAGGTCGAGGACCTCGGCGAGACCGGCGGGCGCGGTTCGCGCGCCGGCGGTCGCGGCGGGCGCGGCGGTCGCAGCGGCTCCGGCCGCAGCGGTGCCGCCGCCGAGCCGGCCGAGGCCGAGGAGAAGCCGGCCCGCAAGACCCGCGAGCGCCGGCGCACCCGCCGGGGCACGTCGGTCGACGGGGCCGCGGGCGTCGTCGACGGGGCGCCCGACGCTCCCGTCGCGCCGGAGGCACCGGCCGCCCCCGCCGTCGAGGGCGCCGAGGACGAGGCCGCCCCGCGCCGCCGTCGCCGCCGCTCGCGCGCCGCGGCGGCGGGCGAGGGCACGGCCGCCGAGGCCGTCGCCACCGCCGTCGAGGAGACCGCCGTCGTCGAGCCGGCCGCCGTCGAGGCCCCAGCCGCCGAGAAGCCCAAGCGCACCCGGACCCGCCGGGCGAAGGCCGAGGCTCCGGCCGAGGCCGAGGCCGCAGCCCCCGCCGAGGCCGAGGCCGCCGCGGAGGCGCCGGCCGCCGAGAAGCCGAAGCGCACCCGCACCCGGACCCGCCGCCCGGCGGCCGCCCCCGAGGCGACCCCGGAGAGCTGACCCGCGTTCCCGGAAGGGGCGACCCGGACACCCCGGGCCGCCCCTTCCGGCGTTCCCGGGCGGCGTCCAGGGCGTGTCCGCCCCTCCGCGCCGGATCAGCGCGCGGCCCCCCCGGCCATCGGCGACCGGCGGCAACGCGGAGAGGGGGTGCCTCCCGGGCCGAAGGCCGGGGCGCGCCGCCCGGCAGGCGGGGGTGTGAGGACGGGTCATAGGCTCGGGGTTACCCGCCAGTTCGCACCGGCCGCCGGAGGTCCGTTCGATGAGCACGCCGCCCTTCCTCACCCTCCCGCCCGGTGCGCGTGCGCTGCGGGTGGTGACGGCCCGCGGGGAGTTCGCGGCGCTGCGGGCCGAGCCCGCCGGGGCGGTGCGCGGCTCGGCCCTGCTGGTGCCCGGGTTCACCGGCAGCAAGGAGGACTTCATCGCGCTGCTGGAGCCGCTCGCCGCGGCCGGCTACCGGGTGACCGCCGTCGACCAGCGCGGGCAGTACCAGACCGGCGGGCCGGACGACCCGGCCGCCTACGCGGTGGCGGCGCTGGGCGCGGACGTGCGGGCGCTCACCGCCGCGCTGCTGGCCGAGGGCGGCACCGGGCCGCTGCACCTGCTGGGCCACTCCTTCGGCGGCCACGTGGTCCGCGAGGCCGTCCTGGCCGAGGCGGCCGAGGCGACCGGGGCGGCGGACGGCGCGGCGCTGCCCTGGGCGTCGCTGACGCTGATGTCCACCGGCCCCGGGGCGATCGACCCGGCCGAGGCGGAGCGGACCCGGCTGCTGATCGGCGTCCTGCCCACGATGGGCCTGGAGGAGATCTGGCAGGTCATGCAGCAGATGGAGGAGGGCAGCGGGGACCGCGCCCGCCGGCCGGCCCCCGAGGTGGCCGGGTTCCTGCACCGCCGCTGGCTGGCGAACGTGCCGCAGGCGCTGATCACCACCGGCGGCCACCTGGTCGCCGCGCCGGACCGGGTGGCCGAGCTGGCCGCGGTGGTCGCCGCCGGCCTGCCCGCCCTGGTGCTCTCGGGCGTGCGGGACTACGCGTGGCCGGTGCCGGAGCAGACCGCGATGGCGCGGCGGCTGGGCGCCCGCCGGGTGGTGGTGGCGGACGCCGGGCACTCCCCGAACGCCGAGCGGCCGGCCCGCACCGCCGAGGCCCTGCTGGCCCTCTGGGGCTGACTCCCCGGCCCTTCGGGGCCGGTACCGGGGCCCCACCTGGACGGTTTCCGGAGGTTCCTGGTACAAGGGGGGCGACAAAATTCGTTAGTTGCGGTAATATTTGATTCGGTCCTGGAAACATCGTCGACAGTGCCGTCGGCGTCCCGTCGACGCGATCCATCCGAAACCAGGACTTCACGGACGGGCAACGACCCGGTAGCAGCGCCACCGCAGTGTGGTTCACGAGGGACCACGCGCCTTGGGCGAGCAGGGGGGAGCCCTCTTTGCCGCGACAGCGTTCGGTCGACGCTTCGACCCGACGGACCCCGACAGGGCTGATACCGACTCAGCCGCGACCGCCCCGCTCGGCGGGGCCAGGAAAGGACAGGCCCATGCGCTTCGAGATCCTCCGACTGGACGACGCCCACGGCACCGCCACCGACCGCCTCATCGCCGACGCCGAGACCGTCCGCGAGCTCGTCCAGGCCGCCGCCCGCACCGGCGAACGCCTGCTCATCCGTCCGTGCCCGACCGTCTGACCGGGCGCGGCACCCGGGAGCCCGAACACTCCCCCGCCGCCGACGAGCCCGGCCCGTCCGATCCGGACGTTCCGATACCCGACTGACGCCCCGTCATCGCAGCAGCGAGCGCGGGGCGTCAGTGCGTCCGGGCCCGAACGGTGCCCGCCGCACCGGCTTCGAACAGCGCGTCGAACGCCGCCGGGACGGCGCACCCCGGCGTACGCCGCCGACGTTTGCCGCCGCCCGCCACGGGACATTTCCCAACGGGAGCCGCCCGCACCGCGCCCACCCCGCGCCGCGCGGGCGCCCGCCACCGACAGGTGCCGCCGAACCGCCCTCCGTACGGGTGATCGTCCTTGACGCGGTGGTCCGGAGGGAGGAGCGTTGACGGCTATGAGGGGCGAGCCCAGCTGCCCGAGGTGCGCCGGTCGGGTCCGCGCCCCCGGTCTGTTCTCAGACACATGGCAATGCGACCGGCACGGCGCCGTGCACCCGATGCAACCGGTGCTGCCCCCGAGCGTGGAGGCGCTCGGCGTCGCCGTCGCCCGCTCGCAGGTCCCCGTCTGGATGCCCTGGCCGCTGCCGGTCGGCTGGCTGTACACCGGGATCGCGCACGTCGGCGACGACCTCTCCGGGGCCCGGGCCACCGCCGTCGCCTGCTCCGGACCGGCCCCGCTGGGCGGTTTCGGCGAACTGGTGCTGGTCGCCGAGGAGCTGGGCGTGGGGCTCGGCGCCCGGTACGCCGGGATGGCCGGCCCGGACCCGGGCGAGTCGGTGGGGCTCTACAAGCCCGCCGACGCCAAGCTGATGGCGGCCGGCCGGCCGACGCCGATGTTCCACGTGCCGCAGGCCCCGGCGGACCGGGCGGTGTTCGTCGGCGAGGCCCGCGGCCTCTGGCTCTGGGCGGTCGCCTGGCCGGAGCAGTCCGCGCTGGTGATGTACGACGAACTCGTGCTGACCGACCTGCGGGAGGCCGGCGCGGAGCTGGACCTGCTGCCCTGCGGAGCCCTCTCGCCCCGGCTGCTCGGCTGAGCGGCCCCCCGCCGCCACCGCACTATCCTGGGCGTCACCCCGCCGGCAGGCCGTGCCGGCGCCAGCGCCGCCCCGCGCCGACCCCCGAGGAGCACCACTCGTGCGCATCGACCTCCACGCCCACAGCAACGCCTCCGACGGCACGGACAGCCCGGCCGAACTGGTCGCGGCGGCCGTCGTGGCCGGGCTGGACGTGGTGGCGCTGACCGACCACGACACGGTGGCGGGCCACGCCGAGGCGGCCGACGCGGTGGACGCGCTGCCGGCCGGCACCCGGCTGACGCTCGTCCCGGGCGCGGAGCTGTCCTGCGTGGTGGACGGCATCTCGATGCACATGCTCGCCTACCTCTTCGACCCGGCCGAGCCCGTCTTCGCGGCGGAGCGCGAGCTGGTGCGCACCGACCGGTTCCGGCGCGGTCGGGCGATCGTCGAGCGCTGCCGCGAACTGGGCGCCGACATCAGCTGGGAGCAGGTGCGGCGGATCGCCGGGGAAGGCTCGGTGGGCCGTCCGCACATCGCCAGCGCGCTGGTGGAGGCGGGCGTGGTGGCCTCGGTGTCGGACGCGTTCACGGCGGACTGGCTGGCCAACGGCGGGCGGGCGGACGTCCGCAAGCACGAGACCGACCCGGTGACGGCGGTCCGGCTGGTCCGGGCGGCCGGCGGGGTGCCGGTCTTCGCCCACCCCGGGGCGGTCAAGCGCGGCCGGACCGTCTCCGACCAGGTCATCGCCGACCTCGCGGCGGCCGGACTGGCCGGGCTGGAGGTCGACCACGTCGACCACGACGAGCCCGCCCGGGAGCACCTGCGGGGCCTGGCCGCCGAGTTGGGGCTGCTGACCACCGGGTCCAGCGACTACCACGGCGCCCGCAAGACCGTCCGCCTCGGCGAGTTCACCACCGACCCGGCGGTCTACGAGGCGCTCGTGGGCCAGGCGACCGGCGCCAAGCCGATCGGCGGCTGAGCACCCCGCGCGGGCGCCGTGACGCCGGGTCAGTCCAACCGGACGCCCCGGCGCTCCGGGTCGCGCAGGTCGGTGCCGTGCTGGAGCCAGCGCTCCTGCAGGGCCGCCGCGCCGTGCACCCGCTTCCAGCCCGCCTCGTTGGGCGTCATCGGCAGCAGCGGCAGGAAGCGGACCGGGTCGGCCGGCGCGTCCAGCTCCAGGTCCTCCACCAGTCCGCCGGATTCGGCCGCCAGGACGGAGGTGAACGGCGCGCCGTCCCAGAGCGGGGCGCCGAGGTCCAGCGAGCCGCCGGGGGCCACCACCAGGCCCTCCACCTGGGGCGCCGCGCCGAAGGTGGCCAGCGGCCGGAGCACGCCGTCGCGCCCGCCGCGGATCGTCAGGACCAGTTCGGCGCGCGGGCCGCGGACCTGGTCGACGACCGCCGCGGTCGGGTCGGCCATCGGCGCGGCGGACATCCCGAGGGTCGCGTAGCGGACCAGGCCCTCGGCGTCGGGGCCGAAGCGCAGCACCTCGATGCGGTCGGCGCCGAGGAAGGTGACGGCGGCGCGGCCGCTCGGCTCGCCGAAGACGGTGAGCAGCCGGGCCTCGACCGCGGCCAGCACCTCCGCGCGGGAGGGGCCGTGCGGGCTGCCGCCGGAGGGGTCGCCGAAGAGCGGGAAGTCGTGGGCCATGCCGGTGAGCGTAACCCGCGCACCGCGGGCTGTTGGCACGGCCTTTACGCGAACGCGGGCGCGGCAGAGGCCGCCCGGATGTTAGTGTGAGCGACTGGCTACCGGGGATCCCACTCCTCCGGGGCAGCGGCGCGAAGGAGGTGGTTGCGGTGGATACCAGCCGACCATGCAGTACCGGCAGCTCTACCCGGCCCGGACGCCTTCCCCGTACCCCTCGACGCGCGGGCTGAAACAGCGGGCCTGAGAGACCTCGGCAGTTGCCGGGGCTCCTCCCCAGCACCGCGGACCCCAGCCTCCCCGTGCCGACGCGCGGCGGAACTCCGGTCCGGCCGGGAGAGCACCCCACCGACGTCCGGCCGTTCCGTACCCCTGTGCCCCGGCAAGGCACCCGGGGACGGCCGCAGGCGCCGGAGTCCATCGGTGTTCCTCCGCCGTCGCACCGCGGCCGCCCGTCGCCGCGCCGCCGTGCCTCGGTTCCTGCCCAAGGGAGCCTGCCATGTCGATGATCAGCAGCCTGCGCGCAGCCGTCCGCACCAACCGCCGCCGGTCCGCCGCGGCCCTGTTCGACTCCATCCACCCGGGCAAGACCCCGTCCGCGGTGGTCGACTGCGCGGTCTACCAGCACGGGCGGCGGCACGGCGAGACGTGCAGCCCGCGCGAGGCGGCCCGGCTGGTCAAGGCCTCGAAGCAACTGCCGGACGGCGAAGGATCGTTCAGCTGGATCGGGCTGCACGAGCCGACCGAGGCGGAGTTCGAGGGCATCGCGCAGCGGTTCGGACTGCACCCGCTGGCGGTCGAGGACGCGGTGCACGCGCACCAGCGGCCGAAGGTCGAGCGGTACGACGACGTGCTGTTCGCCGTCTTCAAGACGATCCGGTACCTCGACCACGACCAGCTCACCCCGACCAGCGAGGTGGTCGAGACCGGCGAGCTGATGGTGTTCGCCGGGCGGGACTTCGTCATCACCGTGCGGCACGGCGGGCACAGTTCGCTGAAGGAGCTGCGGCACCGGCTGGAGGCCGACGCGGACGGCTCCGGGCTGCTCGCCAAGGGCCCGTCGGCGGTGCTGCACGCGATCGCCGACCACGTGGTGGACAACTACCTGCTGGTCGCGGACCAGTTGCAGACCGACGTGGACGAGATCGAGTTCGAGGTCTTCTCCAACCGGGGCGGCCGGGGCGCGGACGTCGGGCGGGTGTACCAGCTCAAGCGCGAGGTGCTGGAGTTCAAGCGCGCGGTGGCGCCGCTGCTGCGGCCGATGCAGCAGCTGTCGGAGCCGCTGCAGCGGCTGGTCGACCCGGAGATCCAGAAGTACTTCCGGGACGTCGCCGACCACCTGGCCCGGGTCACCGAGCAGGTGCACGGATTCGACGAGCTGCTCAACTCGCTGCTCCAGGCCAACCTGGCGCAGGTGTCGGTGGCCCAGAACGAGGACATGCGCAAGATCACCGCCTGGGCGGCGATCTTCGCGGTGCCGACCATGATCACCGGCGTGTACGGGATGAACTTCGACTACATGCCGGAGCTGCACCACAAGTACGGCTACCCGATGGTGCTCGGCAGCGTGGTGCTGATCTGCGTCGGCATGTACCGGGGCTTCCGCCGCAACGGCTGGCTGTAGGGCGGCGTCCGGGTGTCCGGGGCGTCCGCCTACCGCCGGTCGGCGCGGGCGACCAGGACCAGGCCGGCCAGGATCAGCACCACCGCCGGGTAGGCGGCCACCGGGGGCCACTGGCCGAGCCAGAGCGCGGCGATCAGCGCGGCGCCCGGGGTCTCCAGCAGGATCGCGGTCGAGGTGACCGAGGGGCCGAGGGTGCGCACCACCCGGTTGCTGAGCGAGTGGCCGAGCAGCTGGGCGGTGACCATCAGCAGCACGATCTGCCACCAGGCCCCGGCGGACCAGCCGGACAGCGGCGTCCCGGCGACCAGGCAGACCGCCAGCAGCACGGCCGCCGTGGTGGCGTAGCAGACGAGCGTGTACGCGGTGGTGCTGACGGTGCGCCGGACCTCGGCGCCGAGCAGCATGTACCCGGCGGCGGCCAGGCCGGCGCCGAGCGCGAGGGCGTCGCCGGCCAGGGCGCGCGGCGAGAGCGAGAGGTCGACCCCGGTGAGCACCAGGACGCCGGCGAAGGCCACGCCCGTCCCGAGCCACACCATCCGGGGCGCCCGCACCCCGAGCAGCCGCATCAGCACGATGGTCCACAGCGGGGTGGTGGTGACCAGGGCGGTCGCGGAGGCCACCGAGGTCATCCGCAGGCTGGGCATCCAGAGCGCGAAGTGGACGGCGAGCAGGGCTCCGGCCGCCATCGCGAGCAGCAGCGCGCGGCGGGAGACGGCGCGCAGCTCGGCCCGGTGGCGCAGCAGCGCGTAGGGGCCGAGCACGCCGACCGACATGAGGTTGCGCCAGAAGGCGATGGCCAGGGCGGGCGCGGCGGTGGCGCTGATCAGCGGGGCGGAGAGCGAGATGCCCGCGATGGAGACGGCGAGCAGCAGCAGGTCCGTCCTGGGGAGCGGGCGTGCCGGGCCTGCGGCGACGGCGGGTGCGGGGGCGGGGACCGCGGTGGCGGCGGTCTCGGGCCGGGCGGCGGGCACGGCACTCCTCGGGTCGGCGGGTCCGGTCCGGGCGGACCGGGCTGGTCCGGGCCGGGCTGGTTCGGACCGGGCTGGGCTGGGCTGGGCTGGGCGGCTCCTACGGTAAGGCCCGTGCGCCGTCCACGGAACTGTCGCCCGAACCGTGGACCCTCACCCGGTCGGCGCAGGCCTTACGCTGTGCGCCATGGACCGTACGCCTGCCGCAGCCGCGACCGCCGACGACTTCCTCGACCGGGCCCTGTTGGAGGAGGCCGCGAAGAAGTCCGGCCTGCTCTGGGTCCGGGCGGACGGCCAGGAGCACGCGCGGGCGCTCTGGCACGCCTGGCACGACGGCGCGGTGGTGGTGGTCGGCGACGGCGCCGAGCAGCCGCTGCACGGGCTGGCCGGCGGGTCGGACGCGACGGTGACCGTCCGCAGCAAGGACAAGGGCGGCCGGCTGACCGGCTGGCCGGCCCGGGTGGTCGAGCTGGCGCCGGGCGGCGAGGCCTGGCTGGGCGCCGTCGAGGAGCTGAAGGGCAAGCGGCTGAACGCGCCCGACACCGACACCATCGCCGACCGCTGGGCCCGCGAGTGCCGGGTGCTGCGGCTGGAGCCGGCCGGCCCGGCGGGCTCCGAACTCGCCGAGCGGCCCGGCGCGATGCCGGAGGACTCGCACGTCGCGGCCCCGATGCCCACCCCGGCCACCACCCGCCGCCCGATCCCGGCCGGCCTGCCGAAGCTGCTGCTCAAGCGCCGCAAGGGCTGACGCCCCGCCACACCGCTCGCCGCCCCTCCTCCACCGCCGCCCCTCCTCCACCGCCGCCCCACCGCCCCCGTCGCCCGATTCGCCCGGCTTTCGCCGAGCCCGGGCGGGAATGCCCGAGTAGCCTGGGCCTCGGGGCGTGCCCGCGCGCCCGACCAGGCGTCGAGCGAGGCGAGGGAGTCCAGAAGTCCATGGCAGGGCCAGGCAACCGGGTCTTCATCTCGCACCTGTCCGGCATCGCCGTCTTCGACCCGAACGGCGACCAGGTCGGCCGGGTCCGGGACGTCGTGGTCACCCTGCGGGTCGGCGGCCGACCGCCGCGGGTGCTCGGCCTGGTGGTGGAGGTGGTCGGCCGGCGCCGGATCTTCCTGCCGATGACCAGGGTGACCAGCCTGGAGTCCGGCCAGGTGATCACCACCGGCGTGATCAACATGCGCCGCTTCGAACAGCGCCCCGCCGAGACGCTCGTCCTCGCCGAACTGCTGGACCGCACCGTCACCTGGACCAAGACCGGCCAGGAGGTCACCGTCCTGGACGTCGCGATGACCCAGACCCGGCTGCGCGAGTGGGAGATCGGCAAGGTCTTCGTCCAGGTCGGCCGGGTCGGCCGGCTGCGCAAGGCGCGCGGCGAGTCGCTCACCCTGGACTGGCAGGACGTCACGGGCTTCACCCTGCCCGAGGAGAACCAGGGCGCCGCCAACCTGCTCGCCACCTTCGACCAGCTGCGCGCCGCCGACCTCGCCAACGTCATGCACCACCTGTCCGCCAAGCGCCGCGCCGAGGTCGCCGCCGCGCTCGACGACGAACGGCTCGCCGACGTCCTGGAGGAGCTGCCCGAGGACGACCAGGTCGAGATCATCGGCAAGCTGAAGGACGAACGGGCCGCCGACGTCCTGGAGGCGATGGATCCGGACGACGCCGCCGACCTGCTCTCCGAGCTGCCCGGCGACGAGGCCGAACGGCTGCTCCAGCTGATGGAGCCGGACGAGGCCGAGCCGGTGCGCCGGCTGCTGACCTACGAGGAGAACACCGCCGGCGGTCTGATGACCACCGAACCGATCGTGCTGGAGCCGGACGCCTCGGTGGCCGAGGCGCTGGCCCGGGTGCGGGTCTCCGACCACAAGCCGGCGCTGGCCGCGCAGGTCTTCGTCTGCCGCCCGCCGAACGAGACCCCGACCGGCAAGTACCTGGGCACCGTCCACTTCCAGCGGCTGCTGCGCGAGCCCCCGTACACGCTGGTCGGCTCACTGGTCGACGACGACCTCGACCCGCTGCCGCCGGACACCCCGCTCTCGCTGATCACCAGCTACCTGGCGACGTACAACATGGTCGCCGCGCCGGTCGTCGACGACGCGGACCACCTGGTCGGCGCGGTCACCGTGGACGACGTGCTCGACCACCTGCTGCCGGAGGACTGGCGGGAGGCCGCGCTGCACGGCGGTCCCGCCGAGGAGAGGGAGTGACCGGTGGACGCTGACCGCAAGGGCCGGCGGGACGAGTCCCCGCGCCAGCGGCTCCAGGGCGAGCTGCGGGAGCTGCGCCAGCTGCGCGAGCTGCGCGCCCGCGAGGGCGCCCGGGACCGCCGCGCCGAGCCCGCCGCCGGCGGACCGTCCCCCCGCACCCGCCTCGACCAGCCGCGCACCGCCCGCCCCGGGCTGATCACCCTGCCGTCCTACGACCCGGAGGCCTTCGGCAAGCTCTCCGAGCGGATCGCCCGCTTCCTGGGCACCGGCCGGTTCATCGTCTGGATGACGGTGGTGATCATCCTCTGGGTCGCCTGGAACACCCTGTTGCCCGACGCCGCCCGGTTCGACGACTACCCCTTCATCTTCCTGACCCTGATGCTCTCGCTCCAGGCCTCCTACGCGGCGCCGCTGATCCTGCTGGCGCAGAACCGGCAGGACAACCGGGACCGGGTCAACATGGAGCAGGACCGGGCCCGCAGCGACCGCAACATCGCCGACACCGAGTACCTCACCCGCGAGGTCGCGGCGCTGCGCCAGGGCCTCGGCGAGGTCGCCACCCGCGACTTCGTGCGCTCCGAACTCCAGTCGCTGCTGAGGGAGATCGACGAGCGCCGGGAGGCCCCCGAAGCGCTGTGACCTGCGGCACCCTACCGACCGGTTATGCACCCCGCGCGGCGCCGTACCATCAAGGCATGGCCAACGAGACAGAGGTCGCGGCCGGCGCCACGGAGGAGTCCGTGCGCCAGGCGCTGGCGACCGTCAACGACCCGGAGATCAACCGCCCGATCACCGAGATCGGCATGGTGAAATCGGTCGAGATCGGCGAGGGCGGCGCCGTGCGGGTCGCGGTCTACCTGACCGTCTCGGGCTGCCCGATGCGCGACACCATCGTCACCCGGGTCCGCGAGGCCGTCGGCCGCGTCCCCGGCGTGACCGGCGTCGAGGTCGAGCTCGACGTGATGAGCGACGAGCAGCGCAAGGAGCTCTCCCAGCTGCTGCGCGGCGGCGCCCCCGAGCGGGAGATCCCGTTCGCCAAGCCCGGCACGCTGACCCGCGTCTACGCGGTCGCCTCCGGCAAGGGCGGCGTCGGCAAGTCCTCGGTGACCGTCAACCTGGCCGCGGCGATGGCCGCGGACGGCCTGAAGGTCGCCGTGGTGGACGCCGACATCTACGGCCACAGCGTGCCGCGCATGCTGGGCGTCGAGGGCCGGCCCACCCAGGTCCAGGACATGATCATGCCGCCGCAGGCGAACGGCGTGAAGGTCATCTCGATCGGCATGTTCACCCCGGGCAACGCCCCGGTGGTCTGGCGCGGCCCGATGCTGCACCGCGCCCTGCAGCAGTTCCTGGCCGACGTCTACTGGGGAGACCTGGACGTCCTGCTGCTGGACCTGCCGCCCGGCACCGGCGACATCGCCATCTCGGTGGCCCAGCTGGTCCCCAACGCGGAGATCCTGATCGTCACCACCCCGCAGATGGCCGCCGCCGAGGTCGCCGAGCGGGCCGGCACCATCGCGGTGCAGACCCACCAGAAGATCGTCGGCGTGATCGAGAACATGTCCGGCATGCCGTGCCCGCACTGCGACGAGATGATCGACGTGTTCGGCACCGGCGGCGGCCAGACCGTCGCCGACGCGCTCACCCGCACCGTCGGCGCCACCGTCCCGGTCCTCGGATCCATCCCGATCGACGTCCGCCTGCGCGAGGGCGGCGACGACGGCCGCCCGGTCGTCCTGGCCGCGCCCGACTCCCCCGCCGGCGCCGCCCTGCGCGCCGTCGCCGGCAAGCTCGGCGGCCGCCAGCGCGGCCTGTCCGGCCTGTCCCTCGGGCTCACCCCGAAGAACAAGTTCTGATACGCCGCCGGCCGAAGCCCGCAGGGGCCCGCCGGGAGATCCGGCGGGCCCCTGCGGCGTCCGTGCGGGGCTACGGGCGGGTGTAGGCGACCAGGTCGGGGACGGCGGCGAAGCCGGCGCCGTAGGCGCTGACGCCCCGGCCGTAGGCGCCCAGCAGGACGCCGGGGGCCTCGCCGGCGAGCACCCAGCCGTACTCGGACTCGCGGTAGCGGAACGGCTGCGGCAGCCCGTTCACCGGGAGGCTGAGGGTGGACCAGCCGGGGCCCTCCAGGTCGTCGGCGAGGTCCCAGGCGAGGGTGGACTGCTGGTCCAGCCAGTCCTGGCGCCGCGCGCGGTCCAGCTGGCCCGGCCAGGTGGCGGCGAGCAGGCCGGAACCCGCCAGCCAGGCGGCGGAGGAGGCGGACGTCGCCTCCAGGGTGCCGGTGTTGTCGGCGCTGCGCCGGCTCTCCCGCCGGGCGACCGTGACGACGACGGCGAACTTCCGCACGTCGCGCGGCTCGTACTGGCGGGCCGGCTCCTCGCCGTGGCCGAGGCTGCCGTAGTCGACGGTGCCGTGGGCGCCGGCCCGCGGTCCGCCGAAGCCGCTCGGCAGCAGGAAGCGGCGGCCCGACCAGCCCTCGTCCAGGCCGTACCAAGGGAAGTCCGCGGACAGGTACGGCACCAGCGGGTCCGCCGGGCCGGCCTGTCCGCCGACCACGGGTCCGCCGGCCGTGGCCGTCCCGACCGCCTGACTCGTCGCGTCCATCCCCGGGGCCTCCTCAAACGACGTTTGCCTGCCGTGGCGCGCTCCCATCGTGGCGTACCGCGGCGCCCCCGCCGACCGTCTTCGGCCCGGACGGGACCGGAACGTGACCGACGGCACGGTGGGAACAATCAGCACAATAGCGGCGCACACGCCACCGCCCCGCTCAACCGTGGGGTCGGCGGGGCGGTGGGGTTCGGGATTCAGGTCGCGTCGGGGTCGAACGGGGGGCGCTCGCCGGGGGCGAGCGGGGCTCCGGCGGCCGCGGCGGCCGGGGCTGCGGCGGACTTGTCGAAGGAGACGCTGCCCGCGCGGCCGGTGCCGTTCACCGGGGCGGCCGGCTTGTCGTCCAGCACCGAGCGGATGTCGAGGGTGTCCCGCATCTCCTTGAGGCCCAGCGGGTCCTCCTCGCCGCCCATCAGCTGCTTGCGCACGAAGGTCTTCGGATTGAGGTCCTCGAACTCGAAGTCCTGGAACTCCGGACCCAGCTCACTGCGGATGTCCTCCTTCGCGGTGTCCGCGAAGGACCGGATCTTCCGGATGAAGCCCATGGTGTCCTGGATCAGCTTCGGCAGCTTGTCCGGACCGAAGACCACGATGGCCATGATGGCCAGGGTCAGGATCTCCAGTGTGCCCACGTCGCTGAACACCAAAGCTCCCTAAGCTCGCGATCGGATCGGACAGACGCTCCTCACAGCGTAATGGCCATCGGCGGGTCCATGACCCCCGGTGTGATGAAGCCGTGGTGAAGACCCGCCGATGATCCGGTCCGCGAGGGGCCGGTGGGGCCTATCTGTTCTCGTGGTGCAGACCGGCGACGCCGGAGCTCGGCGAGCGCTCCGGCAGCTCGTACGGCGGCGTCGCGCCCCGGGTGACCGCCACCGGGCGCAGCGGCAGGTCCACCGCCGGCAGCTGGGCGTTCATCGGGACCAGCCCGCCCCGGCCTCCGCCGGCCGGGCTGACCGTGGTGCCGTGCTGATCGTCGCCCGGGCCGGCGATGTTGCCGACGCCGCCGAGCGTCACCGCGGCGACCGAGAAGGCGCCGGCCGCGGCGAAGACGAAGCGCCGCCCGCGCGCCGGGGCCTGCCGGACCACCGGGACGGCCGCGGCGGCCGCCAGCGGCTGGACCGGGGCGTCGGGGCGCGGCGAGCGCCGCCCGATCAGCGGGCGCAGCACCGAGCCGCGGCCGAAGGCCCGGGGGTCGACGCCGGGCACCGGCGTGTCGGCGCCGAGCGCGCCCGCGCCGAAGGAGGCCCCGGCGCCGCGGCCGAACGAGCCGCCGTTCAGCCGGCTGCCGCCGAGGGTGCCCGGGGCGGCGACGCCGCCGCCGGGCAGGTCGTCGTCGTCCCGGTGCGGGCGGTCGGCGCGCGGCTGCCGCTCGTCCTCCGGAAGCGCGCCGACGGCCATCAGCCGGGCCATCAGCGCGGAGGAGGGGCCGGGCGTGTCGGTGCGGGTCAGCAGGTGCTTGACGGCGCGGCCCTCGTCGGCCTCGGCGAGGCACTGCGGGCAGGTCGCCAGATGGGCCTGGACGCGCTCGCGCGAGTCGTGGCCGAGTTCGCCGTCCACGAAGGCGGACAGCCGCTCCCCGAGGTGGTGCTCCTCGGCGGCGGGCTCGACGGCCCGCACGGCGACGGCGCGCAGCGCCGGCTCGGCCTGCGGCGCGGCGTGCGGCGCGTCGGCCGCCACGGGCCCGTCCTGGTTCCGGCGGCCCAGGGCGGGCCAGCCGCCACGGCGGGTGGCGGTGCGGCCGGGCGTCTCCGGGTGGCCCGGCTCCGATCGACCGGTTCCGCTCACGATCGCCTCCGTCCGCGCCCGCCCGGCGCGACCGCGGCCCCGCCGGCGCCGACCGGCACCGGCTGCTCCTCGGCTCCGCCGCCGCGGCGCTCACGGCCGGGGGCCGAGCCGGGGGCGCGGTGCTTGAGCGCGGCGCGCAGGTGCGAGCGGCCGCGGTGGATGCGGCTGCGGACGGTGCCGAGCTTGACGCCGAGCGTCGCCGCGATCTCCTCGTAGGAGAGGCCCTCGATGTCGCAGAGGACGACGGCGGCACGGAACTCGGGCGCCAGCGAGTCCAGCGCGTGCTGGACGTCGGCGTCGAAGTGGGTGTCGCTGAAGTGCTGGGCCGGGCTGGGCTCGCGGGAGGCGAGCCGCTCGGCCGCGTCCTCGCCGAGCGCGTCGAAGCGGATGCGCTGGCGGCGGCGGACCATGTCCAGGAACAGGTTGGTGGTGATCCGGTGCAGCCAGCCCTCGAACGTGCCGGGGGTGTAGGTCGACAACGAGCGGAACACCCGGACGAAGACCTCCTGGGTGAGGTCCTCGGCGTCGTGCTGGTTGCCCGTCAGGCGGTAGGCCAGGCGGTAGACGCGGGCACTGTGGGCCTCGACGATCTCCTCCCAGGTGGGGGGAGTCCAGGTCTGCGCGTCGGGGCCCTCGGCGAAGGTGGCGAGGGCGGGGGCCTCGGCGGTGCCGGCGGCGGGCGCCTCGGGCGCGGCGGCCGGCTGGTCCAGGGTGGAGTGCGCAGGCTGGTTCATCACGGGCTTCGGCGTACGGGTCGACGCGGTGCCGCGGAAGTGCCGCCGCACAGGGACGTCGCCCTCGGCCACACCTCCTCGGTCGGCTCTTCTGCCCAGCAGGGCCACCACCATATCCACCTCGCCCGTCAAGCCCGGATAAGAAGCGTCCGGGACCGGCCGACCGGACGACCGGCCCGGAGGGTGTCCGGGACGTCCCGTTCGCGCGGTCCCTGCTCCACCAACGGCCCGCCGCCGTACGCGGTTCCCGTCCGGCCAGTAATCTGTGGCAGGAAATATCGACATCCGCTCGGCGCCGGGCCGTCACCCGGGGCTCCGAAAGAGGCAGCCATCAGCGAGTTCGGGCCCGCACGTGCGGCTCTCGCCGACACCTACGTCGGCGAGGACGCGGTGCTGACCTACGCCCGGGCGCAGTCCGCGCGGACCGGGATCCGGGCGATCGGGCCGAGCGGCGGCGCCTGTCTGCGGCTGCTGGCCGCCGCGCTGGACGCCAAGGCGGTGGCCGAGATCGGCACCGGCACGGGGGTCTCCGGGGTGTACCTGCTGCGCGGGATGCGGCCGGACGGGGTGCTCACCACCGTCGATTCCGAGCCGGTGCGCCAGCAGTTGGCGAAGGAGGCCTACCAGGCGGCCGGGTTCGCGGCCAACCGGTCGCGGTTCATACCGGGCCGGGCGCTGGACGTGCTGCCGCGGCTCGCGGACGGCCAGTACGACCTGGTGTTCTGCGACGGCGACCCGGCGGAGTCCCGGGAGTACCTCTCCGAGTCGCTGCGGCTGCTGCGGCCGGGCGGGATGGTCTGTTTCGAGGGCGTGTTCCAGGAGGGACGGCTGGCCGAGCCGGAGCTCCAGGACCCGCGGACCCAGTCGGTGCGGGACCTGGTCCAGGCCGTCCGGGAGAGCGAGGCGCTGCTGCCCGCGCTGATCCCGGTCTCGGACGGGCTGCTCTGCGCCGTGAAGCGCTAGGCCGGGCCCCGAGGAGTACGGCCCGCAGGCGTACGGCCCGGAAAAGTACGGGGCCCGGGCCGACACGATGGTCGTACCCGGGCCCGGCAGCACATCTCCAGGAGATGGCGAGCACCTGCTGCGGTCAGCCGCAGGCCTTCTTCAGGGCCTCGCCGAGGGCGTCGGCCTCGTCAGGCGTGAGCTCCACCACGAGGCGTCCGCCGCCTTCGAGCGGAACGCGCATGATGATGCCCCGCCCCTCTTTGGTGACTTCGAGCGGGCCGTCACCCGTCCGCGGCTTCATGGCCGCCATGCTCGTTCCCCTTCCTGCAACCGCTCAGCTACGCACCGGCAGTCCGTCCACCGCCGGTATCGAACGCATTGATCGGAAGCCATTATCCCGCATGCCACGGCCTGATGACCAACATCACTCTCGGTGCAACCTCGTCCGGACCACCTCAATCCCGCACAATTTCCGGCATAAGCCCCGGCGCGGCGCCGGTCCGTACGCCGCCGAAAGGTGCGATACCTCACACTCCCCAGGCGGCCCGGCACTCCGGCATCCTGGCAGCGACGATCAGAGCCGATCACGAGCAGGGAGCCCTCGCCCATGTCCGATTCCGTGCTGTACGAGCTGGACGGCGGCCTGGCCGTCATCACCGTCAACCGCCCCGAGGCGATGAACGCGCTGGACGTGGCGACCAAGGTGGCGCTGCGCGACACCGTGACCGCCGCCGCCGAGGACCCGGCGGTGCGGGCGGTGCTGCTGACCGGCGCGGGCGACCGCGCGTTCTGCGTCGGGCAGGACCTCAAGGAGCACCTGGGCCTGCTGAAGCGGGCCGAGGAGACCGGCGAGGGCGCGCTGAAGACCGTCGCCGAGCACTACAACCCGCTGCTGCGGGCGCTGGCCGGGATGCGCAAGCCGACGGTGGCGGCGGTCGGCGGGGTGGCGGCCGGGGCGGGTGCCTCGCTGGCCTTCGCCTGCGATTTCCGGATCCTCGCGGACACCGCCGGCTTCAACACCGCGTTCGCCGGGATCGCGCTGACCGCCGACTCCGGGGCGTCCTGGACGCTGCCGCGGTTGGTCGGGCACGCCAGGGCGACCGAGCTGCTGATGCTGCCGCGCACCGTGAAGGCGGCCGAGGCGAGGGAGCTGGGCCTGGCCACCAGGGTCGTGCCGGCCGCCGAACTGGCCGCCACCGCCCGGGCGTTCGCCAAGGAGCTGGCCGCCGGCCCGACGGTCGCGTACGGCGCGATCAAGGAGTCGCTGGCCTACGGCGCGTCGCACTCGCTGAGCGAACTGCTCGACAAGGAGGACGAGCTGCAGACGATGGCCGGCGAGAGCGAGGACCACCGGATCGCGGTCCGCGCCTTCATCGCCAAGGAGAAGCCGGCGTACCTCGGGCGGTAGCGCCGCGGCCGGGCTACCGCGCGGGGGCGGTCCGGACGTGGCAGTCGGCGAGGTGGTCGTCGACCAGTCCGCAGGCCTGCATCAGCGCGTACGCGGTGGTCGGGCCGACGAACCGGAAGCCGGCCTTCTTCAGGGCCTTGGCCAGCGCCGTCGACTCCGGCGTGACGGCCGGCACCTCGCCGAGCGTGCGGGGCGCCGGCCGGTCCGGGTCGCCGGCGAACTGCCAGATCAGCGCGTCCAGTCCGCCGTCGAGGTCGCGGGCGGTCCGGGCGTTGGCGATCGCCGCCTCGATCTTGGCCCGGTTGCGGATGATGCCGGTGTCGGCGAGCAGCCGCTCGACGTCGGCCTCGCCGAACTCCGCGACCTCCGCGATCCCGAAGCCGGCGAAGGCCGCCCGGAAGCCCTCGCGGCGGCGCAGGATGGTGATCCAGGACAGGCCGGACTGGAAGGCCTCCAGGCAGACCCGTTCGAACAGCGCGTCGTCGCCGTGCACCGGGCGGCCCCACTCGGTGTCGTGGTAGACCCGGTAGTCGTCCGTCGAATCGCCCCAGCCGCAGCGGCGCAGCCCGTCCGCGCCGAGGACGGCGCCGCCGGGCTCGGTGCTCACGGGCGCTCCTCGGGCCTGGCGTCCTCGGGGCCCGCCGGGGCGGGCTGCGCCGAAGGGGCCTTGGTGAGGGCGACGGCGGGCTCGACGATCCGGGCGAACTCCTCCAGGCCGGGCAGCGGGTCGCCGCCGAACTCCGGGCGGTCGTCGGCCTCGACCGCGCCGCGCACCGCGGCCAGCCCCTCCAGTTCGGCGATCCGCGCGTCGCGGTGGGCGAGTTCGGCGCCCAGCCGGTCGAGGACGTCGTCCACCTCGTCCATCCGGTAACCGCGCACCGCCATCGGCAGGCGCAGCGCCTCGACGTCGCCCTGGTCCAGCCGGCGGTCCTGCGGCAGCCGGGCGGAGATACGGTCCTGCACGGCCTCCGGCAGCGAACCGCCGCCGCCGAGCGCCACCAGCGCGGCACCGCCGACCACCACGGCCATCGCCGCCACGATCACCCAGAACACGAGCGGTCCTCCCGATTTCCCGGCCGGCCCCGACTGGAGTGGGATCATGGTCCCGATGGGCCGGGGGCCATCATCGCACCCGAAGCAGCTGTGGAGGAGACATCGGTGGCACTGCGCCTGGGACCACGGGAATTCGGCGACGACGAGCTGGTGATCATGGCGATCGTCAACCGGACGCCGGACTCGTTCTTCGACAGGGGCGCGACCTTCGCCGACGAGGCCGCGTTCGCCGCGGCCGACCGTGCGATGGCCGAGGGCGCCGCGATCCTGGACATCGGCGGGGTGAAGGCCGGGCCGGGTGACGAGGTGACCGTCGAGGAGGAGCTGCGGCGCACCGTGCCGTTCGTGGCGGAGCTGCGCAAGCGCCACCCGGAGGCCGTGATCAGCGTCGACACCTGGCGGCACGAGGTCGGCGAGGCGGTCTGCGAGGTGGGCGCCGACCTGCTGAACGACGCCTGGGGCGGTGTGGACCCGCGGCTGGCCGAGGTGGCCGCCCGGTACGGCGCCGGGCTGGTCTGCACCCACGCGGGCGGCGCCGAGCCGCGCACCCGGCCGCACCGGACCGGCTACGAGGACGTGATGGCGGACATCCTGCGGGTGACCGTCGGGCTGGCCGAGCGGGCGGTGGAGCTGGGCGTGCGGCGGGACGCGGTGATCATCGACCCGGGGCACGACTTCGGGAAGAACACCCGGCACTCGCTGGAGGCGACCCGGCGGCTGCCGGAGATGACCGCGACCGGGTTCCCGGTGCTGGTGTCGCTGTCCAACAAGGACTTCGTCGGCGAGACCCTCGACAAGCCGGTGGACGAGCGGCTGCTCGGCACGCTGGCGACCACGGCGGTCTCCGCCTGGCTGGGCGCCCGGGTGTACCGGGTGCACCAGGTGGCGGAGACCCGGCAGGTGCTCGACATGGTCGCCTCGATCCGCGGCACCCGCCCCCCGGCGGTCGCCCGCCGGGGACTGGCCTGAGGCCGGCGAGGAGAATCAGATCTCGGTCGCCGGGCGGCGGGCCTCGGCGAGGATCTTCATGACCTCGTCGATCTCGTCGGTGACGTGGAACAGCTCCAGGTCGTGCGGGGCCGCCTTGCCCTGCGCGACCAGGGTGTTCCGCAGCCAGTCGACCAGCCCGCCCCAGTAGGCGCTGCCGAAGAGGATCACCGGGAAGCGGGTGACCTTCTTCGTCTGCACCAGGGTGAGCGCCTCGAACAGCTCGTCCAGGGTGCCGAGGCCGCCGGGCAGGACGACGAAGCCCTGCGAGTACTTCACGAACATCGTCTTGCGGACGAAGAAGTAGCGGAAGTTCAGGCCGAGGTCGACGAACTCGTTGAGCCCCTGCTCGAACGGCAGCTCGATGCCCAGGCCGACGCTGAGCCCGCCGGCGTCCGAGGCGCCGCGGTTGGCGGCCTCCATCGCGCCCGGTCCGCCGCCGGTGATCACCGCGTAGCCGGCCTCGGCCAGCGCCCGGCCGATCGCCGCGCCCGCCGCGTACTCGGGCGAGTCGACCGGGGTCCGGGCGGAGCCGAAGACGCTGATCGCGGCCGGGAGTTCGGCGAGGGCGCCGAAGCCCTCGACGAACTCGGAGGTGATCCGCAGCACCCGCCACGGATCGGTGTGCAGCCAGTCGGTGGGACCGGTGGTGTCCAGCAGGCGCTGGTCCGTGGTGCTCTCGCCGACCTGGTCCCGGCGCACCAGCACCGGGCCCTTCTGCTTCTCGGGCCACGCCTTCTTCGGGCGCGGCTCGCCCACCTGCTCGGGGCCGTGCCCGTAGTGCTTCTCGTCTCCAGTGCCTGTCATGACGAAACCCTACGCCCGCCCCTCCCCTTTTTCAGGCAACGCCGGAAGGTCGGTTGGGCGACCGGAAGATGGCCCCCGGCCGATGGCCGCGGGGCCGGATCAGGCCGTCAGCCAGGCGCGCAGCCGCTCCTCGGTCGCGGCGATGGCGCTCAGCGAGCAGTGCTCGTCCCGCTTGTGCGCCATGTTCGGGTCGCCGGGGCCGTAGTTGACCGCCGGGACGCCGAGCGCGCTGAACCGGGCCACGTCCGTCCAGCCGAACTTGGCGCGGGCGGTGCCGCCGGTCGCGGCGAGGAACGCCTGGGCGGCGGGCTGGTTCAGGCCGGGCAGCGCCCCCGGGGCGAAGTCGGTGACGGTGACCTCGAATCCGTCGAAGACCTCGCGCACGTGCTTCTCGGCTCCGGCCTCGTCGCGGTCCGGCGCGAAGCGGAAGTTGACCGTCACCACGCACTCGTCGGGGATGACGTTGCCGGCCACGCCGCCGTCGATGCGCACCGCGTTGAGGCCCTCGTGGTACTCCAGCCCGTCGATCTCGACCAGCCGCGCCCGGTACGCGGAGAGCCGCCGCAGCACCTCGCCGGCCTTGTGGATGGCGTTGTCGCCGAGCCAGCTGCGGGCCGAGTGGGCGCGGACGCCGCCGAGCCGGACCTGCGCGCGCAGGGTGCCCTGGCAGCCGCCCTCGACGACCGCCCCGCTGGGCTCCATGAGCACCGCGAAGTCGGCGGCCAGCCAGTCCGGGTGGGCCTGGACGAGGTGGCCGAGGCCGTTGCGGTGGGCCTCCACCTCCTCGCAGTCGTAGAAGACGAAGGTGAGGTCCCGGTTGGGCTCGGGCAGGGTGGCGGCGAGCCGGAGCTGGACGGCGACGCCGGACTTCATGTCCGAGGTGCCGCAGCCGTGGAGCAGGTCCCCCTCGACCCAGGAGGGCACGTTGTCGGCGATCGGCACGGTGTCGATGTGGCCGGCGAGCACGACGCGCTCGGCGCGGCCGAGGTTCGTCCGGGCGACCACGTTGTTGCCGTACCGGTCGACGGTCAGGTGCGGGTAGGCCCGCAGGGCCTCCTCCAGGGCGTCGGCGAGCGCCTGCTCGTCGCCGCTGACGGAGGGGAAGTCGACCAGCTGGGCGGTCAGCGCGCCGCCGTCGAGGGTGAGGTCCAGGGGCGTCTTCGGGCTGCTCATGGTTGCCCAGCCTAGTCCCGCCGGCCGCGGGGGGCCGTTGCGCCCGGAGGCGAACGGGCGAGCAGCGGGCAGCGGGTGGCGGGCAGCGGCAGAAGACCGCGGCAGAGGCAACCGCCCGGCACCGCACATCCGTCCGAGTGGGTACGGTGTCGGTTCGGAGTGCTCGGCGGAGAGGGGCGGCGGTGGCGAGGCGAGAGGGCGGCGGCGGTGGTGAGGACGCGCCGCCGCGGCGGCGCAGGCCGCTGCGGGTGGTGCTGATCGGCGTGCTGGTGCTGGCCGTGGCCGCGGTGACGCTGTACTGGCTGCGCGACCAGAAGCTGCTGACCCCCGAGGGCTGCTCGGTGAAGACGCCGGCCGGCGAGGGCACCCTGGAGGTCCCGCAGGCGGCCAACGCGGCGACCATCGCCGCCGTCGCGCACGCCCGCGGACTGCCGGACCGGGCGGTGACCATCTCGCTGGCCACCGCGATGCAGGAGTCCAAGATCCGCAACCTGTCCGGCGGCGACCGGGACTCGGTGGGCCTGTTCCAGCAGCGGCCCTCGCAGGGCTGGGGCACCGTGCAGCAGATCATGGACCCGGTCTACGCGACCAACAAGTTCCTGGACGGCCTGGTGAAGGTGCCCGGCTACACCCGGCTGCCGCTGACCGACGCGGCCCAGCAGGTGCAGAAGAGCGGCTACCCGCAGGCCTACGCCAAGCACGAGACCAAGGCCACCCTGCTGGCCTCCGCGCTGACCGGCCGCGAGGCGGCCTCGCTGAACTGCGTGGTGCACGACTTCGCCGAGCCGGACACCGACGAGGACAGCACCCCGTCGGCCGCCCCGGCCGGGGCCGCGCCCGCCACCGGCACCGCGGCGCCGGCCCGCCCGGACCGGGCCCAGGTGCTGAGCGACCGGGTGCGCCGGGAGTTCGGCCGGACGGTCACCCCGGCCGCCGGCTACACGTCCACCGTCAAGGGCGCGGAGAACGCCGTCTCGCTGACCCCGGACCCGACCGCGTCGACCGACTCCGGCCCGGACGCCGAGCGGCAGAACGGCTGGGCGGTGGCGCACTGGGCGGTGACGCAGGCTCAGCGGCTGGGCATCGAGACCGTCGCCTACGACGGGAAGATCTGGCGGAAGGCGAAGTCCGAGGACGGCTGGAAGCCGCAGCCGACCGGGACGTCGACCAAGCTGGTGCTGGTCTCGCTGACCGCCCCGGCGAAGGGCTGAAACCGGCGGCCCCGGACCGTTGACGCACTGGTGTCCGGGTTGCCGCCGCCCGGGTGATTCGCGTCAATCCGGGTGGACGGCGGGCCGGCCGGGGCGGGCGGGGCGCAGAACCGTCACTCCCCTTGGCCCGCCGTGCCTCCGCCTCCCGGCCCGGCGCCCGGGACGCGCCTCCGTGCGGTCCTACCATCCGATCGTCGCGCCGACGCTTTCCTTGCGCGGGCCGCAACCTTCTGGCTTCTCAAGCGGTAACAACGTCGTCCGCCCGGCGGACGGGACGGACCCAGACCCTCCGAGGAGCCCCATGTCTCACCCCCTCACGCGCCGGATCGCCCAGGCCGCACTTCTCGTGGCGGCCGGCGCGACCCCGCTGGTCGCGGCCGGCTCCGCGTCCGCCGCCGACTCCCTGCTGCCGAAGGGCGACCTGGCCGCCCCGCTGGGCCAGCTCACCAACACCGACGCGGGCTCCACTCTGCAGCACACCACCCACCAGCTGGGCCAGGCCGCCGGGAACACCGGCGCCGCCACGGTCGCCGCGGGCGTGCCCGCCGCCGCCGACGCGACCGGCAACATCGTCGCCCAGCAGCTCCCCGAGGCGAACGAGAAGGCCGGCTCGCTGACCGCCCCGATCGACCAGACCGCCGCCACCACCGGCGAGCTCTCCGGCGTTGCCCCGAAGGTCGCCCGGGCCCTGGCCGGCAAGCTCGGCGAGGCCGTCACCGGCAAGAGCGCCACCCC
Organism: Kitasatospora sp. NPDC056184; assembly: GCF_042268405.1. Lineage (NCBI taxonomy): Bacteria > Bacillati > Actinomycetota > Actinomycetes > Kitasatosporales > Streptomycetaceae > Kitasatospora > Kitasatospora sp. NPDC056184. The sequence goes on along the minus strand of NZ_JBHJUI010000017.1, from coordinate 10,817 downwards.
GCAGCGCAGCTCGCACGCCGGCCTCGGCCCGGTCGGCGAGATCGCCCCGGCCGGTGCCCTCACCAGCGCCGTGCCGGGTGGCAGCGGGGTCGTCCAGGCCATCCCCAGCACCACCACCGTCACCGACGCGCTGCCGATCGGCTCGGTCACCCGGGCGCTGCCCGCCGACCTGCCCGCCGCCGACGTGCTCGGCCTCGCCGAGCACGGGTCGGCCAACCGCCTCGGCGGCGCCGACCTCGGCCAGAACAGCCCGCTGAACGGCCTGTCCGGCCTCACCAGCGCGCTCGGCCCGCTCAGCGGCCTGCTCGGCGGCGTCAACGGCGGCGGCCTCGGCGGCCTGCCGATCGGCTGAGCCCGCCCGCGCAGCGGCGAGGGGCCGGCGTCCGGTGTTCCGGACGCCGGCCCCTCGTGCGCTCCTCGGGCTACCGCGCGGCGGCCGCCGCGCGCAGCCGCTCCACCGCCGCCGCGACCCGCTCGTCGGTCGCGGTGAACGCGACCCGCACGAACCGGTCGCCGGCCGGACCGTAGAAGTCACCGGGCGCCACCAGGACGCCCAGCCCCGCGAGCTCGGCCACCGTCTCCCAGCACGGCCGGTCCTGGGTCGCCCACAGGTAGAGGCTCGCCTCCGAGTGCTCGATCCGGAAGCCGTACGCCTCCAGCGCCGCCCGCAGCTCCGCGCGCCGGGCCGCGTAGCGCTCCCGCTGCTCGGCCACGTGCGCGTCGTCCCCGAGCGCGGCGGCCGTCGCCGCCTGCACCGGGGCCGGCACGATCATGCCGCCGTGCTTGCGCACCTCCAGCAGCTCCTTGACCACCACCGGGTCGCCCGCCACGAAGGACGCGCGGTAGCCGGCGAGGTTGGAGCGCTTGGACAGCGAGTGCACCGCGAGCAGGCCCTCGTGGCCGCCGTGGCCGCACACCTCGGGGTGCAGCACGGAGACCGGCTCGGCCTCCCAGCCGAGCTCCAGGTAGCACTCGTCGCTGACCAGCAGCGCCCGGTGCTCGCGCGCCCACTCCACCGCGCGCCGCAGCTCCGGCGCGCCGAGCACCCGCCCGGTCGGGTTGGACGGGGAGTTGACCCAGAGCAGGCGCACCCGGGAGCCGTCCAGCTCGTCCACCGAGTCGTACGCGACCGGCTCGGCGCCGCACAGCCGCGCGCCCACCTCGTACGTCGGGTAGGCCAGCCGCGGGTAGGCGACCTGGTCCCCCGGGCCGAGGCCCAGCTGGGTCGGCAGCCAGGCGACCAGTTCCTTGGAGCCGACGGTCGGCAGGACGGCCTGCGGACCGATCTCGGCGCCGAGCCGGCGGCGCAGCCAGCCGGCGATCGCCTCGCGCAGCTCCAGCGGGCCCCACACGGTCGGGTAGCCGGGCGTGTCGGTGGCCGCGGCGAGCGCCTTCTGGATCACCTCGGGGACCGGGTCGACCGGGGTGCCGACGGAGAAGTCGCAGAGCCCGCCGGGGTGGGCCAGCGCGGTCGCCTTGTACGGCTCCAGCTTGTCCCAGGGGAACACCGGCAGCAGATCCGAAACGCGGCGCGCCGCCCCCGGGTGGCCCGGGAACGGCGCGTGCGTGCTGTTCTTGGTACTCACAGCTCAGTTGCCACCAGTCGTCAGTGGTCGGCGTTCTGCGGCGGCAGAGCGGCGATGAACGGGTGGTCGCGCTCGATCAGACCGAGCTTCGAGGCACCGCCGGGCGAGCCGAGGTCGTCGAAGAACTCGACGTTGGCCTTGTAGTAGTCCTTCCACTCCTCCGGCGTGTCGTCCTCGTAGAAGATCGCCTCGACCGGGCAGACCGGCTCGCAAGCGCCACAGTCGACACACTCATCCGGGTGGATGTAGAGCGATCGCTCGCCCTCGTAGATGCAGTCAACCGGGCACTCTTCGATGCAGGCCTTGTCCTTGACGTCGACACAAGGCTGCGCGATGACGTAGGTCACGCTGTCGTTCCTCCTCGGAAGGGCTCGGCGGCCCATTCTGTTTTCTCGCGTGCGCGGGTGAGCGCGGCGTCGTCGATGCCCGCCCCTAGTATCGCGGGTCGGAGACCGCAAATGCACAGGAGGTGCCCAGATGGCCGCCGAAGGGCCGGTTCAGGACCGTCCGGAGGTCCGGATAGACCGCTCTGACGTGGGCCGCAGGGTCTCTGTCCGGCGGCTCGACGGCTTCGCCGACGACAACCGGCCAGTGTTCCGCGATGTGATCGGTGTGCTCGCATCCTGGGACGGTTCCGGCCTCACGGTGGTGCCCAGGAGCGGCGAGCCGGTCTCCTTCGACGAGAAACTGCTGGTCGCCGGCAAGACCGTGCCGCTCTTCCCGGCCCGGCGCGCGCCGCTGCCCCAGGCCGGTCCGGCCGAGCTCCAGCGGATCGCCGCCCGCGGCTGGCCCGCCGTCGAACAGGAGCCGCTGGGCGCGTGGACGCTGCGCGCCTCGGCCGGCTTCACCCGGCGCGCCAACTCCGTGCAGGCGCTCGGCGACCCCGGTGTGCCGCTCGACGAGGCGCTCGCCACCGCGCGCGGGTGGTACGCGGCGCGCGGGCTGCCGGCCTGGGTGGAGGTCACCACCCCCGGCTCGCCGGAGGCGCTGCGCGCCGAGCTGGACCGGCTGGGCGCCGCGTACGCGCCCACCCTGGTCCGGGTGGCCGAGCTGGCGCCGCTGACCAGGATCGGCGACCCGGCCGGCCGGGACCGGGTGCGGCTGGCCCGGACCGCCTCCGCCGACTGGATGTCGCTCTACCGGCGGGTGACCGGCGACCCGGCGGTGGAGGAGGCCGCCCGCGCGGTGATCCACGGCGGCCCCTCGGTCTGGTTCGCGACCGTCCACGACACCCGCGGCGGCGGGGCCGGGGACGGCGGCACCCCGCCCGTGCTCGCCATCGGACGCTGCGTCATCGACGGGCCGTGGGCCTGCTTCGGCGCCATCGAGGTGGCGCCGCCGGCCCGCCGCCGAGGCCTGGCCACGGCGGTGATGGCGGTGCTCGCCGCCCGGGCCGCCGAGGAGAGCGCGACCGGTGCCTACCTCCAGGTGGAGGCGGAGAACGCCGGGGCGATCGCGCTCTATGACGGGTTGGGCTTCACGACCAGTCACACTTACCACTACGCGCTCCTGCCCCAGGGCTAGGGCGCCGCCCTGGAACCGCCTGTCTGTCCGCCCGCCCTACGAAAGCCGCCGCCACCGCCGTGACCGAGCAGAGCAGAGCACGCTTCCGGACCGAGGCCCGGGCCGAGCACCCCGATCCGGTGCTGCTCTGCCTGCTCGCGGCCGCCGAGCACCTCCCCGCCCCCGACCCGGCGGACCCGGACGGCCTCCAGGGCCCGCCCTCCGTCGACGCCCTGCTCGCCGCCTGCTCGGCCGCCCTGGACCGGCACGCGGCCGCCGTCCGGCGCGCCGTAGCGGACCGGGCCCCGGCCGGGCCCGAGGAGACCGCGGCGCTGCTGGCCGCCGTCCTCGGCGGGCGCGAGCGGTTCCACGGGCGGCAGTCCGACTACCGGCGGCTGGAGTCCTCGCTGCTGCCCGACGTGCTGCGGCGCCGCCGCGGACTGCCGATCATGCTCGCGCTGGTCTGGTCGGCGGTCGCCCGGCGGGCCGGGCTCACCGTGCACGGCGTCGCCCTGCCCGGCCACTTCATCGTCGCGGTCGGCGGGCCCGCCGACGGCGAGGAGTTCGTCCTGGCCGACCCGTTCCACGGCGGCCGGCTGCTCGACCTCGACGACGTGGCCCGGCTGGTGCGCGCCGCCGGGAACGTGTTCACGCCGGAGCTGCTCACGCCCGCCCAGCCGCTGGACGTCGTGCTGCGGGTGCTCGGCAACATCCGGGGCTGGGCCGCCGACCGCCCCGAGCACGCCCGCACCCAGCTGTGGGCCACCGAACTCGCCCTGCTGCTCCCCCGCCACCCCGCCCAGCTCCGCCTCGAACGCGCCGAGCTGCTGGTGCGCACCGGCGACTTCCTGGGCGGGGCGGCGGAGATGGACGAGTACGCCGGGATCCTGGACGCCTTCGACCCGGACTCCGCCGCCAAGGTCCGCCAGGAGGCCCGGGCCGCCCGCCACCGGCTGAACTGAGCCCCTCGCCCCTCAGAGCCAGCCCTTCTCCCGGGCGATCCGGACCGCCTCGGTGCGGTTGCGGGCCCCGGTCTTCCGGATCGCCATCGAGAGGTAGTTGCGGACCGTCCCCTCGGACAGGTGCAGCCGCCCGGCGATGTCCGCGTTCACCGCGCCGTCCGCCGCGGCCGCCAGCACGTCCCGCTCGCGGGCGGTCAGCGGGTTCGCCCCCTCGGCCAGCGCGGCGGCGGCCAGCACCGGGTCGATCACCCGCTCGCCCTGCAGCACCCGGCGGATCGCCTCGGCCAGCTCGGCGGCCGGCGCGTCCTTCACCAGGAAGGCGTCCGCGCCCGCCTCCATCGCCCGCCGCAGATAGCCGGGGCGGCCGAAGGTGGTCGCGATCACCACCTTGGTCTGCGGCCGCCGCTCGCGCAGCAGCGCCGCCGCCTCGATGCCGGTCATCCCCGGCATCTCGATGTCCAGCACCGCCACCTGCACGTCGTGCGCGACCGCCGCGTCGACCACCTCGTCGCCGCGCCCCACCTGGGCGACGACCTCGATGTCCCCCTCCAGCCCGAGCAGCGCGGCCAGCGCCTCCCGGACCATCCCCTGGTCCTCCGCCAGCAGCACCCGCACGGAGGGCCGGTCGTTCCGCATGTCACTCATGGCGCCCGACCCTACGGCGTTCCGGCGGAAAGCGGCCGGACCAGATACACCCCCGGTTCCCGGCCGGTGACGTCCAGCCGGATCTCGGTCCCGTCCACCACCGCCGGCCGGGCCGGGGCCTGTTCCGGCGCCCCGGTGAACCGAGCGATCAGCGACGCCCGCTCCGGTGCCGGCAGCCTCCCGTCCAGGGCGAGGTCCACGGCGTCCGCGAGGTCGTTCGCCGCCGCCGCGGACATGGCGCCGGCCACGGTGAACTGCACGAAGCGCGAACGGCCCTCCGGCTCCGCCGTGATCATGAAGGCCAGCTCGTACCCGCCGGGTCGCGCCGTCCGCCCCTCGTACTCGACGTGCCGCGGAGGACCGCCGGGCGCCGACGGCGGCGGCGTGAGCACGGCCGAGTGGACCTCGAAGCCCCACCGCGAGCGCAGTTGTCCCGCCAGGACCCCGGCGATCGGGCCCGGCAGCCGCTCGCCGTCCCAGTGCGGGGTCGGCGACGGCGCGGGCGCGGCGCTCACCGCGGCCGGGGCCGTCGGCGGTGGCCCGGCCTCCGGCCGCGACCAGCCGCAGCCCGCCGCCCCCGACAGCACCACCAGCAGGATCCCTGAGAGCCCGGCGCGCCGGGCTCGTTCGTCCACCCCCATGCCGCCGCAGCCTACTCGCGGCGGCCCCTTGAGTCTCCCCCCGGGGGAGACGCCAAGCTGGGGCCATGCGGGACGACGAGCTCGACACCACCCTGTACTCCATCGGCGAGTTGGCCCGGCGCACCGGTCTGACGGTGAAGGCCGTCCGGTTCTACGCCGACGCCGGGCTCGTCCCGCCCACCGGCCGCACGCCGGCCGGCTACCGCCGCTTCGACGTGCACGCCCTGGCCCGGCTCGACCTGGTCCGCACCCTGCGGGAACTGGGGCTGGACCTGGCCACGGTCCGGCGGGTGCTGGACCGTTCCGCCCCGCTGCGCGAGGTGGCCGCCGCGCACGCCGACGCGCTGGACGTGCAGATCCGCACGCTCCGGCTGCGCCGGACGGTGCTGCGGGCGATCGCCGAACGCGGCTCCACGACCGAGGAGATGAGACGCATGCACCAACTCGCGAAGCTGTCCGACGCCGAACGCCGGCGCCTGGTCCACGACTTCATCGACGCCGTCTTCGGCGGCCTGGACGCCAATCCGGCGTTCGTCGCCATGATGCGCTCCGCCATGCCGGAGCTGCCGGACGATCCGACCCCCGAACAGATCGACGCCTGGGTGGAGTTGGGCGAACTCGTGCAGGACGAGGACTTCCGCGGCGCGGTCCGACGGATGGCCGTCCACCAGGCGGCCGAGCGGGCGGCCGGCGACGACACCGGTCTGCACGCCGCCCTCTCCGAGACCGTCCGCACCACCGTGACCGCCGCCGTCACCGAGGGGATCGACCCCGGCTCCCCCGCCGCCGCTCCGGTCCTCGACTCCCTCACCGCCGCCTACGCCGCCACCTTCGCCCGCCCCGACGACGCCGCCCTCCGCGCCTGGATCCTCGACCGCGTCGAGACCGCCGACGAGCCCCGCGCCGAGCGCTACTGGCACCTCCTCGCCATCATCAACGGCTGGCCGGTCCAGGAGAGCCTCCACGACGTCGTCGCCTGGTTCACCGCCGCCCTGCGGGCCTCGCTGGAGTAGGACGTCGGACCGGCCGACCTCCCGCTCCGCACGGCCGCAACCCGGTTGCGCTCACCGGGATTTCGGGGTGGCATGCGGGAGGGACCACAGAGGGAGGCGGCCGGGGATGGGCGTGGAGTGGCGGGAGATGCTCCCGGACAGTGAGCTGGGGGCGGTCCTGGAGGTGGTGCGGCGCTGCCTGGCGGTGGACGGCGGGCTGCCGGTGGCGGGCGAGCCCTTCTTCGTGGACCGGCGCTACGCCGGGCCGGGGACCGTCCGGATCGGGGCGTACGAGGACGGCCGGCTGGTGGCCTGCGGGGCGGCGCGGCCCCGTGCCGGCCACTGGTCGCTGGTGGGGGCGGTGGACCCGGACCTCCGGGGCCGGGGACTCGGCGGGGAGCTGCTGGACCGGCTGATGACGGCGGCGGAGACCGTCGTCCAGGTCGAGACGGAGGCGCTGACGCCCGCCGCCGAGGAGCTGTTCCGGTCGCGGGGGCTGCGGCAGGTCTTCGCGGAGGACGTGTTCCGGCTGGGGCCCGAGGTGTCGCTGCCGGCGGTCGGGTGGCCGGCCGGGGCACGGATCGAGGAGTGGCCCGAGGAGTGGGGCGACGGGACCGCGGACGCCTTCCACGCGGCGTACCGCGGGTCCTTCGCCGACCGGCCGGGGTTCCCGGGCCGGACGCGGTCCCAGTGGGCGGCCTGGCTGGTCGACGACGGGTTCCGGCCCGGGGCCTCGCTGCTCGCCCGGGACGCCGACGGCACGCCGGTCGGGTTCGTGGTGTGCGCCGAGGGGTTCCTGGTGCAGGTCGGGGCCGTGCCCGCGTGGCGGCGGCGGGGTCTCGGGCGGGCGCTGGCGGTGGCGGCGCTGGAGCGGCTGCGGGCGGCCGGGGACGCGGAGGTGTTCCTGGACGTGAACGTGGACAACCCGGCGTCGGCGGCGCTGTTCCGGGGCCTGGGGCTCACCCGGGTCGCCCGGCGGGCCCGGTTCGCGCGTCCGTAGGCGCCGCCCCCGCGACGGCGCCGCGGGCCTCGGTGAGGGCGGCGCACGGGATCAGCGCGAGGAGCAGGACGACGAGCACCAGCGCGACAGGCTTCGGCATGCCCGTCATGCTGCCCGCGGCCGGAACCGGCGCCGCCGCTCCGGGGCGGTCGGGGCGGCCGAGTTCCTCCGCCCGGACCAGCCCTCAGGGCGTGGTGGTGACGGAGGCCGTCCGCAGCGGCACCGAGGCCCGCAGCCGGAAACCCCTGCCCCGCTCCCCCGGCCCGGTCTCCAGCCGGCCGCCGACCAGCGCGAGCCGCTCCTGCAGGCCGGACAGCCCGTTGCCCGGGTGGGACTTGCCCGGGCCGGGGCCGTCGTCGGCGATCTCCAGGACGGCGTACCGCTCGCCGTTCCCCTCCCAGGTCTCGTCGGCCCGCACGGTGCAGACGGTGGCGCCCTCGCCGTGCCGGACGACGTTGGTGACCGCCTCGCGCAGCGCCCAGGCCAGCGCGCCCGCCTCCTCGCCGGCCAGGCCCGGCCAGGCGTCGAGCAGCTCCGGCGCGACCTCCAGCCTGACCCGGGCGGCCGCCAGCGCGGTGCGGGCCGCGGCCAGCTCGACCGGCAGGGTGGGCCGGCGGAAGCCGGTGACCGCCTCCCGGACGTCGATCAGCGACTGCCGGGCGACCGTCTCGATGTCGGCGACCTGCGCCCGCGCCGCCTCGTCCTTGCCCGCGTCCATGAACCGGCCGGCCAGCTCGCTCTTCAGCGTGATCAGCGACAGCGAGTGCCCGAGCAGGTCGTGCAGGTCGCGGGCGAGCCGCAGCCGCTCCTCCGAGGCGGCCAGCTGCGCGACGGCGGCGCGGGCCTCGCGCAGTTCCCGCATGGTGGCGACCAGGCGCTGCAGGCCGGTCATCGCGGCGCCGGAGAGGAACGCGCTGAGGGTGAAGGTCACCACGTTGCCGGCGTCGGCGTGGGTCAGCAGGCCGACGCCGGCGGTGAGCGCCGCCATCGCGAGGAGCGCGCGCAGGGCGTGGCGCGCCGGCGTGATGATCGCGACGCACACCGAGGCGTAGATGAACAGGGTCAGGAAGGCGTCGCCGAGCACGAAGGCGGACGCGATGGCGAGCACCACCATCGCCGCGACGACCACCCGGCAGGCCCTCGGCCGCATGCCGGCCGTCGAGCGGAAGACCACCAGCAGGACGTAGCCGGCCACGAAGGCCGCCAGGCAGCTCCAGCCGAGCACCCTGGCGCCGGTGCCGTGGCCGCCGTCCAGCAGGTTGCCCACCGGGTAGGCCAGGTAGATCATCCAGAGCAGCATCCAGGCGACCTTGACCAGCAGCTGCCGCCCGGTCTCCACCGGGGCGCCGGGGACGTTCATGAACGACGCCCGCGCCGGACCCGCCTGAGCCTGCTCGTCGGCGGGGCCGGTCCGGCGCGGGTCGCTCATACCGATCATCATGCCCGCCGGGTGTCGCGGCGGTACAGGGCCGCCGCGGCGGCGACGAACACCGCGAGGAAGGCCGCCAGCCCGGCGACGGCGGCGAGGTCCAGGGCGTGCCCGGGCCGGGTGAAGGTGGCCAGCCGGTTGTAGAGGTACACCGGGTCGAAGCGGGCGAACCTCTCCAGTGAGCCGCTCACCGGGAACCACGTCCCGCCGAACAGCGCCATCACCATGTAGGTGATCATCACCATGGTCTGCACCGAGTCCGGCGCGGCCGCGTACCCGAGCGCCACGCCGAGCGCCGCGAAGACGAAGCTGCCCAGCCACAGGGCGGCGGCCAGGCCGATCCACTGCCCCGCGCCCAGCGAGACGCCCTGGCTCGCGCCGACCGCGAAGACCACCAGGATCGCGGGCAGCGTCGTCACCGAGCTCGCCGCGATCTTGCCGAGGGTGTACGCCCGGCCGGGCAGCGCGGTCAGCCGCAGCTGGCGCACCCAGCCGCTCCCGCGCTCCAGCGAGATCCGCTGCGCGCTGCCGGTCAGCACCGCGCCGACCGCGCCGAAGGTGGCCATCGAGACCATGAAGTAGGTCTGCACCGGCAGGCCCCCGGCGAAGTTCGCGCTGTCGTAGGCGTGGATGAAGAAGACGTACATCAGCGCCGGGTAGGCGATCGTGAAGAGCAGGTAGCGGCGGTTGCGGAAGGTCCGCAGGATCTCCAGGCGGATCAGGGTGGTCATCGCGCACTCTCCAGGGCGGGCTCGGCGGACGGTGCGGACCCGGTGGCGTCCTGCTCGCCGGTGATGGTCAGGAAGGCCTGCTCCAGGCCCAGGCCGGTGACCTCCAGGCCGCGCGGGTACAGGCCCGTCCGGTAGAGCGCGGCGACGGCGGCGTCCGCGTCGGCGGTGCGGATCCGCACCGTCCGCACGCCGGGGACGCGGGCCGCGACGTCCAGGCCCTGGACACCGGGCAGCCCGCGCAGCGGGGCCTCGTCGAACGCGCCGTCCGCCTCGTGCAACTCGAAGGTGATCCGGCGGGCGCCGGCCCGGGCCTTGATCTCGGCGGAGCTGCCGTCGGCGATCAGCCGGCCGCGGTGCAGGACGAGGACGCGGTCGGCGATCGAGTCCGCCTCCTCCAGGTAGTGGGTGGCGAACAGGACGGTGCGCCCGGCGTCGGCCTGCGCCCGGATGCTCGCCCAGAAGGCCTGCCGGACCGAGACGTCCATGCCGGTGGTGGGCTCGTCCAGGACGATGAGGTCGTTGGCGCCCGCGACGGCGAGCGCGAAGCGGACCCGCTGCTCCTGGCCGCCGGAGAGCCGGTCGACCCGGCGCTCGGCGAGTTCGGTGATCCCCGCGTCGTCGAGCACCTCGGCGACGGCCCGGCCGCGCGGGTGCACGTCGCAGGCGAGCCGCACCAGTTCGCGGACCTTGACGTCGGCCATCAGGCCGCCGCTCTGCAGCATCGCGCCGACCCGGCCCGCCGTGATCGCGGCGCGCGGGGCGCCGCCGAACAGGGTGACGCTGCCGCGGTCGGGCTCGCGCAGGCCGAGCAGCAGGTCGAGGCTGCTGGACTTGCCGGCGCCGTTCGGGCCGAGCAGGGCGACGGTCTCGCCCGGCCGCAGGACGAGGTCGAGGCCGTCCACGGCCCGTACCCGTCCGTAACTCTTGGTGACGCCCCGGAAGGCGGCGACCTCTCCCGTGTCCATGTCCCTGGTCCTCCCTGCCGGTGCTGTTTCCCGCACCACCAGAGTCCCGCCGGTCCCGGGTGCGGCGGCAGTGGCCGCCGTCGTGGGGGGGGGGGGGGGGGGGGGGGGGGGGGCGCCCCCCCCCCCCCCCCCGGGCGCCCGCGGCCAGCCCCGGCCCCGCGCGCCCCCCCACCCCCCGGCGCCCCCGCGCCCCGCCCGGGGGCTTTCCTGGGTGTTTGCGCTCGACCGGCGCGGGTCCGACCCCGCCCCCGGCCCCCCCCCCCCCCCCCCGGCGGGGCGCCCCCCCGCCCCCCGCGCCCGCGAGCTCACCGGCTGAAGCACTCGCCGGCGCCCGGACGGCGGGAGGGGCGCGGGCCCGTGCGG
>NZ_JBHJUI010000016.1:95555-182842 GCF_042268405.1 Kitasatospora sp. NPDC056184 | reverse complement strand
AGCGACACCCCCGTCATCACCCTCGACGCCCGCCGACGCGACAGCGCCAAAAGCGCCCTCATCACCCTCGTCGAACACGCCCTCCTCGCCCGGCTGCGGTGAACCGGGGGCGCTGCCCGACGACGCACCACCCGACGACGCACGGCCGCACGGCGCGGCCCGCGGACCCTCCGGTCCACGGGCCGCGCCGTTCTGCCCCGCCGCCCGCGGCGCGCTACGCGGCGTCCGGCTCCAGGCCGGCCCGCAGCAGGCCGTGGGTGTAGGCGTCCTCCAGCGCCAGCCAGGAGGCGGCCACCACGTTGTCGGCCACCCCGACCGTGGACCAGCTGGCGGTGCCGTCGGAGGTGTCGATCAGCACCCGGGTCTTGGAGCCGGTGCCGTGCTGGCCCTCCAGGATGCGGACCTTGTAGTCCACCAGCTCCAGCTTCGCCAGCTGCGGGTAGATCCGCTCCAGCGCGGTGCGCAGCGCCCGGTCCAGGGCGTCGACCGGGCCGTTGCCCTCGCCGGTGGCGATCATCCGCTCGCCCTTGGCCCAGAGCTTGACGGTCGCCTCGTTGCCGGTGTTGCCGCCCGGTCCCTGCTCGCTGATCGTGCGCCAGGACTCCAGGGTGAAGAAGCGCTCGCGCCGGCCGCGCACCTCGTCGCGGAGCAGCAGCTCGAAGGAGGCGTCGGCGGACTCGTAGGTGTAGCCGAGGTTCTCCTGCTCCTTGACCTTGGCGACCACCCGGCCGGCGAGGTCCCGGTCGGTGGAGAGGTCGTAGCCGAGCTCCTTGCCCTTGAGCTCGACGGAGGCGCGGCCGGCCATGTCGGAGACCAGCATCCGCATGGTGTTGCCGACCGTCTCCGGGTCGATGTGCTGGTAGAGGTCCGGGTCGACCTTGATCGCCGAGGCGTGCAGGCCGGCCTTGTGGGCGAAGGCGGAGAAGCCGACGTAGGGCTGGTGGGTGGAGGGGGTGAGGTTGACCAGCTCGGCGATCGCGTGCGAGATCCGGGTCATCTCGGCGAGGCTGCCGGGCGGCAGCACCCGGCGGTCGTACTTGAGCTCCAGCGCGCCGACCACCGGGAAGAGGTTGGCGTTGCCGACCCGCTCGCCGTAGCCGTTGGCGGTGCACTGGACGTGGGTGGCGCCGGCGTCGACCGCGGCCAGGGTGTTGGCGACGGCGCAGCCGGTGTCGTCCTGGGCGTGGATGCCGAGCCGGGCGCCCGTCCGCGCGAGGACGTCGGCGACGATCTCGCGCACGCCGGAGGGCAGCATCCCGCCGTTGGTGTCGCAGAGCACCACCACCTCGGCACCGGCCTCGTGGGCGGTGCGGACCACGGCGAGCGCGTACTCCCGGTTGGCCCGGTAGCCGTCGAAGAAGTGCTCGCAGTCGATGAAGACCCGGCGGCCCTGCGCGCGCAGGTGGGCGACGCTGTCGCGGACCATCTCCAGGTTCTCGTCGAGGGTGGTGCGCAGCGCCAGTTCGACGTGCCGGTCGTGGGACTTGGCGACCAGCGTGATCACGGGCGCACCGGAGTTCACCAGCGCGGCCAGCTGCGGGTCGTCGGCGGCGCGGCCGCCGGCCCGGCGGGTGGCGCCGAAGGCGACCAGCTGGGCGTGCCGGAGGTCCAGCTCCTCGGCGGCACGGGCGAAGAACTCGGTGTCCCGGGGGTTCGCACCGGGCCAGCCGCCCTCGATGAAGCCGACGCCGAACTCGTCCAGGTACCGGGCGATGGCCAGCTTGTCGGCCACCGTGAGGTTGATGCCCTCGCGCTGGGCGCCGTCGCGCAGGGTGGTGTCGAAGACGTGGAACGCGTCGTCGGGGAGGTTGGTCGCCTGGGTCATGACCCTGGGTTCTCCGTTCCGGGAGGTCGGTTACTGCTCTGCCGGTTCTGATCCGGCTCCACTGTCCAGCATCCCGCGCGCGCCCGGTGTCCCTCGGCCCCTTGTGGGGGCTCCGGCCGGTCCGGGGGAAACAAAAAGACCCCTCGCGGGTGCGAGAGGTCTGCGCGCGGGTCTGGACGCTGGTGGTCGCCCCGCATCGGGTGGTGCGGTGGCGGTCACTGCGGACCGGCGCGCCTGCTGCTAATCATCAGCGACAGCGAGGACACGCTCGCAGTCTAGGCACATCGTCCGGTCCGCGGCCCGCCCGTCTCGCCATCCGGGACGAGCGGGCCGCGGCGTCGGCGTCAGACGATCTTGTGCAGCCAGCCGTGGGTGTCGGGGGCCTGGCCGCCCTGGATGGCGAGCAGCGCGCGGCGCAGCTCCATGGTGACCGGGCCGGGCTCGCCGGCGCCGACGGTCCAGTCGCCGCCGTTGGACTTCACCGAGCCGACCGGGGTGATCACGGCGGCGGTGCCGCAGGCGAAGACCTCGGTGAGGGTGCCGTCGGCGTTGCCCTGCTTCCACTCCTCGGTGGAGATCCGGCGCTCCTCGACGGCGTAGCCGAGGTCGGCGGCGAGCTGCAGCAGCGAGTCGCGGGTGATGCCGGGCAGCAGGGCGCCGGACAGCTCGGGGGTGACGATCCGGGCGTTCTCGCCCTCGCCGAAGACGAAGTAGAGGTTCATGCCGCCCATCTCCTCGATCCACCGGTGCTCGGCGGCGTCGAGCCAGACCACCTGGTCGCAGCCCTTGGCGGCGGCCTCGGCCTGGGCGACCAGGGAGGCGGCGTAGTTGCCGGCGCACTTGGCGGCACCGGTGCCGCCGGGGGCGGCGCGGACGTAGTCCTCGGAGAGCCAGACCGAGACCGGCTTCACGCCGCCGGAGAAGTAGGCGCCGGCCGGCGAGGCGATGATCATGAAGAGGTAGGAGTTGGCCGGGCGGACGCCCAGGCCGACCTCGGTGGCGAACATGAACGGGCGCAGGTAGAGGCTCTGCTCCGGCTCGTTCGGGACCCAGGCCTGCTCCTGCTGGACGAGCAGCTCGACCGCCTCGACGAAGGCCTCGACCGGCAGCTCGGGCATCGCCAGGCGGCGGGCGGAGGCCTGGAAGCGGGCGGCGTTGGCCTCCGGGCGGAAGGTCGCGATCGAGCCGTCGGCCTGGCGGTAGGCCTTGAGGCCCTCGAAGATCGCCTGGCCGTAGTGGAGGGTCATGTTGGCCGGGTCCATCTCGATCGGCGCGTAGGGCGCCAGCTGGGCGTCGTGCCAGCCCACGCCCTCGGTCCAGCGGATGGTGACCATGTGGTCGGTGAACACGCGCCCGAAGCCCGGGTTGGCCAGCCGGGCCTCGCGCTCCGCCTCGGGGAGCGGGTGGGCGGAGGGCTTGAGGTCGAACGTGATGGGCGCCTGGGTGGGCGTGCTCATGGCTGTGTGTCCTTCACCGTGGGGTTGGTCCGGGCCGCCTCCGCCGGGTGGACGTTCCGCCCATCCCGGGCGGAACGGACGCACGACGACACGGCCCACTGTCGATACTCGCATCCAGAGGGCCGTGCCGAACAGCCGCGGACTCCTTGGAGATCCTCAAGCTGCCGTTATGGGGTCCGGCCCTGCGGGGCCGGAACACCGTCTGTCGGTTCCGGCCTCCTAGGCGGATACTCGGGCGGCGAGCGCGTCGCCGACCTGGGCGGTGGTGCGGGTCCCGGTGCGCCCGGTGAGGTCCGCGGCGACCGCGTCCTCGATCCGGGCGGCCTCGGCCGGGTACCCGAGGTGGTCGAGCAGCATGGCGACCGACAGCACGGTGGCGGTCGGGTCGGCCTTGCCCTGGCCGGCGATGTCCGGCGCCGAGCCGTGCACGGGCTCGAACATCGACGGGAAGGCGCCGCTCGGGTTGATGTTGCCGCTGGCGGCCAGGCCGATCCCGCCGGTGACGGCGGCGGCCAGGTCGGTCAGGATGTCGCCGAACAGGTTGTCGGTCACGATGACGTCGAACCGCTCGGGCTGGGTGACGAAGAAGATGGTCGCCGCGTCGACGTGCAGGTAGTCGGTGGTGACCTCGGGGAACTCCCGGCCGACCTGCTCGAAGATCCGGGTCCACAGGTGGCCGGCGTGCACCAGCACGTTGTTCTTGTGCACCAGGGTCAGCTTCTTGCGCGGGCGCGCCTGGGCCCGGCGGTAGGCGTCGCGCACCACGCGTTCGATGCCGAAGGCGGTGTTGAGGCTGACCTCGGTGGCCACCTCGTGCTCGGTCCCGGTGCGCAGCGTGCCGCCGTTGCCGACGTACGGGCCCTCGGTGCCCTCGCGGACGACCACGAAGTCGATCTCCGGGTCACCGGCCAGCGGGCCCGCCACTCCGGGGAAGAGCCGGCCCGGGCGGAGGTTGATGTGGTGGTCGAAGGCGAACCGCAGCTTGAGCAGCAGCCCCCGCTCCAGTACGCCGGACGGCACGCTCGGGTCGCCGATGGCGCCGAGCAGGATCGCGTCGTGGGCCTTGAGCTCCGCCAGGACACTGTCCGGGAGCGTCTCACCGGTGCGGTGGTAGCGCCGGGCCCCGAGGTCGAACTCGGTGGTCTCCAGCTTCACATCGGCGGGAAGCGCCGCCGCCAGTACCTTCAGGCCCTCGGCCACCACTTCCTGGCCGATACCGTCACCGGGGACGACTGCGAGACGAATCGTGCGAGACATGCTCGGAGGCTACTCCGGTGTCCCACAGCCTGACATCCGGCGTCCACCATCCGGACACGGGCTCCCGGGCCGCCTCAGGTGAGATCGATGTCGACCGGGAAGGGGCGGTCGAGCTTCAGCTGCTTGTGGTGGATGCCGGTCAGCCCGTAGAGGCGGGTCGCCGGGTCGAGTTCGTAGGTGTGGACGATGGCGTGCCCCTCTTCGTCGCTCTCCACGCGCCAGAAGTGCGCGATGCCGGCGGCGGCGTACTTGCGTGGCTTGACCTCTCGATCGCGCTCCCGGGACTCCGTGGACACGATCTCGACGGCGAGCAGGACGTCCTGCGCTTCGCAGTAGGTTCCCTCAGGACCGGTGTCCGCGTTCTCGTTCACGACGGTGAGATCCGGCTCGGGCCGATTCCGCAGGTTCAGCCGGATCGTCATCTCCCGCCACACCTGCCACCCGTCCGGTACGGCCGCCTCCAGGGCTCGTTCCAACCTGCGGAGTGTGCGCATGTGGAAGAGGGTCTGCGGGCTCACGAAGATCAGGCTCCCGTCGAGCAACTCGGTGTGCGGCGGGAGATCCGGCAGCCGGTCGAGGTCCTCGGCCGTGTACCCCTCGGCCGGGGGCCTGATCCAGTCGGGGTACGGCACGACGCTCATGGTTCCTCCCATACGGGCATCCTCGTGGCCTTTCTCAGGCTACTCGGCCCGATCCCCCGGGACTTCATCCTTTCGAGGGGCGTGCACAGATCCGTGCACGCCCCGCGGCAGCTCCTAGGGCAGGGTCAGGACCTGGCTGCGGTGGGCCTCCGGGTTGAGGTGGTGGAGGAGGAGGATCCGGGACCGGTCCCCGGAGGTGCGGCGGATGTCGAGGACGGTGGCGGGGCGGACGGGGGCGGCGATCGCGGTGGCGCCGCCGGGGGCGGTGCGGATGTCGACGGCGGGCTGCAGGACGTCGACGGCGAGGGTCGGCCGGGCGCCCTCCAGGCCGATCGCGGAGAAGGCCTCGGCCGGGTCCGGGGTGCCGGAGCCGGTGAGGCCGGACCATAGGGCGTAGTGGACGGTGCTGTGGCCGGCGCCGATGCCCGGCAGGGCGGCCAGGCGGACCGGCAGGACCACCGCGTCGGAGTCCAGCAGGGCGGTGTCGGTGTCGCCCCAGCGGGCGTTCAGCGGCTGGACGTCCAGCTCGGCGCCGGTCCGGGCGTCCAGCGAACGGGCCACCAGGACGTCGCTGCCGCGCAGCCGGTCGGCCTTGACGATCACGTCGGTGACGCCGTCCCCGTCGGTGTCCAGCGAGGCCCGGACGGCGAACAGCCCGACCGGGGTGGCGGCCGGCGCCCACACCTGGGCGCCGAGGTAGAGCCGGCCCTCGGTGAGCGGGTTCCCGGCGACGGCGGGCGCGTCGGTGGCGGCGCCGACGGCGCGCAGGTTGGCGGCCCGGTCGCCCGCGTGCTCGACGCAGAGGTCCGCGAGGTGCTCGGCCTCGCCGGTGCTCCCCTCCGGGACGTAGCCCGCGCCGGGTCCGACCGCCGCCCCGCTGTCCGGCGGGCAGTCCGGCCAGCGGTCGCCCTCCCCGCCGAGCGCGAAGGCGCTGAGCAGGCCGGGGCCGCCGCCGGGCGTGCCGGTGCCGGTGAGGGCGGCCAGCGCGCCGCCGCGGGCGGTGCGGACCGGGGTGGTGGCGGCCAGGTCGGAGGCCGCCCGCGGGGCGGCGAACAGCGGCACCCGCAGCCCCGGGGCGGCCGGGTCGTCCGGGGTGAGCAGCAGCCGGCCGGAGAGCTCGCCGCGGTAGCTGCGGGCCCGGCCGCCCTGGAGGGCGGCGGTCGTCGGGTCGGGGGCCCGCTCCAGCGCTCCGGGCACACCGAGGGTGACCCGCACCCGCGCGGCGCCGCCGGGCGGGACCTCGACCCGGTCGGGCGCCAGCTCGAAGCGGGCGCCGGGCAGCTCGGTGGCGGCCGCGTAGCCGGTGCGGTAGGCGACCGGGGCGGCGGAGAGGTTGCGCACCTCGACCTCGCGGACCAGGGTGAGCGGCCCGGTGACGGCGACCGGGCCGAAGGAGACGCCGACGGCGCCCTCGACCGCGCCCTCCCCCGCCGCGTAGGCGACGGCCGGGGTGCGCACCGCGCGGTCCACGGCGGCCCGGCCGGCGCCGGTGCGCTCGGGCCCGTAGACCGGGCCGGTGCCGCCGTCGCCGAGCCAGGTGTCCCCGGCGGTGTTCATCAGCGCGGCCTTGACCTGCTCGACCGTCCAGTCCGGGTGGGCGGCGCGGACCAGCGCGGCCAGCCCGGCGACGTGCGGGGTGGCCATCGAGGTGCCGTCCTCGCGCTGGCCGCCGGTGCCGCTGCCGACCAGGGCGGACCAGATGGTCTCGCCGGGGGCGGCGAGGTCCGGTTTGACGACGCCGGGCACGCCGATGCCGCGCGAGGTGAAGTCGGTGAGGGTGTCGAGCCGCTGCGGCTGGTCCTGGGCGACGGCGCCGTGCAGCGGGTCGCCGGGCGCCGCGAGGCGGACCCGGACCGGCCCGGCGGCGGCGCCCGCGCGCAGCCGTTCGCCGTCGGCGCGGCCGAGCAGCGCGAGCGGCACCCGGTCGTTGCCCGCGATCTCGGCGAGGTGGTCGTCGTCGGCGGCCAGCACGGCGCCGAGCGCGCCCGCGTCGGCGACGTGGTCGGCGCGCGGGCCGGAGCCGCAGGCGCGCTCGGACTCCCGGGTGCTCCAGGCGAGCACCGCGATCCGCCCCGCGAGCCGTTGCCGGTCCGGCTCGGAGAAGGCCGCGCAGCCGTCCGGCTGGTCGGCGGGCAGGACGAGTTCGCCGGTCACGTCGGCCGTGGACCAGTCCCGGTAGCGGGCGCTCCAGTGGGCCGGGACGACGCCGGCGAGCGACGGCGGGTCGAGCACGGTGATCCCGTCGGCGTCGCCGTGCGGATCGACGGAGGCCGCGACGGCGACCGCCCGGGCGGCGGTCCCGGGGCTGCCGCCGATGCCGTACACGTCGCCCTCGTTGCCCGCGGCGGCGACCACCACGGTGCCGAGCGCGGCGAGCCGGTCGACGGCGAGGGCGTCGGCGTCGTCGGTGGAGCCGAAGCGGCTGCCGAGCGAGAGGTTGAGGACGTCGAGCCGGTCGCTCGGGTCGCCGTCGCCGTCCGGGTCGGCGGCCAGGTCGAGGGCCTGGCCGAGCTGGTCGGTGGAGCCGTCGCAGCCGAAGACCCGGATCGCGTACAGCTGGGCGCCGGGCGCGGCACCGGGGCCGACCTTGAAGCCGGCCGGGTCCAGGCCGGGCCGGTAGGGGCCGCGGTAGGGCTGCCCGTCGGCGGTGACGCCCAGGCCGGCGGCGGTGCCCGCGACATGGGTGCCGTGGCCGTTGCGGTCGCAGTCGATCGGGTTGTCGTCGGGGTGCGGGTCGGGCTGGTAGTGCGGGGCGCCCGGGTCGGGCTGGTAGTCGTCGCCGACCAGGTCGCGGCCGCCGACCACCTTGGCGCTGGGGAAGAGCCCGGCGGGCGCGGGCAGGGCGCCGTCGACGGACCGGAACGCCTCCTCGGTGCCGGGGCCGCCGAAGTCGGCGTGGGTGTAGTCGATGCCGCTGTCGGCGACGCCGATCCGCACCCCCTGCCCCGTGTCGCCGGCCGTCCCGCCCTCGGACGAGCCGCCCGCCCAGACCGCGGGCGCGCCGGTGACCGGCACCGAGTGCGCGTTGTCGCGCCGCTTGCGGACGATCGGGTGCACGGCCGCGACCCCGGGCAGGGTGCGCAGCGCGGGCAGCCGGCTGGCCGGGGCGCTCACCGCGAGGCCGGTGACCAGGGTGCGGGTGCGGTAGAGCTCCCGGGCGCCGGGCACCGCGCCGTGGACGGCCCCGGCCAGCCGGTCCAGCGCGGCGGAGGCGCGGGAGCGCTGGTCGGCGCCGGCCCGGGCGGCCTCCCGGCGGGCGGCCTCCGGGGAGCGCCGCTGCCGCCGGGCCTCGTCGCCGGCCCGCCGCCAGACGGGGGCGACGGGCTCGGTGGCGAGTTCCAGCAGGACGGGCACGGGCCGGTCGGCGGCCCGGGCGGGCGCGGCCGGCGGCGGGCTGCCGACGGCCGGGGCGGCGCCGGTGAGCAGGGCCGGTCCGGCCAACAGGGCCAGCGCGAGGCCGATCCGGGCGAGCGGTCGGCGGACGGTCGGACGACGCATGGGGTCCTCTCCCCCGGCCGGGGGTACCGATCCGCACACCGTGTGCCGCTGACGCCCGCCCGTGCGGCCGTCGATCACCCTCCCGGGGGCCCCAAATTAGGAATATCGCGCCGGTGGAGGCGAGCAACCTCCCCCGAACGGTGGCAAGTTGCACCCCTTGGAGTGACATCCCGTCGGCCCGTTCGGCCCATTCGGCGGATGAACGCCGACGGGTCCGGACCGACCGGAGCGGCGTCAGTGGTGGCCGGTCGCGCCGCCGTTGTCGCGGCGGTCCAGCGCGCGCTGGAGCGCGGCGGCGGCGAAGGGGTTCGGCTCGGCGGCCCGGCGGCGCCGCGGGACGCGGGTCTGCGGGGCGGCGGGGGCGGAAGCGGCGCGGCGGTCGACGGTCGAGGGCATACCGGGGCTCCTTGGTTCGATACGCGCCGTCGGGGACGGACGCGGCGGAGGGGAGGAGGGGGGTACACCGGGCGGGGATCACCTGCCCATCGGGCGTACACACGCGCACGGGCCGCACTCCCTGGCTACAGGGGCGGCGCACCGTACGGCTTCCACCACCGTACGGCTCCGGCCCGGCGGTGTCTGCACGAATACTTGGATTTCCTACTATCTGAGACGGCCGTCACCCGGAGGAACGCACCAGGGCCCGGACCGCCGTGCGTACGGCGGTCCGGGCCCTGGTGCGAGGGTGCCGCGGGGTGCGGCGCGGGGCTCAGGCGCCCAGGTCGACCGAGCGCGCGAAGCGGGCGCCGATCTCGGCGGCGATGGCCGACAGCACCTCCTGCGGGATCTCGCTGTCCACGGTGAGGGAGGCCAGCGCGCCGCTGCCGTCGCGGGCGACCTGCATGCCGGCGATGTTGATGCCGGCGTCGCCGAGGTGGCGGCCGAGGACGCCGACCACGCCCGGGCGGTCCTCGTACTTGAAGAAGGCCATGTGGTCGGTGAGCGCCACGTCCACGTCGAAGGCGTCCACGCCGACGATCTTCTGGACCTGCTTGGGGCCGGCCAGCGTGCCGGAGATGGCGATCTCCTCGCCGTTCGCGAGGGTGCCGCGCACGGTGATGACGTTGCGGTGCTCGGGGCTCTCGCTGGAGGTGGTCAGCCGCACCTCGACGCCGCGCTCCTGGGCGAACAGCGGGGCGTTGACGTAGGACACCGTCTCCGCCACGACGTCCTCGAACACGCCCTTGAGGGCCGACAGTTCGAGCACCTTGACGTCGTGCTGGGTGATCTCGCCGCGCACCTCGACGTCGAGCCGGACGGCCACCTCGCCGGCCAGCGCGGTGAAGATCCGGCCGAGCTTCTCGGCCAGCGGCAGGCCCGGGCGGACGTCCTCGGCGATCACGCCGCCCTGGACGTTGACCGCGTCCGGCACCAGCTCGCCGGCCAGCGCCAGGCGCACCGACCTGGCGACGGCGATGCCGGCCTTCTCCTGGGCCTCGTCGGTCGAGGCGCCCAGGTGCGGGGTGGCCACCACGTTGTCGAGCGCGAACAGCGGGGAGTCGGTGCACGGCTCCTTGGCGTACACGTCCAGGCCGGCGCCGGCCACCCGGCCGTCGAGCAGGGCGCTGAGCAGCGCCTCCTCGTCGACGATGCCGCCGCGGGCGGCGTTGACGATCCGCACGGTCGGCTTGACCTTGTGCAGCGCCTCGTCGCCGATCAGGCCGATGGTCTCCGGGGTCTTCGGGAGGTGGACGGTGATGAAGTCCGAGACCTCCAGCAGCTCCTCCAGCGAGACCAGCTTGACGCCCATCTGGGCGGCGCGGGCGGCCTGGATGTAGGGGTCGTACGCGACGATCTTCATCCCGAACGCGGACATCCGCTGGGCGACCAGGACGCCGATCCGGCCGAGGCCGACGACGCCGAGGACCTTCTCGCTCAGCTCCACGCCGGTGTACTTGTTGCGCTTCCACTCGCCGCCCTTGAGCGCGGCGTTGGCCGGCGCGATGTTGCGGGCGACGGAGATCAGCAGGCCGCAGGCGAGCTCGGCGGCGGTGACGATGTTGGAGGTCGGCGCGTTCACGACCATGACGCCGGCCTTGGTGGCGGCGGAGACGTCCACGTTGTCGAGGCCGACGCCGGCCCGGGCGACGACCTTGAGCTTGCGGGCGGCGGCCAGCGCCTCGGCGTCGACCTTGGTGGCGGAGCGGATCAGGACGGCGTCGACGTCGGCGATCGCGGTCAGCAGCTCGGTGCGGTCCGCACCGTTGCAGTGGCGGATCTCGAAGTCGGGGCCAAGGGCGTCGACCGTGGCGGGCGAGAGCTCTTCGGCGATCAGAACTACGGATTTGCTCACGACAGTGTTGTCCTTAACTGTCCGGTTCCCCCGGGCGCGAAGGTGGCGTGGAGGGCGGGGGAAGGTGGCATGCCGCGTAGGTAGACGCACGACGCTGTGGGCCTGACGCGCACTCGGAAGTGTATCGACGGGCTGGGTACCCGGCTGCTCCCGTCCGGCGAAATCACCCGGACGGGAGCAGCCTAGTTGTACAAGGGCGTTACAAAATCGAGAGGGTCCGATTCAGCGTGCGCCCGGGATGGCTCAGGCCTCTTCCTTGACCCAGCTCATCAGCTTGCGCAGCTTCTTGCCGGTGGTCTCCAGCAGGTGGTCCTCGTCGGCCTTCTTGTACTCGTTGTACTTGGGCAGACCGGCCTTGTACTCGGCGATCCAGGTGTTGGCGAAGGTGCCGTCCTGGATCTCGGCGAGGACCTTCTTCATCTCGGCCTTGGTGGCGTCGGTGATGATCCGCGGGCCGGTGACGTAGTCGCCCCACTCGGCGGTCTCGGAGACCGACCAGCGCATCTTCTCCAGGCCGCCCTCGTACATCAGGTCGACGATGAGCTTCAGCTCGTGCAGGCACTCGAAGTAGGCGATCTCCGGCTGGTAGCCGGCCTCGACCAGGGTCTCGAAACCGGCCTTGACCAGGGCGGCGGTGCCACCGCAGAGGACGGCCTGCTCGCCGAACAGGTCGGTCTCGGTCTCCTCGGTGAAGGTGGTCTTGATGACGCCGGCCTTGGTGGCGCCCAGGCCCTTGGCGTAGGACAGCGCCAGGTCGAAGGCCTTGCCGGAGGCGTCCTGCTCGACGGCGACGATCGCCGGGACGCCGCGGCCCTCCTCGTACTGGCGGCGGACCAGGTGGCCCGGACCCTTCGGGGCGACCATGCAGACGTCGACGTCGGCCGGCGGCTTGATGAAGCCGAAGCGGATGTTCAGGCCGTGGCCGAAGAACAGGGCGTCGCCGGCCTTCAGGTGCGGGGCGATGTCCGCCTCGTAGACGTCGGCCTGGATCGGGTCCGGGACCAGGATCATGATGACGTCGGCCTCGGCCGCGGCCTCGGCGGGGGTGACCACGCGCAGGCCGGCCTCCTCGGCCTTCTGGCGGGACTTCGACTCCGGCTTCAGGCCGACGCGGACGTCCGCGCCCGAGTCGCGCAGGGACAGCGCGTGGGCGTGGCCCTGGCTGCCGTAGCCGATGACCGCGACCTTGCGGCCCTGGATGATGGACAGGTCGGCGTCGTCTTCGTAGAACAGCTCGGCCACGGGGGCACATCTCCTTGCGAGTGGTTTGCGTGGGTCTGCGTCGGTTCCTACCGTATGCGGACCCGGTGAAGGGGTGGAGCGGGTGCTTCGGAAAAGGGGTGCCGCGCGCCGGCGCGCCGTTGGAAGGGCGGTGGCGGGCGACGGGTGGGCGGGACGGTAGCGGCTAGGCGCTGCGGTCGAGGGCGCGCAGCGAGCGGTCCGTGATCGAACGGGCGCCGCGTCCGATGGCGACCAGGCCGGACTGGACCAACTCCTTGATGCCGTAAGGCTCCAGCATCCGGAGCATGGCCTCCAGCTTGTCCGAGCTTCCGGTGGCCTCGATGGTCACCGCGTCCGGGGACACGTCGACCGTCTTGGCGCGGAACAGCTGGACGATCTCGACGATCTGCGACCGGGTCTCGTTGTCGGCGCGGACCTTCACCAGGACCAGTTCCCGCTGGATCGCAGCGGCCTGGTCGAGTTCGACGATCTTTATCACGTTGACGAGCTTGTTGAGCTGCTTGGTGACCTGTTCCAGCGGGAGGTCCTCGACGTTGACCACGATGGTCATCCGGGACACGTCCGGATGCTCGGTGGGGCCGACGGCGAGGGAGTCGATGTTGAAGCCCCGACGGGAGAACAGCGCGGCGATCCGGGCGAGCACGCCGGGCTTGTTCTCGACCAGGACGGACAGGGTGTGCTTGGACATGGGTCGTGGGTTCCCTTGGTCGTTCCGGAAGGGGCTCAGTCGAGGTCGTCGCCGAAGTCGGGGCGCACCCCGCGGGCGAACTGGATCTCGTCGTTGCTGGTGCCGGCCGCGACCATCGGCCAGACCATGGCGTCCTGGTGGACGATGAAGTCGATGACCACCGGGCGGTCGTTGATCTCCATCGCCCGCTCGATCACCGCGTCGAGGTCCTCGGGGCGCTCGCAGCGCAGGCCGACGCAGCCCATCGCCTCGGCGAGCAGGACGAAGTCGGGGATCCGGGTGCCCTGGGCGGGCGGCTCGATACCGTCGTGGCCGGGGCCGGAGTGCAGCACGGTGTTGGAGTAGCGCTGGTTGTAGAACAGCGTCTGCCACTGCCGGACCATGCCCAGCGAGCCGTTGTTGATGACCGCGACCTTGATCGGGATGCCGTTCAGGGCGCAGGTGACCAGCTCCTGGTTGGTCATCTGGAAGCAGCCGTCGCCGTCGATCGCCCAGACCGCCGCCTCCGGGCGGCCCGCCTTGGCGCCCATCGCGGCCGGCACGGCGTAGCCCATGGTCCCGGCGCCGCCGGAGTTGAGCCAGGTGCCCGGCTTCTCGAACCGGATGAACTGCGAGCTCCACATCTGGTGCTGGCCGACGCCCGCCGCGTAGATGGCGTCCGGGCCGACCAGCCGGCCGATCCGCTCGATGACCTGCTGCGGGGAGAGCTCGCCGCCCGCCGCGGGCTCGTAGCCCAGCGGGTAGGTGCGCTTCCACTCGTCGAGCCGCTCCCACCAGTCGCCGTAGTCGCCCTTGTGGCCGGCGTCGAACTCGGCCTGGACGGCGACGATGAGGTCGGCCAACACCTCGCGGGCGTCGCCGACGATCGGCACGTCGGCCGGGCGGTTCTTGCCGATCTCGGCCGGGTCGATGTCGGCGTGGACGACCTTGGCGTACGGCGCGAAGCTGTCCAGCTTGCCGGTGACCCGGTCGTCGAAGCGGGCGCCGAGGGTGAAGAGCAGGTCCGCCTTCTGCAGCGCGGTGACGGCCGGGACGGAGCCGTGCATGCCGGGCATGCCCAGGTGCTGCGGGTGGCTGTCCGGGAACGCGCCGAGCGCCATCAGGGTGGTGACGACCGGGGCGCCGGTCAGCTCGGCGAGGATCCGCAGCTCGGCGGTGGCACCGGCCTTGATGACGCCGCCGCCGACGTACAGGACCGGGCGCTTGGCGGTCACCAGCATCTTCGCGGCCTCGCGGATCTGCTTGGCGTGCGGCTTGGTGACCGGGCGGTAGCCGGGCAGCGAGGTCTCGACCGGCCAGCGGAACGTGGTGGTGGCCTGCAGCGCGTCCTTGGCGATGTCGACCAGGACCGGGCCGGGGCGGCCGGTGGCGGCGATGTGGAACGCCTCGGCGATCACCCGGGGGATCTCGGCCGGGTCGGTGACCAGGTAGTTGTGCTTGGTGATCGGCATGGTGATGCCGCAGATGTCCGCCTCCTGGAAGGCGTCCGTGCCGATCGCCTGGGAGGAGACCTGGCCGGTGATCGCGACGATCGGCACCGAGTCCATGTAGGCGTCGGCGATCGGGGTGACCAGGTTGGTGGCGCCCGGGCCGGAGGTCGCCATGCAGACGCCGACCCGACCGGTGGCCTGCGCGTACCCGGTGGCGGCGTGGCCGGCGCCCTGCTCGTGGCGGACAAGGATGTGGCGCACCTTGGTGGAGTCCATCAGCGGGTCGTACGCGGGAAGGATGGCCCCGCCGGGGATGCCGAAGACGGTGTCCGCACCGACGGCCTCCAGCGAGCGGATGAGCGACTGGGCGCCGGTCATGGTCTCGACGACGTGCTGCGGAGCGGGAGCGTGGGCGGCCGGGGTGTCCCCGCGGCGGGGGGCTGCGGCGTGCTCAGTCATCTGCCTGTCTCTTCTCGGTTCTGGCCGGCCCGGTGGTTGCGGGCCCCGGGGGTCGAGGGAGGGGGTCCCGCTTGCGGGCCGATCGCCGGCTCTGCCCCAATCGTCCCTTTCGAGGGGCTGCGGGGCCAGGGGTCTTGCTGTGGTGGAACGGCGTCGGTGCAACAAAAAACCCCTCGTGCCCAAGGGCATGCGAGGGGTGGCGCGTCGGTCTGTCACGAGCAGGGCATGGCCCGCTCAGCCGACGCGCCCGCCAAGTACGAGAATTCGGGTGCGCATGGCAATGACCTTCCTCCCGTCAAGGCCCGACTGTCAAGCAGGTGGGACGGCGGTCTCGCCATGCGGACCTGCTCCCGGACCTGGCACGGACTGGTGTTCGGGCAGGTCGGAGGGGCTGTGGTGAGCCACGACACACCCCGGGCCGCCCTCGCCGAGGCCGCCCGGCCGCGGGTCCGCGACCAGGTACGCCCGCCGGGCCGGCGGCGCCCCGGGCGGGCGCGGCACCGGGTAGGAGCGGCGGGCCAGCGCGCGCCGCAGCCGGGTCTCGTCCAGCGGCGCGGAGAAGGCCGAGCCCTGCACCTGGCGGCAGCCCAACTCCTGCAGCACGGCCACCTGGCGGGGCAGGTCGACGCCCTCGGCGCCGGTCACCAGGCCGAGGTCCCGGCCGAGCCGCAGGGCGTGCCCGGCGAGCGTGCGGGCGAGCGCGGACTCGCCCAGGTCGTGCACCAGCGAGCGGTCCAGCTTGAGGCCGTCCAGGGGCAGCCGGACGAGCGCGCCGAGCGAGCCGCCGCCGGCCCCGAAGCCGGCCAGCGCAGTGGAGACGCCGAGCCGGCGCAGCGCGGCGAGCCGGCGGCCCAGCTCGTCGGCCAGCTCGTCCGGGCCGGTCCGGGCCACCTCGACGATCAGCTGGCCGCCGGGCAGCCCGCTGTCGCGCAGCGCGGCGGCCACCGTCTCGTACAGGCCGGGGGCGCAGAGCCGTTCGGCGGAGAGCCGGACCGACACCGGGACCGGCGGCGGGACGGGGCGGCCGCGGGCGGGCAGGCCGCGCCGCAGCGCGGCGGCGGTGACCGCCTCGCGGACCAGCCAGCGGGAGAACCGGGCGGCGGCGTCGCCGTGTTCGGTGGAGCGCAGGAACTCGGCGGGGGTGAGCAGCAGACCCTGCGCGGAGCGCCAGCGGGCCTGCGCCTCGACGGCGGTGACCGCGCCGCTCGCGAGGTCCACCACGGGCTGGTGGAGCAGGGCGAAGCCGCCCTCCCGGACGGCCGCCCGGAGCCGTTCGTCCAGCTCGGTGCGGCGCTCCAGGTCGGCGCGCATGGCCGGGGTGTAGAGCATCACCCGGCCCTTGCCCTCGGACTTGGCGCGGTACATCGCGAGGTCGGCGTTGCGCATCAGCTCGTCGGCGGCGGCGCGCGGGTCGGCGGCCGGGCCGCGTTCGGGGCTGCCGAAGGCGATGCCGATGCTGGCGGCGACGCTGAGTTCGGTGCCGCCGATCCAGTACGGCTCGGAGAGCGCGGTGCGCAGCCGATCGGCGAGCTCCTGGACCTGGAGGCGGCCGAGCGGGCCGCAGACCAGGGCGGCGAACTCGTCGCCGCCGAAGCGGGCGACGGTGTCCCCGCAGCGGACGGCGCCCTGGAGCCGTCGGGCGGCCTGGACGAGCAGTTCGTCGCCGACCTGGTGGCCGGCGGTGTCGTTGACCGCCTTGAAGCCGTCCAGGTCGAGGAAGAGCACGGCGACCCCGGCACCGGCCTCGTCCTGCGGTCCGCGGGCGGCCAGCGCGGTGCGCAGCCGCTGGGTGAACAGCGCCCGGTTGGGCAGGTCGGTGAGCGGGTCGTGGAACGCGTTGTGCTGCAACTGGGCCTGGAGCATGACCCGTTCGGTGACGTCGCGGCTGTTCAGGATGAGCCCGTCGCGGTACCGGTCGACGGTCGACTCGACGTGCAGCCACTCGCCGCCGCCGGAGCCGATCCGGCACTCCACCCGGGCCGCGGGCAGCGGTTCGCCGCCCGGGTCGCGGTGGGCGGCGAGCCGGCCGCGGGCCAGGAAGCGGCGGACCTCCAGCAGCACCCGGTCGACGTCCTCGGGGTGGATGAGGTCGAGCAGGTTGCCGCCGACCAGCTCCTCCGGGTCGCGCCCGTAGACGCCGAGCGCGGCCGGGGAGACGTAGGACAGCACGCCGTTGGCGCCGGCGATCATGATGACGTCGCTGGAGCCCTGCACCAGGGAGCGGAAGTGCGCCTCCTTGTGGGCGAGTTCCTGCGCCAGCGAGAGGTTGTCGAGCAGCATGATGCCCTGCCGCAGGATCAGCGCCAGGCCGACGGTGCAGGCGGCCGAGGCCACCACCCGGTCCAGCGAGCGCCCGCCGAGGGCGTTGTAGAGGATCCCGGCGGTGCAGACGGCGGCGGCGGCGTACGGGGTGAGCGCGCTGAAGGTGGTGGCGACCCGGCGGCGCGGCAGGCCGCCGAGCGCGGGGTGCTCGCGCAGCGGGCGGCGCCAGCGCGGGGACCACGGCGCCCAGGCGAGCAGCAGGCTGCCGGCGAACCAGCCGGCGTCCAGCAGCTCGCCGGAGTGGTAGCTGCTGCGCAGTTCGGGCGAGGTGAACAGGGCGTCGCAGAGCACGGTGACGGCGAGGCCGACCATGGCGGTGTGGACGGCGGCCCGGTTGCCGTCCCGGCCGCCGAAGCGCAGGCCGACGACCAGCGAGACGAGCAGGATGTCCAGCACCGGGTAGGCCAGGTTGAGGGCCAGCCGCAGCGGGGATCCGGCCTCGCCGGCGGCGGTGCGGCCGAGCGCGAGGCTCCAGCTGAGGGTGAACAGCGAGCCGGCCACCAGCCAGCCGTCGAGCAGCAGGCAGAGCCAGCCGGCGGCGGTGCGCGGGCGCTGGGCCAGCACCAGGACGCCGGTGATGGCGAGCGGGGCGAACAGCAGGAAGGCGTACTCGGCGAGCGAGTTCGGCGGCAGCGGGGTGCGTTCGACCAGCTCGTACCAGCCCCAGGTGCCGTTGCCGAAGGCGACCATGAGCGAGGAGAGGCCGAACAGCAGCCAGGCCGGGCGGGCGTGGCCGCCGACCGTGCAGCCGTACGCGAGGCAGGAGAGCGCGGCGGCGAGGGCGGCCGCGGCGAGGCCGAAGTCGCCCATGAAGACGGCGATCTGGCGCGAGCCCCAGCCGAGCGCCGCGCCGAGGGCGTAGGCGAGGCAGAGCACGCCGAGGACGGCTCCGGGCAGCTTGCGGCTGCGGAGCGCCCGGCGCAGCGGCCCGGGTCCGCCACCCCCGGGCGCCGGCCGCGAGGGCGCGCGGAGGGCGTGCCGGGACGCGCCGCGCGGGGACCGGCCCGGCGGGGGCGGGACCACGGCGGGCGGACCGGTCACGGGGGGCGGGCCGTCGGCGAACAGGTCGATCTCCGGCGCCTCCGGCCGTCCGGCTCCGGGCAGCACCGCGTCGGTGGAGCTCACTCGGTCTCTCCCCCTCCGGCCCGGGGCCTCGTGCCCCGGCCACGGACCACCGGCCGCGCGCCTGGTGGCCGTGCGCGGCGACCTGGCGCCCCGTCAGGGCGGTGGCCCAGGGGGCGGGGGGCCTGCCGGCCGTCCCGCCACACCGATGTTCCCGTTCGGGACCCTACACCACTTCGGTCACTCAATGACACGCACACTCAACTTAGAGTAATGGTCCAGGGGTGGGGAATTGCGCCCGATTCCACCGGAACGGGCCGGTTGGCGGGGGCGCACGGAGGGGGGCTCACGCGGCGCGCACGGGAGCACGGGACGGCGCCCGGGCGGCACCGGCCGGGCCGGGGCGGGCTGGGCGACCCGGCCGGCGCCGCCCGGCGGGCGGACGGGCGGCGGGCCGACGGCGGCCGGTCAGCGGCCGGCGGGGGCCAGATCCTCGGGGAACAGCCGCAAGCGGTGGGCCAGCGCGGCGGCTTCGCCCCGGCCGGCCACCGCGAGCTTGCCCAGGATGTTGGAGACGTGCACGCTCGCCGTCTTCGGCGAGATGTACAGTTCCTCGGCGATCTGCCGGTTGGTGCGCCCCCGCGCGAGCAATCGGAGCACGTCCCGCTCACGGGGGGTGAGGCCGAAGGACTCCCCGGCCGGCGGCGCCGCGACGGGTGCCGGACGGCCCGGCACGACCGCCAGGCCCGCCCGCTCGGCCAGCGCGTCGATCTCCGCACGCAGCCCGGCGTCCCCCCGGGCGGACGCCAGTTCCCTTGCCTCCCGCAGCAGTTCGGCCCCGGCCTCGCGGCGCCCGGCCAGCACCTCGGCCTCGCCGGCCCGCAGCAGGGCGAGCGAGAGCGGGTACGGCAGCCCGGTCGGGCGCAGCCGCTCCACCGCGGCGGCCCAGTGCGCCGGGGTGTCCGCCCCCTCGGCCCGGGCCAGCTCGCCCTCCAGCAGCCGGGCCCAGCCGTGGTGCAGCGGCGCCGTCGGGGTCAGCCCGGCCGCCACCTCGACGATCCGGGCCAGCACCGCGGCCCGGCCCTCCGCGGCCTCCGGCAGGCCCCGACTGTCCGCCTCGACGCCCGCGCCGTCGACCAGCAGCGGGAAGAAGTCGGCCAGGTAGCCGCAGGGGAAGTCCCCCGCCAGGGCGGCCAGCAGCTCGGCCCGGGCCTCCAGCGGACGGCCCGCCAGGGCGGCGACGCGCACCGCGAGCCGGCTGATCGGCACCGAGTGCTGGATCTGGCCGACCCGGTTGGCCGCCCGGGCCTGGGCGAGCAGCGCGGCGGCGCCGGCCAGGTCGCCGCGCAGCAGCGCCAGCTCGCCGCGCAGCCGGTCCAGGTACTCGGCGTGGGTGCCGGTCGGACTGGTCAGGTCCCCCTCGGCGAGCACCAGTTCGGCCTCGTCGATCCGCCCGAGGTCCACCAGCGCCTCGGCGAGGTTCCCGGTCAGGATGGTGCCGATGTTGCGCTGCAGGCCGTTGCGGCGGGCCGAGTCCAGGCCCTCGCGGGCCAGCGCCGCGGCCTGCTCGGCCCGGCCGAGGCCGCGCAGCAGCGAGGAGAGGTTGTTGAGGCCGCGCAGCAGCAGGTCCGGCGCGCCCAGCCGGCGGCTGGCCTCGACCGCCGCGGTCAGCTGGGCCACCGCCGCCTCCGGGTCGGCGTCCAGGTCGTTGCGCAGCCCGCCGAGCGTCATCAGGGCGTGCTGCTCGACGGCGTGCGCGCCCACCCGGCGGGCGATCCGGGCGGCCCGTTCGGCGAGCTCGACCAGCTCGGGGCGGGGGTTGGAGAGCATGCCGGCGCCGGCGCCGAGCGCGAACACCTCGGCCTGCACGGCGGACGGCGGCAGGTGCTCGACCAGCCGGTGCGCGTAGGCGATCTCCTCCTCGTCGCCGGAGCGGCGCAGATGGCCGAGCATCCGGGCCCGGTTGATCCGGAACCAGGCGGCGCGGGCCGGGTGCTCGGCCTCGTCGACGAGCTTGAGCGCCCGCTTCGCCAGGCTCAGCCCGCGCTCCCGGTCGCCGCTGCGGCGGGCCGCGACCACCGCCTCGGCCAGCACGTCGATCAGGCAGAGCCGGTCGCAGTCCTCGTCGTGGTGGTCGGCGTCGCAGGAGCACGGCGGATAGGTCTCGGCCCAGTCGTACGGGCGCAGGGTGCCGGTCAGCTGCTCGCCGGGCATCTCGTCCCACAGCTCCAGGGCCCGCTCCAGCATGCGCAGTTGCTCGGCGAAGGCGTTGCGGCGGCGGGCCGCGCGGGCGGCGTCCAGCGCGGTCGGCAGCGCGCGGGCCGGGTCGTGCGCGTGGTACCAGTAGTTGGCCAGCCGGGCCGGCCGGACGTCGGCGCCGATCAGCTGCGGCTCGGCCTCCAGGGCCTCGGCGAACCGCCGGTTGATCCGGTGCCGCTCGCCGGGCAGCAGGTCGTCCGAGACGGCCTCGCGGACCAGCGCGTGCCGGAACCGGTAGCCGTCGCCGTCCGGGTCCGGGCGCAGGATGTTGGCGCCGACGGCGGCGCGCAGCGACCCGATCAGCCGCTCCTCGTCCTCCAGCACGGCGGCGAGCAGGGCGTGTTCGACGCAGGAGCCGCCCTCGGCGGCGAGCCGCAGCACCCGCTGGGTCTCCTCGTCCAGCGCCTCGACCCGGACCAGCAGGATGTCCCGCAGGGAGTCGGTGAGCCCGGTCGAACAGCCCTCCCGGAGGGCGGTGGCCAGCTCCTCGACGAAGAACGGATTGCCCTCGGAGCGCCGGTGGACGCGCTCGACCAGCTGCCGGTCGGGCGCGGCGGTGCCGAGGATGCCGGCCAGCTGGGCGGCCACCTCGCCGGGGCCGAAGCGCTCCAGTTCCAGCCGGCGCACCGTGCGCAGCCGCTCCAGCTCGGCCAGGAAGGGCCGCAGCGGGTGGCGGCGGTGCAGGTCGTCGCTGCGGTAGGTGGCGACCAGCAGGACGCGGGACCGGTGCAGGGTGCGGACCAGGTAGGCGAACAGCTCCCGGGTGGAGCGGTCGGACCAGTGCAGGTCCTCGACGGCGAGCACGAAAGTACGGTCCGTGCCGAGTCGCTCGAACAACCGCGCGGTGTGCTCGAACAGCCGGGCCCGGCCGTACTCGTCGTTGGGTTCGCCGTCGACCTCGCCGAAGTCGGGCAGCAGCCGGGCGAGATGGCCCTCCATCCCGGCGGCGGCGCTCTCCAGCTCGACGCCCAGACAGCGGTGCAGCCGGCGCAGCGCGGTGGAGAGCGGCGCGTACGGCAGCCCCTCCGCTCCGACCTCCAGGCAGCCGCCGTCGGTGGTGAGCACGCCCTGGTCGTCGGCCCGGCGCAGGAACTCCTCCAGCAGCCGGGTCTTGCCGACGCCCGCCTCGCCGCCGATCAGCACGGTCTGCGGCTCGCCGCGCCCCGCCCGCCGCAGCGCGTCCGCCAGGTCGGTGAGCTCCGGGTCGCGGCCGACGAAGACGGGACTCACCGAGATCTGCTGCATGGAGGCGAGCATGCCATAAGGGCCCTGCGCGTTCCGAGGGGATATCGCGCCCGGCGAACGCCCGGAGGGGGAGGCGCTCCCCCGTCGCGCCTCCCCCTCCGTTCCCCGCTCGGCACCGCGGTGCCGGTCCGTCAGCATTCGCCGGGACGCACGGTGCGCCGCTGGACGCGCAGGCCGACGCTCGGCCGCCATCCGGTGCGCTTGGCGGTCTTCGCCGCGCGGACCAGGCGCTGGTGCTCGGCCTCGGCCCGGAGTTCGCGTTCCTGCTGCTTGATGAGCTCGTACTCGATCACGGTGGTTCCCCTCGTGGGTTCTTCGTCGCTTCCGTCTGCTGAGTAGAGACTCCTCTCCCAGGGGGGCGACCGGCATCGGCAGGCTTCCGGATCTTCCGGGGCTCGATCGCCTTAGGAACCCTGGCGCCGGGAACGGCAAAGGCCCGGCCCCACCCCTTGTCCGGGGTAAGACCGGGCCTCAGGCGACTAAGTAGGCCTTAGATCGCCTTAGACACCTTGGAAACTCAGGCGGAGACGCCCAGCTTCTCCAGGATCAGATCCTTCACGCGGGCCGCGTCGGCCTGCCCGCGGGTGGCCTTCATGACCGCGCCGACCAGCGCGCCGACCGCCGCGACCTTGCCGTCGCGGATCTTGGCGGCGATCGCCTCGTTCTCGGCGATGGCCTGGTCGACCGCGGCGCCCAGCGCGGAGTCGTCCGAGACGACGGCCAGGCCGCGCTTCTCGACGATCCCGTCCGGCTCGCCCTCGCCGGCCAGCACGCCCTCGATGACCTGGCGGGCCAGCTTGTCGTTCAGCTTGCCCTCGGCGACCAGCGCGGCGACCCGGGCGACCTGCGCCGGGGTGATCGGCTGCTCGGCCAGCTCGGTGCCGGTCTCGTTGGCCCGGCGGGCCAGCTCGCCCATCCACCACTTGCGGGCCTGGTCGGCCGGGGCGCCGGCGGCGATGGTCTCCTGGATCGGCTCGACGGCGCCGGCGTTCAGCACCGACTGCATGTCCTTGTCCGACAGGCCCCACTCGGCCTGCAGCCGGGCCCGGCGCACGCGCGGAAGCTCGGGCAGCGCGGCGCGCAGCTCCTCGACCCACACGCGGGACGGCGCGATCGGCACCAGGTCGGGCTCCGGGAAGTACCGGTAGTCCTCGGCGTTGTCCTTGATCCGGCCGGAGGTGGTGGAGCCGTCCTCCTCGTGGAAGTGCCGGGTCTCCTGGACGATGGTGCCGCCGTCGGTCAGCACCGTGGCGTGCCGCTGGATCTCGAAGCGGGCGGCCCGCTCGACGCTGCGCAGCGAGTTGACGTTCTTGGTCTCCGAGCGGGTGCCGAAGGTCTCGGTGCCGTTCGGGCGCAGCGACAGGTTGACGTCGCAGCGCATCTGGCCCTTGTCCATCCGGGCCTCGGAGACGCCCAGCGACCGGATCAGCTCGCGCAGCTCGGCGACGTACGCGCGGGCGACCTCGGGGGCCCGCTCGCCGGCGCCGGTGATCGGCTTGGTGACGATCTCGATCAGCGGGATGCCGGCCCGGTTGTAGTCCAGCAGCGAGTGGGTGGCGCCGTGGATGCGGCCGGTCGCGCCACCGACGTGGCTGGACTTGCCGGTGTCCTCCTCCATGTGGGCGCGCTCGATCTCCACGCGGAAGGTCGAGCCGTCCTCCAGCTGCACGTCGAGGTAGCCGTTGAAGGCGATCGGCTCGTCGTACTGCGAAGTCTGGAAGTTCTTCGGCATGTCCGGGTAGAAGTAGTTCTTCCGCGCGAACCGGCACCACTCGGCGATCTCGCAGTTCAGCGCCAGGCCGATCTTGACGGCCGACTCCACGCCCACCGCGTTGACCACCGGCAGCGAGCCCGGCAGCCCCAGGCAGGTCGGGCAGACCTGGCTGTTCGGCTCGGCACCCAGCTCGGTCGAACAACCGCAGAACATCTTGGTCTTGGTACCGAGCTCGACGTGGACCTCCAGGCCCATCACCGGGTCGTACGACGCGAGAGCGTCCTCGTAGGAGACCAGGTTCTTGACGCTCACAGCGTCCCCTTCACTCAAAAAGTCTTCGGTGGTGCGGGTCCGGCCGGTACCGCGGTACCGGCCGGACCCCACGGGCTAGCCCAGCAGGACGTCGTCGTCGCCGAGGCGGCGCAGCTCGCGCACCAGCAGGGCGGTGCCGGTGACCAGGGCGGCGGCACCGATCAGGGCGTTGACGAGCTTGAGGGTGTCGCTCTCGTCGCGGGCCTTGCGGACGTCCTTCACGATGGAGATCGCGCCGAACGTGCTGGTCCCGATGGACAGCCACAGCCCGGGCTTCGAGTGCTTCCACCCCTTCAAAGAAGCAGACTGGGCCTTGGCATTCTCGATCTTGCTCACAGTGCCGGTGCCTCCTCCAGCAGGGTGTGCCCCCACTTGTCGTTGAGTGCGGCCTCGACGGCGCCGCCCACGCGGTACAGGCGGTCGTCCGCCATCGCGGGTGCGATGATCTGCAGGCCGACCGGGAGATTGTCCTCCGGGGCCAGACCGCAGGGCAGCGACATGGCCGCGTTGCCCGCCAGGTTGGACGGAATCGTGCAGAGGTCGGCCAGATACATCGCCATCGGGTCGTCGGCGCGCTCGCCGATCGGGAAGGCGGTCGTCGGCGTGGTCGGCGAGACCAGGACGTCCACACCGGCGAAGGCGGCGTCGAAGTCGCGGGAGATCAGCGTGCGCACCTTCTGGGCCGAGCCGTAGTAGGCGTCGTAGTAGCCCGAGGAGAGCGCGTAGGTGCCGAGGATGATGCGGCGCTTGACCTCGGGGCCGAAGCCGGCCTCGCGGGTCAGGGCGGTGACGTCCTCGGCGGAGCGGGTGCCGTCGTCGCCGACCCGCAGGCCGTAGCGCATCGCGTCGAAGCGGGCCAGGTTGGACGAGGCCTCGCTGGGCGCGATCAGGTAGTACGCGGGCAGCGCCAGGGTGAACGACGGGCAGGAGACCTCGACGACCTCGGCGCCCAGCTCGCGCAGCAGCTCCACCGACTCGTTGAAGCGCTGCATGACGCCGGACTGGTAGCCCTCGCCCGCGAACTCCTTCACCACGCCGATCCGCATGCCGCGGACGTCGCGCATCCGGGCGGCCTCGACCACGGCCGGGACCGGCGCGTCGATCGAGGTGGAGTCCAGCGGGTCGTGGCCGGCGATGGCCTCGTGCAGCAGCGCCGCGTCCAGCACGGTGCGGGCGCACGGGCCGCCCTGGTCCAGGCTGCTGGAGAAGGCCACCAGGCCGTAGCGGGAGACCGAGCCGTAGGTCGGCTTCACGCCGACGGTGCCGGTGACCGCGCCGGGCTGGCGGATCGAGCCGCCGGTGTCGGTACCGATCGCCAGCGGGGCCTCGAAGGCGGCCAGCGCGGCCGCCGAACCGCCGCCGGAGCCGCCGGGGATCCGGGAGAGGTCCCACGGGTTGCCGGTGGTGCCGTAGGCCGAGTTCTCGGTGGAGGAGCCCATCGCGAACTCGTCCATGTTGGTCTTGCCGAGGATGACGACGCCGGCGTCCTTGAGCCGCGAGGTCAGGGTGGCGTCGTACGGCGGGATCCAGCCCTCAAGGATCTTCGAGCCGCAGGTGGTCGGCACGCCCTTGGTGGTGAAGACGTCCTTCAGCGCCAGCGGGACACCGGCCAGCGGGCCCAGCTCCTCGCCCCTGGCGCGCTTCTCGTCGACGGCCCGGGCCGCGCCGAGCGCGCCCTCGGTGTCGACGTGCAGGAAGGCGTTGACCTTCTGGTCGACGGCCTCGATGCGGTCCAGGTGCGCCTGCGCGACCTCGACGGCGGACACCTCGCCCTTGGCGATGGCGGTGGCCGTCTCGGCGGCGGTGTAACGGATCAGGTCGGTCATCTCGGTCAGTCCTCCCCGAGGATCTGGGGAACGCGGAAACGCTGCTCCTCGCTGGCCGGGGCGCCGGCCAGCGCCTGCTCCGGGGTGAGCGACGGCCGGACCTCGTCCGCGCGCATGACGTTGGTCAGCGGCAGCGGGTGGGAGGTGGGCGGGACGTCCTGTCCGGCGACCTCGGAAACGCGGGCGACCGCGCCGATGATCACGTCGAGCTGCTCGGCGAAGTGGTCCAGCTCTTCGGCCTGCAACTCAAGACGCGACAGCCGAGCGAGGTGGGCGACCTCCTCGCGCGTGATGCCAGGCATGCAGCGATCCTCAGGGTGAGTTCTGGTGAGGCACGGATCCGCCGTCCGGCGGCCCCGGGCCCGGGCCGGGAGCGGCCTGTCCGGCACTCCCGTCCTCGTGGTCTGTGGCCCCCATCCTAGGGGGCGCGGCCCGGCCACCGGCCAACGACCAGCGGTGGACCCGGGTCACCCCCCGCCGCGCGGCGCCGCTCACTGCGGGCGGGTCGGCGCCCAACGCTGCTGCTGGGGCGCCTGGATCTCCACCGCGGCGGCCTGCACCGCCTGCGCCACCGGCGGCAGCGCGGGCTTGATCACCGGCGGCAGCCGGTCGGCGGAGGCCGCGGCGAGCCGCTCCACCGGCGGGGCTCCGGTGCGGTGCACCCGCAGCCAGGCGGTGGCCTGCTCGGCCGGCAGCGCCGCCGAGACCAGCCAGCCCTGCACCGCGTCCACGCCCATGCAGTTCAGCCGCTCCCAGGTCTCGTCGTCCTCGACGCCCTCGGCGACCACGGTCAGGCCGAGCGAGTGGGCCAGCTCGACCGAGCAGCGGACCACCGCCGCGTCGTGGTCGTCGGCGACCATCCGGGAGACGAAGGAGCGGTCGATCTTCAGCTCGCCGACCGGCAGGCTGCGCAGCCGCACCAGCGAGGAGTGGCCGGTCCCGAAGTCGTCCAGGGACATCCCGACCCCGTAGCCGCGCAGTTCGGCGAGGGTGTCGGCGGCCCGCCGCGAGTCGTCCAGCAGCAGCCGCTCGGTGATCTCCAGCTGGAGCGCGTGGGCCGGCACCTGGTGGCGCACGAGGTGGCCGGCGACCCGCTGGGCGAAACCGGGGTTGAGGACGTCCCGCGGCGAGACGTTCACCGCGACCTGCACCTGCAGGCCCTGCTCGCGCCAGTGGGCGAGCTGCCCGACGGCGGCCTCCAGCACGTAGTCGGTCAGCCGGGGCATCAGGCCGCTGGACTCGGCGAGGCCGACGAACTCGTCCGGCGAGACCCGGCCCTGGCCGGGGCGCTCCCAGCGCAGCAGCGCCTCCAGCCCGACCACCCGGCCGTCGAAGGCGACCTTGGGCTGGTAGTGCAGCTGCACCTCGCCGGTCTCCAGGGCCCGCCGCAGGTCGCCCAGCAGGCCGATCCGGTAGGGGGTGTCGGCGTCCTGCGCCTCGTCGTACTGCTCGACCGAGGTGCGCTCGCGCTGCGCGTGGCCCATCGCGACGTCGGCGCGGCGCAGCAGCGACTCGGCGTCCTGGGCGTGCTGGGGGAAGACGCAGACGCCCGCGCTGGCCTCCAGGACGAGCAGCAGGCCGTCGAGGCGGATCGGCGCGGCCAGTTCGGCGATCAGCGCCTTGGCCACCTTCTCCAGCGAGTCCGGGCAGCCGATGCCGGGCAGCAGCACGGCGAACTCGTCGCCGCCCATCCGGGCCACCATCGGGCGGCCGCGGTAGTGCCGGGGCAGTCCGGCGAAGACGTCGTCGATGGACGAGCGGGTGGCGCTGCCGGCCGCCCCGCCGGAGCGCAGGGCCCGGTGCAGCCGGCGGGCGATGTGGACGAGCAGCCGGTCGCCGGCGGTGTGGCCGAGGGTGTCGTTGAGCGACCGGAAGCGGTCGAGGTCGAGCAGGATCAGACCGACGCTGTACCCCTCGGAGTGCTCGGCGATCGCCTCCTGGGCGGCGATGAGTAACGCCTGGCGGTTGGGC
Organism: Kitasatospora sp. NPDC056184; assembly: GCF_042268405.1. NCBI lineage: Bacteria > Bacillati > Actinomycetota > Actinomycetes > Kitasatosporales > Streptomycetaceae > Kitasatospora > Kitasatospora sp. NPDC056184. Next base: position 155,341 of record NZ_JBHJUI010000016.1, on the reverse strand, counting down.
AGGTCGGTCAGGGGGTCGGTGAGCTGGTCGCGCGCCCGGTCCCGGGCGATCCGCCAGGCGGCGACCAGGACGGCCAGCGGCACCGCGAACAGCGGCAGCAGCTCCGCCTCGTAGCGGTAGACCAGCACGGCCAGCGGGATGAGCGGCGCCGCGCCGGCCAGCAGCACGCCGAGCAGCAGGACGGCCCCCGCCACCCCCTGCGGCGGGCGTGTGGGCGCGCCGCCGGTCGTACGATCCATAAGCCCTGTCCTCCGTCGGGCCCGCCCCGTCAGGCCGCCTAGCGGTGAGGCACCGTACCGGTACCGGCAGCCTGCCGGGCATGGGGCGGCCCCGTGGGGCCCGGCTCAGCCGGTGCCCCCACCCCTGCTGACACTCTGTTGCGCTCCAGGGTATGCGCGGCCTCACCCGGCGGGCAGACTTTCGGACAACCGGACATACACCACCGAGCCCCGGTGCCGCGCAGTGACACGATGCCCGATAACACTGTGCGGCACCGGGTGACGTTGCATCAGGACGATAACAAGCCGGATTCGGTGCTTCCGCGCGCGGGGTCAGCCCTCGGCGGGCGCCTCCGCGGGCTGCTCGACGGGCGCCTCGGCCGGTTCCTCGGCGGGCTGCTGCTCCGCCCCGTCCGCGTCCTTCTTCGCGGCGGCCCTCTTCTTCGCCGGCGCCTTCTTCACCGGCTCCTCCGGCGGCTCCGGCGGCAGCCCCAGGTGGACCCGGGCGGCGGCCGGGCCCTGCTCCAGCAGGATCGCGAAGCCCGCGTCGTCCAGGACCGGCAGCCCCAGCTGGACGGCCTTGTCGTACTTGGATCCGGGGTTGTCGCCGGCGACCACGAAGTGGGTCTTCTTCGACACCGAACCGGTCACCTTCGCGCCCCGCGAGGTCAGCGCCTCCTTGGCGCCGTCCCGGGTGTGCCCGGCCAGGGTGCCGGTGACGACCACCGTCAGCCCCTCCAGCGGGCGCTCGCCCTCCTCCTCGGCCGCCTCCTCGGTGAACCGCACGCCGGCGGCGCGCCACTTCTCGACGATCTCCCGGTGCCAGTCCACCTGGTACCACTCGATGATCGACCGCGCGGTGCCCGCGCCGACGCCCTCGGTGGCGGCCAGCCGCTCCTCGCTCGCCGCGAAGATCGCGTCCAGGTCGCGGAACTCCCGGGCGAGGTCCTGGGCGGCCACCGGGCCGACGTGCCGGATCGAGAGGCCGTTGAGGAAGCGCCAGAGCGGACGGTCCTTGGCCTTCTCGATGTTCTCCAGCATCAGCCCGGTGTTCTTCTTCGGCGCACCGGTGGTGGTGGCGAAGAAGAACACCTCCTTCTCCTCGCCGGTCTCGTCGTCGAGCTTCGGCATGCCGGTCTTCTGGTCGCGCACCAGGACCTTGATCGGGAGCAGCTGCTCGACCGTCAGGCCGAAGATGTCGCCCTCGTTGCCCACCGGCGCCTCGGCCGGCTCCAGCGGCTGGGTCAGCGCGGTGGCGGCGACGTAGCCGAGGCCCTCGATGTCCAGCGCCGAGCGACCGCCGAGGAAGGCGATCCGCTCCCGGATCTGGGCCGGGCAGTACCGGGCGTTGGGGCAGCGCAGGTCGATGTCCCCCTCGGCCATCGGCCGCAGCTCGCTGTCGCACTCGGGGCAGTGCGAGGGCATCACGAACGCCTGCTCGGTGCCGTCGCGCAGGTCGTACACCGGGCCCAGGATCTCCGGGATCACGTCGCCGGCCTTGCGCAGCACCACGGTGTCGCCGAGCAGGACGTCCTTGGCCTTGACGATCTCCTGGTTGTGCAGCGTCGCGTACTGCACCATCGAGCCGGCCACCTTCACCGGCTCGGCGAGCACCGCGTACGGGGTGGCCCGGCCGGTGCGGCCGACGCCGACCTTGATCGCGGCCAGCTTCCCGGTGACCTCCTCCGGGGGGTACTTCCAGGCGATCGCCCAGCGCGGGGACTTCGAGGTGGAGCCGAGCCGGCCCTGCAGGGCGATCTCGTCCACCTTGACGACCACGCCGTCGATCTCGTGCTCGACCGAGTGCCGCTGCTCGCCGAAGTGCTCGATGAACGCCCGCACCTCGTCCAGCGTGCCGACCACCCGGTTGTGCCGCGCGGTCGGTAGGCCCCACCCGTGCAGCAGGTCGTAGGCGTGCGACTGGCAGTCGATGTCGAAGCCGGAGCGCGCGCCGATGCCGTGCACCACCATGTGCAGCGGGCGGGAGGCGGTGACGAGCGGGTCCTTCTGGCGCAGCGAGCCGGCGGCGGCGTTGCGCGGGTTCATGAACAGCCGGATCATCGCCCGGGGCCGCTTGCCCTCCTTGGCGCGCTCCTCGTTCTCCACCCGGCGGCGCTCGTTCTCCTCCGCGAAGGAGGCGTTGAGCGCCTCGAAGGCCTCGGTCGGGAAGTAGACCTCGCCGCGGATCTCCACCAGCTCCGGGACGTTGTCGCCCTGGAGCCGGTGCGGGATCTCCTTGATGGTGCGGACGTTGGCGGTGATGTCCTCGCCGACCCGGCCGTCGCCGCGGGTCGCCGCCTGCACCAACTGGCCGTTCTCGTACGTGAGGTTGACGGCCAGGCCGTCCACCTTGAGCTCGCACAGGTAGTGGTAGTCGATCCCGGCCAGCTCGCCGGCGACCCGCTCGGCCCAGGCGGCGAGCTCCTCGTCGTCCATCGCGTTGTCCAGGCTGAGCAGCCGCTCCCGGTGCTCGACCGGGGCGAACAGCAGGGTCGGCGCGCCGCCGACCTTCTGCGAGGGCGACTCCGGGGTGACCAGCGCCGGGTGCTCGGCCTCCAGCCCCTCCAGCTCGCGCATCAGCGCGTCGAACTCGGCGTCGCTGACGACCGGAGCGTCCTGCTCGTAGTAGCGGGCCCGGTGGTCGGTGATCTCGGCCGCCAGCTCGGCGTGCCGCTTGCGCACCTCCGCCGGAACGTCCTCCCAGCCCTCGACAGCCACCACCGCAAGCCCTCCGTCAATCTCTCATTCCGGGTTGTCCACCAGGCTCCGGGCCGCCTTCACGCTGAGTGACAGCGCCGCGCGCGCATGGGACGGGGAGGCCCCGGCCAGCCCGCAGGTCGGCGTCACCAGCACACGACGGCCCAGCAGCTCCGGGGCGAACCCGAGCCTGCGCCACAACGTCCTGACACCCTGGACACTACCGGCCGGGTCCGACAGTGCCTGGTCAGTGGAGGGGACGACACCGGCGAGGATCACGGTGCCGGCCTCGACCGCCTCGCCGAGGTCGTCGTCCTCACGCTCGGTCAGCAGCGAGAAGTCCACCGAGACGCCGGCCACCCCGGCCCGGCGCAGCAGCGGCAGCGGCACCCGGGGCGAGCAGCAGTGCACCACGACGGGCGCGTCGAGTCCGCGGACCAGCTCCCGCAGCGCCTCCTCGGCGACCTGCCGGTCGACCGAGCGCAGCCGCTGGAAGCCGCTGGCGGTCTTCACCTCGCCGGCCAGCACGGCGGGCAGCAGGGGCTCGTCCAGCTGGAGCACCACCTCCGCGCCGGGCACCCGCTTGCGGACGTCGGCGAGGTGGCGGCGCAGGCCCTCGGTCAGCGAGCCCGCGATGTCCCGGCAGGCACCGGGATCGGCGAGCGCCTTCTCGCCGTGCTTGAGCTCGACGGACGCCGCCAGCGTCCACGGGCCGACCGCCTGGACCTTCAGCGCGCCCCGGTAGCCCTGGGTGAACTCCTCCAGCGCGTCGAGGTCCTCGCCGAGCCAGGAGTGGGCGCGCCGGGTGTCCCGGCCGGGGCGGTCGGCGAAGCGCCAGCCGCTCGGCTCGGTCTGCGCGAACAGCTCGACGAGCAGACCGGCGGAGCGGCCGATCATGTCGGCACCCGGCCCGCGGGCGGGCAGCTCCGGCAGGAACGGCAGGTGCTCCAGCGCGCCGGTGGAGGTCCTGACGGCCTCCCGGGCGTCGGTGCCGGGCAGCGAGCCGACGCCGGTGGCGGCGCCGACCAGGTCGGGGAAGGGGTGTCCGTTGCTCACCCGTCCGAGCCTAGTGCGCCGCCACCACGCCTTCGCTCAGCGTCCGGGGCGGACCGTGATGTCGGTGATCTCCGCGTCCCGGGAGGCGTCCAGCGCCGCCAGGATCGCCTTCGCCACCGATTCCGGCTCGATCCACTGCCCGGCGTCGTACTGCTTGCCCTCCTGCTGGTGCACCTTGACCTGCATCGCGGTGGCGGTCCGGCCCGGGTACACCGAGGTGACCCGCACGCCGTTGCCGTGCTCCTCCAGCCGCAGCGCGTCCGCGAGCGCCTTCAGGCCGTGCTTGCTCGCCGCGTACGCCGACCACTCGGCGCTCGCCCGCAGGCCCGCACCGGAGTTCACGAACACCACGTGCCCCTTCACCAGCCGCACCGAGGGCAGCAGCAGCCGGGTCAGCTCGGCGGGGGCGACCAGGTTGACGTTCAGGGTGTCCTGCCAGGCCTTGACCGGCAGGTCGCCGACCGGGCCCAGCTCGACCGTGCCGGCCACGTGCAGCAGCGAGTCCAGCTCGACCGGCAGCGCCTGGTGCCCGAAGGCCCAGGACAGCTTGCCCGGGTCGCCGAGGTCGCCGACCAGGGTCCTCGCGCCGGGGAACCGCTCGCGCAGCTCGGCGGCCCGGCGGGCGTCGCGGGCCAGCAGCCAGAGCTCGTCGCCGCGCTCGGCGAGACGTTCGGCGAGGACGGCGCCGATGCCGGAGCCGGCGCCGGTGATCAGATGAGTGGCCATGGTCCCGATCCTCTCAGGCCCCGAGCTGCTCGAAGACCTGGGCCGGGGTGTCGGCGAAGGTGATCAGCTCGGCGAGCGGGCGCGGCAGGAAGCCCTCCGCCTCCATCCGCTCCATCTGCGTCCGGAGCCCCGCGTAGAAGCCCTCGGTGTCCAGCACGACCACCGGCTTGTCGTGCAGCGCGTGCTTCTTGAGCTCCAGCACCTCGGTGACCTCGTCCAGCGTCCCGAGCCCGCCGACCAGCACCACGACCGCGTCCGCCCGGGACAGCAGCGTCGCCTTGCGCTCCGCGAGGTCGGCGGTGACGACCAGCTCGTCGGCCCCCTCGTACCCCTTGTGCTTCAGGAACTCGACGGATATCCCGACCAGCCGCCCCCCGGCCGCCTTCACCCCGTCCGCCAGCTCGCCCATCAGCCCGGTGTTGGAGCCGCCCCACACCAGGGTGTGACCCCCCTCACCGAGGAGCCGGGCGAAGTCGGCGGCGGGGGCCGAGTAGCGGTCGTCGAGCGAGTTCGCGGAGCAGAAGACACAGATATTCATAGTGGGATCCGGTCTATCACGCCCCCGCGCCCCCGCTCACCGCCTTTATCCACCGCATCAGTCCCTGTACGGCAGGAGCGCCGCCAGGCTCAGCGTGAACCCGAAGGGCTCCGGAATGTGGATCTCGTCGCCGAACTTCCGGTCACTGCGGGTGTGGTACCGGTCGTGGTCCGGCTCGGAGAACAGCGTCACCGTGTGCTGGCGCGGATCCACGATCAGATAGAGCGGGACGCGCATCACGGCGTAGTCGTGCAGCTTGTCCATCCAGTCGTTGCCCGGGTTCGACGGCGAGACGATCTCCACCGCGATCAGCGCCTCAGCGGCCGGCGCCCGGTTCCCCGGCTCGGAGAGCACCTCCAGTGGCAGGTAGGTGAGGTCCGGCTCACGCCCCTTGGAGACGTCCGGGCTGACGATCCTGGTGTGCTCACTGGGAAGGCAGCCATCGGGAGCGTGTCGCTCGAACTGCCCGCGCAGCAACGCAAGGTCGAGCGCATGAATGTTCGGCGGCGGCGCCTGCATGATCAGCACGTCCCCGGACCACTCGATCCGGACGCCTTCCGGGGCGATCCGCTCCACCTCCTCGACGAAGTCGCGGTGCCGCTCGTAGAAGCTCATGCCGCGTCCTCCCGGCGGCTCACGACCGTCAGCCAAGCACCTGCCGCCCGTCATGGGCCCGCACGACCGGTACGGCGTCGTCCCGGAGCGCGTCCAGCACGCGCACCGCGTACACCTCGGCCATACGGTCGGAGACCTCGCCCGGCGTGAGCCAGTCGACGGCGGTCGACTCCTCCGAGAGCCGCTCGCTCCCGCTCTCCGGTCGGCAACGGAAGACCAAGGCGACGATTCCGCGGCTCACGTTCTTGTAGACGCCCGTCAACCGCTCCACACCGGCTTTGATCCCGGTCTCCTCGAACACCTCGCGCCGCACGCCGTCCTCAACGGCCTCCGTCATCTCCAGCACTCCACCCGGCAGCTCCCAGGTCCCGTTGTCGGCCCGCCGGATCGCCAGCACCCGGCCGTCCTCCCGCACCACCACCCCGGCGACGGACACCGAGTGGAGCGGCGTTGACTCGGCGATCCTGTCGCTGTTACTCATGTGCAGGAGAATAGGAGCCTTGAAGGTCTCATGCAGCACGCCTCGTTGGAGACTCAGGCGTCTTCCGATGCCTCCCCGACGCCACTCCCAGAAGCGGCCGGTCAGGCGCGCCGGTTCCTCCGAACGACGCTCACGGGGTGGGGGTTGGACGGGCTGGTCGACGCGGCCGTGCTGGTCGGCAGCGAGTTGGTCACCAATGCCGCGAAGACCGGGTGCCGGCAGCAGATGACGGTCGCCGTCCGGCACGTCTCGCGGACGACCGTGCGGATCGCGGTGCGCGACGGCTCGTGTGTTCTCCCGGTCCTGATCCGCGCTTCCCCCGATGAGGAGTGCCACCGGGGCTTGACCCTGGTGGATCACCTGACCGGGGGCCGGTGGGGCGCGACCGTCGAACCGGCCGGGAAGGTCGTTCACGCCGACCTGACGACTACCCGGTGAGGCCGGCGTCCGACGACGACCCCGACTCCGATTCCGTCCGGGTCTGGGCCGCGTACGGGGTCTCCGTCGCGGCCGCTCTCCACGTCCTCGCTGCGGCTCTGGTGCTGATCAACCACTCCCGCTGAACGCCGCCCGCGCAGCCGGGCGGCGCGGGCGGTGGCGACCGAGTCGGGGCTCAGACGGTGACGGCCGGGCGGTGGGTGGTGGCGATGGTGGCGGAGCCGACGACGCGGGGGCCGTCGTAGAGGACGACGGCCTGGCCGGGGGCGATGCCGCGGGCCGGGGTGTCGAGGGTGACGTGGAGGGTGTCGTCGACGACCGAGGCGGAGACGGGCACCTCCTCGCCGTGGGCCCGCAGCTGGGCGGTGTAGCGGCCGTCGGCCACCGGCTCGGTGCCGCACCAGCGGGGGCGGACGGCGGTGAGGGCGGTGACGTCCAGGCCCTCGACCGGGCCGACGGTGACGGTGTTGTTCACCGGGGAGATGTCGAGCACGTAGCGCGGCTTGCCGTCGGCGGCCGGGCGGCCGATCCGCAGGCCCTTGCGCTGGCCGATGGTGAAGCCGTACGCGCCGTCGTGCTCGCCGAGCTTGGTGCCGTCGACGTCCAGGATGTCGCCGGTCGCGGTGCCCAGGTGCTTGGCCAGGAAGCCCTGGGTGTCGCCGTCCGCGATGAAGCAGATGTCGTGCGAGTCCGGCTTCTTGGCCACGGCCAGGCCGCGCCGCTCGGCCTCCTCACGGATGACGTCCTTGGTGGTGTCGCCCAGCGGGAAGAGCGAGTGGGCGAGCTGCTCGGCGTCCAGCACGCCGAGCACGTAGGACTGGTCCTTGGCCGCGTCCACCGCGCGGTGCAGCTCGCGCGAGCCGTCCGGGAGGTCGACGATCCGGGCGTAGTGGCCGGTGCAGACGGCGTCGAAGCCCAGCGCGATCGCCTTGTCCAGCAGGGCGGCGAACTTGATCTTCTCGTTGCAGCGCAGGCACGGGTTGGGCGTGCGGCCGGCCGCGTACTCGGCGACGAAGTCGTCGATGACGTCCTCGCGGAAGCGCTCGGCGAGGTCCCAGACGTAGAACGGGATGCCGATCACATCGGCGGCGCGGCGCGCGTCCCGGGAGTCCTCGATGGTGCAGCAGCCGCGCGCGCCGGTCCGGAAGGACTGCGGGTTGCTGGAGAGCGCCAGGTGCACGCCGGTCACCTCGTGCCCGGCTTCGACGGCGCGGGCGGCGGCGACGGCGGAGTCCACCCCGCCGGACATCGCTGCGAGCACGCGCAGGCGGCCAGTGGCGGACGGAGCGGTCGGGGCACCCGGGAAGTCAGTCATGATGCATCCAAGCGTACGTGCTGCCGCCCGGCATTCCGCCGGGGTTTCCTCAGCGCCGGACGGCCGCCAGGCCCGCGTTGCGGGCGCGCTGGACGGCCGGGGCGATGGCCCCGGCGAGGGTGGTCACATCGGCCCGGGTGGAGGTGTGGCCGAGCGAGAAGCGCAGCGAGGCGCGGGCCAGCAGCGGGTCGACGCCCATCGCCAGCAGCACGTGGCTGGGCTGCGGGACGCCGGCCGAGCAGGCCGAGCCGGTGGAGCACTCGATGCCCTGGGCGTCGAGCAGCATCAGCAGCGCGTCGCCCTCGCAGCCGGGGAAGGAGAAGTGGGCGTTGGCGGGCAGCCGCCCCTCCCCCGCCGGGTCGCCGTTGAGCACCGCGTCCGGGACGGCCGCCAGCACCGACGCCACCAGCTCGTCGCGGAGCGCGCCCAGCGTGACGGCGTGCTCCGCGCGCCGCTCGACGGCGACGGCCGCCGCGGCGGCGAAGCCCGCGGCGCCGGGCGCGTCCAGGGTGCCGGAGCGGACGTCGCGCTCCTGGCCGCCGCCGTGCAGCAGCGGTACGGGCGTCGCCCCGCGCGAGAGCAGCAGCGCGCCGATGCCGAACGGGCCGCCGATCTTGTGGCCGGTGACGGTGAGCGCGGTGAGCCCGGAGTCGGCGAAGGAGACCGGCACCTGACCGAGCGCCTGCACCGCGTCGGCGTGCACCGGGATGCCGTACTCGGCCGCCACGGCGGCGAGTTCGGCGATCGGCTGGACGGTGCCGACCTCGTTGTTGGCCCACATCACGGTGACCAGCGCGACCGAGGCCGGGTCGCGCTCGATCGCCTCGCGCAGCGCCGCCGGGTGGACCCGGCCGAGCGCGTCCACCGGCAGGTAGTCGACGGTGGCGCCCTCGTGCTCGGCGAGCCAGTGCACCGCGTCCAGCACCGCGTGGTGCTCGACCGGGCTGCACAGCACCCGGGTGCGGGCCGGATCGGCGCCGCGGCGGGCCCAGTACAGGCCCTTGACGGCCAGGTTGTCGGACTCGGTGCCGCCGCCGGTCAGGATGATCTCGCTGGGCCGGGCGCCGAGCGACTCGGCCAGCGACTCACGGGCCTCCTCGACCACCCGGCGGGCCCGGCGGCCGGCCGCGTGCAGGGAGGAGGCGTTGCCGACGACCCCCAGGTGCGCCGTCATCGCGGCGATCGCCTCGGGCAGCATCGGCGTGGTCGCGGCATGGTCCAGGTATGGCATAACCATCCGATTGTAGAGGGCCCCGGCCCGCACCGGACCGGCACGGGCGGACGCGGTCCCCCGCGCCGCACCGATCCGGCCACCGGACGCGGCGCACCGCGGGGTTGCCCGTCCGGGCAACCCCGGTACGGGAGGGGGTCCGCGAGCGGTTAGCCTGACGGCCGGTGCGGCCGGACCGGAACCGGGCGTTCCCGACCGGAAACCACCGGAAGCCAGGAGTCAGGGGGGTGCGATGTCCCAGTCGGTCGACCGCGCCCTGACCCTGCTCGGGTCGCTCGGCGACGGCCCGGTCACCCTGGAGCAGGCCGCCACCTCGATCGGCGTGCACAAGTCCACCGCGCTGCGCCTGCTGCGCACGCTGGAGGAGCACGGCTTCGTCCACCGGCTGTCCGACCGGCGCTACCGGCTGGGCGGCCGGGTGCTGTCGCTGGCACAGGCGGCGCTGCGGGAGATCGACGTCCGGCAGGTCGCCGCGCCGTACCTGGCCTCGCTGCACGAGCGCTGCGGCTGCACGGTGCGGCTGGCGGTGCTGCAGGACGACGAGGTGCTGTACGTGGACGAGCTGACCGGGCGGTGGAGCGCCACCGCGGGCCTGCCGACCCGGATCGGGCGGCGGGCGCCGGCCGCCGGCACGGCGATCGGCCGGGTGCTGCTGGCCGGGCTGCCGGAGGACGGCCGGGCGGCGGAGGAGCTGTCGGCCGATCTGGCGGCGGTGCGCCGGCGGGGCTGGGCGGCGGAGTCGGCCGAGCACCCGGAGGCGGTGACCTGCGTCGCGGCGCCGGTGGCGGGCAGCGACCGGCGGGCGGTCGCGGCGTGCGCGATCTCGGCGCCGCGGGACCGGGTGTCGCCGGCCGAGCTGGTGAAGCTGGTGCCCGAGCTGCTCTGCACGGCGGAGGCGATCTCGCTGGCGTACGGCGGCTCGCCTACTCCTCGCTGGTGCGAGAACCGTTGCGGTGCCAGGCCCGCGGTGCGCGCCAGCCGTACTTGAGGGCGAGCATCCGCAGGCCGAACGCGGTGAGCGCGGCGGCGGTGCCGGTGGCGGCGGTGAGGCTGTCGAGGGCGATGAGGACGGCGACCAGCGCGGCACCGACCAGGGCGGGCACCGCGTAGATCTCGCGGTCCCAGCGGAGCAGCGAGGGGATCTCGCCGGCCAGGACGTCGCGCATCACACCGCCGCCGGCGGCGGTCACCATGCCGAGCGCGACGGCGGAGACGGCGCCGAGGCCGAAGTCGTGGGCCTTGGCGGTGCCGGTGACGCAGAACAGGCCGAGACCGAGCGCGTCGAGGGTCTGCACGGCGCGGTTGATCCGTTCGACCTCGGGGTGCAGGAAGAAGACGACCAGGGCGGCGACCAGCGGGGTGACGAAGTAGCCCAGGTTGCTGAAGGCGGCGACCGGGGTGGCGCCGATCACGAGGTCGCGCATGACTCCGCCGCCGAGCGCGGTGACCTCGGCCAGCACGCAGATGCCGAAGATGTCCATGTTCTTGCGGACGGCGAGCAGGCCCCCGGAGAGGGCGAAGACGAAGATGCCGACGAGGTCCAGCGACTGCTGCACGTCGGTGGGGAAGATCTGGGAGGTCACCGTCCCTTTTGTACCCGACGCCGGAGGCACTCCCGCGCGCCGGGCACGGGGAGGCGCGCGGAGAAAAATGGTCACGGTACGGACAAGAAGGACATCGACGGGAACATTTGCCCTCCCTCGAACAATCAGTTCCACGCCGTTTCGGCTAGCCTCCGCCTGTGAAGCTGATCGAACGCGCATCCAGGCATCGCACCGACCGTCGGTCGGCCAAGGGCGCCACCACCACCCCCGCCGCGTCGCGGCTCGCCTGGCTCGACGCGCTGCGCGGGATCGCCGCCCTCTCGGTGGCGGTCTACCACTTCGCGCTGCCGTTCTACTGGGTGCCGCACGGCACCAAGGTGCCCTACTACCTGGACCCGGGCATCTTCGGTGTGATGCTGTTCTTCCTGGTCAGCGGGTACATCATCCCGGCGTCGCTGGAGCGGCGCGGCGACGTCCGCGGCTTCTGGGCGGGACGGTTCTTCCGGATCCTCCCCGTGGTGATCCTCACCGTGGTCGGCAGCCTGCTGATCCTGCCCCGCCAGTACTCGGTGGTGAACCCCTGGTCCTACGAGCACCCGCTGCTGTCGCTCGTCGCCAGCGGCACGATGCTGCAGGACATGATGGGCGTGGCGAACGTCATCGGGGTGATGTGGACGCTCACCTACGAGATGATCTTCTACTACTTCGCGACGGCCCTGTTCGTCGTCGGGTGGCACCGCAAGAGCGCGCCGATCGCGATCGGCTTCGCCGCGTTCGCCGTCGTCCTCGGCGCGTGGCTGTCGCTGGGCACCATCACCAAGGACATCCAGTCGACCCGGCACCTGGTGGCCGCCGCCACGCTGGTGGTCGTCATGGCGATGGCCTGCATCGCCACCGCGCGCCCGGAGCTGGTCCGCTGGGGCGGCGTCATGCTCGGCGGCCTCGGCCTGACGCTGATCCTCCTCAACGGGCGGTCCACCGCCTTCGAGACCATGATGATCTTCGCCACGATGTTCGCCGGCACCGTCCTCTACCGGCTGGAGCACGGGCAGATCGAGCGCCTGCCCGCCATCCTGTGCTGCACCTTCGTGGCCATCTCGGGCTTCCTCTGCGGCTACCTCTACAACCGCGGCCCGGCCCTGTGGCGGACGTGGAGCAGCTCGTGGATGTCGTTCTCCTACGCCTACATCGCGGCGTGGGCGGTGTTCGTGATCGGCATGCTGCTGCGCAAGCGCCGCTTCCCGCGCTGGCTCAGCTGGCTGGGCGCCGTCAGCTACTCCGTCTACCTGCTGCACAACCCGCTGATCCACGCCATGAACTGGCTGCTGGAGGGCCACGCGCCGATCGTCAGCTGGAAGGACCGCGGCATCCAGCTCGTCGCCTTCTCGGCGGCGCTGCTGATCATCAGCTACGCCAGCTACCGGCTGATCGAGATCCCGTTCCAGAACCTCGGCCGCAAGGTCATGAAGGCCGTGAACCGCCGCTTCCCGGCGCCCGCCGCGGCGCAGCCGACCGTCGTCGGCCAGGCCCGGCCGGCCGAGGCACCCGGCGGTGCGGCCCCGGCCCCGGCCTCGCCGGAGCCGGTGCTGTCCGGCAACCGCGACTGACACCGCTTCGCGCACAGGAGTCCGCCCGCCCCGGTGACCCGGGGCGGGCGGACTCTCTTGTTCCTGCGGGGACCGCGTCACGCGTTCCCCGCGCTCAGCTCGGGACGGTGCCAGTCGCTCCCCTCGCTCCGCTCGGGGCTGCGCTAGTCGTTCCCCTTGCTACCCTCCGGGCTGCGCTAGTCGTTCCCCTCGCTCCGCTCGGGACGGTGCCAGTCGCTCCCCTCGCTCCGCTCGGGGAAGTGACACGCCACCTGGTGCCCCGCCGTCGCGGCGGTCAGCAGCGGCTCCTGGCTCGCGCAGATCTCCTGGGCCTTCCAGCAGCGGGTGCGGAAGCGGCAGCCGCTGGGCGGGTTGATCGGCGAGGGCACGTCGCCCTTGAGCAGGATCCGCTCCCGCCCGCCGCGCTGCCGGCGGCGCGGGTCGGGCACCGGCACGGCGGACATCAGCGCGGTGGTGTACGGGTGCATCGGGCTGCGGTAGAGCGAGTCCCGGTCGGCGATCTCGACGATCTTGCCGAGGTACATCACCGCGACCCGGTCGGACACGTGCCGGACCACCGAAAGGTCGTGCGCGATGATCAGGTAGGTCAGCCCGAGCTCCCGCTGGAGGTCGTCGAGCAGGTTGACCACCTGGGCCTGGATGGACACGTCGAGCGCCGAGACCGGCTCGTCCGCGACGATCATCTTGGGCCGCAGGGCGAGCGCCCGGGCGATGCCGATGCGCTGGCGCTGGCCGCCGGAGAACTCGTGCGGGTAGCGGTTGTAGTGCTCCGGGCTGAGCCCGCACAGCTCCAGCAGCTCCTGGACGGCCTTCTTGATCCCGCCCTCGGGCTCCGCCTTCTGCAGCTTGAACGGCGCGCCGACGATGGTGCCGACGGTGTGCCGGGGATTCAGCGAGGAGTACGGGTCCTGGAAGATCATCTGGATGTCGCGGCGCAGCGGCCGCATCGCCCCGACGCCCAGGTGGGTGATGTCGGTGCCCTCGAACTCGACCGTCCCGCCGGTGGGTTCGTCGAGCCGGGTGACCAGCCGGCCCATCGTCGACTTGCCGCAGCCGGACTCGCCGACGACGCCCAGGGTCTCGCCGGCGTTGACGGTGAAGTCGATGCCGTCGACCGCCCGGACGGCGCCGGTCTGGCGCCGCAGCAGGCCGCTGTGGATCGGGAAGTGCCGGGTCAGACCGGTCACCTTGAGCAGCGGCTGCCGGTCCGAGGCGGGCGCCGGTGCGGGAACCTTCTTCAGAGGTTCGGGGCTCGCCGCCTGAGTGTCCGTCATCGGTTCTCTCCAGAAAGGTGGTACGAGGCCGGGCTCACAGCCGGGGCGCGATCTCTTCGGCGAAGATGCGGTGCCGCTCGGCGAGCGCGAGGTGGCAGGCGGCGTGGTGTCCGGGGGCGACCTCGGTGAGCTTCGGGGTCTCCTCGGTGGAGCGCCCGCCGGTCAGCTCGGCGTAGGGACAGCGCGGGTGGAAGGCGCAGCCGGACGGCACGTTGATCAGGCTGGGCGGGGTGCCCTTGACCGGGACCAGGCGGTCCTGCAGCTCGCGGTCGAGGCGCGGCATCGAGCCCAGCAGGCCCCAGGTGTAGGGGTGCTCGGGCGCGTCGAAGAGGGTCTCGGCCGGACCGCGCTCGACGCACTTGCCGCCGTACATGACGAGGATGTCGTCGGCGAGCTCGGCCACCACCCCGAGGTCGTGGGTGATGATGATGACGGCCGAGCCGAACTCCTCCTGGAGGTCCCGGATGAGGTCCAGGATCTGCGCCTGGACGGTGACGTCCAGGGCGGTGGTGGGCTCGTCGGCGATCAGCAGCGAGGGGTCGTTGACCAGCGCCATGGCGATCATGGCGCGCTGGCGCATGCCGCCGGAGAACTGGTGCGGGTAGTCGTCGACCCGGCGGTCCGGCTGCGGGATGCCGACCCGGTCGAGCATCTCGACGGCGCGGGCCCGGGCCTGCTTCCTGCTCGCCTGCGGGTGGTGCACCCGGTAGGCCTCGACGATCTGCTGCCCCACCGTGTAGTAGGGGTGCATCGCGGTCAGCGGGTCCTGGAAGATCATCGCCATCTGCCGGCCGCGCAGCTGGCGGACCCGGTCCGGCCCGGCCGAGATGAGCTCCTCGCCGTCGAGCCGGATCTCGCCGCTGATCCGGGCCCGCTTGGAGCGGTGCAGGCCCATGATGCCGAGCGAGGTGACGGACTTGCCGGAGCCGGACTCGCCGACGATGCCGAGGGTGCGGCCCTTGGCGAGGTCGAAGCTGACCCCGTCGACGGAGCGGACCAGGCCGTCGTCGGTGTCGAAGTGGATCCGCAGGTCCCGCACGGAGAGGAAGGCCTCCTCGCCGCCCGGGGCGGCCGTGCGGGCCGGGGTCTTCTGGAGCTCGGTCACGACAGCCTCACCCGGGGGTCGACAGCGGCGTACAGGAGGTCAACCACGAGGTTGCAGAGGACGATGAAGAACGCGGCGAGCAGGGTCACGCCGAGGATCTTCGGGAGGTCGTTGTCGGAGATCGCCTGCACGGCGAACTGGCCGACGCCCTGGAGCGAGAAGACCTGCTCGGTGATCAGCGCGCCGCCGAGCAGCAGGCCGAGGTCCATGCCGAAGATGGTGACGATCGGGGTGAGCGCGGCCCGCAGCCCGTGCCGGGTGACGACCTTGGACTCGGCCAGGCCCTTGGCCCGGGCGGTGCGGATGTAGTCCTCGCTCATCGTCTCCAGCATTCCGGCGCGGGTGAGCCGGGCGTAGAGCGCGGAGTAGAGGAAGGCCAGCGAGATCCACGGCAGGATCAGGTTGCGGGCCCACATCAGCGGGTTGTCGGTGAAGTTGACGTACTGGAGGTTGTCCAGGATCGGCCACTCGTAGCTGAACACCGTGAGCAGCAGCGCGCCGGTGAAGAAGACCGGCAGCGAGACGCCGGCGAGCGCGATGCCCATGGAGAGCCGGTCGAAGATCGAGCGCGGCTTGAGCGCGGAGATGACACCGGTGGTGACGCCGGAGGTCAGCCAGATCACCGCGGCACCGATGGCCAGGGAGATGGTCACCGGGATCCGCTTGGTCAGCTCGGGCCAGACCTCCAGGTGGTTCTTGAAGGAGTAGCCGAAGCAGGGCACGTGGCAGGTGGCCGGTTCCGGGCCGAACTTGTACTCGGCGCCGCTGACCAGCGCCTTGAGGAAGTTCCAGTACTGCGTGTACAGCGGCTGGTCGAGGCCGAGGTTCTGCTTGACCGCCTTGATCGCGTCCGGGGAGGGGTTCTTCCCGATGTACTGGGTGGCCAGCTGGTCGGCCGTCTGTCCGGCGAGGCGCGGGAGCAGGAAGAAGATCGCGAAGGTGACCGCGCTGACGACCAGCAGCAGCACCACGGCCGCGAGGATCCTGCGGATGATGTAGGCAAACACAGTTGGTCGGCTCCGGCCGCCCGCCGCCGTCCGGGGTCCTCCGGACGGCGGCGGGCGCCGCTGCCTTCACCTGCCTTCAGGGATGCGGAGCCAGGCTCTTACTTGGTGGTGCCGATGTTCAGGTAGTCGTACTCACCCGAGAAGGCCGGCGTGGACACGAGGTTGGTGGCGTTGTCCGGGCGGTACAGGAAGACCTTGAAGTCGGTCAGCGGGACGTAGACCGCCTGCTCCATGACCTTCTTGTCGATGTCGCCGTAGATCTTCTCGCGGGCCGCCCGGTCCGGGTTGGTGGCGGCGTCGTCGAGCAGCTTGTTGATCGCCGGGTCGTTCAGCGAGGGCAGGTTGCTGTTGCCGGAGGCCTTGATCGCGCGGCCGTCGACGATCTGCTGCAGGAAGCCGTAGCCGGTCGGCCAGTCGGCGCCCCACTGCATCATCATCAGGCCGATGTTGTGCTCCTTGGCGAAGGCCGGGGCACCGGCGCTGTCGGCCAGGTACTTGCCCTGCGGGAACTGCTGGATCTCGGCGTTGATGCCGACCTTCTTCAGCGCGGCCTGGATCGAGGTGGCGGCGGCGACCTCGGTGGCGCGCTCGGTGCGGGCGGAGAGCACGGTGGTGATGCTGTCCTTGCCGCAGGCCTTCAGGGCCTCCTTGGCCTTGGCCTCGTCGCCCTTGTTGTCCTTGGTCTCCCACAGGTTGAAGTCCTGGTGGCCCGGGATGTCCGGCGGGAGCATGGTGTTGGCGACCTGGCCGCGGACCGGGCCGCCGAGCGAGGTCTGCACCGAGACCTTGTCGACCGCGAACTGGACGGCCTTGCGGCACTCGATGTTGTCGAACGGCGCGACCTCGGTGTTGATCGCCATGTAGACCTTGCGGCCGCCGTAGGCGTTGTCGGTGCTGGCCTTCAGCTTCGGGTTCTGCAGGATCTGCGCCTGGGTCTGCGGGTCGACACCGCCGCCCACCAGGTCGACCTGGGCGTTGCCGGCCAGCAGGTCCTTGTCGATGGTGGCCTGGTCGATGTTCATCCGCAGCACGATCTTGTCCGGCAGCTGCTTGCGGATCGGGTCGGTGGCCGGGTCCCAGTTGGTGTTCGGGACCAGGACGGCCTGCTTGCCGTCCTCGTAGGACTCGAACTTGAAGGCGCCGGAGGCGACGATCTTCTTGACGTACTCGGCGCCGGTGTCCTTGGCCTGCGGGACCGGGACGGTCTGCGGGGCGCTCACCAGGTAGTCGAAGTCCGCGAAGGCGTGCTTCAGGTGGAAGACGATCGTGGTGTCGTCCGGCGTCTCGATCGACTTCAGGTCGCCGGTCTTGTCCTTGTACGGACCCGCGTACGGCGTGCCCTCGTTGTCGACCAGCAGCTCCTTGAAGTACGTCGGGCCGTTGGAGTTGACCTCCGGCGCGAAGTTGGAGCGCTCGACGGCGTACTTGACGTCCTTCGAGGTGATCGGGGTGCCGTCGTCGTACTTCAGGCCCTTGCGCAGCTTGTACGTCCAGGTGAGGCCGTCCGGGCTGACCTGGCCGAGCGACTCGGCGAGGTCCGGGACGAGCTTGTTGCCCGCATCGCCGGCGCCCGGCTGGAAGGTGGTGAGCGGACGGCCGTAGAGGCGCGAGAAGTTGTAGATGTACGCGTAGTACGTGTTCCCCGGGTCGAGCGAGTCCGGGGTGCCCTTCATCTCGAAGGTGACCGTCCCGCCCTTCTTGTCCGAGGCGTTGACGATGCCCTTGGTGGCCGCGTTGGCCCCGGAGCCGCCGGCGGCCTCGGTGCTGCTGCCGGTGGCGGTGGACTTGGCGTCGTCGCTCTTCTTGCTCGACGAGCAGCCGGTGACGACCAGGACCGCGGCAGCGGCCATGGCGGTCAGCGCGACGGTGCGGGACCTACGCATGGGTGAGATCAACCCCTTGAGGAAGTGGTGGCTGAACGAGGGATCCTGACGCTGTGTCAGTTGCTCTTGGGATCGAGGGCGTCACGCAGCCCGTCACCGAGCAGGTTGAAGGCGAGCACGGTGAGGAAGATCGCCAGACCGGGGACCACCATGTACTGGGGGTCCACCTGGTAGTACCGGATCGCGTCCTGGAGCATCCCGCCCCAGGAGGCCTGCGGAGGCTGGATGCCGACGCCGAGGAAGCTCAGCCCGGCCTCGAAGAGGATGTTGGTCGGGATCAGCAGGGTCGAGTAGACCAGGATCGGACCGACCAGGTTGGGCAGCAGTTCCTTGAACAGGATGAACGGGCCCCGGGCGCCGAGGCTGCGGGCCGCGTAGACGAACTCGCGCTCGCGCAGCGAGAGGGTCTGTCCGCGCACGATCCGGCCGATGTAGGGCCAGTTGAAGAAGCCGATCACGAAGATCAGCACCAGGATGTGCAGCGGCAGGCCGTGCAGGCCGAACGCGCCGCCCTGCAGCGACGTGGAGATCGCGATGGCGAAGAGCAGCAGCGGGAAGGCGAGGAAGACGTCCATCACCCGGCTGATCAGGGTGTCCACCCAGCCGCCGTAGTAGCCGGCCATGATGCCGAGCACGGTACCGATGGTGTTGGACAGCACGGTCGCGCCGAAGGCGACCAGCAGGGAGACCCAGGAACCCTCGATGACGCGGGTGAGCAGGTCACGGCCCTGCAGCGGGTCGACGCCGAGCGGGTGGTCCCAGCTCATGCCGCCCCAGTCGCCGAACGGCAGGCCGCCGAGGTCGGCGTCCAGCAGGTCCTGGTGGAGGGCGTCGGGGTCGAGCCCGAAGACCGACTCGATCGGCTTGGCCAGCACGGCGAGCAGGATCAGGAGGATCACCACGATGCCGCCGGCGACGGCGGCCTTGTCCCGCTTGAAGCGGGTCCAGGCGATCCGGCCGAGGGAGCGTCCCTCGATCGTCTTGGCCGGGCTCGCGGCGGCGTCTGCCTCCGGTGCGTTGCCGGCGGTCTTGATGGGTGCGGTCATGGTCAGTTCGGTCCCCTCGCCGACGGTGGCCGGCCCACGGGTGCCGGACGCCGGGATCGGCGGCTCGGCTGGTGCGGACGTGCTTGGGTGCGGACGTGCGGAGGTGCAGGTACGGGTGCGGGGGCGTTCCCAGCGGTACGACGTGCTCAGTACTGCTGCCACGCGGGATGGGCGTCACGTGGATCATGCGGTCCGTCAGCGCGTTCGCCTTTGTGAGGCGCCAACCACGCGCGGCGGGCTGTTGCAGAACTCTCTGCCATCCGAACTGGCTTGCGCCAGCCCTGCCAACCGACAGATGCCCAACTGTGATCTGTGCGCATGCACCTCCCGGATCTTCGGCATATCCCTCTTCACACAGCTGTAACAGCCATGTCAAGATGTCTGCCACCCACTCCGCGGAGAACGTCCGGAAAAACGCCGAAACCGGCCTGACGTGACGTCAAGCCGGTTCAACGGGCGGGTATTTGGCGCGTTTGAGCGGTCAGCGACCGGGGTAGCCGGGCCATGGCTGCTGCGGCGGGGGCTGCTGCCCCGGCCAGCCCGGGGCCGGCGGCTGCGTGCCGTAGCCGAAGCCCTGCCCGTGCGCCGGACCCTGCTGCGAGGCGTACGGCGGCGGGGGCACCGGCGGGTACGGACCCGTCTGCGAACGGCCGTGCCCGGCCGCCTCGCGGTCGTAGAACGGGCGCGCGTTGGCCCGCATCCACAGGGCCACCGGGTCGTACTCGTCCGCCATCGCCACCGTCGAGACCGCGAGCCCCTCCGGCGCGACCGCGATCGCCCGCTGCATCAGCGCCCGCACCGCCTCCACCGTGGGCGGCGAACTCTCGTACAGGTCGAGGCCGATGGCGAGGTACGGTTCGCCCACCGACGGCCGCACCCAGGCCCGGCGCAGCGCCTTCACCGCGCGCACCTCGACCGCCTGCCGCTCCAGCAGCGCGAAGAACTGCTGCGCCGGCACCTGCGGTTCGCTCAGCTTCAGCGGCCCGGCCGGCAGCCGGTCCAGGCCCGCGGCGACCCGGCGCAGGTCCGCCCAGGGCACGCCCACCCCGCCGCCCGGGGCGTGCGGGTTCAGCCACAGGCCCCACCGGGTGCGGTACAGCGAGGCCGCGATCTCCCGGCCGGAGATCACCTCGTGCGCCCGCGCCCAGCCGGACGCCGCCAGCTGCTCGGGCGAGGTCACGGCCGGGGCGTACCCGTGGCCGCTGATCTCCATGTTCCCGTACTGGGCGTCCGGACTGCCCGGCGTGCCGTGCCAGAGCAGCATCCAGACCCGGCCCTCGGCGAGCGCGTGCAGCATCGTCTCGTAGGCCTCGTAACGCTCCGGCGCCACCTCGCGCAGCGCGCGCTCCAGCGCGCCCGGATCCGGGCGTCCGGTGGGCGCCTGGCCCCAGGGCCCCGGTGCACCGCCAGCTACCGATCCCGCACTCATGCGCCCACCTCGCTGCGCTTCTTCGTTCCTCGTCCGTCACCGGCGGCCCGGCGGCCGTCAGCACGCACCCTATGGGGCGGTTGCCGACCACCGCCACGCCGACGTGCCAGGGTCCCACCGCCACCCCGCCCGAACCCGTCCGGCGGGTGCCGGACGGACGGCCGGAGTCCGGATCAGCCCCGTCCGTAGAAGGGCGCGACCCGGGTCACCAACCAGTCGACCACCGGATCGTCCGCGAGGTCGAGCAGTACGAGGTGGACGCCGCCGGGCAGCGGCGCGGTTCCCAGCGCTCGCCCCAATGCCTCGTTCACCGCGGCCGGGTCGGCCGGGGCCAGCGGGTCCAGCTGGACGCCGACGAACATCACGGTCGGCTCGCCCTCGACGCTCGCCAGCGCCCGCCGCGCGGTCAGTACTCCCGGCAGCGCCGCGAGTTCCCCGCGGCAGGCGGCCAGGAACGCCTCCGGGTCCTCCCCCGGCACCGGCTCGCGCAGCGCCACCCGGCCGCCGCCGGGGGCGTCCGGCGCGTCCTGGGCGGCGTCCCAGCGCTCCTCGCGCGGCCCGCGGCGCAGCTCGGCCACACCCTCCGGCGGCACCGGGATGCCCACCGCCGCCTCCGGGTTGACCGCGATGCCCACGCCCAGCGGCAGACCCCGGGCGAACTCCCAGACCGGCGCGACCGCGAACGGCATCCCCGGCGCCTGCTGGAGGAACACCTCCTGCGAGGAGAACACCGGGACATAGGGGTCGCCGGCCAGTTCGACGACCGGCAGGTCCAGCGACTGCCCCTGCGGGTCGCCGCCCGACGGCAGCGGGATCCACACCTGGCTGCGCGCCAGCACCTCGACCACCCGCGGGGTCGCGCCCGGGTCGCCGAGCGCGGCGGTGAGCACCTGCTCCAGCTCGTTGGCCGGCCACCCGCCGCCCGGCGGCGCCGAATCCGCCCCGCCCCACCCCTGCTGCTCCACCGGGTACCCCATGCGCCGCCGTACCGCCCTCTGCTCGCCGATGCCCGCAGCCTAGCGTTCCGGCGCCGCGCCCGCCCCGCCCCGGGCCGCCGGGCCCGACGTGACGCAGCCCCCTCTCCCCTCATTCCCGCGGACGTGCCATGATGTGGCCGTCTGCGGTGGCATCCACCCAGGCCCCGCCAACTCCATACCGGCCGCTCGAACCCGCGCGGGAGAGTCCGGAGCGCCCCCGTCCAGGAGGCGCAGCCGGCGCCGAAGGAGCAAGTCCTCCCCGGAATCTCTCAGGCACCCCTACCGCACGGGTTAGGCACATCTGGAAAGCGGCGCACGGCCCTGCCGTCCGCCCACCCACGGTGCAAGCCGCCATGCTGTTCCCCTACAGGGCAGTGGACGGTGAAGCTCTCAGGTTCGACGACAGATGGGGAGACCCAGCCGCCGCATGCCCGCGTGCAGGGTCCGCCGCCCCCGAAGCAGGGCCGGTCCCGGCGCGCGCACCCCTGAGTGCCCCGACCGAGGAGTTCCTGGCCATGTCGTCCCCCCGCCTCACCGCGCTCGACGCGCTGCACCGCGCCCTGGGCGCCACCATGACCGACTTCGCCGGCTGGGACATGCCGCTGCGCTACGGCAGCGAGCGCGAGGAGCACCTCGCCGTCCGCACCAAGGCGGGCCTGTTCGACCTCTCCCACATGGGCGAGATCACCGTCACCGGCCCGCAGGCCGGGGAGATGCTGGACCACGCCCTGGTCGGCTTCGTCTCCGCGCTGGGCGTGCTGCGCGCCCGCTACACCATGATCTGCGCCGAGGACGGCGGCATCCTGGACGACCTGATCGTCTACCGCCTGCGCGAGGACGCCTTCCTGGTCGTCGCCAACGCCTCCAACGCCCAGCTGGTGCTGGACGAGCTGATCGCCCGTGCCAAGGGCTACAACGCCGTCGTCTCCGACGACCGCGACGCCTACGCGCTGATCGCCGTCCAGGGCCCGGAGTCCACCGCGATCCTGGCCGGCACCACCGAGGCCGACCTGGCCGGCCTGAAGTACTACGCGATCCTCCCGGCCCAGGTGGACGGCCGCGACGTGCTGCTCGCCCGCACCGGCTACACCGGCGAGGACGGCTTCGAGATCTTCTGCAACCCGGGCGACGCCGAGCAGATCTGGCAGGCGCTGACCGAGGCCGGCGCCGACCGCGGCCTGATCCCCTGCGGCCTGTCCTGCCGCGACACGCTGCGCCTGGAGGCCGGCATGCCGCTGTACGGCCACGAGCTGTCCACCGACCTGACCCCGTTCGACGCGGGCCTGGGCCGGGTCGTCCGCTTCGACAAGACCACCAACGAGGGCGCCTTCGTCGGCCGCAAGGCCCTGGAGCGGGCCGCCGCCGAGGCCGAGGCCAACCCGCCGCGGGTGCTGGTCGGCCTGGTCT
The DNA here is from genome assembly GCF_042268405.1 of Kitasatospora sp. NPDC056184. Taxonomy (NCBI): domain Bacteria; kingdom Bacillati; phylum Actinomycetota; class Actinomycetes; order Kitasatosporales; family Streptomycetaceae; genus Kitasatospora; species Kitasatospora sp. NPDC056184. Next base: position 132,747 of record NZ_JBHJUI010000016.1, on the reverse strand, counting down.
CCGAGGGCAAGCGCGTGCCGCGCGCCGAGTACACCGTGGTCTCCACCGACGGCGAGCCGATCGGCCGGATCACCTCCGGCGCGCCCTCCCCCACCCTGGAGAAGCCGATCGCGATGGCCTACGTGGACGCGGCCCACGCCGCCCCCGGCTCCACCGTCGCGGTGGACGTGCGCGGCAAGCACGAGCCGGTCCAGGTCGTGGCGCTGCCGTTCTACAAGCGCGCCCGCTGACACCCTCCCCCGCTGTTTCCCACGCGAGGCACGTCCGCGCGCCGGGCCGCTTCGCCGTACCCGCTTCCCATCCTGGAGAATGACGCCATGAGCACCAACCCCCAGCACCTGCAGTACACCGAGGAGCACGAGTGGCTGACCGCCGCCGACGCCGACGGTGTGTCCACGATCGGCATCACCCAGCACGCCGCCGACGCCCTCGGTGACATCGTCTACGTCGAGCTCCCCGAGGTCGGCGCCACCGTGACCGCCGGCGAGACCTGTGGCGAGCTGGAGTCGACCAAGTCGGTCAGCGACCTGTTCTCCCCGGTCACCGGTGAGGTCACCGAGGTCAACGAGGACGTCAAGAACGACAACGCCCTGGTCAACGGCGAGCCGTTCGAGGGTGGCTGGCTGTTCAAGGTCCGCGTCGAGTCGACCGGCCCGGTCCTGACCGCCGACGAGTACACCGCGCTCACCAACCCCTCGGCCTGAGCCACCGCCGGGGCGGCCGCCGCACCGCGGCCGCCCCGGGCACGCCGGCCCTCCTCCCTCTCTCCTCCCGGGAAGACCCCACCATGACGGTTCTGAACCAGTCCCTGCACGCCCTCGACCCGGAGATCGCCGCCGCGGTCGACGCCGAGCTGCACCGCCAGCAGACCACCCTGGAGATGATCGCCTCCGAGAACTTCGCCCCGGTGGCGGTCATGGAGGCCCAGGGCTCGGTGCTGACCAACAAGTACGCCGAGGGCTACCCCGGCCGCCGCTACTACGGCGGCTGCGAGCACGTCGACGTGGTCGAGCAGATCGCGATCGACCGGATCAAGGCCCTGTTCGGCGCCGAGCACGCCAACGTCCAGCCGCACTCCGGCGCGCAGGCCAACGCCGCCGCGATGTTCGCGCTGATCAAGCCGGGCGACACCATCCTGGGCCTGAACCTGGCCCACGGCGGTCACCTGACCCACGGCATGAAGATCAACTTCTCCGGCAAGCTCTACAACGTGGTGCCGTACCACGTGAACGACAAGAGCGGCCAGGTCGACATGGAGGAGGTCGAGCGCCTCGCCAAGGAGCACCGGCCGCAGCTGATCATCGCCGGCTGGTCCGCCTACCCGCGCCAGCTCGACTTCGCCGAGTTCCGCCGGATCGCCGACGAGACCGGCGCGCTGCTGATGGTCGACATGGCCCACTTCGCCGGCCTGGTCGCCGCGGGCCTGCACCCCAACCCGGTGCCGTTCGCGGACGTGGTCACCACCACCACCCACAAGACCCTGGGCGGCCCGCGCGGCGGCGTGATCCTCTCCAAGGCCGAGCACGCCAAGAAGATCAACTCCGCGGTCTTCCCCGGCCAGCAGGGCGGCCCGCTGGAGCACGTCATCGCCGGCAAGGCCGTCGCCTTCAAGGTCGCCGCCTCGGAGGAGTTCAAGGAGCGCCAGCAGCGCACCCTGGACGGCGCCCGGATCCTGGCCGAGCGCCTGCTGCAGGACGACGTCACCGAGGCCGGCGTCTCCGTGCTGTCCGGCGGCACCGACGTCCACCTCGTCCTGGTCGACCTGCGCAACAGCCAGCTCGACGGCCAGCAGGCCGAGGACCGCCTGCACGAGGTCGGCATCACGGTCAACCGCAACGCCGTCCCGAACGACCCGCGCCCGCCGATGGTCACCTCCGGCCTGCGGATCGGCACCCCGGCGCTCGCCACCCGCGGCTTCGGGGCCGAGGACTTCCGCGAGGTCGCCGACATCATCGCCGAGGCCCTGAAGCCGGCCTTCGACGAGGGCACCGCCGAGGCGCTCAAGGCCCGGGTCACCGCCCTGGCCGAGAAGTACCCGCTCTACCCGAACCTGTAAGTCCCGCCGTTCGGCTGCGGGTGACCGGGCTCACCCCGCCCGGACACCGGGGATTCCGGGGCACCGCGCACACTGGAGAGTGCACGCGGTGCCCCGTCCCGTGTCAGCCGCCCGACCGCCCCTTCCGCCACCGCCGTCCTCCCCTCCCTGCCGGCACCACCCACGAGACCAGACAAGGACGTCCCTCCGTGGCCATCAGCGTCTTCGACCTCTTCTCCATCGGCATCGGTCCGTCCAGCTCCCACACCGTCGGCCCGATGCGCGCCGCCCGGATGTTCGCCCGCCGACTGAAGTCGGACGGCCTGCTGGCCGAGGTGACGGCCGTCCGCGCCGAGCTGTACGGCTCACTGGGCGCCACCGGCCACGGCCACGGCACCCCCAAGGCGGTGCTGCTGGGCCTGGAGAACGCCTCCCCCCGCACCGTCGACGTCGACCAGGCCGACCGCGACGTCGAGCGGATCACCGCAGAGAAGCGGATCCACCTGCTCGGCGTCCACGCCATCGACTTCGACCCCGACACCCAGCTGGTGCTGCACCGGCGCCGCTCGCTGCCGTACCACGCCAACGGCATGACGCTGTGGGCGTACCGGGCCGACGGCTCCACCGTGCTGGAGAAGACCTACTACTCGGTCGGCGGCGGCTTCGTCGTCGACGAGGACGCGATCGGCGCGGACCGGGTCAAGCCCGACGACACCGCGCTGAAGTACCCCTTCCGCACCGGCGAGGAGCTGCTCCGGCTCACCCGGGAGACCGGCCTGTCGATCTCCGGCCTGATGCTGGAGAACGAGAAGGCCTGGCGCACCGAGGAGGAGATCCGCGCCGGGCTGCTGGAGATCTGGCGGGTCATGCAGGAGTGCGTCCGGGCCGGCATGTCCCGCGAGGGCATACTCCCCGGCGGCCTCAAGGTCCGCCGCCGTGCCGCCGCGGCCGCCCGCGCGCTGCGCGCCGAGGGCATCGGCCCGGCCAACGCCATGGAGTGGGTGACCCTCTACGCGATGGCGGTCAACGAGGAGAACGCCTCCGGCCGCCGGGTGGTCACCGCCCCGACCAACGGCGCGGCCGGCATCATCCCCGCCGTCCTGCACTACTACCTGAACTTCATCCCGGGCGCCGACGAGGACGGCATCGTCCGCTTCCTGCTCGCCGCGGGCGCCATCGGCATGCTCTTCAAGGAGAACGCCTCCATCTCCGGCGCCGAGGTCGGCTGCCAGGGCGAGGTCGGCTCGGCCTGCTCGATGGCCGCCGGCGGTCTCGCCGAGGTCCTCGGCGGCAGCCCGGAGCAGGTCGAGAACGCCGCCGAGATCGGCATCGAGCACAACCTCGGCCTCACCTGCGACCCGGTCGGCGGCCTGGTCCAGATCCCCTGCATCGAGCGCAACGGCATGGCCTCGGTCAAGGCCGTCACCGCCGCCCGGATGGCCCTGCGCGGCGACGGCCGCCACCACGTCTCCCTCGACAAGGCGATCAAGACCATGAAGGAGACCGGCGCCGACATGAAGATCAAGTACAAGGAGACCTCGCGCGGCGGCCTCGCCGTCAACGTCATCGAGTGCTGACGGCGCACCCGGCAACGCCCTCGCCGCTTCCCCGCTGTACGGCCGCGTGCCGTGCGGCCGCATGCCGGACGGCCGCGCGCTCACTCGGCCGGGTGAACCGCTCCGCATCCGGCCCGTCCGGGGTTCCGGTGGCTGCCATCGTGGCGGAACACCACCACCACGAGCCCCCGGAGCGCGGATGAAGCACACCCGAAACGGTGTCCGCACCCTCACCACCCTGCTGCTGGCCGCCGTCCTGGCCGCGGCCGCCACCACCCCGGCCGCGGCCCGCGCCGCGCTGCCGGACGCCACCGACGCCGCCTTCACCGACGACTGCCTGCGCGCCCACAACGAGTACCGCGCCCGGCACGGCGTCCCCGCGCTGACCCCGGACCCCGCCGTCCAGGAGCACGCCAGGACCCGCGCCGCCCGCCTGTCGACCTCCGAGCGCCTCTCCGGCGGCCACGCCGGCCTCGACCCCGCGTACGGCGAGAACCAGTCCTGGTTCGGCTCCACCGCCCCCGGCCCGGCCACCTGCCGCCGGGCCGTCGACACCTGGTACGCGCAGGCCGGGAACTACGACTACGGCAAGCCCGGCTACTCCACCGCCACCGGCCTGTTCACCCAGCTGGTCTGGAAGTCCTCCACCCGCCTCGGCTGCGCCCGCGCCCACGGCCGCGGCGACACCTGGTACGAGACCTACGTCGTCTGCGACTACGGCCCGCCGGGCAACGTCGCCCCCGAGTACGCCGAGAACGTCCTGCCCCCGCGCGGCTGAGCGCCGCCGCGGCCCGTCAGCCGGCGGGCAGGCGGCGGTGGAGCTCCTCGGCCGAGAGGTCCTCCAGGTGGGTCAGGAAGATCCACACGTGGCCCGAGGGGTCCTTGAGGACGGCGGTGCGGTCGCCGTGGAACATGTCGGTCGGCGGCTGGAGGACGTCCGCGCCGGCCGCCTCGGCCCGCGCGGCGAGGGCGTCGACGTCCGGCACGTAGACGTGCAGGGCGACGCTCGTGCCGCCGAGCGCGGACGGGGCGGTGAACGGCGCCCCGTCCGCTCCGCCGTCCCCGAGCATCAGCACGGACCGCCCGATGCTGATCTCCGCGTGCAGCACCCCGCCCCCGGGCGCGTCGATCCGGATGTCCTCGCGGGCCCCGAAGGCCCGCACGTAGAAGTCGATCGCCGCCGCGGCGTCGCCGACCATGATGTGCGGGACGACGGCGTAGCGGTAGCGGTCGGGAACGACGCTGTCAGCGGTGGTCACGGCGAATCCCCCTCGATGGGCGCCGCCGGCCGATCACCGGCGGTCGGGGGACGACCCTAGGAGCTGAAGCCGACTTCAGGTCAAGGGCGGATCACCGAGGACGGCGGCCGCCGGCTCCCCGGCCCGGGCGCACCGTTCCCGGAGGCCACATAGTGTCGATCATGAATAATCTCAGGCGCTGGCGTGAACCTATGCAAATTCCCAAGGTGAACTAAGTTACAAACCTTGAAATCGAAGCCACCTGGTTTGCCCACATGCTGAGATCCATGCGATAGTCGAGATGTCCGAGGGCGGACGCCGGCAACTGGCACGCGCCCTCGGCGACGATGACTTCGGCCGGCCCGACCTGGCACGGCCGACGCCCATCGCGCGGCACGCACCCCCTTGGCCGGCGCGATGACCTGCAGGGGCCCCCAGCCGCCGGACCACGGCGAAGTCGGGGGCCCCGCGTGTTTTCCCGGAGCGGACGGGCTCAGACCGCCCGCTCGCGGACCTTCAGCTCGAACCAGACGCCCTTGCCGCGCGGCAGCAGGTCGGCGCCCCAGCGGTCCGCCAGGTCGTCGACCACCTGCAGCCCGCGCCCGCGCTCGGTGGCCGGCAGCGGCTCCGCCACGATCATGCACGGCAGCGCCCGCGAGGAGTCCCGCACCTCCACCCTGACCCAGCCCGGCTTGCGCGCCACGTGCAGTCCGATCGTCCGGCCGGCCGCGTGCCGCAGCGCATTGGCGACGAGTTCGCTGGTGAGTAACTCGCCGACCTCCAGGTGCTGGTGCAGGTCCCAGTTCTCCAGGGCCGCGAGCACCAGCCTGCGCGCCAACGGGCCGGTCGCCGGCCGGGACGGCAGCCGCACCTCGCGCGGCGCGTCCCGGTCGCACAGCTTTCCGACGTACAACTGCTCCAGCTCCTCGGAGCTGAGCCGTTCCAGGGCCGCGAGGGCGTCCCGGAACGGTGCCCGCGACACGTCAGCGACCAAGCTGGATCCCGGAAGTGATGACTGATCTGTTTCGCCCCAACCCGCCATGCGGACCATCATTGCGGAACGCAAGCGGCCGCGTACGGACAATGAGCAAACGATCACTGGGTGTTTCGGCATATGCCGCGTGCAACCCGAACCCGCGTTCGGGCAGGTCCGGGCCACGGGGCGGCGCGTGCTACCAGGCGCTCCAGTCGAGGTTCCAGCCGCTGAGGCCGTTGTCCGGCGCGACCTGGCCGCGCGTGGAGTTCTGCACGGTCACGACGTCCCCGATGAGCGAGCCGTCGTAGAACGTGCCCGCCGAGGTCCCCGAGCCGCCGCCCTTGACGTCCTTCAGGCCCACGCAGCCGTGGCTGACGTTGTCCTCGCCGAAGGCGTTGCTCCAGTAGTTGCCGTGCACGTAGGTGCCCGAGTCGGTGAGCCGCATGGAGTGCGGCACCTGGAGGTCGTAGGGCTCGCCGGTCATCCCGGGCAGGGTGCTGGACTGCATCCGCACCACGCCCTCCTTCGACATGACGACCATGGTGCCGTTCCAGGTCGGGTGCTCCGGCGAGCCGGAGGTGATCTCGACGACCGAGCTCCGACCGCTCTGGACCACCGTCATCTCGTGCGTCTTGGCGTCAACCGTCGAAATCTGGGATCGCCCGATAGTGAAGGGCTCGTCCCGGTCGACTCCCCCGTAGACGCCCGGGGCGATCTCCACGCTCTTCAGCCGGTACTGGACGGTGACCTTCGTCCCCGGGGCCCAGTACTTCTCGGGGCGGAAGTCCAGCCGACGGCTGCCGAACCAGTGGCCCTTCACCGCCGTGCCGTCGCTGGTCATGAAGGTGATGCCCTTGGCCACCGCCTCCTTGTTCTTCACGTCCTTGTCGAAGGAGACCGAGACGATCATGCCCACGCCGTAGGTGGCGCCGTCCTCGATGTTGTCGCTCGCCTTCGCCTCGCGCTCGGGCGTGAGCGTGGTGAAGCTGCTGTCCGCCGAGGCGACCACGCCGCCGGAGTCCGCCGCCAGCGCGCTCACCTGGTAGGCGGTGCCGACCGCGAGCGGGCCGGACGGGCTCCAGCTCGACCCGTCGGCGGCGATCGCGCCGGCCACCTCCTGGCCGGCCCTGTCGCTCACCTTGACGGTGGTGAGCCTGCCGCCGGAGACCGCGACCTTGAGGGTGCCGTCCGGGGCGACGTCCACCGCGCCGGTCTTCGGCTGGATGTCCACCACGGCCTGCGACACCTTGGGCGCGGCACTCGCGGCGGGCGCGCCCGGCGACGCCGCCGCCGCTGGGGCCGACGCCGACGGGGCCCCCGCGGCCCCGCCCGCGCCCAGCTCCGCCTTGGCCGCGCCCCCGTTCCCGCCGCCCCCGCCGCAGGCGCTGGTCAGCACCAGCGCACCCCCGACCAGACCGGCCGCCACCGCCCTGCGTATCGACTTCACCGTCGACTCCCTCCCTCGTGTCCCGCTGTTCGACAGATACACGCGCCGACCACCGGAAAGGTTGCGCCGTCCGGGGCACGATCCGGGGCGCGATCCGGGGGAGAACGCGACCGGTCCGACCCCCACGCGGGAGGATCGGACCGGGCGTCGTCGTACGGTGACCGACGGTGTCTACCGACGGGTAGGGCCTACCAGTTCGCCCAGCCGATGTTCCAGCCGCTCAGGCCGTTGTCGGGGGCGACGGTCTTCTCCTTGGAGTTCTTGATGACGACGACGTCGCCGACCATCGAGTCGTTGAAGAACTTGCCCGCCACCGAGCTGTCGCTGCCGCCCTTCTCGTCCTGCATCGAGATGCAGCCGTGGCTGGCGTTGACCTTGCCGAACGGGCTCGCCCAGTAGTTGCCGTGCACGAAGGTGCCGGAGGTGGTCAGCCGCATCGCGTGCGGCACGTCCGGGATGTCGTACTCGCCGCCGAGGCCGACGGTCTGCGAGTTCATCCGGGTGACCTTCTCCTTGCTGGAGATCACCATGGTGCCGTTCCACGACGGGTTCTTCTCGTCGCCGAGGGTCACCGGCACGGTGTGGCTCGCGCCGTCCCTGGTCACCGTCATCTGGTGGGTGGACGAGTCGGCGACGGACACCTGGGAGCGGCCGATGGTGAACGGCTCGTCCTTGTCGATGTCGCCGTAGACGCCCGGGGCGATCTCGACGTTCTTCAGCCGGTACTTGATGGTGACCTTGGTGCCCGGCTCCCAGTATTTCTCGGGGCGGAAGTCCAGTCGGCGCGAGCCGAACCAGTGGCCCTTGACCGTCGTGCCGTTGCTGGTCTCGAAGGTGATGCCCTGGACGACCGCGTCCTTGTTCTTGATGTCCTTGTTGAAGACGACCGAGACGATCATGCCGACGCCGTAGGTGGCCTTGTCGGCGATGTTGTCGTTGGTGGAGACGGTCTTCGCGGGCGTCAGCGTGGTGAAGGTGGTGGTGGACGCGGCCACCAGGCCGTCGGCGTCGGTGGCCTGGGCGTTCACCTTGTACGCCATGCCGACCGCCAGCGCGGCGCTCGGCTTCCAGCCGCTGCCGTCCGGGGTGATGGCGCCGGCGACCGGCTTGCCCTCCTTGTCGGTCACCTCGACCGTGGTGAGCTTGCCGTTGGCCACGGCGACCTTGAGCGCGCCGTCGGGAGCGACGTCCTGGGCGCCGTCCTTGGGCTCGACGGTCACCACGGCGGCGGACGTCTTCGGCGCGGTCGAGGACTGGGCCGGTGCCGGGGTGCCGTTGCCGGCCTCCCCGTTGGCGCCGGCGGTCGTGGCCGCACCGCCGCCACCGGCGTTCTTGTCGTCGCCGCCGCTGCTGCAGGCCGCGGTGAGCAGCAGGACACCGCCCATCGCCAATGCCACCGCGCTCTGACGCGCGCGGCGGCGGGTGACGGTGGTACGTATTGCGGCGTCGGCCGCCCTAACCGGCTTCACGGTTTCTCCCCTCCCGGTGTTCATCCTGATGGACGCCCTGTTCGCCCGGACGGGTTGCACCGGACCGGCGATCTTTCGCACCGGTCTTCGGCGCGGCAAGCAGGATAGCTGGGCCGAACGGGTGAATCCTGGGGAGGCTGCCGGTGAACGCCGGTGAAGATCATCCGCACATGGGCGTCAGGGGGTGACGGCCGGGGCGGGGCTCGGGGTCGGGGTCACGGACGGGCTCGGGGCGGGGCCCGGGGCAGGGGTCGCGGACGGGCCCGGAGCGGAGCTCATGGACGGGCTCGCGGAAGGGCTCGGGGCGGGGCTCGCGGAAGGGCTCGCGCCGGGCTGGAGGGCGCTCCCGGCCACCCACTGCGCCCAGGGCAGGTTCCAGCCGTTCAGCCCGTTGTTCGGCGGGACGACGTCCCCGGCCGAGGCCTTCACCTCGAACACGTCGCCCGGGATCGTGTGCTCGAACAGCCAGCCCGCCGGGGTCTCGCCGCTCGACCCGCCCTTGACGTCGGCCAGGCCGATGCAGCCGTGGCTGGTGTTGGCGCTGCCGAACACCGACGAGCTGGCCCAGTAGTTGCCGTGCACGAAGGTGCCGGAGTTGGTCAGCCGCATCGCGTGCGGCACGTCCTTGATGTCGTACTCGTCGCCCATCCCGACGGTCTGCGAGTTCATCCGGGTGACCTTGTACTTCTCGGACACCACCAGGACGCCCCGGTACGTCGTGTGCCTGGCGTCCCCACCGGACACCTTGAGCGTGCGCACCGCCTTGCCGCCCTGGCCGGCCCGGACGGTGAGGGTGTGGGCGTCCAGGTCGACGGTGGACACCTGGGCCCGGCCGACGGTGAACCGGACGTCCTTGCTCTGGGTGCCGAACTCGCCCGGCGCGCCCTGCACGTCCTTGAGTCGCAGCGCGACCGAGACCCTGGTGCCCGGCGCCCAGTACTCCCGGGGGCGGAAATCCAGGCGCTGGCCGCCGAACCAGTGCGCGGCCACCTCCACCGGCGGGTCGGCGGTCACCGCGATCGCGCGCTCCACCGCGGCCCGGTCGGTGATCGGGCGGCTGAACCGCAGCGACACCGGCATGCCGACGCCCACCGTGGAGCCGTCCTCGGGGGTGAAGAAGGCGACGAAGGTGTGCGCGCGGGCCATCGTCGAGAAGTCGGTGTGCTGGGCCGCCCGCAGGCCCTGGTCGTCCTCGGCCACGGCGTCCAGGGTGAACGCGGTGGCCAGCGGCAGCGGGCCGTCCGGGGTCCAGCTGGTGCCGTCCGCGGAGAGCGAGCCGGGGACCTCGCCGCCGCGGGCGTCGGCGAGCCGGACGGAGACCAGCCGGCCCTGCGCGACCGTCACCCGGACCGGGCCCTCGGGCGGCAGGTTCTGGGCGTCGTCGGCGGGCACGGCGGTGATCGACGCCCGGGAGGCCGGCGGCGGACCGGCCGGACCACCCGTCGAGGCCGCGTCACCACTCGTGCCCCCCGCCGCGCCGCCGCCCCCGGCACACCCGGCCAGTACCGCCAGGCAGCAGCCCAGCGCCGCCAGCCGCCGTACCCACATCTCGGGGCCTCCCCCCGTCTCCGTCCACTACCTCCCACAACGAGGCCGCTCCCCACCAGGACACGCCGACACGCCATCCCCCGCCCCGGCTTTTTATGTAGACCGGTCTACAGACCTCCTGCCCCCGGGAGTGGAAAGTCGGCCCGCCCGACTTTCCACTCCCGCGCACCCCTCACCACCCCGCCCGGAGCAGGAAGTCGGACCCGCCGACTTCCTACTCCCGCGCACACCCCGGATTCTGTAGACCGGTCGACATATTCCCCCCGGGGCGGAGCGCGGGAGGCCGGGCGGGGGCGGGAGGCCGGGCGTGCGCACGGGCGCCATCTGCCGGTAAGACGGTGTTCAGCCGCTTCCGTCCGGCGCGAACAGGGAATGAGAGACCCCACGGGGTCCGGGACACCCCGTCAGGGAGGGCACCGCCATGGCGTCAGGGCAGGAGTCGGCGACCGCCGTACGCGCGCAGCCCGGCGGTGCGGTGCCGTGGCCGGGCAGCCGGCAGCCGCTCGGCGCCCGCTTCCACCCCGGCCCGGACGGCCGCCCCGGCACCAACTTCGCCCTCTGGGCCGCCGGCGCCGAGGCCGTCGACCTCTGCCTCTTCGACGACGACGGCCACGAGACCCGCCTGCGCCTCACCGAGCAGGACGCCCGGACCTGGCACGGCTTCGTCCCCGGCGTCCTCCCCGGCACCCGTTACGGCTACCGCGTGCACGGCCGCTGGGACCCGTGGACCGGCGCCCGGTGGAACCCGGCCAAGCTGCTGCTCGACCCCTACGCCCGCGCCATCGACGGCACCTACACCTCCCACGACGCCGCCTGCGCCGCCGTCCGCGGCTGGCCAGAGGCGGACGTCGCCGACACCGTCCGGGACAACCGCGACTCGGCCCCGTACGTGCCCAGATCCGTCGTCGTCCGGGACGACGACGACTGGTCCGACGACCACCGCCCCAAGACCCCCTGGGCCGAGACCGTCCTCTACGAACTGCACGTCCGCGGCTTCACCCTCCGCCACCCCGACGTCCCGCCCGCCCTGCGCGGCACCTACGCCGGCCTCGCCCACCCCGCCGCCCTCGCCCACCTCACCGGCCTCGGCGTCACCGCGGTCGAACTGCTCCCCGTCCACCAGCACGTCAGCGAGGACCACCTCCAGGCCCGCGGCCTCGTCAACTACTGGGGCTACAACACGGTCGGCTACTTCGCCCCGCACGCCGGCTACTCCGCCTCCGGCTCGCGCGGCGGCCAGGTCGGCGAGTTCAAGCGGATGGTCCGCGCCCTGCACGCCGCCGGCATCGAGGTGATCCTCGACGTCGTCTACAACCACACCGCCGAGGGCTCCGAGATGGGGCCCTCGCTGTTCCTGCGCGGCATCGACAACGCCGGCCACTACCGCCTGCCGCCCAACCGCCCGCGCGGCTACGCCGACTACACCGGCTGCGGCAACACCCTGGACACCCGCCGCCCCCAGGTGATCCGGCTGATCACCGACTCGCTGCGGTACTGGGTGCACGAGATGGGCGTGGACGGCTTCCGCTTCGACCTCGCCGCCGCCCTCACCCGCGGCGGCGGCAACGGCGGCGGCAACGACGTCACCATGGACCACCCGCTGCTCACCGCCATCGCCCAGGACCCGCTGCTCAACCGGGTGAAGCTGATCGCCGAGCCCTGGGACGTCGGCCCGGGCGGCTACCAGGTGGGCGGCTTCCCGCCACCGTGGGCCGAGTGGAACGACCGCTACCGCGACACCGTGCGCGACTTCTGGCGCGGCGCCCGCCCCGACGTCCGGGAACTCGGCTACCGCCTCTCCGGCTCCTCCGACCTCTACCAGCACGCCGGACGGCGCCCGTACGCCTCCGTCAACTACGTGACCGCGCACGACGGCTTCACCCTGCGCGACCTCGTCTCCTACGACCGCAAGCACAACGAGGCCAACGGCGAGGCCAACCGGGACGGCACCGACGACAACCGCTCGTGGAACCACGGCGCCGAGGGCGAGCGCGCGGACCCCGCCGTCACCGCCCTGCGCCGCCGCCAGCTGCGCAACCTGACCGCCACCCTGCTGCTCTCCGCCGGCGTCCCGATGCTCACCGCCGGGGACGAGTTCGGCCGCACCCAGGGCGGCAACAACAACGCCTACTGCCAGGACAACGAGGTCAGCTGGCTGGACTGGTCGCTGCTCGACGACCCCGCCTGGCGCGGCCTGTCCGCGTTCACCGCCGGGCTGGTCCGGCTCCGCCGCCGCCACCCCGTGCTGCGGCAGCGGGCCTTCTTCTCCGGCCGCGCCGCCGCCCCGGGCGGGCGCCCCGACCTCGCCTGGTTCACCCCGCTCGGCCGGGAGATGACCGAGGCCGACTGGTTCGCGCCGACCGCGGCCCTCGGCATGCTGCTGTCCGGCACCGCGATGTCCGAACGCGACGCGTGCGGCCGCCCGCTGCTGGACGACAGCTTCCTGCTGCTGCTCAACGCCGGACCGCGGCCGCTCCCCTTCACCCTGCCCGGCGCACCCTGGGCCGCCGACGGCACCGGGTACGAGACGGTCGTCGACACGGCCGCCGAGGACGGCACCGGCCCCACCGGACGGCACCTCCCCCAGCACACCCTCCTGCTCGACGGACGCTCGCTGCGCCTCCTCCGCACCGCCCTTCCCGGCGTGTCGGCTGGCCGGTAATCGACGACAGGTCCGAAAAACCGGATGAGAAATGACGGGCACCCGGCCTACCCTCACCGCGATGTCCGAGAACCAGGCCCCCGACGCCACACCCGACTCCGCACCGCCCGCCCCCCGCCGGTCGACGGTGCGCTCGCTGCTGCGCCTGTGGCCGTACGTCCGCCCGATCCGCACCCGGCTGGCCGTCTCGGTGACCGCCGCCCTGGTCGCCGCGCTCAGCACGCTGATCGTGCCGACCGTCCTCGGCCGCATCGTCGACGGCCCGATCGCCGACCGCGACCTCGACGGCCTCTGGCAGCCGGCCGTCCTGCTGGTCCTGCTCGGCCTCGCCGAGGCCGCCCTCTTCTACACCCGCCGCGTGGTGCTGGCCCGGCCGCTGGCCGGGGTCGAGACGGCGATGCGCGGCGACCTCTTCGCCAAGCTGCAGCGGCTGCCGGTCTCCTTCCACGACCGCTGGGGATCCGGCCAGCTGCTCTCGCGCGCGACCTCCGACATGTACACCATGCGGCTGTTCCTGGCCTTCCCGCTGGTCTTCCTCATCGTCAACACGGTGACCTTCCTGGCCGGCACCGCCCTGATGTTCACCCAGGACTGGCGGCTCGCCCTGATCGCGCTCGGCCCGGCCGTCCCGCTGTTCGTGCTCACCCGCCGCTTCGAGGCCGGCTACTCGGGCGCCTCCCGCCTGGCGCAGGACCAGAACGGCGACCTCGCCACCGTCGTCGAGGAGTCCGTCCTCGGGATCCGGATCCTCAAGGCCTTCGGCCGCCACCGCTCGATGGCGGAACGGTTCCGCGAACGCTCGCACGACCTGCGCCGCACCGAGCTCAAGAAGGCCGGTCTGCTCGCCAACCTCTGGGCGGTCATCGTCGGCCTGCCCGAGCTCGCCCTCGGCTGCGCTCTCGCGGCCGGCGCCTACCTGGTCGCGCACGACGAGCTGAGCGCCGGCACCCTGGTCGCCTTCCTCTCCACCGCGCTCGCGCTGCGCTGGCCGGTCGAGTCGCTGGGCTGGCTGCTGGCCTACGCCAACGAGGCCGCCACCGCCACCGACCGCTTCTTCGAGGTGCTGGACGAGCCCGACGCGGAGAACCCGGAGACCGCGGACAGCCCGGAGCACACCGGGAACGCCGGGAACACCGCGGGCGCCGGGAACACCGGGGGCCCCGACGGCATCCGGCTCACCGGCGTCCGCTTCCGCTACCCGGACGCCCCCGCCGACACCCCTGACCTGCTCCGCGGCATCGACCTGCACATCCGCAGCGGCGAGACGATGGCCCTGGTCGGCGCCACCGGCAGCGGCAAGACCACCCTGACCGCCCTGCTCCCCCGCCTCTACGAGGCCACCGGCGGCACCATCACCCTCGACGGCCGGGACATCCGCGCGCTGGACCGCTCCCGGCTGCGCGAACTGGTCGCGGTCGCCTTCGAGGAGCCCACCCTGTTCTCCGCCACCGTCCGGGAGAACGTGCTGATGGGCGCCCCCGGCGCGGGCGACGACCGGCTGCACGCCGCGCTCGCCACCGCCCAGGCCGGCTTCGTCGAGAGCCTGCCCGAGGGCGCCGCCACCGAGGTCGGCGAGCAGGGCCTGAGCCTGTCCGGCGGCCAGCGCCAACGGCTCGCACTGGCCCGCGCGGTGGTCGGCGACCCGGCCTTCCTGGTGCTCGACGACCCGCTCTCCGCGCTGGACGTGCACACCGAGGCGCTGGTCGAACGCGCCCTGCGCCAGGTCCTCGCGTCCACCACCGCCCTGGTGGTCGCCCACCGCCCGAGCACCGTGCTGCTCGCCGACCGGGTCGCCGTCCTCGCCGACGGCCGGATCTCGGCGGTCGGCACCCACCAGGAACTGCTGCACCGCTCGGCGCACTACCGGGCACTGATGTCGGGCGAGGCCGCCCTCGTCCCCGAGGGGAGCACCGCCCGATGACCACCACCGTCGAACCCGCCGACGCCCGCACGAAGGACTCCCGGACAGCACCGGCCCGACCGGTCGAGGAGGAGCTGCCGCCCCCGCCGGCCGACGAGGAGGACATCCCCGTCCCACCCGGCGCGCCCCGCGCCCTGCTGCGCGCGCTGCTCGGCCCGCACCGGGGCCGGGTCGCCACCGCCATGGCGGTGATCCTGCTCCAGCAGGCCGCCCTGCAGGCCGGACCGCTGCTGGTCGCCTTCGCGATGGACCGCGGCATCCCGGCCCTGCGCGAGGACGACGCCGGCCCGCTGATCGCGGTGGTCGTCGCCTACCTGGGCTGCGCGCTGATCGGCACGCTGCTCCAGTGGTCGTTCATCAAGATCAGCGCCCGGGTCAACCAGGACATCCTGCTGGAGCTGCGCGGCCGGATCTTCCGGCACGCCCAGCGGCTCAGCCTGGACTTCCACGAGCGGTACACCTCGGGGCGGATCATCTCGCGCGCCACCAGCGACGTGGACGCGCTGCGCGAGCTGCTCTCCGAGGGGCTCCAGGAACTGCTGACGGTCTTCCTGTCGGTCTGCTCCATCTCGGTGATCCTGCTGGTGCTGGACTGGCGGCTCGGCCTGGCCTCGCTGGCCGCCTTCCTGCCGCTGTGGCTGATCGCCCGCTCGTTCCGGCGCCGCTCGCGCCTGGTCTACCGGCGCTCGCGCACCTCGGCGGCCTCGCTGATCGTCCGCTTCACCGAGACCATGAACGGCATCCGCCCGGTGAAGGCCTTCCGCCGCGAGCGGACCAACGACGCCGCGTTCGGCGTGGTGAACCGGCAGTCGGCCGCCGCCACCGCGGACGGCCTGCTGGAGATCGCCCGGTACGTCGGCCTCTCCCGCTCGACGGCCAACCTGTGGACCACCGCGGTGCTGCTGTTCGGCGCCTACCTGGTCACCGACGGCTCGGTCGAGCTGGGCGTGCTGACCGCCTTCGTGCTCTACCTGCGCCGGCTGTTCGACCCGATCGACCAGCTGGCGATGTTCCTCAACAGCTACCAGTCGGCCGCCGCCGCCCTGGAGAAGATCGCCGGCCTGCTCGCGCACGAGCCGACGGTCGCCGAGCCCGCGGAGCCGAAGGAGCTCCCGGCCGTCGGCACCGAGGGCAGGGCGGTCCACTTCGAGAAGACCCGGTTCGCCTACCGCACCGGCAAGGAGGTGCTGCCGCCCTTCGACCTGGTGCTGCCGGCCGGGCAGACCGTCGCCGTGGTGGGGGCGACCGGGGCCGGGAAGTCGACGGTGGCCAAGCTGCTCGCGCGGTTCTACGACCCGACCGACGGCCGGATCACCCTGGACGGCGTGGACCTGCGCGACCTGGCCGGGCCGGAGCTGCGGCGCGGGGTGGTGATGGTGACCCAGGAGTCCTTCCTGTTCTCCGGCACGGTCGCCGAGAACATCGCGATCGGCCGCCCGGGCGCCGACCGCGCCGAGGTCGAGGCGGCCGCCCGGGCGATCGGCGCGCACGACTTCATCGCCGAGCTGCCGGACGGCTACGACACCGACGTGCGCAAGCGCGGCGGACGGATCTCGGCCGGCCAGCGCCAGCTGGTGGCCTTCGCCCGCGCGCTGCTCGCCGACCCGGCGGTGCTGATCCTGGACGAGGCCACCAGTTCGCTGGACGTGCCCGGCGAGCAGGCGGTGCAGCGGGCGATGCGCACGGTGCTGGCCGGCCGGACGGCCGTGATCATCGCCCACCGCCTCTCCACCGTGGAGATCGCGGACCGGGTGCTGGTGATGGACCAGGGCCGGATCGTCGAGGACGGCACCCCGCGCGAGCTGATCGACGGGGCCGGACGCTTCGCCCAGCTGCACCAGGCCTGGCGGGACAGCCTGGTCTGAGGCCGGCGCACAGCGGCTGCCCCGCAGCGCCGACACACCGCACGTAACAGCCCCTGGGCCCTTTCATCCATTACCGAAAGGGCCTAGGGTCGTTCCCGGGGCACATCGATCCCCCACGAAAGGGAGCGACCATGGTCGACCGCCACCACTGGGAGCAGTGGCAGCGCAGCTGGGACCGCCAGCAGGAGTGGTACCTGCCGGACCGCGAGGAGCGGTTCCGGGTGATGCTCGACGTCGTCGAGGCGGTGACCGGGCCCGCCCCGCGCGTCCTCGACCTCGCCTGCGGCACCGGCAGCATCACCGAGCGGCTGCTCGCCCGGCTGCCCGGCGCCACCAGCGTCGGCGTGGACCAGGACCCGGCGCTGATGACCATCGCCCGCGGCGTCCTCGGCGAGGACGAGCGGTTCACCCTGGTCAGCGCCGACCTCAAGGACCCGCGGTGGGCCGACGCCCTGCCGCCCGGCCCGTTCGACGCCGTGGTGACCGCCACCGCGCTGCACTGGCTGCCGGCCGCCGCCCTGGTCCGGCTCTTCGGCGACCTGGCCGGCCTGGTCCGCCCGGGCGGGGTGTTCCTCAACGCCGACCACATGCCCGACCCGGCGGTCCCGCTGCTCAACACCGCCGAGCGGGCCCTGCGGCACGGCCGGCAGGAGCGCGAGAAGGCCGAGGGCGTCCTCGACTGGGAGAGCTGGTGGCTCGCCGCCGCGGCCGACCCGCTGCTCGCCGAGCAGGTGGCCGCCCGCAACCGGATCTACGGCTCGCACGCCGACGGCGAGTCGCACCCGGCCGGCTGGCACACCGAGCGGCTGCGGGAGGCCGGTTTCGCCGAGGCCGGAGTGGCCTGGCGCTCGGTCACCGACGCCCTGGTGGCCGCGGTCCGCTGAGGCCGCCGGACAGGAGGACGGGAGGGGCACCGGTCGGACCGGCGCCCCTCCCCCGCCCGCTCAGCGCAGCAGTCCGGCGTCCATCCCGGCCGCCTCCGGCGGCAGCGCCACCAGGCCCAGCTCGGCGGGCGAGGCCAGCCGGGGGTGGGCGGGCAGCACCCGCACGGTGTAGCCGAAGGGCCCGGTGCGGCCGAGCTCCAGGGAGCCCTCGTACCTGGTCCGCCCGTCGAGGTCGGGCCCGCCGACCGGCTTGAGGGCGAGCAGCGCGGCGTCGGAGATCCGGTCCGACTCGTCGACCCGGCCGGAGACCACCTGCACCTCGACGTCGGCCGGCTCCAGGGGGCCGAGCGCCACCTGCACCCGCAGCGCCAGGGCGCTGCCCAGCTCCTGCGCCTCGTCCGGGCAGTCCGCCTCGACGTGCTCCACCCGGACGACCGGCCAGGCCTCGCGCACCCCGGCCTTCCACTCGGCCAGCTCGTGGGCGGCCCGGAACGCGCCGGTCCCCGCCAGCTCCCGCTGGGCCAGCGCGGCCGGGGCGTAGAGCCGTTCGACGTACTCGCGGACCATCCGCCCGGCCAGCACCTTGGGCCCGAGGGTCACCAGGGTGTGCCTGACCATCGCGATCCACCGGTGCGGCAGGCCGTCCGAGCCCCGGTCGTAGAACCGGGTGGCCACCTGGTCCTCGATCAGGTCGTAGAGCGCGGCGGCCTCGATGTCGTCGCGCCGCTCGGCCTCCCGGCTGTCCGGGTCGAGCACGCCCTCGCCGGTGTCGGCGGTGGGGATCGCCCAGCCGTTCTGGCCGTCGAACCACTCGTCCCACCAGCCGTCCAGCACCGACAGGTTGAGGCAGCCGTTGAGCGCGGCCTTCATTCCGGAGGTGCCGCAGGCCTCCAGCGGGCGGAGCGGGTTGTTCAGCCAGACGTCGCAGCCCGGGTAGAGGTGCTGGGCCATCGCCATGTCGTAGTCCGGCAGGAAGACGATCCGGTGCCGGACGGCCGGGTCGTCGGCGAAGGCCACCATCTGCTGGATCAGCCGCTTGCCGCCGTCGTCGGCCGGGTGGGCCTTGCCGGCGACCACGATCTGCACCGGCCGGGTCGGGTGCAGCAGCAGGGCGCGCAGCCGCTGGTGGTCCCGGAGCATCAGGGTGAGCCGCTTGTAGGACGGCACCCGGCGGGCGAAGCCGATGGTGAGCACGTCCGGGTCGAGCACCGAGGAGACCCAGCCGAGCTCGGCCTCGCCGGCCCCGCGCTGGCGCCAGGACGCGCGCAGCCGGTGGCGGACCTCGTCGACCAGTTGGGCGCGCAGGGTGCGGCGCAGCTCCCAGACCTCGGTGTTGCCGATCCGCTCCAGGCCGGTCCAGCGCTGGGTCCCGCCGGTGGTCATGGCCTCCTCGGCCCGGTCGGCGCCGATCTCGCCGGCGCCGAGCCGGACGACCGCCGGGTCGATCCAGGTGGCGGCGTGCACGCCGTTGGTGACGGAGGTGATCGGGACGTCCGCGGCGTCGAAGCCCGGCCAGAGGCCGTTGAACATCGAGCGGCTGACCTCGCCGTGCAGGGTGGAGACGCCGTTGGCGCGCTGGGCGAGCCGCAGGCCCATGGCGGCCATGTTGAAGAGCTTGGGGTCGCCGCCGCGCCAGGTCTCGGCGCCCAGCGCGAGCACCTGGTCGACCGGGACGCCGGGCAGCGCGGTGTCGCCGCCGAAGTGCCGGGCGACCAGGTCGCGGTCGAAGCGGTCGATGCCGGCCGGGACGGGCGTGTGGGTGGTGAACAGGGTGCCGGCCCGGACCGCCTCCAGGGCGGCGGCGAAGTCGAGCCCGGCGTCCGCGACGAGTTCCCGGATCCGCTCGACGCCGAGGAACCCGGCGTGGCCCTCGTTGGTGTGGAAGACCTCGGGGGCGGGGTGGCCGGTGAGCCGCTGGTAGGCGCGCACCGCCCGGACGCCGCCGATGCCGAGCAGCATCTCCTGGAGCAGCCGGTGCTCGCTGCCGCCGCCGTAGAGGCGGTCGGTGACGTCGCGCTCGGCGGGCGAGTTGGCCTCGATGCCGGAGTCGAGCAGCAGCAGCGGGACCCGCCCGACCTGGGCCTTCCAGATGTGCGCGGCGAGGGTGCGGCCGCCGGGCAGGGCGAGGTCGACCCGGCCGGGGGTGCCGTCGGCCTCCCGGAGCAGGGTGACGGCCAGCTCGTCCGGGTCCAGCAGCGGGTAGCGCTCCTGCTGCCAGCCGTCCCGGTCGAGGGACTGCCGGAAGTAGCCGTGCCGGTAGAAGAGGCCGACGCCGATGACCGGGACGCCGAGGTCGCTGGCGGCCTTGAGGTGGTCGCCGGCCAGGATGCCGAGGCCGCCGGAGTACTGGGGCAGCGCGGCGGCGATGCCGTACTCGGGCGAGAAGTAGGCGATGGCGGCCGGCAGCGGGGCGGCGCCCTGCTGCCCGGCGCCCTGGTACCAGCGCGGGCCCGCCAGGTACTCCCGCAGGTCGTCGGCGAGGTCGCCGAGCCGGCGCAGGAACCGGCGGTCGGCGGCGAGCGCGGCGAGCCGGGCGGCGGGGACCTCCCCGAGCAGCCGCACCGGGTCCTCCCCCGTCGCGGCCCAGACGTCCGGGTCCACGGACCGGAAGAGGTCCCGGGTCTCGGGGTGCCAGGACCAGCGCAGGTTGAGGGCCAGCTCGTGCAACGGCTGGAGTTGTTCGGGCAGGACGGTGCGGACGGTGAATCTGCGGATTGCCTTCACGGCGTGAAGCGTAGCCTCGGCGGATGGCATGATGGTGCGTCAGTTGGGCTATTCGGCATCCGTTCGGCCTATTGATGAGATCGCATTCGGCGCATTGGTCTGCACGGGGGGCGCGCGAGGCGCACTTTTCGCAGGGCCGCGCCACCAATACGTGAACACCGCGGAACAGATCCATTTCCGCCGGCGGACCCGCGCCCGATCGTCTCTGAAACTCCTGGCGTACCGCTGCGGAATCGGGGTCACCAGTGCGAGGATGAAGCACGGTCGTCGATGCTGCGGGGTGTGCGGAGACGGGTGGCGTTCCCCCGCGAAGCAGCACGTCCGAATCCTTTTCGCGTTGACCGTTCCTCATCCTGATTGGTCCATTCGGCGCCCATCGCGGACCGCCGCGTGTCCTCGGTCCGACCCTGCTCGTTCACGGGTGGGCTGGGTCGTCCGGAGGCGCGCCCGGAGAGGCGTGCGCCGGAACGCGCGCGGGCTCTCGGGCTCTCCGCCACGGGCCGAGCGGGAGCGGGGCAGGTTGCCCGGAACGGCGGCGCGGGCAGGCTTCCGTCGCACGTCCTCCCCACCCAGCAGTCCTCCCGGTACTCCCCTGGCCGCCCCCCGGCCCGCGGGAGCTGCCGCCGATCTCGGGCAGGAGTTTGGCATGCACGGCGACACGCGGGACCAGTCCACACCGGTGGCCGACACCCCCGACGCAGCGGTCGCGGAATCCGCCGGACGGATGGATTCTGACACTCGGACAGACGCGGCGATGCCGGGGCCCCGGGGTGCCGGGGCTATCCGTACGGAGCGACCGGACGAACCGGCCCGGCAACCCGGGGCCGACGAGAGCCGGACCGCCCCAGGGCCGAGCCGAGCCGAGGCCCCGCGCAAGCGCACCACCACCCGTCGCAGCGCGAGCACCGCCGCTCCCTCCGCCCCGAAGGCCGAGGGCGGCGCACCGGCCCGGACCGCCGCCGCGCGCCCCGCCGCCGGGGGCGCCCGCGCCAAGCCCGCCGCCGCCCGCAAGCCCGCCGCCCGCAAGACGACAGAGAGCGACACCGTGATCGGCCGCATCCCCGTCCTGGACGTCAGCCCCCTCGTAGACGCCGGCCGCCGCCCGGCCAAGGCCGTGGTGGGCGAGACCTTCCCGGTCCGCGCGACCGTGTTCCGCGAGGGCCACGACGCGGTCAACGCCAACGTCGTGCTGCGCGACCCGCGCGGCCGCAGCGGCCCGTGGACGCCGATGCGCGAGCTGGCCGAGGGCAGCGACCGCTGGGGCGCGTACGTCACGCCGACCGCCCCCGGGCGCTGGTCGTACCTGGTGGAGGCCTGGTCGGATCCGGTGGCCACCTGGCGCAGGGCCGCCGCGGTCAAGCTGCCGGCCGGGATCGACACCGCGCTCGTCCTGGAGGAGGGCGCCCAGCTGCTGGAGCGCGCCGCCGCCGGGGTGCCGAAGAAGGACGGCCGGGCGGTGGTGCTGGCCGCCGCCGAGGCGCTGCGCGACCCGGGGCTCCCGCCGCTGTCCCGGCTGGCCGCCGCGCTCGCCCCGGAGGTGCAGGAGCTGCTCGGCCGCTTCCCGCTGCGCGAACTGGTGAGCGCCTCCCGGCCGGCGCCGCTCCAGGTCGACCGGGAGCGGGCGCTGTTCGGCTCCTGGTACGAGTTCTTCCCCCGTTCGGAGGGCGCGGTGGTCGACCCGGCCGGGGTGGAGCCGCCCCGCTCCGGCACCCTGCGGACCGCCGCCGAGCGGCTGCCGGCGATCGCCGCGATGGGCTTCGACGTGGTCTACCTGCCGCCGGTCCACCCGATCGGACGAGCCTTCCGCAAGGGCCCGGACAACACCCTGACGGCCGGTCCGCACGACGTCGGCTCGCCGTGGGCGATCGGCTCGCCGGAGGGGGGCCACGACGCCGTCCACCCGGACCTCGGGACCATCGAGGACTTCGACCACTTCGTCGCCGAGGCCGCCGCGCTGCACCTGGAGGTGGCGCTGGACTTCGCGCTCCAGTGCTCGCCGGACCACCCGTGGGTGAACAAGCACCCGGAATGGTTCAGCCACCGCGCGGACGGCACCATCGCGTACGCCGAAAATCCGCCGAAAAAATACCAGGATATTTATCCGATCAACTTCGACCAGGACATGGACGGAATCGTCAAGGAGACGATCCGGGTCCTCCGGTTCTGGATGGCGCACGGCGTACGGATCTTCCGGGTCGACAACCCGCACACCAAACCGGTGGTCTTCTGGGAGCGGGTGCTCGCCGACATCGCCCGCACCGACCCGGACGTCCTCTTCCTCGCCGAGGCCTTCACCCGCCCCGCGATGATGCACACCCTGGGGAAGATCGGCTTCCACCAGTCGTACACGTACTTCACCTGGCGCAACAGCAAGGCGGAACTCACCGAGTACCTCACCGAGCTGACCGGCGAGGCGGCCGCGCACATGCGGCCCAACCTCTTCGCCAACACCCCGGACATCCTGCACGCCTTCCTCCAGCACGGCGGCCCGGCCGCCTTCGCGATCCGCGCCGTGCTGGCCGCCACCCTCTCCCCCAGCTACGGCGTGTACGCCGGCTTCGAGCTCTGCGAGAACGAGCCGGCCCACCCCGGATCCGAGGAGTACCTGCACTCGGAGAAGTTCGAACTGCGCCCCCGGGACTGGAGCCGCACCGACACCCTCGCCCCGCTGCTCACCGTCCTGAACCGGCTGCGCCGCCGTCACCCGGCCCTCCAGCAGTTGCGTTCGCTGCGCTTCCACCCCACCGACAACGACCAGGTGCTCGCCTACTCCAAGACCGCCCTGACACCCGACGGCCTCACCGACCACCTCATCACCGTGGTCAACCTGGATCCCCACCACGCCCAGGAGGCCACCGTCACCCTGGACGGGGACGGGCCCTTCGCGGTCCACGACGAGCTCACCGGTGCCGCCTACACGTGGGGCCGGCACAACTACGTCCGGCTCGACCCCTCAGCCGAGCCTGCCCACCTCCTCACGGTTCGGAGGAACCCAGCGTGACAGTGAACGAGCCCGTCCCCGACACCTTCCCCGAGACCTCCAAGAAGAACTTGGACCCGGACTGGTTCAAGCGTGCGGTCTTCTACGAGGTGCTGGTGCGGTCCTTCCAGGACAGCAACGGCGACGGGGTCGGGGACCTCAAGGGGCTCACGTCCAAACTCGACTACCTGCAGTGGCTCGGCGTCGACTGCCTCTGGCTGCCGCCGTTCTTCGCCTCGCCGCTGCGCGACGGCGGGTACGACGTGTCCGACTACAAGTCGGTGCTGCCGGAGTTCGGCGACCTCGCGGACTTCATGGAGTTCGTGGACGCCGCGCACGCCCGCGGCATGCGCGTGATCATCGACTTCGTCATGAACCACACGAGCGACCAGCACCCGTGGTTCCAGGCCTCCCGGGAGGATCCGGACGGCCCGTACGGCGACTTCTACATGTGGGCCGACGACGACAAGCAGTACCCCGACGCCCGGATCATCTTCGTCGACACCGAGACCTCCAACTGGACGTACGACCCGGTGCGCAAGCAGTACTTCTGGCACCGGTTCTTCTCCCACCAGCCGGACCTCAACTACGACAACCCGCGGGTCCAGGACGAGATGATCGCCGGCCTGCGGTTCTGGCTCGACCTCGGCATCGACGGGTTCCGGCTGGACGCGGTGCCGTACCTGTTCGCCCGGGAGGGCACCAACTGCGAGAACCTGCCGGAGACGCACGAGTTCCTCCAGCGGGTCCGCAAGGAGATCGACGCCGACTACCCGGACACCGTGCTGCTCGCCGAGGCCAACCAGTGGCCGGAGGACGTCGTCGACTACTTCGGCGACTTCGCCTCCGGCGGCGACGAGTGCCACATGGCGTTCCACTTCCCGGTGATGCCGCGGATCTTCATGGCGGTCCGCCGGGAGTCCCGCTACCCCGTCTCGGAGATCCTCGCCAAGACGCCCAACATCCCGCACGGCTGCCAGTGGGGCATCTTCCTGCGCAACCACGACGAGCTGACCCTGGAGATGGTCACCGACGAGGAGCGCGACTACATGTACGCGGAGTACGCCAAGGACCCGCGGATGCGCGCCAACGTGGGCATCCGCCGACGGCTCTCCCCGCTGCTGGAGAACGACCGCAACCAGGTCGAGCTCTTCACCGCCCTGCTGCTCTCCCTGCCCGGCTCCCCGGTGCTCTACTACGGGGACGAGATCGGCATGGGGGACAACATCTGGCTGGGCGACCGGGACGGCGTCCGGACCCCGATGCAGTGGACCCCGGACCGCAACGCGGGTTTCTCCTCCGCCGACCCGGGCAGGCTCAGTCTGCCACCCATCATGGATCCGGTGTACGGCTATCAGGTGACCAACGTCGAGGCGCAGCAGAGCAGTTCGAGTTCGCTGCTGCACTGGACGCGTCGCATGATCGAGATCCGCAAGCTCAACCCGGCGTTCGGCCTCGGCACCTACACCGAACTGCCCTCCAGCAACCCCGCGGTGCTGGCCTTCGTGCGCGAGCACGAGGGGGACCTGGTCATGTGCGTGAACAACTTCTCCCGCTTCGCGCAGCCGACCGAACTGGACCTGAGGCAGTACGGCGGACGGTACCCGGTGGAGCTGATCGGCGGGGTGCGCTTCCCCTCGATCGGTGAGTGGCCGTACCTGCTCACCCTCGCCGGCCACGGCTTCTACTGGTTCCAGCTCCGCCGGCCCCCCAGGCTGAGCGGAACCAGGCGATCGAAGTAACGATCCGGCACCTGCCGCAGGCCCCATCGAAGCCTCCGGGGGCGCGAGTTCGCACCCCGCGCCCCCGGTCGTCTCTGCACCACCGCGTACGGAGAACAGCCCAACGGCCACCCACACGAAGGCGTGACACCCGGGCCCACCGCTCGCGTGCCGCGCCGCCGCGCCGCCGCAATCCGGAAGACTGACGGACCCGGCCAGACCCGTCGGGCGATCCGCCCAGCTCCTCCGGGGAAAGGGAGTCATGTCCGAAACCTCCCGTTCGCAAGCCCCCCTGCACCGTGACGCCCCCGCCGGCCCCGCCGCGGCGGCCGCCCCGCGGGGCGCCGGGGTCCGGAGGACCGCCCTGGGGGTCAGCGAACTCGTCCAGGCGGCGCTGCCGCTGATCGCCGAATGGCTCCCCACCCAGCGCTGGTACGCCGGGAAGGGCCGGCCGATCACCGGCCTCACCCCGGTGGTCGGCACCCCCCTCCAGGTCGGCGACCCCGCCCTGCTGCACCTGCTGCTCCGGGTCGAGCACGCGGCGACCGCCGGCGCGCCGCACGGCGACCTGTACCAACTGCTGCTCGGCATCCGCTCGGCCGGCCCGACCGGCATCGAGCCCTCCGCCGTCCTCGGCCGGCTCACCCAGGGCCCGTACGACGGGGCGGCGCTCTACGACGCGGTGCACGACCCCGAGCTCACCGGCCGGCTGCTGGAGCACCTGGCCACCGGCGACCGGTTCGGCTCGCTGTCCTTCCGCCGCACCCCCGGCTCCGGGCTCCCCACCAACCTGCCCGGCCGCGCCTCCACCGCCGAGCAGTCCAACAGCTCCGTCATCTACGGCACCTCGTACATCCTGAAGCTGTTCCGCCGTGTCCACCCCGGCACCAACCCCGACCTCGAACTGTCGCTCGCGCTCTCCCGGGCCGGCTCGACCCGCATCCCCCGGGTCGCCGCCTGGTTCGAGAGCCGCCTGGAGCGTGCCGAGCCGGCCACCCTCGGGCTGCTCCAGCGCTACCTCCCCGAGGCCGAGGACGGCTGGGAGCTCGCCCTCGACCAGGTCGGCCGGCTGAAGGGCGACCCGTCGCCGGGCAACTTCGCGATCGAGGCGCACCGGCTCGGCCGGGCCACCGCCGAGGTGCACCGGGTGCTCGCCCGCTCGATGCCGGTCGCCCGGCTGGACCGCACCCAGACCCGGCAGCTGGCCACCGCGATGGCCGACCGGCTGGACAGCGCGGTCGCCGCCGTCCCCGGGCTGATGCGCTACCGGGGCGCGCTGCGCTCGGCCTTCCGGCAGCTGGCCGACGCCCACCCGGACGGCCTGCCGGTCCAGCGGATCCACGGCGACCTGCACCTCGGCCAGGCGATGCGCACCCCGCACGGCTGGGTGCTGCTGGACTTCGAGGGCGAGCCCGCCAAGTCGGTCGCCGAACGGCGCGAGCCGCAGACCGCGCTGCGGGACGTCGCCGCGATGCTCCGCTCCTTCGACTACGCCGCCGCCCACCTGCTGGCCGGCGGGCCGCCCGACCCGGAGCTGGCGCACCTGGCCGCCGCCTGGGCGCAGCGCAACCGCACCGCGTTCTGCGCCGGCTACACCGCGGGCGGCGGCACCGACCCGGCCGCCTCGCCGGAGCTGATGCGCGCGCTGGAGATCGACAAGGCGGTGTACGAGGTGGTGTACGAGGCCCGGCACCGGCCGAGCTGGCTGCCGATCCCGCTGGCCGCGATCAACCGGCTGGCGCTCACCGTCTGACGTCCCTCGTTCCGCCGTCCCGCTCCAAGAGAGGTCCCCGCCGTGACGCCGCTCGACCCGCCAGGCCGCACCACCCGCTCCGTGCCGGCCACCTTCCTGGCCGGCACGGACTCCCCGAAGCGTGAGCCCGCGACCGTCCGGCGGGCCGAGCCGGCGCCCGCCGGGCCGGCATCCGCCCCCGAGCCCTCCCCCGAACCCGTTCCCGACCCCGCCGACGAGCCGGTGCCCGCCGCCGGCCCGCTGCCCGCCGACCCGCTGCCCGCCGGGGCGCTGCGGCTGCCCGAGGCACCGCTGCCGCCCGGCGAGGTGGACCGGCTGGTCGGCGGCCAGCACCACGACCCGCACGCCCTGCTCGGCGCCCACCCCGTGCACGGCGGCACCGCGATCCGGGTGCTGCGCCCGTTCGCCGAGCGGGTCGTGGTGGAGACCGGGCAGGGCCCGGTCGAGCTCACCCACCAGCAGGGCGGGCTGTTCACCGGCCTGCTCGCCGCCCCGCAGGCGCCCGACTACCGGCTGCTGGTCAGCTACCCGGGCGGCGAACCGATCCGCCAGCACGACGGCTACCGCACCCCGCCCACGCTCGGCGAACTCGACCTGCACCTGATCTCCGAGGGCCGGCACGAGCAGCTCTGGCGGGCCCTCGGCTCGCACCTCCGCACCGTGGACGGGGTGCCCGGCACCGCGTTCGCCGTCTGGGCGCCGAACGCCGCCGGGGTGCGGCTGATCGGCGGCTTCAACCACTGGGACGGCACCGGCCACCCGATGCGCTCGCTGGGCTCCTCCGGCGTCTGGGAGCTGTTCGTCCCCGGCCTCGGCGAGGGCACCGAGTACAAGTACGAGATCCACACCCGGCAGGGCTGGGTCCTGGACAAGGCCGACCCGCTGGCCCGCGCCGCGCAGGTCCCGCCCGGCACCGCCTCGGTCGTCACCGCCTCGGCCCACCGCTGGCAGGACGGCGAGTGGATGGCCCGCCGGGCGCGCACGGCGCACCACCGCGCCCCGATGTCGGTGTACGAGCTGCACCTGCCGTCCTGGCGCCCCGACCTCACCACCTACCGCGCCATCGCCGCCGAACTCCCGGGCTACCTGAAGGAGTTGAACTTCACCCACGTGGAGTTCATGCCGGTCATGGAGCACCCGTTCGGCGGTTCCTGGGGCTACCAGGTGTCCGGCTACTACGCGCCCACCTCCCGGCTCGGCAGCCCGGACGACTTCCGCTTCCTGGTCGACACCCTGCACCGGCACGGCATCGGCGTGATCGTCGACTGGGTGCCCGCGCACTTCCCCAAGGACGACTTCGCGCTCGCCCGCTTCGACGGCGAGCCGCTGTACGAGCCGGCCGACCCGCTGCGCGCCGAACACCCGGACTGGGGCACCCTGGAGTTCGACTACGGCCGGGTCGAGGTGCGCAACTTCCTGGTCGCCAACGCGGTCTACTGGTGCGAGGAGTTCCACGTCGACGGCCTGCGGGTGGACGCCGTCGCCTCGATGCTCTACCTCGACTACTCGCGCGACAGCGGCAACTGGACCCCCAACCGGTACGGCGGGCGGGAGAACCTCGACGCGGCCGCCTTCCTGCAGGAGATGAACGCCACCGTCTACCGGCGCTGCCCCGGCGTGATCACCGTCGCCGAGGAGTCCACCGCCTGGGACGGCGTCACCCGGCCCACCGACCAGGGCGGCCTGGGCTTCGGCCTCAAGTGGAACATGGGCTGGATGCACGACTCCCTGGTCTACATGAGCAAGGACCCGGTGCACCGCAGGTACCACCACAACGAGATGACCTTCTCGATGGTGTACGCCTACTCGGAGAACTACATCCTGCCGATCTCGCACGACGAGGTGGTGCACGGCAAGCAGGCCCTGGTCGCCAAGATGCCCGGCGACTGGTGGCAGCAGCGCGCCAACCACCGCGCCTACCTCGGCTTCATGTGGGCCCACCCCGGCAAGCAACTCCTGTTCATGGGCCAGGAGTTCGCCCAGGGCTCGGAGTGGCACCACGAGCAGGGCCCGCAGTGGTGGGTGCTCGACGAGCAGTGGCCGGCCCACCGGGAGCACGCGGGCGTGCGCCGGCTGGTCGGCGAGCTCAACCGGTGCTACCTCGGCACCCCGGCGCTGTGGGAGCAGGACACCTCCCCGGCCGGCTTCCGCTGGCTGGACGGCGGCGCCGCCGAGGACAACCTGCTCTCCTTCGTCCGCCACGCCGCCGACGGCACCCCGCTGGTCGCCGTCTGCAACTTCTCCCCCGTCGTCCGGCACGGCCACCGGGTCGGCCTGCCCGAGCTGGACGGCCGCGACCAGCTCTGGGAAGAGGCCCTCAACACCGACGCCGCGGAGTACGGTGGCAGCGGGACGGCCAACTCCCGTCCGGTGAAGGCCGAGGCGGTCACCTGGAACGGCCAGCCGCGCAGCGCCGAGCTGGTGCTGCCCCCGCTCGCGACCATCTGGCTCCGCCCGGCGTGACGTTCTAGGCTCCCCGCCTGAGACGTCGACAGCGGGCGGGGGGCCTTCTGTGGGAGTGGTGCTGGGCTGGGGCTACGTTCTGCTGCCACTGGCCTGTTGGGCCGCACTGGCCCGCACCCGGGCGGTCGGGGTGGTGGTGGCCGCCGTCCTGGCCGTGCTGGCGGTGATCCCGGTCGGACTGCAGTACGCGTGGTTCCACAGCCGGGCCACCGCCGAGTCGCAGTCCGGCTACCCGCTCGCCGCCGGACTGGTGGTGCTGCTCGGCACCCTGGCCGAACGGCGGCGGTGCGGCCCCCGGCCCGCCCGGGGGTCCGGCCAGCCGGCCGCCGGGGCGACCATCGTGATCGCCGCCCACTCCCTGGTCGGCCTCGTGATCGGCCTGCTCTACCAGCTCGCCGTCCACGAGCCCTTCTCCCCGGAGCGCTCCGAGCTGTCGCTGCCGGCGGGCCTCGTCGTCGAGCAGGACAGCGGCCCCGACCGCAGCTGCGGACTGCACGCCTGCCGCCGCGACCTCGTGGTCGTGAGCACCGAGGGCCTGCCCGCCGCCGAGGCGGCCCGCCGGCTCCGCGCCCGGCTGGCCGCCGACGGCTGGACCCCGGGCCCGGGCGGCAGTCTGGTCCACCGGCACGGCTGGCTGCTGGACAAGCGGATCACCCAGCTCCTCCTCACCGAGCAACCCGCCGCGGTGACCGTCCGGCTCACCGGTCCCGACCGCTTCCCGTAGGCCGGGTCCGGGGACCTTCGGCCCCTTGCCGCCCACGGGACCGCTCTGCTCGCGGCCGGGCGTTCACGGTGCGAAGGTATGGTCGATATGACCACTTCCTGAGACGACGGGACGGAGAGAGCCGCGTGGCGCGCAGCGTGTACGTGACCGGGATCGACCGCGGGGACGGCCGCCAGGCGGTGGAGCTCGGGGTCATGGAGCTGCTCACCCGCCGGGTGGACCGGGTCGGGGTGTTCCGCCCCCTGGTGCACGCCCAGGCGCCGGGAGAGGCCGGCTCGGACCACGTGGTCGAGCTGCTCCGCGCCCGGTACCGGCTGGACCTGCCGGCCGCCGAGCTCTACGGCCTCACCTACGAGGAGGCCGCCGCGCTGCAGGCCGCGCAGGGGCAGGACGAGCTGGTCTCGGTGCTGGTGGACCGGTTCCACGCGCTGGAGCGGCGCTGCCAGGCGGTCCTGGTGCTGGGCACCGACTTCGCCGACACCAACATCCCCGACGAGCTGGCCTTCAACGCCCGGCTGGCCAACGAGTTCGGCGCCGCCGTGCTGCCGGTGATCGGCGGCCACGGCGAGGACGCCGACGCGGTGATCGCCGAGGTCCGCAACGCCCACCGCGCCTACACCGACCTCGGCTGCGAGACGCTGGCGGTGATCGCCAACCGGGTCGCCCCGGCCGCCGAGCAGCCGGTCCAGCGCAAGCTCACCGAGAAGCTGCCGATCCCCGCCTACGTCATCCCCGAGGAGCCGGCGCTGGCCGCGCCGACCGTCGCCCAGCTGGTCGAGGCGACCGGTGCCGAGGTGCTGCTCGGCGACGCGGCGGGCCTGGCCCGGGACGTCCGCGGCTTCGTCTTCGGCGGCGCCATGCTGCCGACCTTCCTGGACGCGCTGACCGAGGGCGCGCTGGTGGTCACCCCCGGGGACCGCGCCGACCTGGTGATCGGCTCGCTGGCCGCGCACGCCGCCGGCGCCCCGCCGATCGCCGGCGTGCTGCTCACCCTCGGCCAGCACCCCGGCCCGAACGTGATGGCCCTGGCCGCCCGGCTCGCCCCCGGCACGCCCGTCGCGGTCGTCCCGGAGGGCAGCTGGCTCACCGCCGCCGCGCTGACCCATCTGGAGGGCAAGCTCTCCTCGGCCAGCCCCCGGAAGGCCGAGATCGCCCTCGGACTGTTCGAACTGCACGTGGACACCGACGAGTTGACCAAGCTGATCGAGGTCGGCCGGTCCGAGCGGGTGACCCCGATGATGTTCGAGCACGAGCTGCTGGAGCGGGCCCGGGCGGCCCGCCGGCACGTCGTGCTGCCGGAGGGCACCGAGGAGCGGGTGCTGCGCGCCGCCGAGATCCTGCTGCGCCGCAACATCTGCGACCTCACCCTGCTCGGCGAGGCCGACGCCGTCCGCCGCCGGGCCGCGGCCCTGGGCATCGACCTGCCGGCCGAAGACCCGGCCGCCGACCGCGCCCAGGTGCGGATCGTCGACCCGGCCACCAGCCCGCTGCGCCGCCAGTTCGCCGAGCTCTACACGAGGCTGCGGGCGCACAAGGGCATGACCGTCGAGCTGGCCCTGGACGTGGTCACCGACGTCTCCTACTTCGGCACCCTGATGGTCCAGGAGGGCATCGCCGACGGCATGGTCTCCGGCGCGGTGCACTCCACCGCCGCCACCATCCGGCCCGCCTTCGAGGTGATCAAGACCTCGCCGGGCGCGTCCATCGTCTCCAGCGTCTTCTTCATGTGCCTGGCGGACAAGGTGCTGGTGTACGGCGACTGCGCGGTCAACCCCGATCCGGACGCCCAGCAGCTCGCCGACATCGCCATCCAGTCGGCCGCCACCGCGGCCCAGTTCGGCGTCGAGCCGCGGGTCGCGATGCTCTCCTACTCGACCGGCACCTCGGGCTCCGGCGCGGACGTCGACAAGGTCCGCAAGGCCACCGAGCTGGTGCGCGAGCTGCGCCCGGACATCCTGGTCGAGGGGCCGATCCAGTACGACGCCGCGGTGGACGCGCACGTCGCGGCGACCAAGCTGCCGGGCTCGGCGGTGGCCGGCCGGGCGACCGTGCTGATCTTCCCGGACCTCAACACCGGCAACAACACCTACAAGGCGGTCCAGCGCTCGGCCGGAGCGGTCGCCGTCGGACCGGTGCTCCAGGGGCTGCGCAAGCCGGTCAACGACCTGTCGCGCGGCGCGCTGGTGCAGGACATCGTCAACACGGTGGCGATCACCGCCATCCAGTCGCAGGAGCGCGGGTCCCAGCCGCGCGGTGAAGGGGGCGCGGCATGAGCGCGGGCACGCGGGTCCTGGTCCTGAACGCCGGCTCTTCGTCGGTGAAGTACCAGCTGATCGACATGCTGGACGGCGACCGCCTGGCCTCCGGCCTGGTCGAGCGGATCGGCGAGGCCGGCGGCCGGCTGGTGCACACCCCGCGCGGCGGCGCGGAGCGGGAGGCCGTCCAGGCCTTCCCCGACCACGGCGCGGCCCTCAAGGCGGTCTCCGAGGAGCTGGCCGCCGACGGCCTGGGGCTGGACTCGCCCGAGCTGGCCGCGATCGGCCACCGGGTGGTGCACGGCGGGCTGCGGTTCACCGAGCCGACCGTGATCACCGACGACGTGCTCCGGGAGATCCGCCGGCTGATCCCGGTCGCGCCGCTGCACAATCCGGCCAACATCACCGGCATCGAGGTGGCCCGGGCCCTGCGGCCCGACCTGCCGCAGGTGGCCGTCTTCGACACCGCCTTCCACGCCTCGATGCCCGAGCACGCCGCCCGGTACGCGATCGACAAGGCGGTGGCCGACGAGCACCGGGTGCGCCGCTACGGCTTCCACGGCACCTCGCACCAGTACGTCTCGCGGGCCACCGCGCGGCTGCTCGGCAAGGACCCGGCCGAGGTCAACGTGATCGTGCTGCACCTGGGCAACGGCGCCTCCGCCTCGGCGGTGAGCGGCGGGCGCTGCGTCGACACCTCGATGGGCCTGACCCCGCTGGAGGGCCTGGTGATGGGCACTCGATCGGGTGACATCGACGCGGGCGTGGTCTTCCACCTGCACCGGGTGGGCGGGCTGTCGATCGACGGCATCGACGACCTGCTCAACCGCCGCAGCGGCCTGCTGGGCCTGTGCGGCGACAACGACATGCGCGAGATCATGCGCCGCGCCGACGACGGCGACGCGGACGCGAAGCTGGCCTTCGACGCGTACATCCACCGGCTGCGCAAGTACATCGGCGGGTACTACGCGGTGCTCGGCCGGGTGGACGCGATCGCCTTCACCGCGGGTGTCGGGGAGAACGCGGCGCCGGTGCGGGCGGCCGCCACGGCCGGGCTGGAGGAGCTCGGCATCGCCGTCGACCCGGAACTCAACTCGGTACGCTCGCGCGAGCCGAGGATCATCTCCCCCGCGCTGCTCCCCTCCGGGGGCAGCGCCCGGGTGGCGGTCGCCGTCGTCCCCACCGACGAGGAGCTGGAGATCGCCCGGCAGGCCTTCGCCCTGGTGCACCAGTTGTCCGAAAACTGACCCCCCGTCGTCTCGATCCGCGGACTCCACGGCGGCGATTCCTCTCCATTCGGGCCGAATGCACCAATAACACGAACGGATAGACTGATCGATATGCGCCGAGCGAAAATTGTCTGCACCCTGGGTCCCGCGACGGACTCCTACGAACAGCTCAAGGCCATCGTCGAAGCGGGCATGAACGTCGCCCGACTGAACATGAGCCACGGCTCCCATGCGGAACACGAGGAGCGGTACCGCAAGGTCCGCCAGGTCTCGGAGGACACCGGCAAGACCATCGGCGTTCTGGCCGACCTCCAGGGCCCCAAGATCCGTCTGGCGACCTTCGCCAACGGGCCGGTGACCGTCGACAACGGCGACGAGTTCACCATCACCACCGAGGACGTCCCCGGTGACCAGCACATCTGCGGCACCACCTACAAGGGCCTGCCGGGCGACGTGAAGCCCGGAGACCCGGTCCTGATCAACGACGGCGTCATCGCCCTGGAGGTCGTCAGCGTCGACGGCCCGCGGGTGAGGACCATGGTCGTCGAGGGCGGCGTGCTCTCGAACAACAAGGGCATCAACCTCCCCGGCGCGGCCGTCAACGTGCCCGCGCTGTCCGAGAAGGACAAGGAGGACCTGCGCTTCGCCCTGCGCCTGGGCGTCGACATGGTCGCCCTGTCCTTCGTCCGCAACGCCGCGGACATCAAGGACGTCCACGCGGTCATGGACGAGGTCGGCATCCGGGTGCCGGTCATCGCCAAGATCGAGAAGCCGCAGGCCGTCGAGGCGATGGAGGAGATCGTCCTCGCCTTCGACGCGATCATGGTGGCCCGCGGCGACCTGGCCGTCGAGTACCCGCTGGAGCGGGTGCCGCTGGTCCAGAAGCAGCTGATCACCCTGGCCCGCCGGAACGCCAAGCCGGTCATCGTCGCCACCCAGATGATGGAGTCGATGATCCACGCCTCGCGCCCGACCCGCGCCGAGGTCTCCGACGTCGCCAACGCCATCCTGGACGGCACCGACGCGGTCATGCTGTCCGCCGAGTCCAGCGTCGGCAAGTACCCGGTCGAGACCGTCCGCACCATGAGCCGGATCTGCGAGAAGGCCGAGGAGGAACTGGTCTCCCAGGGCCTCCAGCCGCTCAACCCGGGCCGCAAGCCGCGCACCCAGGGCGGCTCGATCGCCCGCGCCGCGTGCGAGCTGGGCGACTTCCTGAACGGCAAGGCGCTGGTCGCGTTCACCAAGTCCGGTGACACCGCGCGCCGGCTCTCCCGCTACCGCTCGCCGATCCCGGTGATCGCCTTCACCCCGGACCACGCCACCCGCAACCAGCTCTCGCTGAGCTGGGGCGTCGAGGCGCACGTGACCGAGCAGGTGGAGACCACCGACGAGATGGTCGCGCAGGTCGACCGCGAGCTGCTGCGCATCAGCGAGCTGGGCGAGGGCGACACCGTGATCGTCACCGCCGGTTCCCCGCCCGGCATCCCCGGCAACACCAACATGGTCCAGGTGCACCACCTGGGCACCCGCAGCGCGTAAGGCGGCGCGGAAACACGCCCGTGGGGCGGTCCCTCCGGACGGGAGGGGCCGCCCCACGGGCGTCGGGGGCCGGGATCAGGCCTTCCCGGGGTAGGGCTGGTCGTCGTTGAACAGCTGCATGCCGGGGATCCTCAGGGTGCCGCCGAACTGGCCCGACTGGACCGCGGTCACCCCGGTCAGCTCGATCCACAGCGGCAGCTCCAGCTGACCGATCAGGTCGTACAGCCACTGCGGCAGCGGGCCGTCCGGGGTGAGGGTCAGCTCGCCCAGGTCGATCGGGACCGGCAGGCCGAGCACCTTGGACAGGTGGCCGGAGAGCCGCTCCACGTACATGGTGACCGGGCCCTTGCGCATGGTCGAGACCGAGCCGGGGGCGCCCTTCACGTGGAAGGTCCTGCCGTTGCCCTCCAGCGTCGACATGTGCAGGTTCTCGATGTCGACGCTCTCCACCTCGAACTTCAGCACCCGCTTGGTGCCGGTGGGGGTCTGCACGTTGACCACGCCGAGCAGCACCGCGTGGTTCAGGGCGAGCCGGGTGGTCTGCAGCGTCCAGTTCTGGTCCGGCACCAGGATCGGGTTGTCGGCCGGCTTGCCGCCCGGGGCGAGCGCCTTGGAGTCGACCAGGCAGTTCGGGTCCTTCGACGGGGTGGCCGAGGGGCTGCCGGAGGCGGACGGCTTCGCGGCGGCGGACGGCTTCGCCGACGCGGACGGGGTGCCGGACGGCTTCGGGCCCGTCGGCGCGGCCGGCGTCGTCGGCGCGGACGTCGGCGCGGTGGGCGTGGCCGGAGCGGTCGGCGCCGGGGTGCCCGGGGTGGCCGAGGGCGTGGGCGCCGCGGTGACCGGCGGGCCCGTCGGCTCGGCGGCCGGGGCGGCGCCGGCCGTCGTCGGCGCGGCGGCCGGGGCGGCGGCGTGCGTCCCGGCGGACGGGGTCGCGGTGGCGCTCGGCCCGAGCAGGTTGGTGACGCCGCCGACGAGGTCGTCGATGAGCCCGGCCTGGACGACCCCGCCGTTCGCCTTGCCGGTGGCGGTGCCAGTGGCAGGGGCGGTCGCGGTCGGGTCCGGCGCGGTCGTCGGGGCGGCGCTCGGCGCGCCCGTCGGGGCGGGCGTCCCGGGGGCCGGGGCCTCGGGCAGCGGCACGGACGGACCGGGGAGCGGCGGCGGCAGCTCGCTCTTGGGCACCGGCGTCTCGGCCACCGCGGGCGCCCGCGGCACGGCGTCCGGGGCGGTGGCGCACGGCTTGCCGGCGGTGGGCTCGGCGATCGCCGGGTTCGGCGTGTAGGCGGCGGCCATCAGCAGCGCGGTCGGCACGGCGGCCATCGCCAGCGCCCGGCCGCGCAGCCGGACCCGCACGGGCGTGCGGGGCGCGGCGTGCCGGGGCGAGCGCCGCGCCGCGGTCTGCGGAAGCTCCTCGCGCGGCTCGCTCACCGGACCTCCTTCGGCTCTCCGGCCTGCTGTGCCGGGACGGTGCCCTCGGTGGCGGCCGGGGGCCGCGGGGCGGGCTCGTCGGCGGAGGTCCCGGCGGCGGGCACGGCACCGGCCGCGGTGACCGGCTCCTCGGGGGCGACGGTGCTCTCCGCCACGGCGGCGGTCCCGGCGGAGGTCGCCTCGGCCGCCTCGACCGCCTCGGCGGGCGGCATCGGCGCCCAGGCGATCATCAGACCGCCGCCGATCAGACCCGGCAGGATCGACAGGCCGAAGCCGCCCAGGTTGGAGACCGGGATCGAGACCAGGGTGAGCAGCGTGGTGGCGATGCCCGCGAAGACCCGGACGACCGGCTGGAACCAGCCGGTCAGCCCGAGCACGATCAGCAGCACCCCGATGATCAGCGAGCCCGCGCCGGCCGTGGTGGCCATGGCGATCGTCATGCCGTTCAACGACAGGTTGGCGTACGGGAAGTACATGATCGGGACGCCGGCGAGGACGGCCAGCAGCCCGCCGTAGAACGGCCGGGAGCGGCGGAAGTCACGGAACGCCCGGCGTACCCATCGGAGGGGGTTCTCGCGTTCGACGGGCCGCGGCTCGGCAAGGGTGCTGGACACGGAGCAGCTCCTCGGGGGTGTGGCGAGGTGAAACAGAAAGGGGGAGTCCGGGGGCGGGGGGCGGGGGGGCCCCCCCCCCCCCCCCCCCCCCCCCCCGGAGGCCGGGAGCCCCGGAAACCCGGGAACCCCCGCCAAACCACCGGGGCCCCCCCCGGGGGTTGGGG